>NZ_LQOL01000034.1 GCF_002101555.1 Mycolicibacterium canariasense
CACACCCAGCCAACCAGACACCCCAATCACAGGCCGACAGCAGCTGACCGTTCTACACCCTCAATCATGAAGAGCCCGTATTGGGGTCCGTTCCGTAATTGGTTTGACCACCGCCGCCATTGTTGCGGCGACGGGCAGCCATTTCGTCATGCCTCGGGTTCAACCCGTCGTCGCGTACCAGATCGAGAACACCGCCGCGATCGACGACTCCCCGTCGACGGTGGGGATTTCCGAGGGCTCGGACTTCTATATCGCGATCAACAACGCCCTCGCAGCGCCGGACGCCGACCCGGTGGCGATCCTTGCCGAGGTGAACGCTCGCCTCCAGCAGATGCAGGACCTGGGTGTTGAGAACGTCCGGCTGCTGGTGCCGTGGGCCGGCGTGCAGCCGCTGGATCCGGCGCTCGGTTCACCCGCGGGCGACCCGAATTGGGGTGCCCTCGATCTGATCGTCAACGCCGCCCACGACAAGGGCATGGGCATTCTCGGTGTGCTCAACTCGACGCCGTGGTGGGCGACGGAATCGACTCCCATCAACGGTCAGCCGGCCGACTTCAACGAATTCGCCGACTTCGCCAAACAGGTGGCTCTGCGCTACGGCGAGAAGATCGGCGCCTACGAGGTCTGGAACGAGCCGAATGCGGCGTTCTTCTGGAACCCGGTCGATCCGGTCGACTACACCAACATGTTGAAGGTCACCTATACCAAGCTCAAAGAGGCGTCCGCTGAGCTCGGAGTGGATATCACGGTGATCGGTGCCGTCGTCGGCGCGGGGTTGACCAGGGGCGACTTGTCGATGAATCCGGTTGACTTCGTCCAGGCCATGTACAACGCCGGTGCCAACGGCTATTTCGACGCGCTTTCGTTCCACCCCTACAAGTACGACCTGAAATTCTCCGAGGGCGACACCGTGCCTTGGTACACCGACACACCGCTCTACCAGGCCCAGCAACTACGCGCTTTGATGGATTCCTATCTCGCGCCCGGTCAAGAGCAACTCAAGATGTGGATAAGCGAGTACGGACTGCCGACCAATGTGGTGTCTGAAGAACAGCAGCGCGATTACATCGTCGATTTTCTCAAGTACTGGCAATCCTTTGCAGGTGCCGGGCCGGTGTTCCTCTACACCACCCAGGACACGGCCAACCCTGGTGAAGACATTTACAACGACCAAGCGCATTTCGGGCTCTACAACGCCGATGGGTCGCCCAAGGCGATCGCGCTCATCCTCAAAGACCTGATCAAGTCCCTTCAGCCGGAAACCCCGACGAATCCGGTGTCGTCCTTGCTACAGATGCTCGGTCAGCTCATCAGTAATGTGCTGGCATTCGTCCCGAACCTCGTCAGCGCGGTCGTGACCTCGGTGGTGAATGCCGTCAAGCAGTTGTTCAGCGCCATCGGTGGATTGCTGGGCGGGCAGAGTGCCGTGACGACGAGCGCGCTCAGCGCGGCGCGCGCGGGCACCTCGATCGACGCGGCGATCGCCGAGGACGTCGCGCAGGACGCGGCGGTGGACGAGACGGCCGCCGCGGCTTCCGGCGAGCCGGCAGCGGACGAGAAGACCGTCGATGACAAGACCAAGGGCACGACCGAGGCGGTGAGCGCCGAGACGCAAGCCGCGGACGGCACCGTCGCCGAGGAGCCGGTTGCGGCGGAAGCCGTTGTCACGGAACCTGCCGTCACCGAGCCCGTGGTGACTGAGCCTGTGGTGACCGAGCCTGCTGTGACCGAACCTGTGGTCACCGAGCCCGCCGTGACGGAGCCCGTCGTGACCGAGCCCGAAACACCTGCTGCCACCGAGGAATCGGGGACGACGACCGAACCCGGGGAGACCGGCACGGAGACCGAACCCGCCAAGCCGGAGGCCAGCGAGCCCGAAGCCGCGAAGCCTGAGACCGCCAGTCCCGGGACCAAGCCGGAGACCTCGGCGCCCGAAACGAAACCGGACACCTCGACGTCCGAGGCGACCAAGCCCGACACGACGAAGCCAGAATCGACCAAGCCCGACACGACGAAGCCAGAATCGACCAAGCCCGGCACCGGCACGTCGGACTCGAGCAAGCCAGGTGCGTCCGAGCCGGACAGCCCCAAGCCGGGCAGCTCGACGGTGAAAACAGGTCACGGGGCCACCGCGCAAACGGGCCCGAAGCCCGGCGTCAGCGACAAGCCGCGCCACGGTGCGACGTCGACCCCAGCCGCGGCGACGCCGTCGCAGCGGGACAACGACGGGGCGAAGTCGGGCGCGGCATCGTCAGGAGCCGGCGGCTCCGAGTAGCAGGCGAGTGGAAATGAAGGGCCGCGGACCGCGCGGTCCTTCCGGCCAAAAGATCTGACCGGTGACGTGGACGGCAACGTAGTACGAGTCGGTCGGGTCGGCGCAGTCGCGGTGATGGATGGCCCTGTGCACCAGGCCGTGGCGGCCGCGACGAGTGCCGACGCCGAGACCGGCGCGCCGCTGCCGGGTGCTGGCAACGTTGTGCAGGTTGCCGACGACGCGGGGTGATCAGTCGAACGTATAACCGTGCACCGTTCTTTGCTGTCCGGTCTCGTGGCGGCAGGGCCCGTCTCTCGCCGAGTGCGAGAGGCGGCGATGGTCCCCGGATGCTGCGGATGAGAGAGGCGGCTCTCACCCGGCCGATTCTGGTGCTTGGACCGTCGGGCGCTACGGCTGGCGGCCACCGCGGGGGGGTGGGCGCCAACCCCGTGGAGTCCGACCGATCGCTGATTTTCGAAACGGTCAGATGTTTGCCAGAATTGCGTAATTCGGGCCAAACAATGACGTTCGGATCTTACTTTCCGGTAGGTCGATGCCTTTTGTCTCCGGCTTGCTGTCATTCGGCCCTTACCGTTCGGTAGGTATCGCCAGTGGCAGTTCCGCGTGGTTAATTTCCAGCAAAGTCAAAGCCACATCCCGATGGCTCGGCGGAAAACTGAGGTGATCAAAATGTTCGAGCGTATTCCAGTGAGGGGTCGCGGTATTGTGATCCGAGCCCTGGTGGGTTTGACCGCCGCGTCGGTTATTGCCGCAACCGGCAGCCATTTCGTGATCGACGACCGAAAGCGGCTCGATACGAACCAGATCAAGCTGACCGCCGCGATTGACGACTCGTCCTCGACGGTAGGGATCTCGGATTCCAACCTATACTTCAGCACCGATATCGACGCGGTAAACGCCCAACTCGACCTCATGAAGTCGTTGGGTGTCACCAACGTGCGGATCATGATCCCCTGGGCGGGCGTACAGCCGGCGGACCCTGACCTCGGTTCGCCGTGGGGCGATCCGCAGTGGGGCCAGGTCGACATGATCGTCAACGCTGCCCGCGCGAAGGGCATGGGCATCCTGGGGGTGCTCAACTCGACGCCCTGGTGGGCGACGGAATCGACTCCGATCAACGGTCATCCGGCCGATGTCAACGAGTTTGCGGCCTTTGCCAAGTCGGTGGCGCTTCGCTACGGCGACGCCATCCAGGCGTACGAAGTCTGGAATGAGCCGAACGCGTTCTTCTTCTGGAACCCGGTCGATCCGGTCCAATACACCAACATGCTCCAGGTCACCTATGTCGCGCTCAAGCAGGCATCCGTCCAGATCGGGGTGCCGATCACCGTAATCGGAGCCGTCGTCGGCGCCGGCCTAACATGGGGCGATCTGACGATGAATCCCGTCGACTTCGTTCAAGCGATGTATGCGGCGGGGGCGAACGGATATTTCGACGCCTTATCTTTCCATCCATACAAATATGACTTGAAGTTTTCCGAAGGCAACACCGTTCCCTGGTATCCGCAAACACCTCTGTATCAGGTCGAGCAATTGCGGCAACTGATGGATTCCTATCTCGCACCCGGCCAGGAACAACTCAAGATCTGGATTAGCGAGTACGGTCTGCCCACAAATCGCGTCTCGGAAGATCAACAGATGGCATACATCCAGGATCTCGTCGAGTATTGGCAGACATTTTCTGGAGCTGGTCCAATTTTCCTGTACACCACGAAGGACACCGCAGCGCCGAACGAAGACCTCGCCAACGACGAGGCGCACTTCGGACTGTTCAACTCCGACGGCTCACCGAAAGCCGTTGCGCTCATTCTCAGACAGCTCATCGAATCGTTGCAGTCGTCGTCTCCGACCGATCCCCCCGTCCCGTCGATGCTCGACATGCTCGGGCAGCTCATAAAGAATGCGCTGGCCTTCATCCCGAACATCGTCGTGTCGGTGGTCAAGTCGGTGGTGAACGCTGTTGCCCAGCTATTCAAGGCGATCGGTCAGCTGGTATCGGGTCTGACCGGCCAGACCCTGGCGCCAGCTACCACCTTCAGCGCCGCCCGGGTGAGTGGCGGCAGCGCCCTCACCGCGGACGACTCGTCGGCCGGCGGCGTGGTCGGCGATCCTGCCGCCGTCGATGCATCCCCGACCGAGGCGACCGCCGCTGATGATCCGGCCACCACCGGTGAAGCCGAGACGACCGAGTCGTCGGGACCGCAGCAGCTTGCGACATCCGAGGACGTCGTGACGGCCAGTGCGGAGCAGGCTCCCGTCGCCGAGGAGCCGGCGACGTCGGCTCCGATGACCTCGCTTGGCCTGGCGAGCGCGGAGCCTGCCGGGACGATTACTGCAGCCGAGCCGGCTGAATCAGCCGATCCGGCGACGTCGCCGGAATCGGGTGAGGCCGCCGCTTCCGGCGCCGACACTACGGTCGCAGCCGAAAAAGCGGACGCGACAACGGTTTCCGGTTCGAAGGTCGATACAGCCAAGGCCGATACCGGCAAAGTCCGCACCGGCAAGGTCGGCATCCCGAAGCCGGCCGTCGCGCAGCCCGACGGTGCGACCGCCGGGAAGGATGCAACAGGTTCGACAGGTTCGGCTACCAAGCCGCGGCATCCGGTGCGCGACGGCAAGTCCGA
Source organism: Mycolicibacterium canariasense (assembly GCF_002101555.1). Lineage (GTDB taxonomy): Bacteria > Actinomycetota > Actinomycetes > Mycobacteriales > Mycobacteriaceae > Mycobacterium > Mycobacterium canariasense. The sequence goes on from NZ_LQOL01000034.1 coordinate 4,900, forward strand.
AGCCGCGCCGAAGCCTGTCACAGGGGACGTGCCCCGGACCGCCGTCACAGGAGCACCGCCGGTGAACTCGTCGCACCGAGAGAACGCCGGTGCGGCGTCAGCCGCTACGGGCGGCGCCGCCGCAGAGTAGCCGATCTGACCGTTCCACCAGTGTTGGGCCGCGCTCGGCGCGGCCCAACACTGTGCGAGTGATCCTGTCGGCGGAACGTCGGGCGGTCACCGGTAGAGGTCCGCTTTGCCGGCCTCGGTGGCTGAGCGACCCGATGCTGGCTGGTATTTCTGGTGCCCTCGGTGAGATTCGAACTCACACTGCACGGGTTTTGAATCCGTTTCCTCTGCCAGTTGGGATACGAGGGCAGTACTGCTGCGGACTCCCACCATAGAGGATGCCGACACCGGCTCTTGCGACCAGGGACCCCCGCCGCGACGCGCCCATTCACCCCGAGGTCGCTGTCCGGCTACTCTCACGCGACAATGTCTGACATGACCGACGCTCCCGCTCCACGCCGCGTCCTCGTCGCCGAGGACGAAGCACTGATCCGACTCGACCTGGCCGAAATGCTGCGCGAGGAAGGCTATGAGGTCGTCGGGCAGGCCGGGGACGGCCAGGAAGCGGTGGATCTGGCCGAAAGCCTCAAACCCGACCTGGTGATCATGGACGTCAAGATGCCGCGGCGCGACGGTATCGACGCCGCCTCGGAGATCGCCGCCAAGCGCATCGCACCCATCGTCATCCTGACCGCCTTCTCGCAGCGCGAACTCGTCGAGCGGGCCCGCGACGCCGGCGCCATGGCCTATCTGGTCAAACCGTTCTCCATCACCGACCTGATCCCGGCCATCGAGGTCGCCGTCAGCCGGTTCAGTGAGATCAGCGCGCTGGAGAGCGAGGTCGCCAACCTGTCCGACCGGCTGGAGACGCGCAAGCTGGTCGAGCGGGCCAAGGGTTTGCTGCAGGCCAACCAGGGGATGACCGAGCCCGAAGCGTTCAAATGGATCCAGCGGGCGGCGATGGACCGGCGCACCACCATGAAGCGGGTTGCCGAGGTGGTGCTGGAAACCCTCGACACGCCCGGCGGCGAATCCTCGTCTGCCTGATCGCTGTGGCCCAGCTGGGTTAACACTGCGTTTCCGGTCTGCTGCTATCGCCTGCTCGCGACGCCGACGCGCAATGGCCAATCCTTCAACATCACGCAACGCGGCGACCGGTTGGCTAGTGTCTACCCGAAGCGTCAGCGACCGGCCCACCTGGCCGAATCGTTGATGCCGTCGAAATCCATGACCCGGAGGTGAAGCGTGCGCGGTCGCGTGGCACGGAATGCATTTGCGCTCGGTGGTGCTGGCCTGCTGGTACTCGGTATTGCCGGGTGCAACCAGTCCGCCCCCGAACAGGGCACGTCCAAGGCGGACCTGAAGATCGTCGAGCAGGTCCAGATCGACGAGAACGGCGCGGAGGTCAAGACCGCAAGCGGCGCCGCCCCGGCCGATCCCGCCGGTGACGGCAAGGCCACCTGCCCGCCCGTGTCCATCGCGATGGCCGGCGCGCTCAACGGCCCGGACGCCGCGCTCGGCATCAACATCAAGAACGGCGTGCAGCTGGCGATCGACAAGCACAACGCCGCCAACCCGGGCTGCCAGGTGCAGCTCAAGCCGTTCGACACCGAGGGTGACCCGCAGAAGGCAACGGCCATCGCCCCGCAGATCGTCGACGACCAGTACACCATCGGCCTGGTCGGTCCGGCCTTCTCCGGCGAGACCAAGGCCACCGGCACGGTGTTCGACCAGGCCGGCCTGGTCGCCGCCACCGCGTCAGCCACCAACCCGACGCTCAGCCAGAACGGCTGGAAGACCTTCTTCCGCGGCCTGGCGAACGACGCCGTGCAGGGCCCGTCGGTGGCCAACTACTTGAAGAACACGTTGGGCTTCAAGAAGATCTGCGTCATCGACGACAGCACCGACTACGGCCTCGGTCTGGCCACCGCGGTGCGCGAGACCCTGGGCCCGGTCGCCGATCCGGGCTGCAACATCTCGGTGAAGAAGGGCGACAAGGACTTCTCCGCCACGGTCACCCAGGTCAAGGGTGTCAGCCCGGACGCCGTGTTCTACGGCGGCTACTACTCCGAGGCGGCCCCGCTGGTCCAGCAGCTGCGCGACGGCGGCTACACCGGCGTCTTCTCTTCGGCCGACGGCACCAAGGACCCGGAGTTCGTCAAGCAGGCTGGCGAGGCCTCCAAGGACGCCATCCTGGCGTGCCCGTGCGGCCCGGCCACCGGCACCTTCGCCGAGGAGTACAAGAAGAAGTTCAACACCGACGCGGGCACCTACAGTGCGGAGGGCTATGACCTCGGCACCATCCTGCTCAAGGGCATCGACTCGGGCGCCATCACCCGGCCGGCGCTGCTGGACTTCGTGAAGAAGTACAACGGTCAGGGCATTGCCCGTAACTACCAGTGGACCGACAAGGGTGAGCTCACCACCAACCTGATCTGGATCTTCAAGGTCCAGTAGGGACTTGCTGACGGAACGCGTCCGGGACCCCGGTTCCGGACGCGTTCTTGTTCCAGACAGCCGCACCAGCGATCAGGAGTTCGCCACCGGATGACCCCCGACTGCATCGGTCAGTACGTCTGCACCGCAGCCAATATCAACTTCAACGTCGACAACCTGGTGAACGGGTTCGGCCAGTTGACCATTGACGGACTGTCGTGGGGGGCGATCTACGCGCTCGTGGCGGTCGGCTACACCCTCGTGTTCGGTGTGCTGCGGTTGATCAACTTCGCCCACTCCGAGATCTTCATGCTCGGCATGTTCGGCGCCTACTTCGCGCTCGACATCATCCTGGGCTTCACCCCGAGTGGCACGCCCTACAACAAGGGCATCGCGCTGACGGTGCTGTATCTGGCGATCGCCATGGTGGTCGCCATGCTGGTCTCGGGTGCGGCCGCGGTCGGGCTGGAGGTGGTGGCTTACCGGCCGCTGCGCAAACGCAATGCCCGGGCACTGACCTTCCTGATCACCGCGATCGGCATGTCGTTCGTGCTGCAGGAGTTCGTGCACTTCGTGTTGCCCAAGATCATCACGGGCTACGGCGGCAGTAACGCCCAGCAGCCGATCATCTTGGTACAGCCCAAGACTCAGTTCACGATCTTCGGGGCCACCGTCTCCAACGTGACCATCGTGATCGTCGTCGCGGCGCTGGTGCTGGCGGTGCTGACCGATATCGCGATCAACCGCACCAAGTTCGGCCGCGGTATCCGCGCCGTCGCGCAGGATCCCACCACCGCGACGTTGATGGGGGTGTCCCGGGAACGGGTCATCATGACGACGTTCCTCATCGGTGGTCTGCTCGCCGGTGCCGCCGCGTTGCTCTACATCATGAAACTGCCGCAGGGCATCATCTACTCGGGCGGATTCCTGTTGGGTATCAAGGCATTCTCGGCCGCGGTGCTCGGTGGCATCGGTAACCTGCGCGGCGCCTTGCTCGGCGGTCTGATCCTGGGCGTCATGGAGAACTACGGTCAGGCGCTGTTCGGCACGCAATGGCGCGACGTGGTTGCCTTCGTGCTGCTGGTTCTGGTGTTGCTCATCCGGCCGACAGGCATACTCGGTGAGAGCCTGGGGAAGGCGCGCGCATGAGCCGGGCGAGAAGCGGAGCGGGATCGCGCATGAACGACGATCAGCAGACGACGGGGTGGCGTCGCACCGTGCTGGCCCCCGGAGATGGCCTGCGCCAGTGGTGGTCCGAACTCAGTCGGCCGATGAAGTGGATCTTCGGTGTGGTGCTGTTCGTGGTCGTCGGGCTACTGCCGTTGTACACACCTGGCTTCCTGGACACCCCGGGTATCAGCTTCGGTGGCACCATGGCCCAGTTCGCCATGGTCGCCATCATCGCGATCGGCCTGAATGTCGTGGTGGGGCAGGCCGGCCTGCTCGACCTGGGCTACGTGGGGTTCTACGCCGTCGGCGCCTACACAGTGGCGCTGCTCACCAGCCCGGACAGCCCATGGAACAAGGTCGGCCCGGAGGGCTTCTTCAGCAAGGACTGGGCCTGGCTGTCCTGCGTGCCGATCGCGATGGCGGTGACGGCGCTGGCCGGCCTGATCCTCGGCACTCCGACACTGCGGCTGCGCGGCGACTATCTGGCCATCGTCACGCTCGGCTTCGGTGAGATCATCCGGCTGCTCGCCGACAACCTCACCGACATCACCAACGGCCCGCGCGGGCTCAACGAGATCGCCTACCCGCGGTTGGGGGAGAACGAGCACCTCCCCAATGGTGTGTTCTCCAGCGGTAATTCCGGTGGTGACGCGAACTACGGCACCTGGTGGTTCTGGCTGGGACTGGTGCTGATCGTCATCGTGCTGCTGCTGGTCGGCAACCTGGAACGCAGCCGGGTGGGCCGCGCCTGGGTGGCCATCCGCGAGGACGAGGACGCCGCCGAAGTCATGGGCGTCAACACCTTCAAGTTCAAACTGTGGGCCTTCGTCATCGGCGCGGCCATCGGTGGCCTGTCCGGTGCGCTGTATGCCGGGCAGGTGCAATACGTCGCGCCGCCGACGTTCAACATCATCAACTCGATGCTGTTCCTGTGTGCGGTGGTGCTCGGTGGACAGGGCAACAAGCTGGGCGTCATCTTCGGCGCCTTCATCATCGTGTACCTGCCCAACCGCCTGCTCGGCGTGCATTTCCTGGGCATCAACCTGGGTGACCTGAAATATCTGTTCTTCGGCCTGGCGCTGGTGGTGCTGATGATCTTCCGCCCGCAGGGCCTGTTCCCGGTGCGCCAGCAGTTGTTGGCGTACGGCAAGTCCGCGCGGAATCTGCTCAGCAAGGCCGACGACTCGAAGGCGGCAGCGTGACCACCCCCGACATCGACGTGGAAATCGACGAGGAAAAGGCTGCCCTGCACCGCGACATGAAGGCGGCCGAGGGTGAGAAGCTGCTGGAGACAAAGGATCTCACCGTGAAGTTCGGCGGCCTCACCGCACTGGATGCGGTGTCGTTCGACATCCGGCGTGGCGAGATCCTGGGTCTCATCGGCCCCAACGGGGCCGGCAAGACCACCTGCTTCAACGCCATCACCGGTGTCTACCGGCCCAGCTCGGGCAGTGTCACGTTCGACGGCGCCCCGCTGGGCAAGATCAAACGCAACCAGATCACCCGCCGCGGTATTGCCCGCACCTTCCAGAACATCCGGCTCTGGGGCGAGATGACCGCGCTGGAGAACGTGGTGGTCGGCACCGACGCCCGGCACCAGACCTCGGTGCCCGGTGCGCTGTTCCGCACCCCGCGGCACCGGCGCGAGGAGAAGGACGCCATCGAGCGGGCGGCGGCACTGCTCCAGTTCGTCGGCATCGCCCACCGTGGTGAGGAAAAGGCCAAGAACCTGTCCTACGGGGATCAGCGCCGCCTGGAGATCGCCCGCGCCCTGGCCACCGAACCGAAGTTGTTGTGCCTGGACGAGCCGGCGGCGGGATTCAACCCCAGCGAGAAGGCAGCGCTGGTCGACCTGATCCGGGCGATCCGGGACGACGGTTACACCGTGCTGCTGATCGAGCACGATATGCGCCTGGTCATGGGCGTGACCGATCGCATCGTGGTGCTGGAGTTCGGGCGCAAGATCGCCGACGGGCTGCCCGCCGAGATCCGCGAGGACCCCAAAGTCATTGCCGCCTACCTGGGAGTGCCCGATGACGAGCTCTGATCCGCGCCCGGTGCTGCTGGAGGTCCGCGACGTCGTCGTGCACTACGGCAGAATTCAAGCGCTGCACGGTGTTTCGCTGGTGGTGCACGAGGGTGAGCTGGTCACCCTGCTGGGCTCCAACGGTGCGGGCAAGACCACCATGATGCGGGCCATCTCGGGCCTGCGGTCGCTGACGTCGGGTTCGGTGTGGTTCGACGGACAGGATGTCTCCAAGGTCAAGGCGCACCAGCGGGTGGCGCAGGGGCTGATCCAGGCCCCGGAGGGGCGCGGGGTGTTTCCCGGGATGACGGTGGTCGAGAACCTCGAAATGGGTTGCTATGGACGTAAATTCCCGTCCAAGAAGGACCATGACGAGCGACTGGATTGGGTGCTGACGACGTTCCCGCGGCTGGCCGAGCGGCGCAGCCAGGTCGGTGGCACGCTGTCCGGCGGCGAGCAGCAGATGCTGGCCATCGGCCGCGCCTTGATGGCCCGGCCCAAGGTGCTGCTGCTCGACGAACCGTCGATGGGGTTGGCCCCCATGGTGATTTCGCAGATCTTCCGGATCATCTCCGAGATCAACAGTCAGGGCACTACGGTGCTGCTGGTCGAGCAGAACGCCCAGCAGGCGCTCAGTCGGTCCGATCGGGCCTACATCCTGGAGACCGGGGCCGTGACGCGCAGCGGCGACGCCCGCGAACTGCTCAAGGACGACAGCATCCGGGCGGCGTATCTCGGGGTGGCCTGAACCGCGTCAGGGTGTCACGCGAAATCGTTTCACCCGCGCGCCGGCTCCCGACACCAGTTGCAGCCGGGTCTTGGGGACACCGAGGTGTGCGGCAAGCAGCTTGATGACCGCCTCGTTGGCTTTGCCGTCGACGGCGCGCTCCTGCACATAGATGGTCAGCGCCCCGTCGGCATCCGTCTGCACCAGCGGGCCCTTCTTGCTGCCGGGCTTGACGTTGACGGTGATCACGGCCGCCGAGTCTAGTGCCGCGGTACGGAGCAGCTCTGCGACGCCGGCGACACAGCGTCGACACAGAAAGCTCATATCCGGCCATAGCCTGCTCATGGCTCACGCTGATGTACCCCCGCGAGAATCGATTTCGGTTGGGACTCGGTGAACGGAGCACATGAACCCATGAACATAGGCGTCAAAGTGGCGGCGAGCTCGGCTGTCGTGGCCGGTCTGACCGCCGGAGTGCTGTTCGGTGGAGCAGCTGTGGCGACCGCGGCGCCGCAGTGCCCACCGGGAGTGCAGAACTGCCAGGGCGGTGGGCCGGGCGGTCCCGGTGGGCCGGGCGGCCCTGGCGGCCCCGGCAGGCATGACGACGGTCCCGGTGGTCCCGGAGGGCCGGGCGGTCCTGGTGGGCCGGGAGGCCCCGCTGGTCCGGGTGGACCTGACAACGGTCCCGGCGGCCCGGGTGGTCCGGGCTGGCATGACAACGGTCCCGGCGGCCCTGGTCGACCTGATAATGGCCCGGGTGGTCCCGGTGGCGGGCCGCAGCACGACGGAACCCCGGGGTGGCATCCCGATCGGCCGCCGGCGTTGCCGCCCGGCCAATTCGACCGCCCCGCACCTCCGGATGGTGACCCCGCGTGGGGATGGGGGCCGGGGCAGGGCGACGTGCCGATCTGGGCTCACGAACGGCCTGCGCCACCGTGGTGGGCGCCGTTTGCCCGCGTCTTCTGGTCAGATGTGCGCAATTCGTGGGGCTTCTGGTGGGGTCCGTTCTGGTTCCCCGCCTGACCCGACCGACCGAACGTGAACTCGTGCCGGTGAATCCGCGAGGATTTCGCGCCCGAGTTCACGTTCGGCGCAGGGATGGCTAGCGGGCGACGATCACCGACGAGCCGTGCCCGAACAAGCCCTGGTTGGCGGTCACGCCGACCTTGGCGCCCTCGACCTGGCGGCCGGTGGCCTGACCCTTGAGCTGCCAGCTGAGTTCGCACACCTGCGCGATGGCCTGCGCCGGAATGGCTTCCCCGAAACTGGCCAGCCCGCCCGAGGCGTTGACCGGGATCCGGCCGCCGATCGTGGTGGCGCCGCTGCGCAGCAGCCCTTCGGCCTCGCCCTTGGGGCACAGACCCAGGTGTTCGTACCAGTCCAACTCCAGGGCGGTGGACAGGTCGTACACCTCGGCCAGGCTGACGTCCTCGGGGCCGATCCCGGCCTCGGCGTAGGCGGCGTCGAGGATCTGGTCCTTGAATACCCGGTCCGGACCCGGTACCACCGCGGTGGAATCGGTTGCGATATCCGGCAATTCGGGAAGATGCTGTGGGTATTGCGGGCTTTGCAGGCTCACCGCGCGCACCGACGGGACACCTTCGACCGATCCGAGGTGCTTCTCGGCGAAGGACTTGCTGGCCACGATCAGCGCGGCGGCACCGTCAGAGGTGGCGCAAATGTCCAGCAGCCGAAGCGGATCCGACACCACCGGGCTGGCCAGCACGTCCTCGACGGTGGCCTCCTTGCGGTAGCGCGCGTTGGGGTTGTTCAGCCCATGTTTGGCGTTCTTGACCTTCACGTTCGCGAAGTCTTCGACGGTGGCGCCGTAGAGGTCCATCCGGCGCCGGGCCAGCAGCGCGAAGTACACGGTGTTGGTGGCGCCGATCAGGTGGAATCGCTGCCAGTCCGGATCGTTCTTGCGTTCCCCGCCGACCGGGGCGAAGAAGCCTTTGGGCGTGGTGTCGGCGCCGATCACCAGCGCGACATCGCAGAACCCCGCCAGAATCTGCGCCCGAGCGCTCTGCAGCGCCTGCGACCCGCTGGCGCACGCCGCGTAACTGGAGGTGACGGGCACACCGTTCCAGCCCAACTTCTGGGCGAAGGTCGCGCCGGCGACGAATCCCGGATAGCCGTTGCGGATGGTGTCCGCACCGGCGACCAACTGGATCTGGCGCCAGTCCAGGCCGGCTTCGGCGAGCGCGGCGCGGGCGGCGACCACGCCGTACTCGGTGAAATCGCGACCCCATTTGCCCCAGGGGTGCATGCCCGCACCGAGGATGTATACAGGCTCACTCATTGCGCGATCCTCCAGGCGTGGGTCGTCCGGACGACGCCGTCGTCGTCGGTGTAGAGCGGCATCGTGGTCAGCTCCATCTCCATGCCGACCGCGAGATCGGCCGCCAAGGTGCCCTCGACCACCTTGCCGAGCACGATCAAGCCTTCGTCGGCCAGCTGCACCGCGGCCACCGCGAACGGCTCGAACGGGTCGGGCGACGGGTACGGCGGCGGGGGTGCGTAGCGGTTCTCGGTGTAGCTCCACAGGGTGCCGCGCCGCGACAGCGGAACCTGCTCCAGCACGTCGCTGTCACATGCCGGGTTGGGGCAGTTGTTGGCCCGCGGCGGGAAGACGTACGTCGCGCACTGCGGGCACTTGGCCCCGATCAGGTGGGTGGCGCCGGCGTCGTCGGTGGCGAACCACCCTTCGACGGCGGGTTGCGAGGATGCTGCTGGCACGAGGCTCAGCGTACCCAGTTCCGACGCAAAACTGAAACGTGTTGCAGTTTGACGATCAGGTGCTGGTGGGTGGAACGACGGGACCGATGGGCACGCGGATGGAAGCTCCACTTATGGCCCAGGTCAACGCGTCGTAGGGCGGCCAGGAGTAGCTGTAGGAGGGGACCAGGGCTCGCGCAAAATTGCCCAGCGTCGATTGCACGATGAAGTCCTGGATCTGCGGGAGGCCGTGGAAGTGGTCGTTGGCGTTCGTCTCGACCGCCGAGACGAAGAGCGAGAACACCGAGTTCGGCGTCGTCAACGCGGCCTCCGACGGGATGAACGTGTAGGTATAGGTGCCGTTGCCATGATCGGTATAGGTGATGGTGCCGTTGCGCGTCGGGGTCAGATTGACTTGTAGCGGGTCGCCGTCGATATCGGTCGCGGTGATCTGACCCGTATAGCTGCCGTCGGCGTTCTTGGTGGGTGCGCTCATGGTCACGGTGGGGAGGGTGTTGTTGAACGTTCGGTTGAACCATCCCTGCAGGCCGTAGACCAACGTGGTCAGCGGGTCGGTGAATGCGGTGGCGGTGGGGGCCGACGCGGCGGTCAGCTTCGCCGATACCTTCACGCCCGCAGTCGGATCGGTGTTGCCCCACGGCACGCCGGGGACGGTGGCGCGCGTGGTGGCGTAATCAGGTGCGCTGTACGGCGGGTAGTGCAGCTGCCCGAATGCATTGTGCAGGGCGGTCTGCACCACTTGCCCGATGATCTGGCCGAACCCGTGGTAGTGCTTGTCGGCGTTCGCCTCCACCACGGTGACCCCGATGGCGTCGCTGGTGGGTCGGGTCAGGGCGTAATCGGACGGGGTGATCGTGTAATGGCCGCTCTGGTCGACGGTCACGGTGCTGCCGTCGTAGGGCCGGACCACCGAGTAGACCAGGGGGTCGCCGTCCTTGTCGGTGGCCATCACCTGTCCGGAGTAGGTGCCGTCGGAGTTCAGCGTCGGTGCGCTGACGCTGACGATCCTCGGCTTGTTGTTGAAGTACTGGACCTGGATGGCGTGCCCCCAGGATTGGACGGCGGCGATGATGCCGGCCAAGGGATTGGTGGGTGCCGTGGTGGCCGCCGGTGTGGCCGCGGCCTTGGCTGTCACCGCCACTTTCGGGGTGCTGCTCGCGGCTGCCGACTGCACCGCTGGGGTGGTGTCGGGCTTGGTGGTGGCGGCACGTTTGACGGTGCTGTCCTGCGTTGTGCGGGTGGGGTTTTCGTCACCGGCAGACGTCGCGGCGGAGTCGGCGCCCGGTTTCGTGTCGGGTTTGGTGTCGGTCCGGTGCCGCGGCTTCTTCTTCGGCGCCGAGGTGGTGTTCTGCGCCGGCGTCGTCGACGTGGCCTCGTGCGACGGGGTCGTGGAGGCCGAGTCATGGTTCGTGGCGCCGGACGAGTTGGACGCCCCGCCGGAGCCCTCCGCGTCGGCGTTGGCCACCGCCGCGCCGGTGGTGAGTGCGGCACCGATGCCCAGCGTGATCGCGCCGGCGCCCAGCCATGCCGTCACCGCGGGTTTGGCGCGCTCGCTGCGATGCCGTCCACCCATGTCAGATCCCTCCCCGAAGGGATTATTGCTCTAGCCAAATACCATGCGCGTCGGGCTGGAGCAACGATTTCATCCGACGTTTCCGTTGTCGTCGGAAACCGGAATGCCTGACTTGTCGTGGGCAAATATCGGTGATAACGGGACTTTTCGCTCGATGCAGGGGGCAATGGTCATTGCAATGGCAAAGAGTTCGGGTGTTGCTCGGGCCGGTGCTTGTTGGGATCGGTAGCCGCCGGACACCGGTGAGCTCATGGGCAAGCCGGGCCAGTGGGGCACCGGGGAAACGGAGTATTGCCATGGGATTCTTCGACAAGGCCAAAGAGAAGGCCAGGGAAGCCGCAGCCGCCGCGCAGCAGGGTTTGCACCAGCCGATCGACACCGCGATCTTCGGCGGGCCCTCGAATCGGCCGGTGGGCGCCGACGATCCGATCTGGGCGCCCATCAACGGAATATCGCTCGATGACTACGCCGCGTTGGCGCGGGACGCGCGGGCGCGCCGAATCACCGATGAGGCCGGCATGATCGCGCTCGCCCAGGATCGGGGCTGGGATCCGGCTGACACCAAGGCCGCCTTGGACGGTTGGGTGCAACGGATGGGTCAGTCGATGGCCGTCGGTCAGAGGTTCCGCCAACTGCTCGGCTACTGAGCGGCTACCGCGCACAGGATGCGCACCAGATCATCGCGGTTGTCCCGCATCAGATTGTGGGCGCCGTCGAGGGCATGGGTCACCCAGGTCGGGTCGGTGCGCAGTCGTTCGAAGGTGGGCGTGAACGGGGATTCGGCCGGCCACCGCTTGGCGTATACGTAGTCGCGCCGGCGGAAGGCGGACAGGTCTGCCCGCAGACGCACCGGTTGCATCAACGCGGCCAACGGGTGCGCCGTCGCGCGCGGATCGAAGAACGGCAAGGGCGGCACCCCGTAGCCGGTTGCGTCGACACTCGTATACCACTGGCGCTGTTCGTCGTTGGTCAGGGTCCAGCACGACTCGCCGTCGCGCGGCACGAAGGCGTCCAGGTACACCAGCGAATCGACCCGGGCGCGGGCGCGATCGGCCACCGCGGTGCACACCATGCCGCCGTAGCTGTGCCCGACCAGCACGGCGTCGGACACCCGGTGGGCCTCGAGTTCGGCCAGCACATCGGCGATGTGGGTCTCCAGGTTCACCCCGGCGTGCAACAGATGCGCCCGCTCGGCGACACCGGTGAGCGTCGGCGCGATCACCCGGTGGCCGCGTTCACGTAGTGCGGCGGCCATGTCGTCGAAACACCAGCCGCCGTGGCAGGCGCCGGGGATCAGGACGAAGGTGGTCATCGGGAGCTCCTGTCTGCGAGGGTTTTCCGCCGGTAATCGGCAGTCACCCGGGCCAGGTCTTCGGCCGAGCTGCCGTGCATTTCGCGGTTGGCGTGTACCACGGCGGTGGTCTCTGGGATACGCCGCGCCTGGTAGCCGGCCAGACCGCGTCCCGATGCCAGCTCATCGGCCAGTGCCCGGGCATCGAGGATGGCCTGCGAGCCGCCGTTGGCGCCCACCGGATACATCGGGTGCGCGGCGTCGCCGAGTAGGGTCACCCGATCGGTTCCCCAGTGCGACAACGGTTCCCGATCCACCATCGGATACTGGAACACTGCACCCGTTGCGGTGACCAGCCGCTCGGTGTCCAGCCAGTCCAGTTGCCAATCAGCCATCCGGGCACACACCTGGGCCGGGTCCGCGGTGGTGTTCCAGCCGGCATCACCGGGCAGCGGTCCCGGCGCCGACTCGACGACCTGGAGCACCCAGTTCACCAGTCCGCCGCCGAGGGGATAGGTGACCAGTTCGACACCGTCGGGACCTTTGACGATCGCCATGGTGCGCCCGTCCAGGAACGCCGGCATGTGCCCTGCGCCGCGGAACATCCGCACACCGGACCACAACAGGGGATCGGGACCGCCGTGCAGCAGGGACCGGACCCGCGAATGGATCCCGTCCGCACCGACCAGGATGTCGGCGCGGAACTCCCCGGTCCGGGTGCCCACCACGACGCCGTCCTCCGATTCGGTGACACCGGTGACCGCGGCGCCGGTGCGCACGGCGTCGCGGCCCAATCGGTCGAGCACGGCGTCCAGCAGCAGCATCTGCAGGCGCCCGCGGTGCACCGAACACTGCGGATAGCCGTAGCCGCCCTCGATGCCGCGCGGTTCGCGGAACAGGAGGGTGCCATCCGGGCGGTAGAAGTCGATGACAGCCGGGGTGGCCGACATGGCCAGCAGTTGGTCGCCCAGCCCGAGTCCGTCCAGTTCGCGCACCGCGTGCGGCAGCAGGTTGATACCGACGCCGAGGGCACGAAGCTGGCGCGTGGACTCCAGGACGGTCACGTCGATCCCGGCCGCGTGCAGGGTGAGCGCCGCGCTGAGGCCGCCGATGCCGGCTCCTGCGATGAGAATCTTCACGTCTCAAGATTGCGTGGACCTGGTGCTATACGTCCAATACCATCTGCGCTGGAAAACTATAATCATCCGTTATGGAACTTCGGCAGCTCGAGTACTTCGTCGCCGTCGTCGAAGAGGCCAACTTCACCAGGGCCGCGCAACGGATGCTGGTCGCCCAGCCGGCCGTCAGCACGCAGGTCGCGCGATTGGAGCGCGAGCTGGGCCAGCCGCTGCTGGACAGGTCCCGCCGGGAGGTACGGCTCACCGCCGCCGGACAGGCCGTGCTTCCTTTTGCCCGGGCGGCGCTGCGCGCGGTCCGGCAAGCCCGCACCGCCGTCGACGAACTCGCCCAGCTGGTCCGTGGTGTGGTCACCATCGGCACCGTCACCTCGCACAACGTCGACATGCCGCAGCTGCTCGCCGACTATCACCACGCTCATCCGGGTGTCGAGATCATGTTGTCCACCGACACCTCCGACGCCCTGATCGACGGGGTGCGCGCCGGCCGCCTCGACGTGGCGATCGCCTCGGTGGGTGCCGACGAGGTCCCCGACGGCCTTGCGGTGCTGCCCACCACCGAGCAGGTGATCGACGCCGTGGTCGGTGTGGACGACCCGTGGGCCCGGCGCCGCACGGTCGGCCTGGCGGCGCTGGCGGACCGGCCGCTGATCTCGCTGCCCGTCGGTGGCGGCATCCGCCGCCAGTTCGACATCGCGTGCGCGGAGGCCGGGGTGTCCCCGCGGGTGGCGTTCGAGGCCGCCACCCCGGAGGCGTTGGCCGATCTGGCCGCGCGCGGCTTGGGGGTGGCCATCGTGCCGCGCTCGGTGTCGCGGGCGCGCCGCGACGTGCACGCCATCGCGATCGTGCCGGAGCTCCGGGGCCGGCTGGTGCTGGCCTGGCGGGCCGACGGGCCGGTCAGCCCGGCCGCCCGGGCACTCGTGGACATGGCCCGGGAACTGCTGGGCGTCGGGGGTGGTGAATAGAGTGATGTCCGTGAGTTCAACCGCGACGGACACGCAGTCATCTTCGAAGCCGACCCTGATGCTGCTGGACGGCAACTCACTGGCATTCCGGGCGTTCTATGCGCTGCCGGCGGAGAACTTCAAGACGCAGGGCGGCTTGACCACCAACGCGGTCTACGGGTTCACGGCCATGCTGATCAACCTGCTGCGCGACGAACAACCCAGCCACGTGGCCGCCGCGTTCGACGTGTCGCGCAAGACCTTCCGCAAGGACAAGTACCCGGAGTACAAGGAGGGGCGCTCGGCCACCCCCGACGAGTTCCGCGGCCAGATCGACATCACCAAAGAGGTGCTGAACGCGCTCGGCATCACGGTGCTGGCCGAGGAGGGCTTCGAGGCCGACGACATCATCGCGACCCTGGCGACCCAGGCGCAGGACACCGGGTACCGGGTGCTCGTGGTCACCGGCGACCGGGATTCGCTGCAGTTGGTCAGCGACGACGTCACCGTGCTGTACCCGGTCAAGGGTGTGAGCGAGCTGACCCGGTTCACCCCGGAAGCCGTCCAGGCCAAGTACGGGCTCACGCCCACCCAGTACCCCGACTTCGCCGCGCTGCGCGGTGACCCGAGCGACAACCTGCCCGGCATTCCCGGCGTGGGGGAGAAGACCGCCACCAAGTGGATCGTCGAACACGGCTCGCTGCAGGCGCTGGTCGACAATGTCGATCAGGTCAAGGGCAAAGTCGGAGATGCGTTGCGCGCCAACCTCTCCCACGTCGTGCTCAACCGTGAGCTGACTGAGCTGGTCAAGAACGTGCCGCTGGCGCAGACGCCGGACACGCTGCGGATGCTGCCGTGGGATCGCGACCACATCCACCGGCTGTTCGACGACCTGGAATTCCGGGTGCTGCGGGACCGCCTTTTCGACACGCTGAGTTCCGCCGATCCCGAGGTGGACGCCGGTTTCGAGGTGCGCGGCGGTGTGCTGCCCTCCGGAGAGCTGGCGGCCTGGCTCGCCGAGCACAGCAACGGCCGCCGGTTCGGCCTGGCGGTGGTGGGCACCCACAAGGCCTTCGATTCCGATGCCACGGCGCTGGCCATCGCCTCGGCCGACGGTGAGGGCTGCTACCTGGACACCGCGACGCTGAGCCCCGAGGACGAGGCGGCGCTGGCGTCCTGGCTGGCCGATCCGGGGCCGCCCAAGGCGGTGCACGAGGCCAAACTTGCCATGCACGACTTGGCCGGCCGCGGCTGGACGCTGCGCGGTGTCACCTCCGACACCGCGTTGGCCGCCTACCTGGTGCGGCCCGGCCAGCGCAGCTTCTCCCTCGACGATCTGTCGCTGCGCTACCTGAAGCGCGAGCTGCGCGCGGAAGATACCGGGCAGCAACAACTTTCGTTGCTCGATGACACCGACGGCGTCGACGAGCAGGCGGTGCAGACGCTGCTGCTGCGCGCTTCGGCGGTGGGCGATCTGGCCGACGCGCTGGACGAGGAACTGGCCCGCATCGACTCGTCCTCCCTGCTGGACCGGATGGAGCTGCCGGTGCAGCGGGTGCTGGCCGAGCTGGAAGACACCGGCATCGCCGTGGACATTGCGCATCTGCAAGAGCTGCAGAGCGAGTTCGGCGATCAGATCCGTGACGCCGCCGAGGCGGCCTACTCCGTGATCGGCAAGCAGATCAATCTCGGCTCGCCCAAACAGCTGCAGGTGGTGCTGTTCGACGAGCTGGAAATGCCCAAGACCAAGAAGACCAAGACCGGGTACACCACGGATGCCGATGCGCTGCAATCGCTGTTCGACAAGACCGGCCACCCGTTCCTGCAGCACCTGCTGGCGCACCGGGATGCCACGCGGCTGAAAGTCACCGTCGACGGTCTGCTGGCGTCGGTCGCCTCCGACGGTCGCATTCACACCACCTTCAACCAGACCATCGCCGCCACCGGCCGGCTGTCGTCCACCGAGCCGAACCTGCAGAACATCCCCATTCGTACCGAGGCCGGCCGGCGCATCCGGGACGGCTTCGTGGTCGGCGCGGGCTTCGCCGACCTGATGACCGCCGACTACAGCCAGATCGAGATGCGCATCATGGCGCATCTGTCCGGGGATGCGGGGCTCATCGAGGCGTTCAACACCGGTGAGGACTTGCACTCGTTCGTCGCGTCGCGGGCATTCGACGTGCCGATCGACGAGGTCACCCCGGAGCTGCGGCGCCGGGTGAAGGCGATGTCCTACGGCCTGGCCTACGGTCTGAGCGCCTACGGCCTGTCGGCCCAGCTGAAGATCAGCACCGAAGAGGCCAAGCTCCAGATGGACCAGTACTTCGCGCGGTTCGGCGGCATCCGCGACTATCTGCGTGACGTCGTCGACCAGGCCCGTAAGGACGGCTATACCTCCACGGTGCTGGGCCGCCGCCGTTATCTGCCCGAGTTGGACAGCAGCAACCGCAACGTGCGGGAGGCCGCCGAACGTGCCGCGCTGAACGCACCGATCCAGGGCAGCGCGGCCGACATCATCAAGGTGGCGATGATCAACGTCGACGCGGCGATCAAGTCGGCCGGCCTCAAGTCGCGGATGCTGTTGCAGGTGCACGACGAATTGCTGTTCGAGGTGGCCGACGGCGAGCGGGACACGCTGGAGGCGCTGGTGCGTGAGCACATGGGCGGGGCCTATCCGCTGGACGTTCCGTTGGAGGTGTCGGTGGGTTACGGCCGCAGCTGGGACACCGCGGCGCACTAGCGCCGCGTGTCGATGGGGCGGCGCACTAGCGCCGCGTGTCGATGGGGTGGCGCACTAGCGCCGATCAGTGCACGCGGTAGTTGGTCAGCCAGCCCAGTGCCGGTGCCGAGGCCCGGGCGCCATGCACCCAGTACGCCTCCTCGTTGAGCAGTGCCTGGACTCTGGCGTCGCCGAAGCCGCGGTCGATCCGATCCCGGACGAACGCCAGCTCGACCACCTGGGCGGCGAAGTCACGCACCGCGCGGCCGGCGGCCTTGCCGTGGTGGCGGGTGACCTCGGCGATCGCGTGCTTGCGGCCGCGCAGCGACCCGAGCCAGGTGGCCTCGTTGGCGGTGATCAGGCCGGCCGCCACCATCCCCGGCAGCTTGTCCGCCACCACCCGCTGCTCCCGCCTGCGGCTGTACACGCCGAGTGCGATCGCCAGCGCGAAGATCGGCACCATCCACAGCACGTACACCGCGAAGTAGGCCTCGATGCCCAGCAGCGACGACCCGTTCCACAGCATGTGCATCAGCACCGCGGCCCCGTAGCCCAGGCCGATGCAGGCCACCTTGCCGGTCGCGCCGCGCTGCCGGAGCGCGAAGTACACGCCGATCCCGGTGAAGGTGGTGAACAGCGAGTGCGCGAACGGGGCCATCACCAGGCGCAGCGCGGCGGTCAGCAGCGACGTGGCCACCGATTCACCGTTCGCGATGTAGAGGATGTCCTCCAACCAGGCGAAACCGGCGCCGACCAGGCCCGCGTACACCAGGCAGTCGGTCAGTGAGTTCAGCTCGTTGCGGCGCCTCCCGGTCATCATGACCAGCAGGAACAGGCCCTTGGCGGCTTCCTCGATGAGCGGGGCGCGGATCGCGGTGGATTCGAAGCCCTCCGGCAGACCGCCGATCGGGGTGACCGCCGCATCGGCCCACAGTTCGAAGATCAGCGAGACCACGATCGCCAGTGAGGCGCCCCAGATGAACGCCAGTTGCAGCAGCCGCGTCGGCTCCGGCTCCCAGCGGTCCAGCCACAGATAGCTCAGCACCACGACGGTGATGGCGACGGTGGACAGCACGAAGCCGATCGCGGTCCCGACGGGGTTGGCCAGCGTCAACAGGATGATCAGCAGCCCGGTGATCGTGCCGAGGCCGATCAGCACCGCCAGCGGGGCGCCGACGGCGCGGGCCCGGCGTGGCCACGGCGGTATCGGCGGGTGCGGCAGATGGGGTGGGTGCACGTCAGCAGGTTAACCGGGTTTGGCCAGCGTGCACCCGGTCGAGTACGCTTTGGAAGTACCTGTGTGTCCGTCGGTTCGGTGGACGCCCCAGGAACACAACAATCATCATCTGTCCCTACGATTCAACCTGTCCGGAGCAACCCACCACATGCCAAGTCCCTCCGTCACGTCCCCGCAGGTAGCCGTCAACGACATCGGCTCCGCGGAAGACTTCCTCGCCGCCATCGACAAGACCATCAAATACTTCAACGATGGCGACATCGTCGAAGGGACCATCGTCAAGGTGGACCGCGATGAGGTCCTGCTCGACATCGGCTACAAGACCGAAGGTGTCATTCCTTCCCGCGAACTTTCCATCAAGCACGACGTCGACCCCAATGAGGTCGTTTCCGTGGGCGATGAGGTCGAAGCCCTGGTCCTCACCAAGGAGGACAAGGAAGGCCGTCTGATCCTCTCCAAGAAGCGTGCGCAGTACGAGCGCGCCTGGGGCACCATCGAGGAGCTCAAGGAGAAGGACGAGGCCGTCAAGGGCACCGTCATCGAGGTCGTCAAGGGCGGCCTGATCCTCGACATCGGCCTGCGCGGCTTCCTGCCCGCCTCCCTGGTCGAGATGCGTCGTGTCCGCGATCTGCAGCCGTACATCGGCAAGGAGATCGAGGCCAAGATCATCGAGCTGGACAAGAACCGCAACAACGTGGTGCTGAGCCGCCGCGCCTGGCTGGAGCAGACCCAGTCCGAGGTGCGCAGCGAGTTCCTCAACCAGCTCACCAAGGGCGCCATCCGCAAGGGTGTGGTGTCCTCGATCGTCAACTTCGGCGCGTTCGTCGATCTCGGCGGTGTCGACGGCCTGGTGCACGTCTCCGAGCTGTCCTGGAAGCACATCGATCACCCGTCCGAGGTGGTTCAGGTGGGCGACGAGGTCACCGTCGAGGTGCTCGACGTCGACATGGACCGCGAGCGGGTTTCGCTGTCGCTCAAGGCGACTCAGGAAGACCCGTGGCGCCACTTCGCCCGCACCCACGCCATCGGCCAGATCGTGCCGGGCAAGGTCACCAAGCTGGTGCCGTTCGGTGCGTTCGTCCGCGTCGAAGAGGGCATCGAGGGCCTGGTGCACATCTCGGAGCTCTCCGAGCGCCACGTCGAGGTCCCGGACCAGGTGGTCCAGGTCGGCGACGACGCGATGGTCAAGGTCATCGACATCGACCTGGAGCGCCGCCGGATCTCGCTGAGCCTCAAGCAGGCCAACGAGGACTACACCGAGGAATTCGACCCGTCGAAGTACGGCATGGCCGACAGCTACGACGAGCAGGGGAACTACATCTTCCCCGAGGGCTTCGACGCCGACACCAACGAGTGGCTCGAAGGCTTCGACAAGCAGCGCACCGAGTGGGAAGCCCGGTACGCCGAGGCCGAGCGTCGTCACAAGATGCACACCGCTCAGATGGAGAAGTTCGCCGCTGCCGAGGCCGAAGAGGCAGCTCGCCCGACGTCCTCGTCGTCGGCCAGCCGCTCGGAGGGTGAGTCCGCCGGTGGTTCGCTGGCCAGCGACGCCCAGCTCGCCGCGCTCCGCGAGAAGCTCGCGGGCAACGCGTAACCGTTCTGCACGAGAAACTCCCCGGCTGGTTTCAGCCGGGGAGTTTCTCGTTGTGGCACATGCACATATCGCTTTTTGACAATCATTTTCAAAAACTGTTTGACTCGCCGTCATGTCGACGCCGATGCGAGTCCTTGCCGCGCTGTCCGTTTCGCTGATCGCCGCGGGCTGCGGAAAGCCCGACGGCGACACCGCCGCGTCACGGCCGGCCGCGCCGTCCACATCGGTCAAGCCGACCGAGCAAGCTTCGCCCACACCGCGTTTGGCACTGAGCTACGACGGCGGAGTGCTCGTCCTCGATGCCGAAACCCTGCGCCAGGTCGCCGATATCCCGCTGGACGGGTTCGTGCGGCTCAACTCCGCCGCCAACGGCCGGCACGTGCTGGTGTCGCAGTCCGACGGTTTCGCGGTCCTGGACCTGGGCACCTGGACCAACCGGCACGGTGACCACGGCCACCACTACACGGCACCGCCGAAACTGACCGACATCCGCTTCGGCGGCGCCGAACCCGGCCATGTCGTCGCGCACGACGACATGCTCACCCTGTTCAGCGACGGCACCGGCGCCGTCGACGTGGTGGACCCGGCGAAGTTGCTCAAGGGGGACACCGCCGCCCGCAATGCCACCGTGACCACACCGCATCACGGCGTCGCCGTGGCCCGCGCCGACGGCACCATGGTGGTCAGCGTCGGCGATGAGGAAACCCGTTCCGGTGCGGTCATTCTCGACGGTACCGGTGTCCCCGTCGCCACCAACGAGAGCTGCCCGGGGCTGCACGGTGAGGCCGCCGCCGCCGGAGGTGTCCTGACCTTCGGCTGCCAGGACGGCATCCTGATCGTGCGCGGCAACGATATTCGCAAGGTGGCCAGCCCGGACCCCTACGGCCGGATCGGGAATCAGGCCGGCAGCGACGTCTCACCGGTGGTGCTCGGCGACTACAAGACCGACCCGGACGCCGAACTGGAGCGGCCCCGCCGGTTCACCCTCACCGACACCACGACCGGGACGCTGCGGGTGGTGCCCATCGACGCCAGCTACAGCTTCCGGTCGCTGGACCGCGGCCCCAAGGGCGAGGCGGTGATCCTGGGCACCGACGGGCATCTGCACGTCTTCGATCCGGTGACGGCCCGACGTACCGCGCACATCGCCGTCATCGGCGCATGGACCGAGCCCGACGAGTGGCAGTCGCCCATGCCCAACCTGCACATTCAGGACGGCATCGCCTATGTCAGCGACCCGGCCGCCCAGCGGCTGGTCGCGGTGAATCTGGCCGACGGCGCGACCGTCGCCCAGACGCAGTTGGCACACCCGACCGTCGAACTGACCGGCGTGTCCGGCTGAGCCGGGATCGGGCCTGACAGACTGGTGCAGTGCTGCGGATTGGGTTGACCGGTGGGATCGGTGCGGGTAAGTCGACGGTGTCCTCGACGTTCGCCGAACTGGGCGGGATCGTCGTCGACGGTGACGTCATCTCCCGGGAGGTCGTCGAACCGGGAACCGAAGGCCTGGCCCGGCTGGTCGAGGCGTTCGGGGACGACATCCTGCAGCCCGACGGCGCACTGAACCGGCCTGCGCTGGCCGCCGTCGCGTTCAGCGACGAGGAGAAGCGTCAAACCCTCAACCGGATCGTGCATCCGTTGGTCGCGCACCGGCGCTCCGAACTGATCGAAGCGGCAGGCACCGACGCCGTGATCGTGGAGGACATCCCGCTGCTGGTGGAATCCCACATGGCGCCGATGTTCCCGTTGGTGGTCGTGGTCAACGCGGATCCGGAACTGCGCGTCAAACGGCTCATCGAATACCGCGGCTTCACCGAAGCCGACGCCCGGGCCCGCATCGCCGCGCAGGCCACCGAGGAACAACGTCGCGCGGTCGCCGATGTGTGGCTGGACAATTCGGGCTCACCGGGCGAGCTGGTGGAGAAGGCGCGCTGGCTGTGGCACGAGCGCATCCTGCCGTTCGCGCACTACCTCAAGGTCGGCGTTCCGGCCCGCCGGGAGCCGTCCGTGGTGACCTACGACCCGGACTGGGCCGAGCAGGCGCAGCGGATCGTCGCCCGGCTCAACACCGCCTGCGGGCACCGCGCGCTGAGGATCGACCACATCGGCTCCACCGCGGTGCCCGGCATGGACGGTAAGGACGTCATCGACGTCCAGATCACCGTGTCCGGCCTCGACGTGGCCGACGAACTCGCCGGCGCGCTGCTGGCCGCCGGCTATCCGCGCGTCCCGGCGATCACCGGTGACACCGTGCACGGTGATGATCCGGCATTGTGGCACAAGCGGTTCCACGCCTCGGCGGATCCGGGCCGGCCGACCAACGTGCACGTCCGGGTGGATGGATGGCCCAATCAGCAGTTCGCGCTGCTGTTCGTCGCGTGGTTGCGGGCCAATCCCGGGGTGCGCGCCGACTACCTGGCGGCCAAGCGCGCGGCGCTGGCCGCCCCGGACTACGCGGCAGCCAAGGAGCCGTGGTTCCTGGACAACTATCGGCGGGCGCGGCTGTGGGCCGACAGCACCGGCTGGCGGCCCTGAGTTACTGCGCCGGCGGCGGAACCGGTTCCTGGCCGGGTGCCGGGATGTTCAGTGGCGCACCGCATTGCAGCGTTCCGTACAGCGGGTCATCCTTCACGCGGAAGACCCTCGGGGCGATGAACTGATCGGCCTGCGCCACGGTCTGGTCGTCCACCAGGATCTCGCAGTGCAGGTTCGAGCCGTAGGGCCACTGGATGGACAGCTCCATCCCGGCCAGCTTCGGATCCGCCATCACCGTGTTGATCTCGAACGTCTGTCCGGGCAGCAGCGTGGGTTGCTCGCTGTTGACGTTGTGGTCGTCGGCCTTGTAGGCCACCACCGCGCCGCGTGAGGTGCCGTCGGCCCTGGCCTTGTAGGTGACGTTGTGCAGCAGCGGGGCAGCCGGATCCGTGGCCGGTGCGGGCGGCGGTGCGGGCTCCGGGTCGGCGGTCGCGACCGCCGGGAGCACCTGCCCCGCGCACAGCACCAAGGCCGACAGGACCGATAAGAGCCCAGCCACTCCTGCGCGCCTGGTAACACTCATACCGCCAGACATTACGCCCGCCAGGTCAGCGGCATTTCCCTACCTCGCAGCCAGCGCCCGAGGTCGTAGTCGTGACGGGCCAGCGCATCCACCGTGGCAAGTGCGGTGTGGATCGCCCGTTCCGCCGTTTCGGCGCTCAGCAGGCCCGCCCCGACGGCGGCGAGCAGTTCGTCGACGTCGGTCAGGCCGACGTCCCGGCCGGTGCGCACCACCAGGTCCAGGTAATGGTCCTGGGCTTCCCACACCTCGGCGCCGGCGGTGTACCGGCCCACGTCCAGGTAGAAGTCTTGATCGCGTTCGTACCCGGGGTTGAAGTGGAACACCGTGGCCCGTAGATCCAGCTCCGGCAGCAGCCAGGACTCCAGATAGTGAAACTGTGCCCGACCCGGTGCCGGCCGGGCCATGTACAACCCCCAGGGCTGCACCGTGTAGACGTCGACGGCGCGCACGACGCCCTTCGGATCGGTGTTGGTTCCGGCGCGCAGATCGAAGACCTCGCGTTTGGGCGGATGGACGCTCACCGCCACCTGCGCACATCCAGCACCAGCGGACCTTTGCCCGCCGGCCGGGTCAGCAGCCGCAGCACGAAGCCGATGACGATCGACACCCAGCATCCGGTCCACACCAGATCTGCGGCCTCCAGCCAACTGCACGGGTGGCTGATACCACTGCGGTCAGCGGCGCAGCTGGACCCCAAGAATGCGGCGATCTGCGCTGGTCCGGGCCAGATCAGCAGCACGGCGCAAGCCAGGCCGCCGAGCAACAACAGCAGGCCCAGCAGACGCAACGCGATGCGGGCGGGTTCGGGCACGGCGTCACCGTAACCCAGGGGGAATGAAGATGTCGGTGTCCGCGCTTAACCTGGTGACCATGGCTTTCGCTACCGAACATCCCGTGCTGGCGCATTCGGAATACCGACCTGCCGCCGACGCCGTCGACGGCATCGTGCGTGCCGGCGGCCAGTTCACCGTGGTCAGCGAGTACCAGCCCGCCGGTGACCAGCCCGCCGCCATCGACGAACTGGAACGACGGGTCAGGGCGGGGGAGCGCGATATCGTCCTGCTGGGCGCCACCGGCACCGGTAAATCCGCCACCACGGCGTGGCTCATCGAACGACTGCAGCGGCCCACCCTGGTGATGGCGCCGAACAAGACGCTGGCCGCGCAGCTGGCCAATGAACTGCGGGAGATGTTGCCGCACAACGCCGTCGAATACTTCGTCTCGTACTACGACTACTACCAGCCGGAAGCGTACATCGCGCAGACCGACACCTACATCGAGAAGGACAGCTCCATCAACGACGATGTCGAGCGGCTGCGGCACTCGGCCACGTCGAGCCTGCTGTCCCGGCGCGATGTCGTGGTGGTCGCGTCGGTGTCCTGCATCTACGGCCTCGGCACCCCGCAGTCCTACCTGGACCGGTCGGTGGAGCTCAAGGTCGGTGACGAGGTGCCCCGCGACGGGCTGCTGCGGCTGCTGGTCGATGTGCAGTACGACCGCAACGACGTGGCGTTCACCAGGGGATCGTTCCGGGTGCGTGGCGACACCGTCGAGATCATCCCGTCCTACGAGGAGCTCGCCATCCGCATCGAGTTCTTCGGTGACGAGGTGGAGGCGCTGTACTACCTGCATCCGCTCACCGGTGACGTGGTGCGCCAGGTCGATTCGGTGCGGATCTTCCCGGCCACCCACTACGTCGCCGGGCCCGACCGGATGGCGCACGCCATCTCCACCATCGAGGCCGAACTCGAAGAGCGACTCGCCGAGTTGGAGGGCCAGGGCAAGCTGCTGGAGGCGCAGCGGCTGCGGATGCGCACCAACTACGACGTCGAGATGATGAAGCAGGTCGGCTTCTGCTCCGGCATCGAGAACTACTCGCGGCATATCGACGGCCGCCCGGCCGGGTCGGCGCCGGCCACCCTGCTGGACTATTTCCCCGAGGATTTCCTGCTCGTCATCGACGAGTCGCATGTCACCGTGCCGCAGATCGGCGGCATGT
Organism: Mycolicibacterium canariasense; assembly: GCF_002101555.1. Lineage (GTDB taxonomy): Bacteria > Actinomycetota > Actinomycetes > Mycobacteriales > Mycobacteriaceae > Mycobacterium > Mycobacterium canariasense. The sequence goes on from NZ_LQOL01000034.1 coordinate 29,594, forward strand.
ACGAGGGCGACATGTCGCGTAAGCGCAACCTGGTCGATTTCGGGTTCCGCCTGCCGTCCGCGGTCGACAACCGGCCGCTGACCTGGGAGGAGTTCGCCGAACGGATCGGGCAGACGGTCTACCTGTCGGCGACGCCGGGCAACTACGAGATGGCCCAGGCCGGAGGCGAGTTCGTCGAGCAGGTGATCCGCCCGACCGGGCTGGTCGACCCGCTGGTGCGGGTGAAGCCGACCAAGGGCCAGATCGACGACCTGATCGGTGAGATCCGGCTGCGCACCGAACGCGACGAGCGGGTGCTGGTGACGACGCTGACCAAGAAGATGGCCGAGGACCTCACCGACTACCTGCTCGAGATGGGCATCCGGGTGCGCTACCTGCACTCCGAGGTGGACACCCTGCGCCGGGTGGAGTTGCTGCGCCAGCTGCGGCTGGGCGAGTACGACGTGCTGGTCGGCATCAACCTGCTCCGCGAGGGCTTGGACCTGCCCGAGGTGTCGCTGGTGGCCATCCTCGACGCCGACAAGGAAGGCTTCCTGCGGTCACCACGCAGCCTGATCCAGACCATCGGCCGTGCCGCCCGCAACGTGTCCGGTGAGGTGCACATGTACGCCGACAAGATCACCGACTCGATGAAGGAGGCGATCGACGAGACCGAGCGGCGCCGCGCCAAGCAGATCGCCTACAACGAGGCCAACGGCATCGACCCGCAACCGTTGCGCAAGAAGATCGCCGACATCCTCGACCAGGTGTACCGGGAAGCCGACGATACCGAGAACGTCCAGGTGGGCGGCTCGGGACGCAACGCCTCCCGCGGACGCCGCGCCCAGGGCGAGCCGGGCCGCGCCGTCAGCGCCGGCATCATCGAGGGCCGCGACACCACCAACATGCCGCGCGCCGAGCTGGCGGACCTGATCAAGGACCTGACCGAGCAGATGATGACCGCGGCGCGTGATCTGCAGTTCGAGTTGGCGGCCCGGATACGCGACGAGATCCAGGACTTGAAGAAGGAGCTGCGCGGAATGGACGCGGCCGGGCTTAAGTAGTGACCTGTCCGGGGCTCTCCTCACCCAGGGGGTCATCGGGGATCGCGATCGTTACTACGCCGGTCTCCGGGTTCACTTCGACGGTGTCTGGGCCGACCGAACGAACCGCAACCAGTCCGGACAGCGTCGCTGAGATGTCGTGGCGCGGGTAAGGATGGCCGGCGCTGTGGTGGGCGACATCCGGCGTAGAGAGGTTGGCGACGTCCGGGCTGGAGATGTGAAGGTATCGCGGGCTGGTAGCCAGGTCATATCGGAAGGCCCTCAACATCGCCCAACACGCGAGCACCATCACCACGGAGAACGGCGCAGCAGTGGCAATCGATGCCGTCTGCAGCGCGGTCAGCGAACCAGCGCCACCGACGACGAGCAGGACTGCGGCCGCGACCCCTTCGAGCGCCGCCCAGTAGATGCGGGTGACTTTGGGGGGATCGAGCTCGCCACCCGAGGACAAGATGTCGATCACCAGCGATCCCGAGTCCGACGATGTCACGAAGAAGAAGACGATCACGGCCACCGCGAGCACGCTGCTGACGACGCTGATCGGCAGTCCGTCGAGCAGCCGGAAGAGCGACGTATTGGTGTCCACTGCGCCGTCGACGAGCATATCGCCGTGTTCGCGCTCCCTGAGCACCGCAGAATCGCCGAATACCGTGAACCATAACGACCCGATGAGCGTTGGTACGAGGAGCACCCCGGTGACAAATTCCCGGATGGTACGGCCGCGGGAGATCCGGGCGATGAACATCCCGACGAACGGTGCCCAGCTTATCCACCATCCCCAATAGAAGATGGTCCAATTACCCATCCACGTGCCATCGGTGAACGGTGCGGTGCGCAGCATCAGCGATGGTAGTGACTGCACGTAGCCACCGAGATTCTGTACCCACGCTTGCAAGAGGAAGAGGGTGGGTCCGAGCATGAGAACGAACAGCGCCAGTGCCGCTGCGAGCACCATGTTGACGTTCGACAACCACTTCAACCCTTTACCGACGCCACTGACCACCGACAGCGTGGCAATAGCTGTGATGATGGCGATCATCGCGACCGTCCACCAGTTGTTGACCTCGATCCAGCCGAGGTACTCCAGCCCCGCAGCGATCTGGGTGATCCCGAATCCGAGTGAGGTGGCAACACCGAACAACGTGCCGACGATCGCGACGACGTCCACTACATGGCCGATCACACCCTCGACGAGTCGGCCGCCCAGCAGCGGTTCGAGTAACCACCGCACCGTCAGCGGGCGTCCACGGCGATAGCTCATGTACGCCATGCCCAGCCCGACCACGACGTAGATGCCCCAGGCATGAAAACCCCAGTGGAACAAGGTCAGGGACATCGCTTGATTGGCTGCCGCGTCCGTCAGTCCTGGCACTCCGCGGGACGGGGGCGGACTCACGTAGTGAGTGAGCGGCTCGGCCACGCCGTAGAAGACCAGCCCGATGCCCATCCCGGCGCTGAAAAGCATGGCCAGCCAAGACCAGAATCCGAATTCCGGTTTTTCGTTGTCTTGGCCCAGTCGGATGGTGCCGATCCGCGATATTGCGCAATAGATGGCGAACAGCACGAATCCCGTTGTGGCCAATATGTACCACCAGCCAATTCCGCTGGTGATCATCGTGTTCAGCTGCGCGAAGGCGTCTTCTGCGACACGGGAGTAGGCGGCCGCGAAGACGATGAGCCCGACCACGATTGCCGATGCCGGGACGAAAACCGGCATGCTGATGCTCTGCCTCACCCGATTGAGTGCGCCTGGCTTGCGGTCGCCGACGGAGTCGGTGGTCGGCATGGCTGTGCGGCCTCCTTCATCGATTGCAGCGCGGGAAGGCTCGCGGATACGGGGCACGGAACATGGTCCGCCCACCCCGGCGGGGGATGTCTTTCGCACCCGCTTCGATCCCGACGGCGGGTCTGACGTTACCCGACTCGAGCATCACTGTGGCAAATCGGTGCATCTGACAGGAGGGTTGGGTTGACCTCAATGTAAGTTGAGGTCGTAGCGTCACAGCGTGACTCGAACATTGCCGACCGATGATGCCCAAATGGGCCGCTGGCGGGACCTTCTCGGCCCGAAACATCTTGGTGCGTCGACGGTTCTGGCCGGTGGCGTCGCGCTGTATGCGACCAACGAGTTCCTCACCATCAGTCTGCTGCCCAGTGCGGTCGCCGAGATCGGTGGGCACCGGTTCTACGCCTGGGTCACGACGGTGTACCTGGTCGCCTCGGTGGTGGCGGCCACCACCGTCGGCGCGGTACTGAGCCGCCTGGGGCCACGCCGGTCGTATCTGGCCGGGCTCACCGTGTTCGGGGCGGGCAGCCTGCTGTGTGCGGTCGCGCCCACGATGGAATTGCTGCTCGTCGGCCGGGCGGTGCAGGGCGCGGCGGGTGGCCTGCTGGCCGGGCTGGGCTACGCGGTCATCAATGCGGCGCTGCCGCAGTCGTTGTGGGTGCGGGCGTCGGCCCTGGTGTCGGCGATGTGGGGGGTGGGTACCCTGCTGGGTCCCGCCGGTGGGGGATTGTTCGCGCAATTCGGTTCGTGGCGTTGGGCTTTCGGTGCCCTGGTGGTCCTCACCGCGGCCATGGCCGTGCTGGTGCCCGTTGCGCTGCCCGGCCGGGCGGCCACCGGCACCGAGTCGTCCGCGCTGCGGATCCCGGTCTGGTCCCTGCTGTTGTTGGGTGCCGCGGCGCTGGTCATCAGTGTGGCGGGCATCCCGCGCAACCCGGTATGGACGGCGGTGCTGCTGGCCGGTGGGCTGGGCTTGATCGCGGCCTTCCTCATAGTGGACCGGCTCAGGGCAGGCCAGGCGTCATCGGTGTTGCCGCCCACCGCATTCCGGCCCGGACCGTTGAAGTGGATGTACGTGACCCTCGGACTGCTGATGGCCGCGACGATGGTGGACATGTACGTGCCGTTGTTCGGCCAGCGGCTGGCCCACCTGGAGCCGTTGGTCGCCGGTTTCCTCGGCGTCGCCCTCGCGGTCGGGTGGACCACCGGCGAACTTGCCAGCGCGTCCGTGGACCGGCGTCGGGCGGTGGTCCGGATCGTGGCCGTGGCACCACTGGTGATGGCGATCGGGTTGGGGTCGGCCGCCCTGAGCGTGCGCCCGGACGCCTCCGCCGGGGTGACGATCGGCTGGGCGCTGGCCTTGCTGCTGACCGGCACCGGGATCGGGATGGCGTGGCCGCATCTGTCGGCGTGGGCCATGGGGGCCGTGCAGGACCCGTCGGCCGAAGGTGCCACGGCGGCCGCGGCGATCAACACCGTGCAGCTGATCTGCGGGGCATTCGGCGCGGGCGTGGCCGGCGTGATCGTCAACGCGCAGCACGACGACGGGTCGGCGGCGCGGTGGATGTTCGCGGTGTTCAGTGCGCTCGCGGCGGCCACGGCGGTGGCGGCGTACCGGGCCACCCGGCCGACACCTCAGTCGGGATCCTCATCCAGCTGACGGATCGACGTCACCCCGTCGATGCCGGCGAGCACCAACGGTGCCTGGGTGACACCGTTGCCGGCCAGCGTGAGGATCGCCCCGGACAGGTGGGCGGGGGCGTCCAGCGGTTTCCCGCCCGGGTCGGCAGCCAATTCGGTGAGCTGCCAGCGACGCCGATCGCATGCCGCCAGGAGCTGCGTCATGACCCCGCGGCCCTCCTCGTAGGTGACGTGCATGCGGACCGATCCGGACAACCGGGCCGCCAACCGGCGTGCCACCGGCATGAACCCGACGATGATCAGGAAATGGATTGCCGTCACGGTGACGGCCAGTAGTAGCAGGCCCGCGCCGGCGGCCATCCCGATGGCGGCCGATTCCCACACCGCCGCTGCGGTGGTCAGGCCGTGCACCGCGCCGCGGCGGGTGATGATGATGCCCGCACCGAGAAAGCCGATACCCGAGACGATCTGGGCCGCCACCCGGGACGGGTCGACCATGACCGTCCCGGCGACCAGCACGTCGGCGAACCCGTACTTGCTGATCAACATGATGAGCGCCGCGGCGGTGCCGACGATGGTCTGGGTGCGCAGCCCGGCCGCCTTGCCCTGGATCTCGCGCTCCAGGCCGATCAGTGCGGTCAAGCCGAAGGCGGCGAACAGCTCGACGACCTGACGGGTGCCCTGGCCGGGGCCGCCGAACAGTGGGGGATCGGCCAGCCACTCAATCATGCGAACAACCTAGACCGCGCGGCGTCCGTCGTGATGAATTTCCGCGGCGCGGCAGGTCTGCATCACGACCGGACTCGAAGGAGGTCGACCGATGTCGTTCAGCACCGCCTATCCCGATGTGGTGTCCCGTGAGCAGTGGCTGGTGGCCCGCAAGCGGCTGTTGGCGCGGGAGCGTGAAGTCACCCATCTGCGCGACGCCGTGAACGCCGAACGCCGGCGGCTGCCGATGGTGGAGGTGGACAAGGACTACCGGTTCGACGGGCCTGCCGGCGAGGTCGGACTGGTCGACCTGTTCGAGGGGCGCCAGCAGCTCTACGTCCACCACTTCATGTGGCTCGATGATATCGACCAGGGCTGCCCGAGTTGCACGGCCGCCGCCGATCTCACGTTCACCGAATCGGACCGGGCGCTGTTGACCGCCAAAGGTGTCGCCTTCGCCTGTGTGTCCCGCGCACCGTACGTCAGCATTGCCCGGTATCGCGACGCGCACGGCTGGACGTTCCCGTGGTACTCGTCGCGGGACGGGGACTTCACCTACGATTTCGGCGTCACGCTCGACCCGGAACGCGCTGCGGTGCAGTACAACTACAAGTCACTCGACGAGTTGCATGCCGACGGCTGGTCGGATCGTGACCTGCGCGGGGACTGGCCCGGCGCCAGCGTGTTCCTGCGCCGCGGTGACGAGGTATTCCACACCTACTCGGCGTATGCCCGCGGGCTGGACCACGCCGCGGTCGGGTATCCCTTCCTGGACCTGACGCCGTTCGGCAGGCAGGAGCCGTGGGAGGACTCGCCACCGGGCTGGCCGCAGCAGGGGATCGCCGCGGGCATGCCGCACGAATAGCGATCACGGCGAGCGCAACCGTTGGCGCCGGTCAGCGGTGGTGGCAGTGTTCATGGTGCTGCGGGTGTGGCTGAGTGGCTAGGCACCGGCCTGCAAAGCCGTTTACACGGGTTCGAATCCCGTCACTCGCTCCAGCAACGCTCGGGTCAACCGGCCAAGGTGGGTTCACCGGCGATCTGGTCGTCGCGAGCCGGTGGGTCGGCATCCCGGTTCAGCGTTTCCGGGACGCCGACCACCAGCACCGCCAACGCCAGAACCGAGATGGCCGTCAACGTGAACATCGCTGCCGCATAACCGAATCCGGCGTACACCGCACCGGCCAAGGTGGGGCTCAGTGCGCCGCCGATACCTTGCACCATGGTCGCCGCGCCCATCGCCACGTTGTAGCGGCCGGTGCCTCTGGTCAGGTCGGCGACCATGACCGCGAACAAGGGTCCTTGCAACCCGGCGCCCACGCCGTCGAGGAGTTGGATCGCGATCACCACGGCGGGATTGGCGGCGCAGGTGAACAGCAACCCCCGCAAGGGGAGCACGGCGAACGCCAGCAGGAAGAGGGGTTTGCGGCCCCAGCGTTCTGTCCGCCCGGTCAGCAGGGCCATCGGGATCATCACCAGCTGCGCGACGACGATCAACGCGGCCTGATAGAGCGCCCCGGTGTGACGGTGTCCCAGCGCGAGTTGTTGTCCGGCGATGGGCAGCATGGCTCCGTTGGCCAGTTGCCACAAGCCGACGACGGCGGCCAGCACCAGCAGCGGTCGGTTGCGCAGCAGCACACCGAATCCGGACGGTTGTTCGCCGGGTTCCGGCTCGTCGCGCAGGCCGCGGGCCCGCCGGTCATCGATCAGCGATCCCTTGATCACCAGCGTGGTCAACACCACGAGAATGCCGAACAGACTGGCGATCCAGAAGCCCAACCGCAGGCTCACCAGGTAACCGGCCAGGCCCGCGACGGTGGAGCCCACCACGTTTCCCGCGTGGTTGAACGCCGTCATCTGCCCCGTCTGCGCCGCATAGCGTTTCGGACCGACCAAACCCAGCGCCATCGCCGCGAGCACCGGGCCGACCACCACACCACCGATCCCGGTCAGCAGTTGCGCGGCGGTCACCACGGCCAGCGTCGGCTCCAGCGTGACGATGAACGTTCCCACCGATGTCAATGCGGCGGCGACGGCGAGCAAGGTGCGCTTGTGCGTCGACCTGTCGATCAACGCACCCGCCGGCGCGTTCAGGAACAACCCGATCACGCCACCGAGGGTCAGCATGACGCCGATGCTTGCCGGGTTCCAGCCGTGCGTGTTGATCAGGTACACCCCGAGGAAGGGGCCGAGACCGGACTGCACGTCGGCGATGAAGAAGTTCACCGCGTTCAGGGCTCGCAGCGAGCGGCGCAGGTCGGCCGGCGTGCCGGGCGTCACGGGGTGCGCCGGGTCAAGGTTTCATAAGCGAGGCGCCCTCTGGTGAAGGTCGCGGCGTCACCGCCTTGGTCCGGATGATGCCGGGCGGCGTACCGACGCCACGCTCGCCGCACGTCTGCGACGGTGAAAACCTCGCCCAGCCCGAGCACCTTGCGTGGATCGTCGGGCGGCTCGGGCAACTGTGGCAGCCCCATGGCGGGATCTCCCGTGGACGATCTCGTCGAGCCGCCCGGCGGCCGTGGATTACCCGAAGTGGCCTTCTTGCCAGCCGCTTTCTTGCCGGGGGCTTTCTTACCGACAGCTTTCTTACCGGGCGCCTTCTTTCCGGCAGCTTTCTTGACGGCCTTCTTCGCCGGGGCCTTCTTTGCGACCTTCTTCGCGGCTTTCTTGGCCGGTCGCGCGGAGTCACCTGCATCCGATCGCCGTGCTGGTTGTCCCACGGGCGGCGCCCTTTCGGTACGGGCCGTCCGGCAGCGCGAAGGCTGCCTTACGACATCAGAACAAGGCCGCCCCTGGGGCGGCGATTTGTCATACCCACCGACCGGTTCGATCGAAACCACCCACAGCATTGGCCAAGGAATCTCGAAGGGACTGGCTAGGTTATGACGACGTCATCCCAGCTGGCCGTGATCTCGGCCGCGTTCTCGCCGATGGCGGCATGCACCACGCGGGCGGCTTCCCTGCGCAGGGCGTCGCCGTCCTGAAGATACGTGCGGTCGCGCGGCTCGGCTCCGACTCCGATCAAATGCACGTGCACCGCGGTCAATTGCTCTGCATCGACCCGCAGTTCGACGTCGGCGATCGCCGCCGCGACGTCAGCCGCCGGCTGGGCAAGGGCCGACGTGAGCAACTTCGCCAACGCGATGTGACTCACGTTGATACCCGGCTGCGAGGTGCGGATCGGTTTACCTTGGCGGGGAAGTGCCGAAATGCGTTGGGTGATGGAGGCTCGTAGATTCCGCAGCGCCGCACCGGTCTGTGACCACCGTTCGTCGGCGTCGAGCTCGGATTCACTCAGACCGGCGAAGCGGCGGGTGGCGTCGGCGATCCACGCGGTCGCTTGCGCGGTCGCTTCGTAGTCGTCGTCGGCTGCCGTACTCATCGAATCTCCAAAATGGTTTCGTTGCTCAGTGTCACGCATACGTCCGTGGCTGTACAGCCCACCGAGTGCGGCGGCATCATGGTTTGAACTCCTCAAGCGTTGTGGCCAGGCGTTTTCTGGTCCGCTGTAAGTGCCCGCGCACCGAGCCTTCGGTGGTGTTCAGCACCGTCGCGATTTCCGAGAGGGACAGGTCGTACACCTCGCGCAGCCACCATGCCGCGCGAGCCTGATACGGCAACCGGGCCAACTCCCGGTTCAAAGCCGTCATGAACGCGCTGTGCTCGGCCTGCTGACCTGGCCCCGGCCGGAGGTCGGCGGCCTCGGCGGCCGAGTCGAGATCGTTCTGCGGGCGCCGGCGACGCAAGGCGTCGACGGTCTTCCGCGATGCCAACGCGTAGAGCCAGGTGCGGAACTGAGAATGAAATGCAAAGGTCGGCAACGCCTTCCACGCGGCGATGAACGTCTCCTGAACGATGTCGTCGCAATCGGCGGATTCCGGATAGGTGTGCGCGATGAAACGCCACAGCGCCGCGGCGTGCCGGGCGACCAGGACGTCGAACGCGGCCGCGTCACCCCGCTGCGCCCGGCGGGCCAGCGTGTTGTCGGGCAGGGAATCGAGCACGTCGTCGATCGGCACGCGGCGTCCTCCAAGTCTTGTCTCGAAAACCGGGGAGTGTGTTCTACGTCTCGTTGGCGTGCGCTCTGCCCGCCCCGGCGCGACAAAACGATTGTGCCGGACACAACGTCCGGGTCAGCCGAGGAACGAAGGAGTTACCGATGACCGCAGCAACGCAGCCGCACGAAGCTGGTACGCCCACATCCCCTGGCGCCGCGCTGGAGAAGCTGGTCAGCGACCACGGGTCCACCACGATCGCCGACATCGTCGTGTCGAAGATCGCGGGCATTGCGACCCGCGAGGTGGACGGGGTCTACGACCTTGGCGGTCAGGCGGCCAGAGTCGTGGGAAAGCTCCGCGAGACCCTGCCGGGTGCCCGCGACCTCACCCAGGGGGTCGCCGTCGAGGTCGGTGAGCGGCAGGCGGCCGTCGACATCGGCGTCGTCGCCGAGTACGGCGTGGCCATCCACGACCTGGCCGAAGGTATTCGCAGCAATGTCGTTGCCGCGGTGGAGAACATGACCGGTCTGGAGGTGACCGAAGTCAACATCACGGTGCACGACGTGCACTTCGAGGACGACGATCGCGGCGACACAGCCGGCGACGCCCGGCCACGGGTTCAGTGACCGAATCGAGTGCCGCACGCGTCAACCGTGTCCTCGCGGCGGTGACCGCGGTCGACGGCGTCGTCGGCCTGCATTCCGGCCCCGGAGTGCCCAGTACGCATCTGCCCGGCCGGACGGTGGCCGGGCTGCGGCTAGGACCGCAGGGCGGCAGGGTGCACGTGATCGTGCGGCTGGGCGATTCGTTGCTTGTCACGGCCGAACGGGTCCGGGCGGTGGCCACCGAGGCGGCCGGGATCCCGGTCGATGTGGTCGTCGGTGATGTCACCGTCCCTCACCCGGAGAATCAGGAGAGGCAATCATGAACGGAAAGTATTTACCGACAGTTCTTTTCGCGGGACTGTTGCTGGCGCTCGCCGCGGTCACCGGCGGTCTTGGCGGGTTCCTGCTGGCATTGGTGCTGGGCGCCGCCTGCGCCGCCGTGGGAGCGCACCTGGACGGGGCCATCGATCTGACCGCGCTCGGCCGCCAGAGGGGCTGAGATGACCACCGAGGTGATGGAGCCCGCCGACGCACCCGCCCGACGGGGACGGACCATCGTCGAGGACACGGTCTGTCGCCGACTGGTCGAATGCACCGTACTGACCTGAGGCCGTAGGTGTCCGGCGCGGACCAGGGATTGCGCCGGTCGAAATAACAACGGGCAGAACATCATCGGATGACTGCCCTCGACGAAAGGAAGATTGCGATGGGAATCGCAGACGATGCCAAGAACAAGGCCCAGGACCTCAAGGGGCAGGCGAAGGAAGCTGTCGGCTCGGCGACGGGCAACTCTGACCTGGAATCCGAAGGTCAGCTGGATCAGGCCGTCGCGGCGGTGAAGGATCACATCGCGGATGCGGCGGACAAGGTCAAAGACGGTGTCGAGGCCGTCAAGGACAGGTTGACCGGTAACTCGTAATCGGGTGTGACAAGGGTGGTACCGGGCCGCAACCCGGTACCACCCTTGCGTTCGCGACAAGGGTGCCCCGGCAGTCATCGACATCCGGCACTTGCCGATCTACCTACTAGAAGGTAGATTGGCTGTATGTCGAGCACCGTGTCCACCCCTGAGGCGATCCTTCGGTGCGCGCGTACATCCATCATCGCCGGGGGCTACAACGGCTTCAGCTACGCCGATATCGCCGCGGTCGTCGGCATTCGCAAGGCCAGCATCCACCATCATTTCCCGACGAAGGTCGACCTCGTCCGAACCCTCGTGCAGCAGTATCGTGCGGAAGCCGAGGCGGGAATCGCTCACATCGAGCGCCACCATCCGGACCCACTCGATCAACTCCGCAGCTATATCGGCTACTGGGAGTCGTGCATCGGGGAGCCCGAAACCAGTTACTGCCTTTGTGCATTACTGGCAACGCAAATTCCCGTCCTCCCCGACGAGATCGTGTTCGAGGTGCGGTCCTACTTCCGACACCTGTCGGCCTGGCTGACGTCCGTGCTCGAACGCGGCGCTCGGCAGGGCACCTTCGCGCTGACCCATGACGCTCACACCGAAGCCGAAGCGTTGATGGCCGCCGTACACGGCGCCATGCTGTCGGCGCGGGCCTACGGAGACCCGCACGCTTTCGCTGCGGTCACCCAACCGGTCGTCGAGCGACTGTGCGCCAACCCGTCGACAGCGAAGCAGCGCCAGTAGTACCACCTACTGATAGGTAGAACACTTGCCGAAGCCGTCCGTGGCTTCGGTTGACCCGCCATGTGCGGGTACGGCACGAGCGGAGCGGGTTTCATCCTCGCTCTCATCGCTGGTGCTCACCGAGATAGAGGAGAGATGATGACAGAGACCGTCGGTGAAGTGCGGCAGACCACTGGTGGAGATGCCTGGCTGAAGCGTTATTACTTTGCCCGCGCGGCATTTTCGATTGTCTGGGTGGGCGCCGCCGTCAGCCTGGCGGACGCCGCGACGGCCGTGGTTGCCACACTCCTGCTGATCTACCCGGCATGGGATGCGGCCGCCAATGTGGTGGACGCTCGGCGCAACGGCGGGCTGCGGAGCAACCCGACACAGGCTTTCAACACCGTGGTGAGTTCGGTGACAACCATCGCCGTCGCGGTCGCGTTGGCGTCGAGCATGAACGACGTGCTCCGAGTGTTCGGGATCTGGGCTTCGCTGTCGGGTCTGCTGCAACTGGCCACCGCCGTGCGCCGGTGGAAGAGCCACGGGGCACAGTGGCCGATGATCATCAGCGGCATCCAATCCACGGCAGCAGGGGTCAGCTTCGTCATCAAAGCGGGTGGCCCCGTGGCACCTCAGGTGGATGCCATCGCACCGTACGCCGCCTTCGGTGCGTTCTATTTCCTGATTTCGGCGCTCTGGCTGACGTTCACGCAGGCCCGTCGTCGTCGCATAAGCGGTTAGCGGACATCATCGTTCTCGGCTAGCGTCGCAAGGAGCGGGTGGAGCATTTCGGCCCGTGCTGATACCGCGATCTTGCGCCGCCCGCATCGTCAATTCGACAGGGCAGCGGCGAGTTCGCCGGTGAACGCCTCGAATCGGAGAGGATCAACTGCAGATGAACGGCGACGTTGTGGCTTTGTTGGCCATCGCCGGGGCCATCGCGATCGGCGCGATAAGCCCCGGGCCGAGTTTCGTGATGGTGGCGCAGACGGCATTGTCGACCACACCACGCAACGGTCGTGTTGCTGCTCTCGGAATCGGCTGTGGCGGACTCGTTTTCGCTACGGCCGCGACGACCGGGCTGGGCGCCGCGCTGATCTACGCAGGGCCACTGTTCCTGGTGCTGAAGATCGCGGGCGGCATCTACCTGATCTATCTCGGGGTTCGGCTCTGGCGGAGCAGCACCCACGAGACGGGCGCCCTGCAGGCGCAGGACGTTGCGACCAGCCGGACATTCGTCACCGCGCTGTTGACACAGCTGAGCAACCCGAAGGCGATCGTCGTGTACGGCAGTGTGTTCGCCACCGCGCTCCCGCTGCGCCCGGCACCGTGGCTGTTGGTCGCACTGCCCATCACCGTGACCGCCGTCGAGGCGTGCTGGTATCTGATCGTGGCGACCGTGATGTCACGGCCGGCGCCGAGGCGGGCGTATCTGCGGGGCGCCGCAGTGATCGACCGGCTTGCCGGCATCGCCATGGGTGGGCTCGGCGCTTTCTTCGCCATCGACGGGGTGCGGCGCGCGGTCCAGTAGTTGCCGCACACCTGCGACCCGCGTCGGCAGCGCAGGCATCGGCTTGGCGTGGGTACGCGAGGCGCGGGTGCGGGTGGCTCAGCCTTCCAGCCGCGACTCTTCCAGGTCCAGGTCGCGCAGGATCCGGTTGAGAACCTCGTTGGACAGCCGACCCTCCCTGCGCATGGTGAGCAGCGTCTGCCGCTGAGCCTGCAGCACCAAGCGGACCATCTGCTGATAGGCGCCGGAACGGTCCTCGTAGCCGTCGTCCTCGATCTTGCCCAACCGCGCCGCGAAGCGCCGCGACCGGTACTCGTAGAGCGCGCGCATCCGTTGCACGGTTTCCTCGCGCGCCCAATCCTCGTCGGCCAGCAGGTCGATCTGGGCTATCGCCGCCTTGGACGCCAGCAGCCGGGCGCGCACTTCTTCGTCGGTGTCGGGTTCTTCGTCGACGGGGTGTAGCCGGCGGATCAGGGCCGGCAGCGTGAGCCCCTGCGCCACCAGCGTGAAGAAGATGACGGCGAAGGTGAGGAACAGGATCAGGTCCCGCAGCGGGAACGGTCCGGTGTCGGTGGACAGCGGGATGGCCAGCGCGACGGCGAGGGAGACGGCGCCCCGCATGCCGCTCCACGCCGTGATCAATTGCCATGGCGCCGAACGCGGCCCGACCCGCGGCGGTGGCCGGCGTGCCAGCCGGCCGATGAGGGAGGGGACGGCGCAGAACCACAGCAGGCGCACCACGACCACGGTCCCGGCCGCGGCGAGCGCATACAGCGCCAGTGCCGGCAGCCGATAGTTGTGCAGCCCGGCGACGATGGCGTGCAACTGCAGTCCGGTGAGCGCGAACAGGGTGGCGTTGATCAGGAAGTCGACGATGTCCCAGACGAAGTAGCCCTGCAGCCGCGGACGCGCGTCCAGCACTTCCGGGCTGCGGATGGCCATGAAGATGCCTGCGGTGACGGTGGCCAGCACCCCGGATGCACCCAACGCCTGCGCCGGGAGGAACGCGGCGTATCCGGTGAGCAGTGAGATGGTCACGCTGATCTGGGTATCGGTGATCCGTTCCCGGATCCACGCCGACATCCAGCCGACCGCCAGCCCGACCGCGACCCCGCCGATGACACCGAGGACGAAGTTGCGCCCAGCGTCGGCGAACGCGAAGCTGCCCGCGACCGTGGCGGCCACCGCCACGCGATAGGCGACCAGCGCGGTGGCGTCGTTGAACAGTCCTTCCCCTTCGATATCGCTGACCAGCCGGCGCGGGACGTCGAGTCGGTGCATGATGGCCGTGGCCGCCACCGGGTCGGTCGGCGACACGATCGCCCCGAGCACGAACGCGACCGGCCAGCTCATCCCCGGGATGACCAGGTGCGCCGCGCAGGCCACGGCGGACATGGTGACCAGGACCAGGACCACCGAGTTGAGGGTCAGGCCACGGAAATTGCTGCGAAAGTCACCGAAGTTGGCGTAGATCGACGACTTGTAGAGCAGCGGTGGTAGGAACAGCGCCAGCACCAGTTCGGGATCGAGCCGGATATCGGGCAGGCCCGGGATGAAACCGAACGCGGCGCCGCCGAGCACCAGCATGATCGGGTACGGAACCGACAGTCTGCAGGCGAGCGCGCCGAGGATGGCGACTGCCGCGAGCAAGCCGGTGACCACGACGTCGAGGTGACTCACCCCACTACCTTGTGGGCTACCACGGGTGGACGCAACGGATGTGCCGCCTGAGCGTGGCGGCGGGCGTCAGATGCAGGGGCGGAAGAAGGCGAACTTCACCGGCAGGCAGTTCTGGAACAGCTTCGGCATGCCGATCTTGGGCAGGCCCACCTTGGGTAGACCGACCTTCGGCACCCCGGGCGACGGCAGCGCCTGGGCGGCGTCGGCGACAGCCGACAGCGGGTTGATCGTGGGCACGGCACCGCCGGCGCCGTTCAACGCGAGGCCCGCGAAGTACAGCGCGTTCGCGGTGTCGGCCAGACCGCCGGAAATACTGGTCGGGATGTCGATGGCTGCGTTGACGATGCTGTTGACGTCGTTCAGCGTGCCCGGAATCCGGCGGACCTGGTCCAGCGTCCGCGCCGAGTTGGACCATTCCTCGGGGGTGACGTGTGCGATCGCGGGGGCCTCGGCCTTACGCAGGGCCTCCACCAGGCCGCTGCGGCACGCGCCGGTGTCGGCGTCGCGGACCTGGCCCCTCTTGCACGTCACGGGCGCGCAGTTGCCGTTGAACTCGGTCTGGCCCTCGGCACAGGACGCGGCGCTGGGCGCGGCGGTGATCACGGACAGGGCGGCCAACGGGGTGAAGGCGGCCAGCGCGGCCGCGGTGTAGCGGCTTCTCGACATCTGCACGGGTCGTCGTCCTCAATATGGCGTAGCGAATGATCCGTAGTGAGTCTAGCCCAGCAACTGCGCTGGCGGTCGCCGCCGGCGCAACGCACGCTATTGTTCGGGCGCAACCGACGACAGGGGAGAGCCGATGCCGGAACCAGAGCAGCAGCTGACGTTCGGACAGAAAGTCAAGCTGGGCGGCCAGGCCGCGGTGGCGTTGGCCCGCAATCCGAAGGCCTTGGTCGCGCTGGTCAAGTACAAGCTCGCCGAGCGGAAGTCGGCCAACGGGGCAAACTGACCCGGCGGTCCCTGCGCCGCGAGCGCGGCGCCGACACGCTCATCGGCGGGGTCACGTGAACGCGCGGGTGTACTGCGGCGGGAACGGCAGGGTGACCCCGCTGCGTTGTGCGGCATCGCGCACCCAGTTCGGGTTGCGCAGCAGGCTGCGACCCAGGAACACCGCGTCGGCATCACCGCCGGAGATGATCGCTTCGGCCTGCTCGGCGTCGGTGATCAGTCCCACGGACGTGGTCGGGATCTCCGCTTCGGCACGGACCCGCTTGGCGAACGGGACCTGGTAACCCGGTGCCACCGGGATCCTGGCATCCGGCACCGCACCGCCGGTGGACACGTCGATCAGGTCCACCCCCACCGTCTTCAACTCGGACGCCAGTGCCACGGTGTCCGCGACGGTCCAGCCGGGACGCGGGTCGTCGGTGTCACCGGCCAGCCAGTCGGTCGCCGACACCCGGAAGAACAGCGGCAGGTGGGCGGGCCACGCCGCCCGGACCGCGGTGGCCACCTGTAATGCGAACCGCATCCGGTTGGCCGGCGATCCGCCGTACTCGTCGGTGCGCGCGTTGGACGCCGGTGACAGGAATTGGTGGATGAGATAGCCATGAGCGCCGTGGATTTCCAGCACCCGGAAGCCGGCGGCGGCGGCCCGCCGGGCCGCATCGGCGAACCCCGCCACGATGCTGTCGATATCCGCGCGGCCGAGCTCGGCCGGAACGTTGTTGCGGCCGAACGGAATCGGGCTGGGCGCCACGGTCGTCCAGGATTCGGGTGCCCGGTCGGGGTCCGGCCAGGGCCGCCCGGTGCAGCCCTTGCGGCCGGCGTGCACGATCTGAATGCCCGGAACGGCCCCGTGGTCGGCGATGAAAGCCGCCAACCGTGCGAAACCGGGCACCTGCGCGTCGTTCCACAATCCCAGGTCATAGACGCTGCTGCGGCCCGCCGGGTGCATGGACGTGGCCTCGACCATGGCCAGGGCCACGCCACCGACGACACGCGCCCCGAAATGCTGCAGATGCCAATCGCTCGGGGTGCCCGCTTCGGGGCCGTCGACGACCGCGGAGAACTGCATCATCGGTGACATCCATGCCCGGTGGGCAAACGTCACGTCGCGCAACGTCAACGGGGTGAACAGGCTCGTCATCGGCTCATCCCCAGGAACGCTCGTGCGGCCCGGGCCAAGGCCTGCTCGTCGGGCCCGTGTTTGACGGCGAACCGCACCGGGTCGGCTTCGGCCATGTCGAACGGATAGTCGCTGCCGCACACGATCTTGTCGGTGCCGGCGATCTTGCCAAGCAGTTCCAGCTGCGGTGCGTCATGGGTGACGGTGTCGAAGTACAGGTCGGCGACCACCTCCGACGGCAGCCGGGTGCAGCCGCCACGCGCGTCGGCGCGGGCACGCCAACCGTGATCCCAGCGGCCCAACAACCCGGGTGCGCAGCCACCGCCGTGCAGGAAGCAGATGCGCAGCGCCGGAAGTTCGTCCTTGAGACCGCTCAGCACCAGGTTGGCCACCGCGGTGGCGGTCTCGACCGGGTTCCCGATGAGGTTGGCCAGGTAGTAGTCGGCCCACTCGGGGCGGCCGATCTGCATGGGATGCACCAGCACCGCCAGGCCCAGGCGGGCGGATTCGGTGACGATGTGCCGCAACACGCCCCGGTGCAGGGAGCCGCCGTCGACCACCGGCGGAATCGCGACGCCGACCAGGCCGTCGGTCCCGGCGATCGCGGTGAGCTGATCGGTCACCGACTCCGGTGTGCTCAGGCTGACGATGCCCAGCCCCAACAGCTTTCCGTCCGCTCGGGTCACCACCTCGGCGAGCGCGGTGTTGAACGCCCGCGCGTAGTCGACCCCGGCCGCCTCGGCACCGAGCGGAAAGGCGAACGGCGGTGCCGAGAGAACCCGGATGCCCACCCCGGCGCGGGCCATGTCATCGATGATCGCGGCCTCGTCGCTCATCGCGTCGGTGGCGATCGACAACGGCAGGTCACCGAGGTACAACTGGCCGTCCCGGTCGTTCATCGGCCCGTAGGGCGCGCCGGGCGGCAACCCGAACAACGCGCGGGGCAGCCAGTGGGCGTGCACGTCGATGACGCCGTCGGCAGGGGTGGCGGTCATCGGGCGATGTCCAGGGCGGTGTTGGCGCTGTCGAGGTGTTCCACCGTGGTGAAGACCAAGTCGGTGTCACCGATGTTCTCGATATCGTGCAGCAGGAATTCCCCTGGCCCGAACTGGAAGTGCCGGGTCTCACCGGCCTGGTAGGAGACCTCGCGCACGGTGCCGTCGTGGGTGTGCTGGCGGCTGCGGCCGGCGTTGACGGCGGTCCAGAAGTAGTCCAGCACGTGCCGGTGCGCATGCCAGCGCTCGCCCGGCGCCAACCGGATCTCCCAGACCCGCACCCGGGTATCCTCGCTCAGCAGTCGGGATCCGACGTTGCCGTCGAACGCGTGCTCGGCGAACTCGGTCTTGAGCCATTCGGGCCAGCTGTCGAAATCGGTGGCCACCAGTTCACCGGCCAGCGGCAGATCGGTCAGGTAGTTGTTGTCGGTCATGTCAAGATCCTCTCGTAGCTGGGGAATTCAGAGTCCGGGCCCGTACAGGCCGAAACGCAGGTCGGGGTCGCCGGGTATCCAGGTGTTGCGGAACTGGGAGCGTTCGCCCATGTCGACGACCCGGCGCAGCAGCGAGTCGCTGAGTTGCAGTTGCGCCGGCTCCCACTTGGCCAAGGCCGACGCGATGTCACCGGACGCGGTGGACAGGGCGTCGGCCAGCGCCCACGCGTCGGCGGCGGCCTTGGCCGTCCCGGCGGCGGCGTGCGGCCGCGACGCGCACGCGGCATCACCGATCAGCGCGGCCCGCCCGAGCGCCATCCGCGAAGACCGCACATCGGAAAGTACCTGTAGGTAGGGCTGTTCGGTGCCGACCACGACGTCGGCCACCGCAGGCGGAAGTTGTGTTCTGGCCGCCGCGCGCAGCTCGTCGACGAAGCGGTCCTGTACCTGTCCCGGATGCACAGACACCGACCCACTGAATCCTCTTTTGTCGGTGAGTAATTCGCTGAGCTGCGGCCCCGCGGGGACGTTGCGGTACCACACGTAGTTCATCAGCCTGTCGGCTTCGTCCAGGCTCTGCTCGCCGGGGATGGGGTACATGGTGATGTGTGAGTGCGGGATCACCGTGTAGGTGATGGAATCCCGCAGCACCTCCTGCGTCGCCGGGTCCAGGCTTGCCAGCGCGACGGTGCCGCGCCAGCCGACGTACCCGGCGTAGGCGAGCTTCGCCTCGGGGTCGAAGTACTCCCGGGCGGGGGAGGTGATGCCGTCGGCGAACACCACCAGGTCGGCGGACGCGGTCCGGCCGCTGACGAACCGCACGGTGACGGAATCGGCGTCCTGGTCGAATCCACTGGCGTACTCCCCGTAGTGGTAGTACTCGGTGCCGAAATCGGCGAGCAGGGCCCGGTAGAACGTTCCCCACGAGGTGTAGGTCCACAGCGCCGGTTCGCGATGGATGACGGCGCCGCTGGGATCCAGATACTGCACGTAGGCGGTGGCGGTGTGCAGGTCGGCCGGGTCCTGGGAACTGCGCTCGGTGAACCACCGCACGGTGTCGGGCTGCAGCACGATGCCGCTGCCGCGGCCGTCCAGCGGCGTCGCGGTGCGTTCGAACACGTCGACGTGAAAGCCGAGGTCGCGCAACAGCAGTGCGGTGGTGAGGCCGCCGATGGACCCTCCGACGACGATCGCCGACGCGGTGGAGTATGCGGACTGTCCGGTCATGACGCGCTCTTTTCGCTCAGCGGGACCGTGCGGTCCGGGGTCTGCTCTGGGGTCGTGTCCATGGGCATGGGCTCACCCTTGGTCTCCCTGGCGAATGCCAGCCCGATCACGGCGATCAAGCCGATGGCCGACACCGACGCAGTCGCGATGCCCAGATCACCGTCGAACCAGGAGGAGGCAATGACGCCCGCGGTGAGGGGACCCAGCGCGGTGACATAGCGGCCCACGCTGTTGCACACCGCCAGGGCGGTGGCCCGGACACTGGGCGGGAACAGTTCCGGGCCGTAGATGAAGGTGCCCGACAGCGCGCCGAACAGACCGAAGCCCAGCAGTGGCATCGCGATGAGTACCTCGTCGAAACTGCGGTCGAGCGGAAATGTCCACACGATGGTGGCGGCGGACACCGCGAAGCTGATCAGGAAGGCCTTCTTGCGGCCGATACCGTCGGCGATGAATCCCCATGTGGCGTAACCGATGATGCCACCGGCGTTGAACAGCATCGCGGCCACGGCCACGCGGTGGTCGGCGACATCCTTGGGCAACTGATCGGCCGTCGTCATCTGCCGGATGATCTGCGGATACCAGGTCGACACGCTCCAGAACGCGATCAGGGCTCCGGTGGCCAGCGCGGTGCACACCAGCATGGGGTGCAGCAGCGGCGGACCGACCAGCCGGCGCAGCACGAACCGATCGTGATCGGGCTTGCGCCCGAGCGCTTTACGCTCCTTGCGGGCCTCCAGGTGCGCGCCGATCTCGGGCGGTTCGGGGACGTAGCGGCGGATGAACCACACCACCAAGGCCGGGATCCCGGCGAGCAGCATCATGGCGCGCCAACCGTGATCGCCCAACAGCGCGTAGGCGGCGGCGGCCATGAAGAACCCGGCGGCGTAGCCGGCCATCATCACTCCGCCGGCGCGGGCGCGGAAACGGTTGCGCCACGTTTCGGCGATCAGCGCCGCCCCCACGGGGGCCTCGACACCGGATCCGAGGCCGGCGATGAAGCGCAGTGCTCCCAGTTGCCACCAGGTGTCGGCGAACACGGCCAGGGCGCTGAAGACGGCGTAGGTGAGGATGCCGATGGACAGCACCCGGGTTCGGCCGAAATAGTCGGCCAGCATGCCGAACAGGATTCCGCCGGTTGCCCAGCCGATGAGGAACAGGGCCACGGTCATGCCGCCGTAGAAGCCGATCGCGGCGCCATCGGTGGCGATCCCGCTGTGCGGCAACAGCTCGGTCATGGCGGGACCCAGCACCAGGACGTAGAGACTGCCGGCGAAGCCGTCGAGCCCCCAGCCCAGGGTGGTTCCCGCCAGGACGAGCCATTGTGTTCGGGTGATGTCGTGATACCAACGTCCGGGGGACATGCGTGAGCCTTTCGGTGACGGGGCGGGGGATCAGTTCAAGCGACGCTGCGGCTGGTCGCCGTACCAGTCGACGGGCTCGGCCGCGGTGCGCACGACGATCGTCTTGACCCAGGAGAAGTCGTCGAATGACTCTGTGCCGGCGTCTTTTCCGGAACCGGACTCCTTGATGCCGCCCCACGGCAGGGACGGTTCCAGCCGGTGGTGGTCGTTGACCCACACCATGCCCGCGTCGATCTGTGCGGCCACCCGGTGGGCGCGGCTGACGTCGGTGGTCCACACCCCGGCGCCCAGACCGTAGGGATTGTCGTTGGCCATCCGGATGGCCTCGCACTCGTCGTCGAAGGGGATGACCACCGCCACCGGGCCGAAGATCTCCTCGCGGGCCACCGTCATATCCATGGTGGCGTCGGCGAGCACAGTGGGGGACAGGAAGAAGCCGTTGTCGAACGGGCTTGGCAGTGTGGGGGTTTCGCCACCGGCGCGCAGGCTGGCACCCTCGTCGAGCCCGGTCTGGATCAGGGCGGCCACCTTGTCGCGCTGGCGGGCGCTGATCAGCGGTCCCATCTGGGTGTCGGGCAGTGCCGGATCGCCGAGCCGGATGGCATGTGCGCGCGAACTGAGCGCGTCGACGAACTGGTCGTAGATACCGCGCTGCACCAGGAACCGTGAGCCCGCCACGCACGACTGCCCCGCGGCGACGAAGGCCGCGAACGCCGCACCCTCGGCCGCGACGCGCGGGTCGACGTCGTCGAACAGCAGCACCGGTGTCTTGCCGCCCAATTCGGCGGTGATCCGCGCGAACCGGGACGCCGTCGCGACGGCGGCGGACCGGCCGGCTTCGGTGCCTCCGGTGAGGGTGATCTTGGCGACGTCGGGGTGGCCGGTGAGCCGTTGGCCCGCCTCGCGCGCCCCGGTGACCACGTTGAGCACGCCGTCGGGCAATCCGGCTCCGGTGAGGATCTCGGCGAGCGCCAGGGTGGTCAGCGGTGTCAGCTCGGACGGTTTGACCACGACGGTGTTGCCGTTGGCGAGAGCGGCGGACAGGCTGCGGGCCAGGATCAGCATCGGGTGGTTGAACGGCGTGATGATGCCGCACACCCCGAGTGGCAGCCGCTGCTGATAGGTCAGGTACGGGCCGTCACCGGGCAGCACGGCCGGCCGCTGCGCCGCCAGCAGCCCGGCGTTGTACCGGAACCACTCCGGGACCCGGGACAGCTGGGCCCGGGTCTCGGTGATCGGCCGTCCGTTGTTGCGGGCCTCCAGCGTGTAGAGCCGCTCGCTGGCGTTCTCGATCGCGTCGGCGATGCGCAGCAGCAGCCGGGCGCGGTCGCTGCGCACCATGGCCGGCCACGCACCGTCCTCGAACGCGGTGCGCGCCCGGGTCACCGCGGCGTCGACGTCGCCGGCGCCGTGTTCGGGAACGGTGGCGATCACCTCGCCGGTTGCCGGGTTGACGATGTCGCGGAACTCGCCGGGCAGCGGTCCCGTGCGGTGGGCGTCGGTGACGGTAGCGGAGGTCATGCTTATGAGTGTCGTCACAGCGCGCACGACCTTCAATGTCCATGCGGACATATTCAATGCGGATGTATGTTCTCCCGAACATAGGTGGCTGGGGCAGACTGATGTGGTGACCACATCGACGGGCCAGGACCGGCCGGGTGCCGAGCTGGTGACATGGCTGGCCGCCCTGCGCACCCTCAGTGCCAAGGCCGGCGCCGAGACCGACCTGCCCGAGGTGCTGTGCCTGGTCGCCGATACCGCCCGGACGCTGCTGGGTTTCGATTTCTGCGGCGTGCTCATCCCGGACGCGGACCGGGACCGGCTGTTGGTGCAGGGCTGGAGCGGGCTGTCGGAGGAGTATGTCCGGCGGGTCAATTCGGACCGGGCCATCCGGCTCGACAGCGGTTCCCCGTCCAGTCGGGCCTTCCACGGTGGTGAACCGGTGGCCATCCGGGATGTGCGCGTCGAACCCGAATTCGCCCTGTGGGCCGGCGTGGCCCGCGATCAGGGGTACCGGGCCATCGTGGCCGTGCCGCTGGTCGCCGGCACCGAGGTGCTGGGCACCCTCAACGGCTACTACGCCTCGGTGCACACGTTCACCCGGCACGAGATCGAGCGGTTGATCCTGCTGGCCAACCATGCGGCGATCGCGGTCACCTCGGCGCGCCGCCTGGACGAGCTGCGCACCATGACCGTTTCGCTGCGCGAACAGCGCGACGCGCTGGCGCGCTCCGAACAGATCCACGAGCGGTTGCTGGCGGTCACTCTGCGCTCGGGCGGGATCGGCGGTATCGCCGCCGCGCTCGGCGATCTGATCGGTCGGGCGGTCCTGATCGACGATGCGCGCTACGTCGAATTGGCCCGTGCTGGTGACGATACCGAGTTACCCTCGGCCGCAACGCGTTCCGGTATCCCCGACGACGACTCAACGGCGACCGTGGTGCCGGTGCGTGACACCGAGGGCGTCCCGACGGGCTGGCTGGTGGCCAACGTGCGGCTGGGCCAAGAGGTGGCCGCCCGGATCTGGTTCCCGGGTGCGGTGGATTCCCTTGACGCGCTGCAGGTTCGGGCGGTGGAGCACGCGTCCATCGTGGTGTCGGTCGAGTTGCTCCGTGAACAGACCGCGGCCGAGGTGGAGCGGCGGCTCCGTGGCGAATTGCTGGCCGACGTGCTGACCGGTGGTGCGTCGTTACCGCCACAACTGCTGGAGCGGGCCCAGCGTCTGGGCCACGACCTCACGGTTGCGCACGTCGCGATCGTGGCCACCGTCACCGGGCCGAGCGAGGCGGGGCTGCGACGGGCGTGGCAGCGCGCGCTGTCGGTGGTCACCGAGCTGGCATCGGCCTTCGCGCCGCGACCGCTGGTGGCCACGCACGGCGGTGCCCTGGTGGTGCTGTGGCCCGACACTGCCGAGGCCGACGCGCCGCCGGGTGTGCTGGTGCATCAGGCGATGGCCCGGGTGGCACCGGAGATCACCGCTACCGTCGCCGTCTCCGATTCGCAGCCCGCCGGCGGCGGCGAATCCTACCGAATCGCCAAGGGCGCATTGGATATCGCGCTGCAGGCCGGCCGTACCGGCGCGGTGGTGACGCTCGACGATCTCGGGATCGTCGGCCTGTTGCTGCAGCTGGACGATCCGGTCAAGCTCACGGCCTTCGCCGGGCGCACACTGGGCCCATTACTCGACTATGATGCCGACCACCGAACCGAGCTGATGTCCACTCTGCGAACATATTTCGCATGCAAGCAGGATCGCAACGTGACGGCCGCGGCGCTGGTGGTCCATCCCAACACCGTTGCGCAGCGGCTGCGTCGCATCGAGCACCTGTGTGCGGCCGACCTCGCCGACCCCGGGGTCACCACACAGTTCTCGGCGGCGCTCATGGTGCATGATATTGCGGCGCGGCGCTGACGGCCGCGGTGGCGGGTGCACCGCGCTCGCAACTGAACCAGTGGGGAGTGAGAGATCAGACATGGCCGGCCGCGACGCCCACTTCTACCGCCCCGCCGAGGGAACCGGACTTCCCCACGACCCGTTCAACGCGATCATCGGCCCGCGCCCCATCGGGTGGGTGGCCACCCAGGACCGCGACGGCGTGCGAAATCTGGCTCCGTACAGCTTCTTCAACGGCTTCAACTATCGTCCGCCGATCATCGGATTCGCCTCGATCGGCTGGAAGGACACCGTCGCCAACGTCGACGCCACCGGCGAGTTCGTGTGGAACCTGGCCACTCGTGACCTTGCGGCCCAGATGAACGAGACCGCCGCCACCCTGCCCGCCGATCAGGACGAGTTCGAGCGCGGCGGGCTGACGCCGGTCCCGTCGGCGGTGGTCTCCGCACCCCGCGTGCTGGAGAGCCCGGTCAACTTCGAATGCCGGCTGACTCAACTGACCCGACTGCAGGATGCCGGCGGGACCGCCCTGGACACCTGGCTGGTGCTGGGCGAGGTGGTCGCGGTGCACATCGACCGCGACCGGTTGGTCGATGGCGTCTATCAGACCGCGGCGGCTCATCCGATCCTGCGGGCGGGCGGCCCGGCCGACTACGCCGAGATCAGCCCCGCCGCGATGTTCACGATGGTGCGGCCGGCCTGAACCGGGCAACGCCGGTCCTCTCGGACTTTGCCAGGTCGGTGCACCGGCGAGCAAAGTCCCGGTGCGCACGTGGTGTGCAATCGGTGCGGCGGTAGCGGTGAGTAGTCGGCCCCCGGGCGCGCGCACCGACCGAATCGATGAGAAGATCCGCATGTGCGTGAACACCCCGAGGACCCGGCCGTGAGCCAGGCGCGGCAGTTCTTGGCCGCACTCTACGATCAGGTCGCCGAGATCTCGCACAAGCTCGAGGTCGTCGATGCGCGTAACCGGCGCGCTCGTGCCCGCGGCACCGCACGGGTGGATCCCCGGGCCGGTGATCTGCGCCGGGAACTGTACGAGGCGCATCGGTTGATCGACGGCTTGCATCGCCGATTCCCGGAAACCGCTGCGCCCACACTGTCTTTCGGGCGGCAGGTCCGCGGTCAGGCTCGATTGGCGGCCAGCACGGAGAGCAATTCGTAGCCGACGTGTGCGGCGGCGATGCCGGTGATCTCGGCATGGTCATAGGCCGGTGCCACCTCGACGATGTCGGCGCCCACCACGTCCAGCCCGATCAGCCCGCGCAACGTGTTGAGCAGTTCGCGCGAGGTCATACCACCGGCTTCGGGGGTACCGGTGCCCGGTGCGTGGGCAGGGTCGAGCACGTCGATGTCGACCGACACGTACACCGGGCCGCCGGACAGCCGCTTGCGCATCCGTTCCACGATCGAGGCCACCCCGTCGACCTCGTAGTCGTCCGAGCGGATCACCTGGAATCCGAGCACGGCGTCGTCCTCGAGATCGTGTTTGCTGTACAGCGGGCCGCGGATGCCGATGTGCTGCGACCGTTCCATGTCGATCAGGCCCTCCTCGCTGGCCCGCCGGAACGGGGTGCCGTGGGTGAACGGCGCCCCGAAGTAGGTGTCCCAGGTGTCCAGGTGGGCGTCGAAGTGCAGCACGCCGATGGGGCCGTGGTCGCGCGCCAGGGCACGCAGGATGGGCAGGGCGATGGTGTGATCGCCGCCGATGGTGAGCACCTTCGCACCGTCCTTGCGCAGGTCGGTGACGGCGGCGTCGATGGTCTCGATCGCGTCGGCGATATCGAACGGATTCACCGCGATATCCCCGCAGTCGGCCACCTGCTGAGCGGCGAACGGCTCGACGTCGACGGCGGGGTTGTACGGCCGCAACAGCTTCGACGAGGCGCGGACGTGGCCCGGGCCGAACCGTGCGCCGGGACGGTAGGACACCCCGCTGTCGAACGGGATGCCGACGATGCTCACGTCGGCACGGCCGACCTGGTCGAGGCGCGGCAACCGGGCAAACGTGCCGGGCTCGGTGTAGCGCGGATGGCGGGTGGCGTCGATCGGACCGATGGGGCCGTCGGGGTGACTCATTTTTCCTCCGCTTCAACGGTGTTGGCGATCGCGGCGGCATCGGCGGGATCACTCAGGGACGGGTCGGCGGCAATGCGGGCCAGCTCGTCGGACACATCGAGGGTCCGGGTGACGGCGATGTAGACCACGCCCGACACCAGTAGACCTATCACGAAAGCGATGTCGACATCGCCCATCGCGGCGGCGACCGGTCCGGTGTAGAACGGCAGTACCAGGAACGGAATCTCGGCGGCGATGCCCGCGGCGAACGCCGCCAGCCCGCGCCAGGACCAGGCGCCGTACACGCCCGCCGGGGTGAACAGGTCAGCGATCACGTAGTGCCCACGGCGCACGAAGAAGAAGTCGGTGAGGTTCACCGCGGTCCACGGCACCAACAGGTACAGCATGATCAGCAGCGTGGTGTTCAGCGCCGCGGTCGCGTTCGACAGCAGCAGGCTCATCGCCAGCCAGGCCGCCGCCAGCACCAGGATGGTGACCACCCGCAGCCGCCGGGTGGGACGCACGGAACGGACCGAGTCCAAACCGGTGACGACGGTGAGCATTCCGCTGTAGGCGTTCAGCCCCATGGTTGCCACCAGCACCAGCGTCGAGACCACCGCAAGGACGCTGCCCAGCATGGGGACGGTGGCGTTGCCGGTGGTGTTGATGCCCGCCAGCGCGTCGGACGCCCCGAGGTAGGTGGCCATCCAGCCGCCCAGCGGGATGAGCCACATCGGCGATGCGGTGGCGCCGACGAACACCGAGGTGATGATGGCCGAGGGCTTGGTGTCCCGAGGCAGGTACCGGCTGTAGTCGGACACGTACGGGGCGTAGGTGATGTTGTACGACGCCGCCACCCCGAACTGCGCCAGGAAGGCCACCCAGGTGAAGCCACCGGCGGCCGGTGTCGTGGCGTGTACGTCACCGGACAGCACGCCGTAGGTCAGCATCAGCCACAGCGGCAGCGAGATCCAGAACAGCACCCGGAAGGCCTTGTGCAGCAGGTCATGCCCGAAGATGGCCAGGCCGGCGGCGACGGCGGTGATCGCCACGGCCACCGCCACCGAGTTCCAGCCGAAGATCTCCTGCAGACCGGATTTGATGATCACCACATCGACGACGTTGAATCCGACGAAGGTGAACAGCGTGCCGATCAGCGGCAGGAGCACACCGCGGTAACCGAATTGGGCCCGCGACTGAATCATCTGCGGCAGCCCGAGCACCGGGCCCTGGGTGGCATGGAACGCCATGAACAACGTGCCGAAGGCGATGCCCGCGATCCCGGCGACCACCGTCCACCACAGGGACAGGCCGAGGCTGGGGCCCACGAACCCCAGCGCCAGGGTGAAAGGCTGGAAGTTGCCGACGAACCAGAACGGACCCTGGTGGCCGACTTTGCCGTGCCGTTCGTCGTCGGGCACGTAGTCGATCGAGCGGGTCTCGATCAAGGTCCCGGACCGGTCGGTGCTGGGAATGGTCATGCGTGTTCTCCCTGTGTGGCGTTGGTCATACTGTCGCCGGATTCGCAGCCCGATGCCATAGCGATTTTGTTCAGTCTGCCCATTAGCATTGGACGATATGTACAACCGGTCGGTCCTGCGGTGATCACCGTCCGCGATGTCGCCACGGCGGCGTCACTGCACCTCACGGTGGTGGCCGGTGCGGCCGGACTGGACCGCGAGGTCGCCTCGGCGCACGTCTCGGAGCTGGTCTCCCCGGGAGACTGGTTGCAGGGCGGTGAGCTGTTGATGACGGTGGGCCTGCTGCTGCCGATGACCGACGAGGACTGCCGAGCCTACGTGTCCACCTGCGCGACGGCCGGCGTGGCGGCGCTGGCCCTGGGCGTCGGGCACGGCCTGCCGTACCGGGAGTGTCCGGAGCCGTTGCGCGCGGCGGCCGAGCAGGCCGGCATCACCATGCTGGTGGTGCCCGACCGAACCCCGTTCATCGCCGTGACCAAGTGGGTGTTCGAGACGATCGCCCGGCAGGAGCGGCGCGGCTTACAACAGGCCATGGAGAACAATCGCCGGCTCACTGCAGTGGCCACCAGTTCCGCGCCGCTGCCTGCGCTGCTGTCGGCCTGGGCGGCGACGAGCGCCACCCCGTGCGTGGTGTGTGACGGTGCGGGTGGCCTGGTGGCCGCGAGCCCCGGCACCCCGCCGGACATCGTCGAAAGGGCACGCGCGAGTTGCGGGCAGATGGACGGCCGCAGCTGGGCGGTGGTGGACGGGTTCGAGGTGCACGCCATCGGCGCCCGGGTACCGCTGGCCTATGTCGCGCTGGGGGCCGATATGGACGCCGCCACCCGGGCGTCGTCGACGGTGCTGGTCTCGCTCATCGCCGTGGACCGCGAGCGGCGCGAACTCTCCGACGAGCCCGAGCGCCGCCGGCGCGAGCAGGTGTTCGGGCAGCTGCTGCGGGCCGGCATGAAACGCGAACGCGCCCAACAACTGGCGGCCGGGGTGGGGCTGTCTGGCGAACACTGCCACGTCGCCGTGGTCGATGGCGCGGGCGAGGAGCTGGCCTTCCGGTTGCGGTCCACCCTCGACGGTGCACTGGTCCGGGTGAACGGCCCGACGGTCGAGATCGCGCACTGGGATCTGGGTGCCCTGACCGAGACCCTGGCCACCCACGCCGGTGGGCTGCCCACCGGCGTCGGCGCGGCGACCAGTCCGGAGACGCTCGGGGTGTCGGCCGCGCAGGCCCGGTCACTGGTGCCGGTCAGCCGGCGGCTGGGCCGCATCGTCACCGCGGGTGAGGGTGAGACGGTGTCGCTGCTGTTGTCGCTGGGGGAACCCGAGACGGTGCGCGGATTCGGTGACGCGGTGCTCGCACCGCTGGACCAACTCGAACCGGGGGAGCGGGTGGAGCTGTTGCGCACCCTTGACCAGTGGCTGCGGGTCAACGGGGCGTGGGATCCCGCCGCGGCCCGGTTGTCGGTGCACCGCAACACCGTTCGCAATCGCATCGAACGGATCGCCCAGCTGACGGGGCGACGCTTGGACGACGGCGACGACCGCATGGAGCTGTGGCTGGCGCTGAAGGCCCGCACCGCGCTGCCGTGACTACACTGCGCTGATGACCCGGATCGCATGTTGTCAGATCGCGCCCGTGTTCGGTGACTTGACGGCCAACACCGCCCTGGTCGTCGAGCAGATCCGCGCCGCGGTCACGGCCGGTGCCGATGTCGTGGTGCTGCCCGAACTGGTGACCTCCGGCTACATGTTCGCCGACGCCGACGAGGCTCGCGCGCTCGCGCAGCCGGCCACCGCGGACACGTTCGCCGAGTGGATCGCCGCGGCCGGTGACGCCGTCGTCGTCGGCGGCTTCCCGGAGAGCGGCCAGGACGGGCTGCTCTACAACAGTGCGGTGCTGCTCGACGGATCCGGTGTGCTGGCCTTCTACCGCAAATCGCATCTGTGGGACCGGGAGAAGTTGATCTTCACTCCCGGCGCGGCGGTGCCGGAGGTGGTTGCCACCCGGCACGGCGCCATCGCGGTGATGGTGTGCTATGACCTGGAATTCCCGGAACTGACCCGGCCGGTGGCGCTGGCCGGGGCCGAACTCATTGCCGCACCGGTCAATTGGCCACTGTTTCCCCGCCCCGACGGCGAACACTCCGGCGAGGTGATCAACGCGATGGCCACCGCCAGGGCCAGCAAGGTGGCCGTCGCCTGCTGTGACCGGGCGGGGGTGGAACGCGGGCAGGCGTGGACGGAGGGCAGTGCGGTGGTGTCCCCCGACGGGTGGGTGCTCTCGGCCGTGGGCTCCGGCGTGGGCATGGCGATCGCCGATGTCGACCTGAGCGTCACCCACAACAAGGCGCTCACCGAGTACGTGGATCTGTTCGGTGATCGGCGTCCCGAGTTGTACTGACCTGTCAGCGCGTGGATTTCACCAGTTGTGCGAAGTTGAACTGCCAGCGCTCCACGATGTGGAAGCCCATCCGCTCGGGCACCTGGTAGGCAGGCGCCCGGCTCAGCCGCGGTCCCGGGTCCAGTGCGGCGCCGCTCTGCCGGTCCGGGACGGCGCGATCGCGTTGGGATACCGTCCACAGTACGGTGCATGCGCGAACCCGGTCGGCCACCCCCCAGATGCCCAGATGCGCGTCCCACAACCGATTCCGGTCCGCGGCACGCATCCCGCGGCCGGGATCGATCAGCTTGGCGTAGGCCGCCGGTCGGGCCGCGGTCAGCGGACGGATCGGGCCAGGCATCCAGTTGGTGGTGTTGTCCACGATCAGGCAATCACCGGGTGCGGCGTGCGCGGTGATGACGTCGGCGACCTGGCTGAAATCCATGCCGCCCTTGGCGTACGGTCCGCGCTGGACGATCAGGAAATTCGGTGTCGCGGCGACGGCGAGGACGGCCAGCACCGCGGTGGCGCGCTCCCGCGTCCGTACGATGCCCACGATGCTCACCCCGAGCAGCAAGGCCATTGCCGGGGCGGTGTACGTGAGATAGCGCGGATAGTAGATCGGTTCGGCCACAAACGAATACGCCAGCAGCACCGCGGTGGGCAGCACCACCCAGGCCAGGCTGAGCCGAAGCAGCGTGCGCGCCCCGGGCTCGGTCGGCCGTAGCCGCCGGATGAACAACGGCAGCAGCAGGATCATCCCGGCGCACACCGCGAACGCCAGGCTGTCGTCGAAGTACTGCTCCTTGAGAATCTCGCCGACGGTATGTGCCGACGGCGGTGAGATCCACCGCACCTGGGCTATCTGGGTGCGGCAGAACAACACCAACGGCGCGACGGCGAGTACCGCGACGCCGGCGGCGCCGGCCCACGCCGCGGTGCGCCGGCGGTCACGCAGTGTCGCGACGAATACTCCGTGCGGCAACACCAGCAGCACCAAGAAGACGTTGAGCACGGCGGCCAGCGCCAAACCGGCGCCGTAGGCCACCCACAGGCGGGGCCGGCGCGTCGACGCGACCAACAGCACCGTCAGCCACACCGCGACGGCGGCCGTCAGCGCGTACGAGCGTGTCTCGATGCCGGCCCACGTGACCCTGGGCAAAATCGCGAACACCACACCCGCGGTGACCGCGGCCGAGCGGCCGACGAACCGCTTGCCCAGCGTCACCACTCCGGCCGCGGCGAGGCCGACGGCCAGGCAACTGGAGAATCGGGACCAGAACTCGGTGGCCGGGAACACCGCGAACCAGCCGTGCATCAGCAGGTAGTACGCGCCGTGCACGGCGTCGATGTTGCCCAGCAGGCGAGCGAGCTCCGGGATGGTGCGCGTGCTCGCGGAGATGGTGGCCGCCTCGTCGAACCAGAACGAGGGCCTGGCGGCACCGGCCGCGCTCACGGCGATCGCGAAGACCGCCACCAGCACCCCGTCCAGGCGGCCCGAACGCAGCAGCGCAGTCGATTCTCGCCGCGTGAGCAGGGACAATTCCACCTGGTCGACCCCCGTTCAGGTTGTGGGCGCAACCGTAATGCCCCCGCCGGTACCGGTCCAGTCGACGCCAGCGTGAGGTCAGTGGGGCTGGGGCGCAGGACCTTCCGGGCGTGCTGCCGATCGGCTTGGCCGCCCGCGTCGGTCCCGTCTCCAAACACCGGCGCGGCGAACGATATTGAGTGTCGATGTGATGGCCGCACAACGGGTGTCGACGGTTTGACCTCGGTCACGTCCGCGGCCCGTTACGGGCATGTCCTGCGTCACCAAAATGCCTGATCCGGGGGACGAGCCGATACCATCGGTACCCGAATGACGTCGCCGGGCGTGACCGGCGCGCCGGGTGTCGCCAATCGCGCCCCCGGTCGTCGAGCAAAGGGTTACTGTCTCGGGTGGCGTAGCTATGGAGAAGGTTCTGAGACTGGGAGGGCATGAATGAGCGCCTATCGGACCGTGGTCGTCGGTACGGACGGATCGGATTCGTCACTGCGTGCCGTGGAGCGTGCAGGGGAGATCGCGGCCAATGCCGGGGCAAAGCTGATCGTCGCGACGGCATATTTCCCGCAGAGTGAAGATCATCACGCCGCCGACGTCCTGAAGGACGAGGGCTACAAGATGACCGGCAACGCCCCCATCTACGCCATCCTCAAGGAGGCCAGCGACCGGGCCAAGGTCGCCGGAGCCACCGACATCGAGGAAAAGGCCATCGTCGGAGCGCCCGTCGACGCGCTGGTCGACCTGGCGAACGACTCCGGGGCCGACCTGCTGGTGGTCGGCAACGTCGGGCTGTCCACCATCGCCGGCCGGCTGCTGGGATCGGTGCCGGCCAACGTGGCGCGCCGCTCCAAGATCGACGTCCTCATCGTGCACACGTCCTGACACCGCCTCGATAAGCCAACGAAAGGCCCGGCGCTCGCGCCGGGCCTTTCGCGGTGTTCCGGCCGGAACCGGGGAACCGGCGAAAGGTCGGCCGAGACACCGGATCTGGTCTGCGGCCCAGCGGGCTCGCGGGGAGCTTGCGGCCGGGCGCCCTTGGACTTGCCGGCCTGAAATGTCCGACCCCTTCTGCAGAATTCGGCTACAGACAGCCGCACGTGGTGTCACACTCGGCCATGAGGGAGGTCGAGCCATGACCGCAACACTGCGCCATACCGGTATCGCACCCCGCCGCAACGGCGCACCGCCGCCCGAGGTGCCGTTGGCCGATATCGACCTCGGCTCGCTCGAGTTCTGGGAGTGGGACGACGACCACCGCGACGGCGCCTTCGCCACCCTGCGCCGGGAGTCGCCGATCACCTTCTTCTCGGTGCCCGAATTCGCCGGCTTCCCATCCGGCGCCGGACACTGGGCGTTCACCACCTACGAGGACGTGCGGCACGCCAGCCGCCATCCGGAGATCTTCAGTTCCAGCCCGACGAGCACGTCGTTGTCCGATGTGCCGGCCGAGATCGCCGAATTCTTCGGGTCGATGATCACCCTCGACGATCCGCGACACCTGCGGTTGCGGGGCATCGTCAACCGCGCGTTCACCCCCAAGGTGGTGGCCCGCATCGAGGACAGCGTGCGTGAGCGGGCGCGGCGCCTGGTCGCGCAGATGATGGATCGCCACCCGGACGGTGAAGCGGACTTCGTGGCCGAAGTGGCCGGGCAGCTTCCCCTGCAGATCATCTGCGACCTGATGGGCATCCCCGAACAGGACGAGGCTGACGTCTTCCATTGGACCACCGTGCTACTCGGCGCCGGGGACGACGAGGTCTCGGGCGACTACGACGAAATCGTCAAGGTATCAACGGATTTGGCAATGTACGGGATGGAACTGGCCGAGCAGCGGCGGGCGCGACCAGAAGAGGATCTGACCACCAACCTGGTGCAGGCCGAGGTCGACGGGGAACGGCTCAGCTCCGCCGAGATCGCCTCGTTCTTCATCCTGCTGTCGGCGGCCGGCAACGAGACCACCCGCAATGCGATCAGTCACGGCATGGTCGCGCTGACCCGCTATCCGGAACAGCGCGAAATCTGGTGGGGCGACTTCGACGCCGTCGCCCCGACCGCGGTCGAAGAGATCGTCCGGTGGGCATCGCCACTGATCTTCATGCGGCGCAACCTGACCGAGGACATCGAGATGCGCGGCATCTCCATGAAGGCCGGCGACAAGGTCTCGATGTGGTACGCCTCGGCCAACCGCGACGAGACGAAGTTCGCCGACCCGTACCGGTTCGACGTCACCAGGAACCCGAACCCGCAGATCGGCTACGGTGCCGGCGGCGCGCACTTCTGCCTGGGTGCGAACTTGGCCCGCCGCGAGATCCGGGTGCTCTTCGACGAACTGCGAGCACAGGTGCCCGAGATCGTGGCCATCGCCGAGCCGGCCATTCTGCGGTCGGCGTTCATTCACGGCATCAAACGGTTGCCCGTCGCTTGGACATAACCCGGCTGAACATGACCGGGGGGCAGGGCTGCTACCAGCCGCGCTGCTTCCACTCCGCCAGGTGCGGGCGTTCGGCGCCCAGGGTGGTGTCGTCGCCGTGGCCGGGATAGACCACGGTCGAGTCGGGGTAGCGGTCGAACACCTTGGTGCTGACATCGCCGAGCAGTCGTTCGAAGTCGCCGTCCTTCCAGGTCTTGCCCACCCCGCCGGGGAACAGGCAATCCCCGGTGAAGAGGTGGGTCACCTCACCGTCGGCGCCGCGCAGCGCCAGCGCGACCGAACCCTCGGTGTGGCCTTGCAGGTGGATGACGTCGAAGGTGAGCTTCCCGATGGGGACGGTGTCGCCGTCGGACAGGATCCGGTACGGGCGCACCGGTAGTGGTTCGGCGTCCAGCGGATGCGCGGCGGTCGGCGCCCCGGTGGCCT
Source organism: Mycolicibacterium canariasense (assembly GCF_002101555.1). GTDB lineage: Bacteria > Actinomycetota > Actinomycetes > Mycobacteriales > Mycobacteriaceae > Mycobacterium > Mycobacterium canariasense. The sequence goes on from NZ_LQOL01000034.1 coordinate 63,990, forward strand.
CGGCCACGGCTTGCAGCGCCTGCCAGTGGTCGGGATGCTGGTGGGTGGTCACAATGAGAGAGATGTCGGGAGCGTGGGTCCTGATCAGCTCGATGAGCCGGTCGGCGTCGTTGGCCGCGTCGATGAGCAGGGTTTTCCCGGTCTCGGAACAGGTGATCAGGTAGGCGTTGTTGTCCATCGGGCCGACCGAGGCCTTGATGATCGTGGCCGCGGGCAGGGTGCGCCGGGCGGCGGTGCCGGGGTCGAGGTGGCCGGTGTAGTCGTCACTGACGAGGTTGTGTGGACTGTTCACAGTGCCACGCTATCCGGCCCGACCGCGGCCGGCTCCAGCTTGGCTGGGTCTTGTCGGGGGGTACACCTAGCATGGCTGTGAATTCTGTCCTCAGGAGGAAAATCGGTGTCTGACCGTCTAGTCGTCAAGGGTGCGCGCGAACACAACCTGCGCGGCGTCGACCTTGACCTGCCCCGCGACGCGATGATCGTGTTCACCGGTCTATCGGGATCGGGGAAGTCGTCGCTGGCGTTCGACACGATCTTCGCCGAGGGGCAGCGCCGCTACGTCGAGTCGCTGTCGGCCTACGCGCGGCAGTTCCTCGGCCAGATGGACAAACCCGATGTCGATTTCATCGAGGGCCTGTCCCCGGCGGTGTCGATCGACCAGAAGTCCACCAACCGCAACCCGCGGTCGACCGTCGGCACCATCACCGAGGTGTACGACTACCTGCGTCTGCTCTACGCCAGGGCCGGCACGCCGCACTGCCCGGTCTGCGGTGAGCGCATCGCCCGGCAGACCCCGCAGCAGATCGTCGACCAGGTGCTCGCGATGGACGAAGGCCTGCGCTTCCAGGTGCTGGCCCCGGTGGTGCGCACCCGTAAGGGCGAGTTCGTGGACCTGTTCGACAAGCTCAACTCGCAGGGCTACAGCCGGGTGCGGGTGGACGGTGTGGTGCACCCGCTGACCGACCCGCCCAAGCTGAAGAAGCAGGAGAAGCACGATATCGAGGTGGTCGTCGACCGCCTCACCGTGAAGGCCAGCAGCAAACAGCGGCTCACCGATTCGGTGGAGACCGCGCTGGGTCTGGCCGACGGCATCGTCGTGCTCGAATTCGTCGACCGCGACGATGACCACCCGCACCGTGAACAGCGCTTCTCCGAGAAGCTGGCCTGCCCCAACGGGCACCCGCTGGCCGTCGACGACCTGGAACCGCGGTCGTTCTCCTTCAACTCGCCCTACGGCGCCTGCCCGGAATGCACCGGCTTGGGCATCAAGAAGGAGGTCGACCCGGAGCTCGTCGTCCCGGATCCGGAGCTGACGCTGGCCGAGGGGGCGGTGGCGCCCTGGTCCATGGGGCACACGTCGGAGTACTTCACCCGGATGATGGCCGGCCTCGGTGAGGAGATGGGGTTCGACGTCAATACACCGTGGAAGAAGCTCCCGGCCAAGGCGCGCAAGGCGATCCTGGAGGGCTCCGACCACCAGGTGCACGTCCGGTACAAGAACCGCTACGGGCGCACCCGGTCCTACTACGCCGACTTCGAGGGCGTGCTGGCCTTCCTGCAGCGGCGGATGGAGCAGACCGAGTCCGAGCAGATGAAGGAACGCTACGAGGGCTTCATGCGCGACATCCCGTGCCCGGTGTGTGCGGGCACCCGGCTCAAGCCGGAGATCCTCGCGGTCACCCTGGCCGCCGGTACCTACGGCGCCAAGTCGATCGCCGAGGTCGCCGAGCTCTCCATCGCCGACTGCGCGAACTTCCTCAACGCCTTGACCCTGGGCGCGCGTGAGCAGGCCATCGCCGGCCAGGTGCTCAAGGAGATCCAGTCCCGGCTGGGCTTCCTGCTCGACGTCGGGCTGGAGTACCTCTCGCTGTCCCGCGCGGCGGCCACCCTGTCCGGCGGCGAGGCGCAGCGCATCCGCCTGGCCACCCAGATCGGCTCCGGCCTGGTCGGCGTGCTGTACGTGCTCGACGAGCCCTCCATCGGGCTGCACCAGCGCGACAACCGCAAGCTCATCGACACCCTGGTCCGGCTGCGCAACCTGGGTAACACCCTGATCGTCGTCGAGCACGACCTGGACACCATCGCGCACGCCGACTGGGTCGTGGACATCGGTCCGGCCGCCGGTGAACACGGCGGACGCATCGTGCACAGCGGCACCTACCAGGATCTGCTGAAGAACACCGAATCGCTCACCGGCGCTTACCTTTCCGGCAAGGAGAGCATCGAGGTCCCGGCCATCCGCCGGCCGGTGGATCGCAAGCGGCAGCTCACCGTGGTCGGGGCCCGCGAGCACAACCTCAAAGAGGTCGACGTGGCCTTCCCGCTCGGGGTGCTCACCTCGGTGACCGGCGTATCCGGGTCCGGCAAATCCACCCTGGTCAACGACATCCTGGCCACGGTGCTGGCCAACAAGCTCAACGGGGCGCGGCAGGTGCCGGGTCGGCACACCCGGATCAACGGCATCGACCAGCTGGACAAACTGGTCCGGGTCGACCAATCGCCGATCGGTCGCACACCGCGTTCCAACCCGGCCACCTACACCGGTGTGTTCGACAAGATCCGCACGCTGTTCGCCGCGACCACCGAGGCCAAGGTGCGCGGCTACCAGCCGGGCCGGTTCTCGTTCAACGTCAAAGGTGGCCGCTGCGAAGCATGTTCGGGTGACGGCACGTTGAAGATCGAGATGAACTTCCTGCCGGATGTGTACGTGCCGTGCGAGGTGTGCCACGGCGCACGGTACAACCGGGAAACCCTGGAGGTGCACTACAAGGGCAAGACCATCTCCGAGGTGCTCGACATGCCCATCGAGGAGGCCACCGAGTTCTTCGAACCGATCTCCTCGATCCACCGTTATCTCAAGACACTGGTGGACGTCGGGCTGGGTTACGTCCGGCTGGGGCAGCCGGCGCCGACGCTGTCCGGCGGCGAGGCGCAACGCGTCAAGTTGGCCGCCGAACTGCAGAAGCGCTCGACCGGCCGCACCGTCTACATCCTCGACGAGCCGACCACCGGCCTGCATTTCGAGGACATCCGCAAGCTGCTCAGGGTGATCAACGGCCTTGTCGACAAAGGCAATACGGTCATCGTCATCGAGCACAACCTGGACGTCATCAAGACCTCCGACTGGATCGTCGACATGGGTCCCGAGGGCGGTGCGGGCGGCGGCACCGTCGTCGCGCAGGGTACCCCGGAAGACGTGGCGGCCACCCCGGGCAGCTACACCGGGCAGTTCCTCGCCGAAATGCTGGAGCCGCCCGCGGTGGCCCCGGCACCCACCCCAGCGCGCAAGCGGCGCAAGGTCAGCGCGTAGATCGAGTTCAGATGGCGCTCACGGCGCCAACGTTCGAGTAGCAACCGCCGCGCGGGCCACATCAACCGCTCTTGGTCAGCGGGGACGGGAACCGGGGCTTGACCTGCACCCCGTCCAGCCATTCGGTCAACTCGTCGGCCTTGTGCTGCAACCCTTTCAGGGTGTCCTTGGCGACGTCGGCGGTGAGCCGCAGCTGCACCCGGCCGTCGGCGTCGTGCACCCAGCCGCCGACCACTCGGCCGTCCGCCCAGGCGGTGGGACCGGCGTTGCCGTTGCGGTCGAACACCTGCTCACGATGCCCATCCAGATACCACTGCCGGTCGGACCAGCCCATCACCGTGACATCCAGGCCCGGCAGCAGCGCGCACCAGGGCTCGACAGGCGGTTCGGGTTCCAGGTCGTCGGGCAGCGCCACCCCCGGGGACCCGTGGAGGTCGACCTCGACGGCGCCGACGGCGGTCAGGGCTCGCCGCGTCCAGGTGAGGGTGTGGCCGAACCACCAGGCGATGTCCGTAACCGTGGCCGGGCCGAATGCCCGCAGCCAGGTCGCCACCAACGCGGCGCTGGCCGCATCGGCGTCGGCGGTCGCGCCGGCGCCCAGCCACGCGGTGCGTGATGCCCAGCGCGGCCGGGACACCGTCCATGCGCCGGTGTTCGGGCCACGCACGATATCGCCGCGCACCGCCAGCACCGTCAACACCCGAGGGGACACCGGAGTCGCTCCACCCCAAGACTTTCCGGGCGCCGGATCGTGGCTGCCCGCCAGCTCGGGCAGTGCCGCGCGCAACTCGGCCGCACCCGTCGGCCCACGTTCGTCCAAGTACTCGAGCACCGCGGCACATGCGGTGTCCAGCCAGGCCGCCCCGTCGGCGGCGATGCCGCCCTTCTCCACATCGGCGATCAGCTTGCGCCGCTCGTTGGCGGCCACCCGGTCGCTGGACGCCGCCTGCACGGTGTGCAGGTCCTCGGCAGGCACCACCCACAGCGTCCGGCGCATCGCGAGGTGCTTGACCAGCGAACGGCGTTCGTAGAGGGCATCGTCCAGTTCGGCGCGGGTGAATTCGGGCACGCGCGCCCACAACGACAGATACGGCGTGGCCGGATCGGTGGCGTGCAGGCCGACCAGGGCCGCGGTGACGGTCTCCGCGGTGCCGCCCTGCGGTGCGAGGAAATGTCGCCGGGCCAGCCGGGCGCGTCGTTCCTCGACGCCGAACACCCGCTCAGGCGTCACTGGGTTCTTCCGGACGGGCGTCCGGCTGTCCCATCGATTCCCTGATCTGGCGTAGCCGCTCGGCGGCCGCCTCCTGACGCCGCTCGTACTGCTCGGCCACCGACCGGCCCTCGGGAGTCTCCTGGGCCAGCTCGGTGGCGCCGATCGCCGTGCCGAACCGGTTTTCGATCTTCTCCCGAACGGCGTCGAAGGTGGGCACTCCGCCGGCGTCGTACTCCGGATCGGGTGGGCAAGGCTGCTGGTCATCGGCCATATCGTCACGATACCCACCGCAAAGGTTGGGATCGGTAGCAATGGCGTCCGCATGTACTTGTCCTACGCCGCGCCACTGGGGCGCAGGGCGAGACGAAGGGACTCAAGGGAAATGACGAAGAATCGCGTACTGGTCGCGGGCATCGGGATGATCGCGGCGGCCGCGGTCTTGGTCGGCTGCTCCGACGACAACTCGGCCAACTCGACCAAGGGCAGCGCACCCTCTGCCGGCAACGGCAACACCCAGGTCAGCACCGGCGGCAACACCGAGGTCAAGGTCGAGGGTCAGGACCTGGCCGGCCTGGACGTCAAGACCGTGACCTGTGTGAAGCAGGGCGGCAAGATCAACATCGCCAGCGGCGCGATCGGTGGCCAGCAGGGTCTGGGGGTCGTGATGACCGATGAGGCCACCCCGAAGGTCGAGTCGCTGGGCCTGGTGGTGGACGGCAATGCGCTGGCGGTGGCCGCCATGGGCGGTGCGAGCTCCGGTTCGGCCGATGTGAAGGTGGACGGCAATACCTACACCATCACCGGTGAGGCCACCGGCGCCGACCTGAAGAACCCCATGGCCGGGATGATCAGCAAGAAGTTCGAGATCAAGGTCTCCTGCAACTGATCGGGTATCGACGGGATCGACCCCGAAGGCGGCAGGCGCACTGCGCCCGCCGCCTTCGGCTGCCGCCTTATGATGGCGCGATGTCGATACCCGACGATTTGGAGCGGGCTCGTTCGTTGGCCTTCGCCTCCGATGAAGTCGGTGCCAAAGAGCTGCTGCTGTCGTTGATGGCGCCCATCGAGGCGGCTGATCGGGACGACCTGATGCTCGAAGTTCTGGCCCAGCTCGGCGAGCTCTACCTGGTGCGGACGGCCTACGACGGGGTGACCGAGGCCGTCAAACGCGTCGATGACTGCCTGCGGATCTATCGGGAGATCCGGGCCGGCACACGACCCGATCTCGCGGCGCAGACCACCATGACCGACGCCGAGATCGACCACATGGTCGCCCGGTACACCCGGCGCGTCCAGTTTCTGCGGACCGGATTGGCCGCCGCCCACGGTGAGCACGAGGCCGCGGCCGCGGCCCTGCAGTTGCTCGTCGACGATCCAACGCCATTCGACGACCTCACCACGGAGCATGCTTATCTGGTGACGCACGCGCGCATTCTGTGCGCGGTCGCCCTGTGTGACGATGATCTGCACGTCCAGTCAGTTCCACTGTGGGAGAAGGTGTTCGATGCCCTCGAAGGCCCGGGCGATGGCAGCGAGTTCGACGACAGCCTGCGCGTGCTGGCCGCCACCGGCTACGGCCGGTTCTGTGTCGAGACGGGCCGCCTGACCGAAGCCGAACCGTGGCTGCGCCGAGCCGGTGCCCGGGCCAAGGCGCGCGAATGGCACCTGGCCACGGCCAGAACAGAATTGGAACGTGCCACCGCGGCGTGGGCGGCGGGAGACCGGGCCCGCGCTCAGGAGCTGGTGCACGGTGCCTACCCGGTGATCGCCGAGCACGCCCGCGCCCACGACGTTTCGCGCAGCTGGCTGTACCTCGGTCTGATCAGCATCTCGGTGGGAGCCCTCGACGACGCCGACGAACGGTTCGGCCATGCCGAGCGGCACTGGCGCGAGGTGGAAAAGCCACTGCATATTCACCGGATCCTGTTGCAGCGCAGCTGGGTCGATATCCTTCGCGGTGACTTCGCGGCTGCCACCGACCGGACCAACGCCGCGCGTGCACTGCTTGACGGCTGGCCCCGGCACAGCTGGCTCCAGTACGCCAGGCTCGACGATCACCTGGGCTCGATCCTGCGTGCCGAGGCACTCGCCGACCCGGCAAACGCCGATGAGAAGTTCGCTCAGGCCGCCGAACTCAAACTGCCCGCCGCACTGGCGGTCGACACGGTGCGATACGCCATCACCGACGCCGACGCGCGGATGCGATGGGCGACCCACGTCTCGGCGCGGCTGCTGGCGGGGGCATTCGCCGTCGCCTGGGAATGGGGGAACACCACGCTGGTCAGCGAACTCATCGAATATCACTGCGCCCGAGGCGCACTCAGCGTGCCGGAGGCAACACATGCGGTGGATTGGGCGGACACCGCGACCGCTGCGGTGCCCGTCGACGAGTCGGAGGACTATGCGCTGGTCGCGTCCGGACCCGTCTCGGTGGCCCGCGGCTCGCTGACCCGGCTGGGGGCACTGCCACCGCTGCGAATGGATCCGACCACCGCGCCGGTTCTGGCGCGCTACCGTGAACTCGCACAACAACGTTACGGGATCACCGTCACATCCACCGACGCCGAATGGGCCACTTGGCCGTGACCGAGCCGCTCACCCTGGTGTTGCGCTACGCCGATGTCGGTGTCGCCAGTTACGCCAGCCTGCGCATCGTCGGGCAGCCCGAACGGACCGTCACCTGGGTGGTGGCCGAGCAGGTTCTCGTTGCCGTACACGATGAACTCGGCGCGGCATTACCGGATCCCCGTCACGACGAAACGCCGCTGGAGGGATTGGCGCGCGCGCTGTCGGAGGGCGCCTTCACCACACCGTCGACCGAGCTGTCGCTGGCCTACCGTCTCGGCGCGCTGCTCATCTCCGAACAGGCATGGCAGCTGCTGACCGAATGCGTGACGTCGCCGCGGGCCGTGCTCTTCATCGCACCGAGCGCCCGCCTGGGCCGCGTGCCATGGAGTCTGCTGGCCAAGCCGACGTCGTTCCCTGCGGCGGCCGACGTGCTGGAGAACCGCACCGAGGCCGTCACAGTCGAACTCACCGAGGGTTACCGGCTGATGGAGCTCGTCGACGTACTGATGGCGGTACCCACGAACATCGCCGCGTCGCGCCGCGCCACCGCACCACCGGCCGGCGGTGACCCGCTGTTGATCCTCGATCCGCGGGTGCCCGGCCAGCGCCCGGACTCGACCCTGGGTTCGGTCTTGGGGCGTCCGGCCCCGGACACCCTGTTGGCCCGCCACTATGCGGGCGTCCTGCAGCGGCAACCGGTGCTGCCACGCGTCGACACCGCCGTGGAACTGTTCCGGCGCACCGACGCCGACCGCAGCTGGCTGGCACGCATGCTCGCGCAGCGTCCGGGACGGTTGGTGTTCGTCGGACATGCCAGCGTCGCCGACGGCGATGTCGGGCATGCCGACCGGGCGGCCCTGCACTTGGCCTGCCATGCGAGCACGCCGGGTCTGGCCGAGCCGATCGGGGACCACCGACCCCTCACCGCGGCGGACCTGATGGCCGCCGACCTGGTGTTCCCGTGCCGGGTTGCCTTGCTGGCCTGTGCCTCCGGCGGCGACTACCGGTTCGACGAGGCCACCGGCCTGGTGGCCGCGATGGTGCTGGGCGGCGCCCAGATCGTCACCGCCACGTTGTGGTCGTTGCCCACCACGGCCGGCTACCGGCGGTTCGCCGACTCAGCCGATCACGCCGATCCGATGGGCGAGGTGATCGCCGCGGTCGACACCGCCCACCAGCAGGAGTCCGTCGCGGAGGCCGGTCGCGCGGTGAACCGCTGGCAACGTGAACAGATGCGCCGCTGGCGTGACGGGGACACCTCGGCCAGTCCGGTGTACTGGGCCGCACTGGCGACCTTCGCCCTGTCTCAGGCCGGCGGCACGCACACCGCGACCGCCGACTCGTCGCCGCGGCGATAGTAGGCGTCCACGATGCTGCCCGGGCAGATCCGGTCCAGCGCCGTCACCGGGATCAGTGCGGTCTCGTGCGCCGGGAACTGACCACCCTCGGGTTTGCGCACCATCAGATCGAGCACCACCTCGCGGTGTTCTTCTCGGGTGGTGCCGGTCGGTTGTGACGCGGTCACCACGCCGCGGCTCCTGGTGCCGTGCCGGATGAGTTCCAGCTGGGCATCGGTCACCAAACCCTTGTCGAGCAGCATCCGGTCGAATGTCGCTCGCGCCGCTGTGATCTCGTCGGGCCGGATGAGTCGTTCGGCGGCCGCGGGATAGGTTTCGGCCGCCGGTTCGGTGGCGCGGCGCAGGAATGCCAGCGCCAACAGTGCGGCCCCGGTGGCGCCGGCGACGATCAGCAGCACCAGCATCATGGCTTCGAACATGCAGACCAGCATCGGGGTAACCGTCGGCTACCGAACCCAAGTTTTGCCGGCGCACCCTATCCTGGGTCGATGGCCACCCAGGCGAGCGAAGCGACGGGGGATGTCGCCCAGGCGAGCGAAGCGACGGGCGTCGTTACGCCGGACGCCGCGCAGCGGGCGTCCGCGGCCCGCCGCGCCGTGATCGACCGGGCCTGGCGGGCACTGGGCCCGGGTGTCGAGGTGCTGAGCGCCGACGACGGCGGACCCCTCAGCCGGACCGTCAAGCGCATCCTGGATCCGCTGGTGCTGCGGCTGCGGTCCAATCCGCAGTATTCGACACCGGTGGTCACCGCCGAGGTGGCCGACGAGATGCACCAGCTGATCCTGGCCCACGCCGGCCGGTTGCGCGCAACCGCCGAGTGGTTCACGGTGCTCAAGGCGCACCGGCGGCGGCTGCGGCTGACCACCGGTAACGCCCAGGAGCTGTATTTCCCGGTGTGTTTCGAGTTGGCCGTCACCAATGGCGAACCGGGGCAAGGGGACGATCTCTCGGAGATCGCCGAGCGGGTTCTGCGCGGTGTGCACGGGGATCGGGATCGCACCGCCATCGAGGTCCTCAACCGGTACGTGACCGATGCCGGTGCGATGACAGCGTTGTCGGCGCAGTTGCAGCGCAGCTGGCGCGATGTGCGTCCGTCGGACGCCATCACCGAGCCGTTTCTGGCCGGTTTGGCCACCGTTCTCGGTGACGCCGACGGTCATTCGGCACAGGCGGCCCGGCAGCGGGTGTGGACGGCGCTGGTGGCCGACGCCACGCCCTACAACCTCGGCGCACGCGCCCACGGCCCGGATCCGCAGCTGCCCTGGTCGATCGTCGAACTCGGCCTGAGTTCGACTGTGCCGCAACCCCCGCCACCGGTGGATGGGGGATCCGACGGTGACCGTCCGCTCGACCGCAGTGTGGTAGACCGGGTCCGGGCCACGCTGCGGCGCGCCCTCGACCGCGACGAGTTGCCCGACGTGCCGATGCTGTGCTCGGAGGAGGTGGACCGGGCGTGTGCGCCGTGGGGTCTGCTCGCCGAGGACATGCAGGCGACCCTGGTGGCCGGGGTGGAGGTGGCCGTCGAGCTGGCGCCGCTGAGCGAGAACGCCGCGCCGCGCTACCGGCTGGCGGCGCAGATCCAGGCCCGGTTGCGCAAGGAGGCCTATGTGCTGCACGCGCGCCGCTATCTGAGCGCCGATGCGGCGTTACACCCGCGTCAGCAACAGGTCACCGACGAGTTGGCCGCCTTCGCCAGGCCCTATCTGAACCGGTTGTGGGCGCGCCTGCACGGCCGCGACGTCTGGCAGGAATCCTGCACCGATGTCGACGATGTCCGCACCCTGCTGGAAGGCGTGGCCCGCTCGGTCAGTCTGGATCACCGGCAGCGCATCAAGGCCATGCTGGAATTGGCGGCGGCACGATGAAACTCGTTGCCGAACAGGGGTTGTGGACCACCGGCCGGCCGGCCGCCGCGCCACCTGCGGTCGCCGTCCTCGAGGTCGCGGGCGCGGTCCTGGCGTGGACCGTCGACGACTCGCTGGCGCCGGTCGCCGTCACTTTCACCGACGTGGCCGCCGCCGACTGGCTGTGGCGGGTGCTGGGCGAGGCCGGCCATGTCAGCGTCGTCGAAGCGCTGTCCGGACCGCCGGCGCACTCAGCGGCCGCAGTGGACCTCGTCGACGTGCAGTGGGCCGCCGCCGCGCTGGCTCCGCTGCGCCGGCTGGCGCTGGGACACTGGCTGCGCCGCTGGTGGCCGGCCAGCGTGCGCGACGGTATTGCTGACCTCGACGCTGCGCTGCTTGACGTCGAGATCGCCGTGCTCACCGCGGCGGCCGAAGAGTTCTTCGCCGACGACACCTTCGATTCCGACGTGACCGGGCTTCTCGAGCCGCATCGCGCGGCGCTGGCGGCCCTGTTGGCCGACGGTGACCCGCGGGTGGCCGCGCTCGTCGCATCGGTGGCCGATTGGGTTGACCTGAACGAGATTCCGGCACAGCGCAGGCAACAGGATTACGCGCTGGCCGCAGGCGGCGTAGGGGTACAGCGGCCCGGCACGATCGCGTCGGGCAGCGCATCCGTTCCGTGGAGTGCGGTGCCGCCCGGCGTGTTCGACGCGGCCGAGGACACCGTGTCCTGGGCGGTGACGGCCGCGGCGGGCGCGGTGCGTGCCGAGATTCGCACCGAATTGATCGGCCCGTCAACAGGTATCCCGGTGACTTTCGACGGCGTCGTGGGGGCGTTGGATGCCCAGGGCCGCGCCACGCTGACCCTGCCGATCTCGGAATCGGCTGCCTGGGAACGGGATTGGTCTTCGTCGGTGATCGGTGTCGGCGGTTCGGCCGGTCCCGGTGACACCCGCGAGGTCCGGGAGCGGCTCCGTGCGTTCGCGCGGGCACGGCTCGCCGGCCCGGCCACCGATGCTTTCCTGGCCGAGATCCTGGCCGCCGAATCGGATTACTGACCGCTCAGCGGGCCACCCCGGGCCCGGAGGCCTGCAAGGTCGGTGGGCCCGAGCGGGGCAGCGGGATCCGCGCCACGCCCGGCGTGCCGATCTGACCGGCAAGCCACGGCAGGGCGGCCTCGAACGCGCGTGACGCGAACGGCCAGTCGTGTTTACCGGGCTGGACGATCACCGCGCAATCGATGCCGTTGGTGCTGCCCAGACCGCACAGCGACTGGGCGGCGACGGCCTGATCACTGGCCCGCGGATGGGAGCCCGGCGGTGTACCGGGGTCGTTGACGGCGAACCAGCCGGCGAGACCGGAGTAGCGGCCGTGCCGGTTCATCACCGTGGTGGGGTCGAACGAGGCGTACTGCGCGACGTTTCCGCCGAACAGCCGGTCGATGGTTTGCGCCTTGTTCCCCGAGTTGGGGCTGATGTCACCGGCGATGTCCTCGAACACCGAGAACATGTCCGGGTGCATCACCGTCAGGTCGACGGCGCACGTGCCGCCCATGGACCAGCCGACCGAGCCCCAGTTGGCGGGCGCGGGGCTCACCCCGAATTTCGAGATCATGGTCGGCACCACGTCCTTGGTGAGATGGTCGGCGGCTTTGCCGCGCAACCCGTTCACGCATTCGGTGTCGTTGTTGAACGCCCCGCCGGAGTCGACGAACACCAACACCGGCGCGTTGCCGTTGTGTGCGGCGGCGAACCGGTCCACCACACGGATCGCGTCACCGGCACGCAGCCAGTCGGCGGGGGTGTTGAATTCGCCGCCGATCATCATCAGGGTCGGCAGCTTCGGCGGGGGATTGGTGGCGTACCAGGCCGGAGGGAGGTACACGAGTTCGCCGCGGTGCCGGAAGCCGGACCCGGCGTCACCGGTGTCGACCGGGACCACGGTGCCGTTGGCGGGGATCATCCGCTGCTGCTGCATGGCGGTGACGGTGGCCATGTCGGTCTGGTCCGGCAGCGGTCCTTCGGTCAGTTGGCTCCAGGCGGTTTGCGCCGTCGGGAAGTAGCCGACCCACAGGTTCAATGCCAGCGCGGCGCACAGGGCGCACAACGGTACCGCCAGTGCGGTGGCACCACGGCGCCACCAGCCGGTGCGCCGCCAGCCGGTCACCAGCACGGCGGCCATGAAACCGATCAGGCCAACCCAGATCCACAACGCACGCGGTGCGGGGTCACCGGCCAACCCCTGGCTGCTGATGTACCAGTGCACGGCGGTAGCCACGGCCACCCCGGCCACCAGTGATATCGGCAGCCCGAGTTGGTGCCAGCGCCTGCTGCGCCAGCCGACGGCGGCGATCACCACGGCCGCGGCGACCAACTGCACGATCACCGGAAGCCAACCGTGCATCAGTGAAATGTGCTGCAAGAATTCGTTATTGGCGTCGGCCATCGAGGGTGCGGCGACCGTCGTCGTCGAAGGTGTCACGCCACCATGGTGGCCGCCGATCCTTGGGGATGGCTGTGAGTTCGCTCCGACGTGTCCTCAGCGCGGTTTTGCCAGCGGGAACGGCAGCGTCTCGCGAATGCTGCGCCCGGTGATGAGCATGACCACGCGATCCACCCCGACCCCCAGTCCGCCGGTCGGCGGCATCGCGTACTCCATCGCCTGCAGGAAGTCCTCGTCGAGCTCCATCGCCTCCGGGTCGCCGCCGGCGGCCAGCGTGGACTGTTCCTGCAGCCGCCTACGCTGCTCGACGGGGTCGGTGAGTTCGCTGTAGGCCGTACCGAGCTCGACGCCCCACGCCACCAGATCCCAGCGTTCGGCGACGCCGGCGATGCTGCGGTGCGGGCGCGTCAGCGGCGATACCGAGGTGGGGAAGTCCTTGTAGAACGTCGGGTGCTCGGTCTGGCCTTCGACCAGCCGTTCGTAGAGTTCGAGCACCACCGCCCCGGCATCCCAGTGCTTCAGGTACGGCACGCCCGCGCCGTCGCACAGCTCGCGCAACCGGGTCAGCTCGGTGTCCGGACCGATGTCCTCGCCCAGTGCCTCCGAGACCGCGCCGTGCACCGTCTTCACCGGCCACACCCCCGAGATGTCCACCGGCTCCAGCACTCCGTCGGCACCCGGCCGCATGACGACCTGCGAACCGTTGGCCGCCTGCGCGGCGTTCTGGATCAGCTCGCGGCAACCGTCGATCCACACGTTGTAGTCGGCATGCGCCTGATAGGCCTCCAGCAGCGTGAACTCGGGATTGTGGCTGAAATCCACACCCTCGTTGCGGAACGCGCGACCGAGTTCGAAGACGCGCTCGACGCCGCCCACGCACAACCGCTTGAGATACAGCTCCGGGGCGATGCGCAGATACAGATCCAGGTCGTAGGCGTTGATGTGGGTCTGGAACGGGCGGGCGTTGGCGCCGCCGTGGATCTGCTGCAAGATCGGCGTCTCGACCTCCAGGAAACCCTTGCCCACCAGCGTCTCCCGGATGGCGTGCAGGATGGCGCTGCGCGCGGTGATCAGGTCACGCGCATCGGTGTTGATTGCCAGGTCGACGTACCGGGTGCGGACCCGTGCCTCGGGATCGGTGAGCCCCTTCCACTTGTCGGGCAACGGGCGCAGGCATTTGCCGATCATCCGCCAGTCGGTCACCAGCAGCGAGGGGGTGCCGTTGCGGCTGTGTCCCATGGTGCCGGTCACCTCGACCAGGTCACCGAGATCGACCGACGCGCCGAAGTCCGGATTGTCCTGGGCGGCCGCGGGGCCGTCGAGCAGCAGCTGCACCTCCCCGGACCAGTCGCGCAGCACGGCGAACAGCACGCCGCCGTAGTCGCGGATCCGCAGGATGCGCCCAGCCACGCTGACGACGTTCGTCGGATCGGTGATGCCCAACGCGGCGGCGACGGTGTGGCTGGGTGGCTGACCCACCGGATAGGCGTCCACCCCCTGGTCTTTCAGACCCTTCAGCTTGGCCATCCGGACGCGCACCTGCTCGGGCAAGCGGTGCACGTCGTCGGCGGGTAGGTCGGCGCGCAGCCCGCTGACGTCCGGCGCGCTGCCGTCCTGGTGCAGCAGTCCGCTGTCCACCAACCGCTGCGGGGCGGCGATGTGCTCGCCGGTGTGATCCTTGCGCCGGGAGAACGGCAGCACCAGAAAGCCTTCGGCGATCACCGAGGCGACGCCGACCCGGGGGATGAGCCGGGCATCTTCGTAGCAGGCGAACCGCGGCACCCATTCCGGCTGATACTTCATGTTCGAGCGGTACAGGGTCTCCAGCTGCCACCACCGGGAGAAGAACACCAGCAGGGCCCGCCAGAGTCGCGCGATCGGGCCGGCGCCCAGCTGGGCGCCCTGCTCGAACGCCGACCGGAACATCGCGAAATTCAATGAGATGCGGGCGATCCCGAGCTCCTCGGCCTGCAGGCAGAGCTCGCTGACCATCAATTCGATGGTGCCGTTGGGGGATTGGGGCGAGCGGCGCATCACGTCCAGCGACACGCCGTTGCTGCCCCACGGGACCAGGGACAGCAACGCCACCACGTCGTCGGCTGCACCGTCGCCGCCGGCCTTGATGGCCTCGACCAACAGGCAGTCGCTGTCGGCGGGGTCGCCGAGCCGACCCAGCGCCATCGAGAACCCGCGCTCGGTCTCGGTGTCGCGCCACTGGTCGGCCCGCGTGATCACCTGGGCCATCTCCTCGGCGGTCAGCTCGCGGTGCCTGCGGATGCGCACCGTCAGCCCGGCGCGGCGGGCCCGGGTGACCGCCTGGCGGACCGGCTTCATGTCGGGGCCGGACAACCGGAAGTTGTCGGGATACAGGATTGCCTCGTCGCCGAGTTCCAGGGCGTTCAGGCCGGCTTCGCGGAACGCCTGCGCCCCCGCGGCGCTGGCCCCCATCACCCCGGGTGCCCACCCGTAGGTCTCGCACAGGCGCAACCAGGTCTCGATGGCGGCCGGCCAGGCCCGCGGATCGCCGACCGGGTCACCGCTGGCCAGGCAGACGCCGACCTCGACACGGTAGGTGATGGCGGCGCGGCCGTTGGGCGCGAACACCACCGACTTGTCCCGGCGGGTGGCGAAGTACCCCAGTGAATCGTTCTTGCCGAACAGTTCCAGCAGACCGCGGATGGCGGATTCGTCCTCACCGGTCAACGCATTGGCGGCGCGCTGAGACTGGAACAGCACCACCGCGGCGACGATCAGCGCGAGCGCGCCGAACAGCCCGAGCAGCGCGTTGACCAGACCGTGCGGATGCCCGCTGAACGCGTCGGCGTCGGCACCGGCGAACGCGCTGACCCGGTTCAGCGCGTACCAGGGCCGGTCGCCCTGGGCCAATGAACCCGGGAACAGCTCCAGCAGCCCCCAACCGACGAGGGTGCCGACGGCCATGCCGGCGACCAGGGTGGCGGCGGCCTTGAACAGCGCCCCGCGGCGCACCTTGGCCCAGAACTGAGGCCGGGCCAGTACCAGCGCGCCGATGGAGGCGACGTGGAACACCAGGCCGATGACCTCGCCGACCTCCTCGGCGAGCGTTTCGTCGCCGGTGGCCAGGTCGCCGAGATTCCAGCCGACCGCGGCCACCATGTAGAGCACCAGGATCCACCACGCGATGCGCTTGCGGGCGGCCAGCGCGGCGGCCAGCAGGGCCAACACCACCGCCCACGCGAAGCTGGTGTCGGGGAAGTTGAAGATGTAGTCGTTGACGAACTCCCGCGGCACCCGGATCACGGTGCGCACCAGCGGCGAGACGCTGGCCAACAACGACAGCGTGGCGATGACGCCGACGATCCAGCCGGCGACGGCGGGCACCCACGTGAATCGGGACCGGTGGCCGGTTCTCGACGGCTGCGGGGCGATTGTCGAGGTCATAGGCCGCGAGGATATGCCTTCGGCCATTGAATTTCGTGTGAGTGGCTACCAGACGGGGCCGGTGTATTTTTCGCCAGGGCCTTTACCGGGTTCTTCGGGGGCGGCGCTGGCTTCCCGGAACGCCAACTGAAGGCCCTTCAGTCCGTCCCGGAGCGGGCCCGCGTGCAGGCCGAGGAATTCCGCCGACGCGGTGACCAATCCGGCCAACGCGGTGATCAGCCGGCGGGCTTCGTCCAGGTCGCGGTGCGGGCTCTCGTCGGGATCCTCGGACGCCAGACCGAGCTTTTCGGCGGCCGCGCTCATCAGCATCACGGCCGAACGCGTGATCACTTCGACCGCCGGGATCTCGGCGAGTTCCCTCACCTGCGGGTCTGCAGCGGCTGGAGTTTTCTGATCGTCGGTCATGCCTGATAGACTGGCATGATCGACCGTCCCGGCGAACGCCAGGGACAGCAAGTGGAGTCCCGCTCCCACCGCAGACCATACCGGTCCAGCGGTCCGGTCGCAGGCATCTGCGGATGTCCTGTTCTGCGCACAGCGCAGACGGCGAAAGCCGTGATCGGTCGGCATCGGGCCCTGCTATATGCAGGGCCTTTCTGTTCGGGAGAACAGAGTGCTGATGGCGTTGGATTCCCCGCTGGCCCGTCGTCTCCCCACGGTCGTGGACGAGAAGACAACGTAGGAGGCCCCATCAGCACTGAGACCCGCATCAACGAGCGCATTCGCGTACCTGAAGTCCGCCTGATCGGACCGGGTGGTGAACAGGTAGGCATCGTGCGCATCGAAGATGCGCTCCGCGTCGCCGTCGACGCCGATCTCGACCTTGTCGAAGTAGCTCCGGACGCCAAACCACCGGTTTGCAAGATCATGGACTACGGCAAGTTCAAGTACGAGACGGCACTCAAGGAGCGCGAGTCTCGCAAGAACCAGCAGCAGACCGTCGTCAAGGAACAGAAGCTGCGGCCGAAGATCGACGATCACGACTACCAGACGAAGAAGGGCCACGTGGTCCGCTTCCTGGAGGCCGGGTCCAAGGTCAAGGTCACGATCATGTTCCGCGGTCGTGAGCAGTCCCGCCCTGAACTGGGTTACCGACTGCTGCAACGCCTGGGCGCCGACGTCGCCGATTACGGCTTCGTCGAGACGTCAGCCAAACAGGACGGCCGCAACATGACGATGGTGCTGGCGCCGCACCGCGGCGCGAAGACTCGCGCCAAGGCGGCCCACGACGCCGATGCGCCACCAGCCCAGCGCGGCACCGCCGAGACCGGCGAGAACCAAGAACCATCGAGTTAGAACTGAGGACACATGCCCAAGGCAAAGACCCACAGCGGAGCTTCGAAGCGCTTCCGTAAGACCGGCACCGGCAAGATCGTGCGCCAGAAGGCGAACCGCCGCCACCTGCTGGAGCACAAGGCCACCAAGCGCACCCGTCGCCTCGATGGTCGCACCGTGGTCGCCGCCAGCGACGCAGGCCGTATCAACAAGCTGCTGAACGGCTAACAGCCGCTTCACCTTTGAACCTTCCCCCGCAAGAATAGGAACACTCCCATGGCACGCGTGAAGCGCGCACTCAATGCCCAGAAGAAGCGGCGCACAGTTCTCAAGGCGTCGAAGGGTTACCGCGGGCAGCGCTCGCGGCTCTACCGCAAGGCCAAGGAACAGCAGCTGCACTCCTTGACCTACGCCTACCGCGACCGCCGCGCCCGCAAGGGTGAGTTCCGCAAGCTGTGGATCTCGCGTATCAACGCCGCAGCCCGCGCCAACGACATCACCTACAACCGCCTCATCCAGGGCCTCAAGGCCGCCGGTGTCGAGGTGGACCGCAAGAACCTCGCCGAGATCGCCGTGAGCGACCCGGCCGCGTTCACCGCGCTGGTGGAGGTCGCCAAGGCCGCGCTGCCCGCCGATGTGAATGCGCCGTCGACGTCCTCTGACGAGGCCGCCTGAGCATCACCCCGCTGACCGAGCGGGCCGACCGCGTCGCCGCAGCCGTCAAGCTGCACCGCGCCGTCGCACGTCGCCGCGCCGCACGCTTTCTCGCCGAAGGCCCCAACCTCGTCGAGGCAGCGCTGCGGCGCGGTGTCGTATCCGAGGTGTTCGCCACCGCGGCGGCGCTCGATCGCTTCGGCGACCTGCTCGCCGACGCGCCCGTGTACGAGGTGACCGAACGCGCCGCGAAAGCGTTGTCGGACACCGTGACCCCGGTGGGTCTGGTGGCGGTATGCCGACTGCCCGAGGTGTCCGTCGCCGACGTGTTGACCGGCGCGCGGCTGGTGGCGGTGGCGGTGGAGACCTCCGAACCGGGTAATGCCGGCACCCTCATCCGGCTCGCCGACGCCATGGGCGCCGATGCGGTGGTCCTGGCCGGTAATTCGGTCGACCCGTACAACGGCAAATGCCTGCGGTCATCGGCGGGCAGCATCTTCGCCGTGCCGGTGGTGCAGGCCGAGGACACGCTGGATCTCATCGCCGCGATGCGCGACGCCGGGTTGCAGGTGCTGGCCACCACGCTGGACGGCGAGACGCCGCTGCCTGCAGCCGATCTGGCCGCGCCGACGGCGTGGCTGTTCGGCTCCGAGGCCCATGGGCTCGCGCCCGCCGTCGTCGCCGCCGCCGATGCCCGGGTGACCATCCCGATGCACGGCAGCGCCGAAAGCCTCAACGTCGCCGCGGCCGCGGCGATCTGTCTGTACGCCAGTTCGCAGGCTCTCTGATGCCGAATGTCGGTTTCAGGCACGCTTTTTTGCGTCATGTGTGACGCAATCGGACACTCGCCGGCTTTCACACGTTGACATCGAAGCCCAGGTCGACGTCGCAGGCCGCTTGACCGCCGCGGATACCCCAGTTCTCCAGGGAGCTCTCCCGCAGCAGGATGGTGACGTGGTCGCGCGGAATGCCCAAGGCGTGCAGCGCGTCGGTGATCTCGCGGTAGAGGTTGCGCTTGGCCTGGACCGTGCGGCCGGCGAAACAATCGATGCCGACGAAGGTGTACAGCTCCGGTGTCGCGAGGCCGGGTGGTACAGCGAACCGGTGCGGTTCGTGAGACACCAGCCGAACGTGCTTGTCGACAACAGGGATCCGGAATGCCGCTACCAGCGCGCAGTGCACTGCGTCGATGATGGCGCCTTCTTCGGCTGGCGTGTATCGCCGTCGGACTTCGATGATGGTGCTGGGCATAGCGGATTTTCACACGGCGTACTGACGCCGGTCGCGCGAATATTCACGCGTCCCGCAACAACCCCTTCGCCACGTGCGTGATCTGCACCTCGTTGCTGCCGGCATAGATCATCAGTGACTTCGCGTCGCGCGCCAGCTGTTCGACCCGGTATTCGGTCATGTAACCGTTACCGCCGAACAACTGCACCGCTTCCATCGCCACATCGGTGGCCGCCTGCGAGCAGTACCACTTGATCGCCGATGCTTCGGCCAGGGAAATCGGGACGCCCTGCTTGGCCGACTCGATCACCCGGAACAGCATGTTGCGCACGTTCATCCGCGCGACCTCCATGCCGGCCAGCTTCAGCTGGATCAACTGGAATTGGCCGATCTCCTTACCCCACAACACCCGGTTCTTGGCGTAGTCCACCGACAGCCGCAGACACTCCTCGATGACGCCCAGGGCCATCGCGGCGACGCCGATGCGCTCGGCGGAGAAGCTGGACCGTGCGCTGTCGCGGCCGTCTCCCGAGCTGTTGTCCTCGGTCTCGCCCAACAGGCGGTCACGGCCCAACCGCACGTTGTTGAAGAACAGCTCACCGGTCCGGGATGAGTGGATCCCCATCTTGCGGAACGGTTTCGACTGTACGAAGCCGTCCATCCCGCGGTCCAGCACGAACGTCAGCACCTTGCGGTCACGCTTGTCGCGTGCGTCGCCCTCGTCGAGCTTGGCGTACACCACCACGACATCGGCATCCGGCCCGTTGGTGATGAACGTCTTCTGCCCGTTGAGGATGTAGTCGTCACCGTCGCGCGCGACGTACGACTTCATCCCGCCGAACGCGTCCGACCCGGAATCGGGCTCGGTGATGGCCCATGCGCCGATCTTCTCGTAGGTCACCAACCCGGGCAGCCAGCGTTCCTGCTGTGCCAGGGTGCCGCGGCTCTGGATGGTGGGCACCGTCAAGCCGAGGCTGACACCCATTCCCGTCACCAAACCCATGGATACCCGGCACAATTCGCTGATCAGGACGAAGCCCATGCCGGCCTGGTCGGGTCCGCCGCCGAACATGCTGCCGGAGGATTTGCCGGCCTTCCCGGTCTCTCCGGCCCGCAGCCGCGCCAGCCTGCGCTCCAGCGCTTCGCGCGCCATCGCGTCGATGCCGAAGGTGGCGAACAACTTCCGGACGACGGGGTAGGGCTCCATATCGCCGTCTTCGAGGGCGTCGATATTCGGCCGGATCTCCTTGTCGATGAATTCGCGCACCGCGTCGCGCACGGCGATATCGACGTCAGACCAGTCCAGCATCGTGTCAGGCTGCCTTTCGTTTGGCCGCCGGCCTTCTGGGCGACGGGAGCCGGCCCAGCCCGGCCAGCGAGAAGGTGGTGTGCACCAGCGATCCGGCGCGGTCCAGCAGCGTCTTGTGCGGCGGCTGATAGTGCATGGACAGCCCGCGGCGGTCCTTCGGTGGCGCCATGAAGGCCGGCGCCTCCACCAGCGGGGCATCCTCGGGCAGCTTGCCCGCGGCACGACGGTAGGCGGCCACCGCGCGGGGATGCAGCCGAATCTCGTCGGGCACCGCGAGGAAGGCCAGCTCGACCATCTTGCCCAGCAGTCGCAGCACCACCTCGTCGCCCGGTGTCCAGCGCATCCCGGCCTTCTCCCGCAGTGCCGGATCGAACAGCCCGGCGGCCACCCAGCGCTGCGCCCCGACCATCGGCTTGAACAGCTGATCCCAGACCGGGGTCGGCATCAGCACGAACCACGGCTTGGGAATGCGGATGCTGAAGATGTCCATGGTGGCTCGGTTGATCTCGAGTTCGTCGCGGCACTTGTGGTCCCAGTACTCGCAGAAGTCCTCCCAGGTGGCCGGCACGGGCCGCATGCTCATCCCGTACATCCGGTACCACTGCACGTGCTCGTCGAACAGTTGTCGTTTCTCGGCCTCGGTCAGCCCGCCGCAGAAGTACTCCGCCGTCTTGATGATGAGCATGAAGAAGGTGGCGTGCGCCCAATAGAAGGTCTCCGGATTGAGCGCGTGGTAGCGCCGGCCGGTGTCGTCGACACCCTTGATGTCGTGATGGAAGCTCTTGATCTGCTCCCCGGTCTCGGCGGCACGGTCACCGTCGTAGACCACGCCCATGATCGGGTACACCGATCGGGCCACCCGCTGCAACGGTTCGCGCAGCAGGATCGAGTGCTCCTCCACCGCGGCACCGAGTTGCGGGTACATGTTCTGGATCGACCCGATCCACACCCCGAGCAATCCCGTCCGCAGATCGCCGAAGTACTTCCAGGTGAGCGAGTCGGGGCCGAGCGGGATGCCGGGCTGAGTATCGGTACCGGCGCGGGAGTGTGCTGTTGTCATGGCGTCCTCGCTGACGAAACCCACGGTTGTCCGGCCAGCCTATTCTTGACAACGTGCGTTGTCCATCACCTCCGTGACGCTGTGACGGACCGGCGATCAGGCCGCCGCACGGCCGTGACCTGCCGCTTTCGACATGTGAGCAAGGTCGTCCCAGGACGCGATTGCCGCTACCGGTGGTGCCACCTATCGTGGCGTCGTGGACGCTGAACGGTTGGACGAACCGGCCGGCGGCATAGGACAAGCGGTTGATCTGCCCCGCCCGGTCGGGCCGCTGGGCGGACCGCTGGAATGGCTCAAGGGCACGAACCACAATCCCGGGGTGATCGCGCTGATCCGGCGGGTACGCCGCGCGCTACCCGGCGACCCAGACTTCGGCGATCCGTTGTCGGCCGCCGGTGACGGCGGTCCGCGCGCCGCCGCCCGCGCTGCCGATCGGCTACTCGAACGCGACGCCGCGTCGCGGGAAGCCAGCCTGGGCGCGCTTCAGGTGTGGCAGGCGCTCACCGAGCGGGTCTCGGGCCGGCCGGCCAACCGCGAGGTCACGCTGGTCTTCACCGATCTGGTCGGCTTCTCGGACTGGTCCCTACGCGCCGGTGACGACGCCACGCTGCGGCTGCTGCGCCGGGTCACCTCCGTCGTCGAGCCGCCCCTGCTGGCGGCCGGCGGTCGCATCGTGAAGCGGATGGGCGACGGCGCCATGGTGGTCTTCCGGGATCCGGTGCCCGCGGTGCGTGCGGTGCTGACCGCGCTGGAGGCGGCGGGTGGCGTCGAGGTGGACGGCTATACGCCGACGATGCGGGCCGGGATCCACACCGGCAGGCCCCAGCGCATCGGGTCGGACTGGCTGGGCGTCGACGTCAACATCGCCTCCCGGGTCATGGAGCGGGCCACCAAGGGCGGCCTGGTGGTATCGCAGTCGACGCTGGACGGCATCTCCGGCGAGGATTTCGCGGCCATGCGCCTACAGGCCAAGCGGGTGCGCAAACAGCTGTTCGGTGCGAGACCCAGCGGCGTCCCCGACGATCTGCAGATGTACTGGCTGCGCGCCAGGCCCGAGGAGGCCGGCGTGGACGCCGAGGACGACACCACCGCCGGCGGCTGAACCATGCCGGTGAAATGGGTGTGGAGCTTGCGGGTGACCATCGGCTACGCCGCCGCCCTGGTGACCGTCGCCGCGATCCTCGCCGCGCTGGGGCCGACGGTGCACGACCGGGTGATCCGGCACGCGAGTACCAATCTGCACAACCTGGCGCACGGCCGGGTCGGCACGCTGCTCGGCAGCGCCTTCGTCGTCGACGTCGGCGCCATGGCGCTGTGGCTGCCCGGACTGGTGTGCCTGCTGGCCCTGGCCGAGTTGCTGTGGCGCAGCCGCAAACTGCTGGCCACCTTCCTGATCGCCCATATCGGTGCCACGCTGGTGATCGCGGCCGCGCTGGCCGTCGCCGTGCAGCAGGGCTGGATGCCCCGCTCGATCACCCGGGCCACCGACGTCGGGATGAGTTACGGCGCGATGGGCGTGCTCGGCATGCTGACGGCGGCCATCCCGCCGCGCTGGCGCCCAGCCTGGCTGTGCTGGTGGATCACGCTGGGGGCGGCGGTGGTGGCGGCCAGCCGCGACTTCACCGACGCCGGTCATCTGGTCGCGTTGCTGCTCGGCATGCTCGTCTCGACCCGGCTGGGCGGCCCCGCCCGCTGGACCCGCCCCCGACTGGGGCTGCTGGCCGTCGGGTCGCTCTTCGGCTACCTGGTGGTCGTCGCTTACGCGCCCGCCGTCGCGACGGCGATCGCCGCCGCGGCAGCGCTGGCGGCGGGTGCGCGGCCGGCCGTCGCTATGATCGCCGGGTGGCTGTCCAGACTGAACGACAAGGCGAGCCCGCGGATCTCTCGGAAGAAGCCCTGAGCCAGGCTGTCGATGCGGCCCGCGCGGCGTTCGACGCTGCCGCCGATCTGGACGCACTGGCCCGGGCCAAGACCGAACACCTCGGCGACCGTTCGCCGATCGCGTTGGCCCGGCAGGCCCTCGGCACGCTGCCCAAGACCGATCGCGCCGATGCGGGCAAGCGGGTCAACGTCGCGCGCGGCGCCGCCCAGCAGTTGTTCGACGACCGGCTGGCCGTGCTGCGTGCCGAACGCGATGCCGCCGTGCTGGTCGCCGAACGCATCGACGTGACCCTGCCGTCTACCCGGCAGCCGGTCGGCGCCCGGCATCCCATCACCCTGCTCACCGAGCGCATCGCCGACACGTTCGTGGCGATGGGCTGGGAGCTGGCCGAGGGGCCCGAGGTCGAAACCGAGCAGTTCAATTTCGATGCGCTGAACTTCCCGCCGGACCACCCCGCGCGCAGCGAGCAGGACACCTTCCAGATCGCCCCCGAGGGCTCACGTCAGGTGCTGCGCACCCACACCTCGCCGGTGCAGATTCGCGCGCTGCTGGAACGCGAGTTGCCGGTGTACATCATCTCGTTGGGCCGCACCTTCCGCACCGACGAACTGGACGCCACCCACACCCCGGTGTTCCATCAGGTGGAGGGGCTGGCGGTCGACAAGGGCCTGACCATGGCGCACCTGCGCGGCACGCTGGACGCGCTGGCCCGCGCCGAGTTCGGCCCGGCGGGCCGCACCCGGTTCCGGCCGCACTTCTTCCCGTTCACCGAGCCGTCGGCCGAGGTCGACGTGTGGTTCGAGAACAAGAAGGGCGGCCCCGGATGGGTGGAATGGGGCGGCTGCGGCATGGTGAACCCGAATGTGCTGCGCGCCTGCGGTATCGACCCGACCGAGTACTCGGGCTTTGCCTTCGGTATGGGATTGGAGCGAACCCTGCAGTTCCGCAACGGAATTCCCGATATGCGCGACATGGTGGAGGGTGACGTGCGCTTCTCCCTGCCGTTCGGAGTGGGCGCCTGATGCGTATTCCGTACAGCTGGCTCCGCGACGTGATCCGGGCCGGCGCGCCGGGCTGGGATGTGGGTGTCGACGAGCTGGAGCAGACGCTGATCCGCATCGGCCACGAGGTCGAGGAGATCCTGCCGGTCGGTCCGGTCACCGGTCCGCTCACCGTGGGGCGGGTCGTCGAGATCGAGGAGCTCACCGAGTTCAAGAAGCCGATCCGGGCCTGCAAGGTCGACGTCGGCGAAGCCGAGCCGCGCGACATCGTCTGCGGGGCACGCAACTTCGCGGTCGGCGACCTGGTGGCGGTGGCTCTGCCGGGCACCACGCTTCCCGGGGACTTCACCATCGCCAAGCGCAAGACGTACGGCCGCACCTCCGACGGGATGATCTGCTCGGCCGCCGAACTGAACCTGGGCGCCGACCAGTCCGGCATCATCGTGCTCCCGCCGGGCACCGCCGAACCGGGGGACTCGGGCATCGAGGTGCTCGGGCTCGACGACGTGGTGTTCAACTTGGCGATCACGCCGGACCGCGGGTACTGCCTGTCCATCCGCGGCATGGCCCGCGATATCGCCTGCGCGTTGGACCTCGACTTCGTCGACCCCGCCGACGTCCCGGCGCTGCCCGTGCAGGGGGAGGCCTGGCCGCTGACCGTGCAGCCCGGCACCGGCGTGCAGCGGTTCGGGCTGCGGCCCGTCACCGGCATCGACCCGGCCGCGGTGTCGCCGTGGTGGTTGCAGCGCCGGCTGCTGCTGTCCGGGATCCGGGCCATCTCGCCCGCGGTGGATGTCACCAACTACGTCATGCTCGAGATCGGGCATCCGATGCACGCGCACGACCGGTCGCTGATCACCGGCGGGTTCACCGTGCGCTTCGCCGAGCAGGGGGAGAAGGTGGTGACGCTCGACGACGTCACCCGCACCCTCAACGCCGGTGATGTGCTGATCGTCGACGACGTGGCCACCGCGGCCATCGGCGGTGTGATGGGCGCCGGCACCACCGAGGTGCGCGACACCACCACCGATGTGCTGTTGGAGGCCGCGGTGTGGGATCCGGCCGCGGTGTCGCGTACCCAACGCCGCCTGCACCTGACCAGCGAGGCCGGCCGTCGTTACGAGCGCACAGTGGACCCGGCCATCTCGGTCGCGGCCCTGGACCGCTGCGCCAGCCTGCTGGCCGAGATTGCCGGTGGCACAGTCGAACCCACCCTGACCGATTGGCGCGGTGACCCGCCGCGCGAGGACTGGTCACACCCGCCGGTGAGCATGCCGCTGGATCTGCCCGACCGCACCGCAGGCGTGACCTACGCCGAGGGTGTGACGCCGAGGCGGCTGCGTCAGATCGGCGCGCAGGTGTCGGTGGCCGACGGTGTGGTGACCGCGGTGCCGCCGAGCTGGCGCCCCGACCTGCGGGAACCCGCCGACCTGGTCGAGGAGGTGCTGCGCCTGGAAGGGCTGGACCTCATTCCGTCGGTGCTGCCGCACGCCCCGGCCGGGCGCGGGCTGACCCCGATCCAGAAGCGCAGGCGTGCGGTGGGCAAGTCGCTCGCCCTGACCGGTTTCGTCGAGGTGCTGCCGACGCCGTTCCTGCCCGCCGGGGTGTTCGACACCTGGGGTCTGGACCCGAGCGATCCGCGTTGCAACACCACCCGGGTACTCAACCCGCTGGAGGCCGACCGGCCCGAGCTGGCGACGACACTGCTTCCCGGCCTGCTGGAGGCGTTGGCGCGCAACGTGTCCCGCGGTGCGGTGGACGCCGCGCTGTTCGCCATCGCCGAGGTGGTGCTGCCGACGCCGCAGACCCGCGCGGTGGACCGCATCCCGACCGACCGGCGACCCACCGACGAGGAGATCGCCGCGCTGGACGCCTCACTACCGCGTCAACCCGAACATGTCGGCGTGGTGCTCACCGGGCTGCGCGAACCGGCCGGCCCGTGGGGGCCGGGACGCAAGGTGGAGGCGGCCGACGCCTTCGAGGCGGTGCGGGTGATCGGCCGGGCCGCCGGCGTCGACCTCACGCTGCGCGCCGCCCAGGAATTGCCGTGGCATCCGGGCCGCTGCGCCGAGGTGTTCGCCGGGGAGGTGTCCGTCGGTTTCGCCGGGCAATTGCACCCCGCCGTCATCGAGCGGATGGGCCTGCCCAAGGGCACCTGCGCCGTGGAGTTGGACCTGGATGCCGTGCCGATCGTGGAACGGCTGCCCGCCCCGGCGGTGTCGCCGTTCCCGGCGGTCTTCCAGGATGTCAGCCTCGTCGTCGCCGAGGACGTCGCGGCTCAGTCGGTCATCGACGTGGTCCGGGCCGGGGCCGGTGAGCTGCTGGAGGATGTCCGGCTGTTCGACGTCTACACCGGTCCGCAGATCGGGGAGGGGCGCAAGTCCCTGACGTTGGCGCTGCGGTTCCGCGCCGCCGACCGCACCCTGACCGAGGACGAGGCCAGCGCCGCCCGCGACGCCGCCGTGGCCGCCGCCGCGACCCAACTCGACGCCACCCAGCGCGCCTGACCCGTCCCCGCCCAATTGTGCAAACGGGCGGAAAAGTGCGAGTGGAATCGGGCGAAACGTCAATCTCGGCGCGAGCCCGATCTAATGAGTTTGCATCTCGGTGCATAACGATGCAAAGATCGGGATATGACTTCGGTAGCCGTCGCCGGCGCCAGCGGATACGCCGGCGGTGAGATCCTGCGCCTATTGCTCGGTCACCCCGCCTACGCCGACGGGCGCCTGACCATCGGCGCCCTCACCGCGGCCGCCAGCGCAGGCACCACCCTGGCCGAGCACCACCCGCACCTGCTGCCGCTGGCCGGCCGGGTGCTGGAGGCCACCGACGCCGACCTGCTGGCCCAGCACGACGTGGTGTTCCTCGGCCTGCCGCACGGGCACTCCGCGGCCCTGGCCGAGCAACTCGGCGACACCGTCATCATCGACTGCGGCGCCGATTTCCGGCTCACCGACGCCACCGACTGGGAGCGGTTCTACGGATCCGCACACGCCGGCACCTGGCCCTACGGCCTGCCCGAACTGCCCGGCGCGCGGGACAAACTGCGGGGCGCCACCCGGATCGCGGTGCCCGGCTGCTATCCGACCGCCGCGTTGCTGGCACTGTTGCCCGCCGTCGCCGCCGATCTGGTCGAACCGAACGTGACGGTCGTCGCCGTCAGCGGCACCTCGGGGGCGGGCAGGTCGGCCAAGGTCGACCTGCTGGGCTCCGAGGTCATCGGATCGGCGCGGGCGTACAACGTCGGGGGTAAGCACCGGCACACCCCGGAGATCGCCCAGGGGTTGCGCAGCGTCACCGCCAAGGACGTCACCGTGTCGTTCACCCCGGTGTTGATCCCCACCGCCCGTGGCATCCTGGCCACCTGCACCGCCCGCACCGAGGCGCCCGAGCAGGAGATCCGCGCCGCCTACGAAAAGGCGTACGGCGACGAGCCGTTCATCCACCTGCTGCCGGAGGGGCAGTTGCCCAAGACCGGCTCGGTGATCGGCAGCAACGCCGCCCAGCTGGCCGTCGCGGTGGACTCCGACGCCAAGACGCTGGTCGCGATCAGCGCGATCGACAACCTGACCAAGGGCACCGGAGGTGCCGCCGTGCAATCGATGAACCTGGCCCTCGGTTGGCCCGAAACAGAAGGACTGTCCATCGTGGGAGTGGCACCGTGACATCACAAGCGGCGACCGGCAATCTCGTTCGGACCCAGGGCGTCACCGCCCCGGCAGGTTTCCGGGCCACCGGAATCTCGGCAGGTATCAAGGCATCCGGTGCACTCGACCTGGCGCTGGTGTTCAACGAGGGGCCGGATTACGGCGCCGCCGCAGTGTTCACCCGCAACCAGATCAAGGCCGCACCGGTGCAGTGGTCGCAGCAGGTGCTCACCACCGGCCGGCTGCGGGCGGTCATCCTCAATTCCGGTGGCGCCAACGCCTGCACCGGCGCCCTGGGTTTCCAGGACACCCATGCCACCGCCGAGGCCGTGGCCGCCGCGCTGAGCGACTGGGGCACCGAGACCGGTGCCATCGAGGTCGCGGTCTGCTCCACCGGATTGATCGGTGATCGGCTGCCGATGGACAAGGTGCTGGCCGGTGTCACCGAGATCGTCCACGAGATGGCCGGCGGGCTGACCGGCGGTGAAGAGGCGGCGCGGGCCATCATGACCACCGATACCGTGCCCAAACAGGTGGCGCTGCACCACCCGGGGGATTGGACCGTCGGCGGCATGGCCAAGGGCGCGGGCATGCTGGCCCCGTCGTTGGCGACGATGCTGGTGGTGCTCACCACCGATGCCGTCGCCGACGCGCAAGCACTCGACACGGCCTTGCGCAGGGCCGCGGCCCGCACGTTCGACCGCCTCGATGTGGACGGCAGCTGCTCCACCAACGACACCGTGCTGTTGCTGGCCTCCGGTGCCAGCGAGATCACGCCCAGCCAGGCCGAACTCGACGAGGCCGTGTTCGCGGTGTGCGACGACCTGTGCGCCCAGCTGCAGGCCGACGCCGAAGGCGTCACCAAGCGGGTCACCATCACCGTGCGGGGCGCCGCGGGCGAGGACGACGCCGTGGTCGCCGCCCGCGCCGTGGCCCGCGACAGCCTGGTCAAGACCGCGCTGTTCGGTTCCGATCCGAATTGGGGCCGGGTGCTGGCCGCCGTCGGGATCGCGCCGGTGAAACTGGATCCGCAGCGGATCGGCGTGTCGTTCAACGGTTTTCCGGTCTGCATCGACGGCGCCGGCGCGCCGGGTGCGCGGGAGGTGGACCTGTCCGGTGCCGATATCGAGGTTGTCATCGATCTCGCGGTCGGCGCCGACTCGGCCTCCATCAGGACCACCGATCTGTCGCACGGGTACGTCGAAGAGAATTCGGCCTACTCATCGTGACCACCGGGTCGACGTCCACCAGCACCAAGGCACAGGTACTGGCCGAAGCGCTGCCCTGGCTCAAACAACTCCACGGCAAGATCGTCGTGATCAAGTACGGCGGCAACGCCATGACCGACGACACCCTCAAGGCCGCCTTCGCCGCCGACATGGTGTACCTGCGCAACTGCGGTGTGCACCCCGTCGTGGTGCACGGCGGCGGCCCGCAGATCAGCGCCATGCTCAAGAAACTCGGCATCGACGGTGAGTTCAAGGGTGGATTCCGGGTCACCACACCGGAGGTGCTCGACGTGGCGCGGATGGTGTTGTTCGGTCAGGTGGGTCGTGAGCTGGTCGGCTTGATCAACGCCCACGGCCCGTACGCAGTCGGGATCACCGGTGAGGATGCCCACCTGCTCACCGCGGTACGGCGCAGTGTCCTGGTCGACGGCGTGCCCACCGATATCGGACTGGTCGGCGACGTCGAGCAGGTCAACGCCGCGGCTGTGCTGGATCTCATTGCGGCTGGGCGGATTCCGGTGATCTCCACCATCGCCCCCGACAAGGACGGCGTGGTGCACAACATCAACGCCGACACCGCGGCGGCCGCGGTGGCCGAGGCGCTCGGCGCCGAGAAGCTGCTGATGCTCACCGATGTCGAAGGGCTGTACACGGACTGGCCGGACCGCGCGTCGCTGGTCAGCGAAATCGACACCGCAGCACTGACCCAGCTGCTGCCGAAACTGGAATCGGGCATGGTGCCCAAGATCGAGGCGTGCCTGCGGGCCGTGAACAACGGGGTGCCGAGCGCACACGTCATCGACGGCCGCGTCGAACATTGTGTCCTCGTCGAACTTTTCACCGACGAAGGCACCGGAACCAAGGTGGTGAACCCCTCGTGACACTGCAGCAGCGCTGGGAAGCGGTGATGATGAACAACTACGGCACCCCGCCGCTGGCCCTGGCCGGCGGGGAGGGTGCGGTGGTCACCGACACCGACGGCAAGTCCTACCTGGACCTGCTCGGCGGTATCGCGGTCAATGTGCTGGGCCACCGCCACCCCGCGGTCATCGAGGCCGTCACCACCCAGCTCAACACCCTGGGGCACACCTCGAATCTGTATGCCACCGAACCCGGTATCGCGCTGGCCGAGAAACTCGTCGACTATCTGGGGGCTTCAGGGGCGAGCGAAGCGACGGGGAAAGCCGGAGCGCGAGCATTCTTCTGCAACTCCGGCACCGAGGCCAACGAGGTCGCGTTCAAGATCACCCGGCTCACCGGCCGGACCAAAGTCGTTGCGGCAGAGGGTGGATTCCACGGCCGCACGATGGGGTCGCTGGCCCTGACCGGGCAGCCGGCCAAGCGTGCACCGTTCGAGCCGCTGCCCGGTGAGGTCACCTTCGTGCCCTACGGCGATGTCGACGCGCTCGAGCGCGCCGTCGACGACAGCACCGCCGCGGTGTTCCTGGAACCGATCATGGGGGAGGGCGGTGTGGTCGTCCCGCCCGCCGGCTACCTGGTCAAGGCCCGCGAGATCACCGCCGAACACGGTGCGCTGCTGGTACTCGACGAGGTGCAGACCGGCGTCGGGCGCACCGGTGCCTTCTACGCACACCAGCACGACGGCATCACCCCGGACATCGTCACGCTGGCCAAGGGGCTGGGTGGTGGCCTGCCGATCGGCGCCTGCCTGGCCCTCGGCACGACCGGCGATCTGCTCACCCCCGGCCTGCACGGCAGCACCTTCGGCGGCAACCCGGTATGCACCGCGGCCGCGCTCGGGGTGCTCAAGGCGCTCGACGAGCACGACCTGGTCGCCAAGGCCGGCGTGCTCGGCAAAGTCCTGAGCCACGGCATCGAGGAACTCGGCCACCCGCTGGTCGACCACGTCCGCGGCAAGGGTCTGCTGCAGGGCATCGTGCTGACCCAGCCCAACGCCAAGGCCGTCGAGACCAACGCCCGCGACGCCGGATTCCTGGTGAACGCCGCCGCGCCCGACGTGGTGCGGCTGGCCCCGCCGCTGATCATCACGGAAGCGCAGATCGAGCAGTTCCTCACCGCCCTTCCCGAGATACTGGATGCCTCATGACGCTGCGACACTTCCTCCGCGACGACGATCTGAGCCCGGCCGAACAGTCCGAGGTGCTGGCCCTGGCCGCCGAGTTGAAGAAGGAACCGTTCAGCCGCCGGCCGCTGGAGGGCCCGCGCGGGGTGGCGGTGATCTTCGAGAAGAACTCGACCCGCACCCGGTTCTCGTTCGAGATGGGGATCGCCCAGCTGGGCGGGCACGCCATCGTCGTCGACGGGCGCAGCACCCAGCTCGGGCGCGAGGAAACGCTCGAGGACACCGGGGTGGTGCTGTCCCGGTATGTCGACGCCATCGTGTGGCGCACCTTCGCCCAGGAACGCCTGACCGCCATGGCCAGTGGCGCCTCGGTGCCGATCGTCAACGCGCTGTCCGACGAGTTCCACCCGTGCCAGGTGCTGGCCGATCTGCAGACCCTGGCCGAACGCAAGGGTGAGCTGACGGGTCTGAAGATGACCTATTTCGGCGACGGCGCCAACAACATGGCGCATTCGCTGATGCTGGGTGGGGTGACCGCGGGCATCCACGTCACCATCGCCGCGCCCGCCGGCTTCGAACCGCATCCGCAGTTCGTCGACGCCGCCAGGCGCCGCGCCGCCGAAACGGGCGCCACCGTGACCCTCTGCAGCGATCCGAAGGTCGCCGCGGAGGGTGTGGACGTGCTGGTCACCGACACCTGGACGTCGATGGGGCAGGAGAACGACGGGCTGGACCGGGTGCGGCCGTTCCGCCCGTTCCAGGTCAACAGTGAGCTGCTCACCCTCGCCGACCCGGAAGCCGTTGTGCTGCACTGCCTTCCGGCGCACCGCGGACACGAGATCACCGATGAGGTGATCGACGGTCCGCAGAGCGCGGTGTTCGACGAGGCCGAGAACCGGTTGCACGCGCAGAAGGCGTTGCTGGTCTGGTTGCTGGAGCGATAGCCCATGAGCACCCCGACCCGGGTCGGACGCCAGGCCCGCATCGTAGCGCTGCTGTCCGCGAACGCGGTGAGCAGTCAGGGCGAGCTGGCCGCGATGCTCGCCGCGGAGGGCATCGAGGTCACCCAGGCGACGCTGTCGCGTGACCTGGAGGAGCTCGGTGCGGTCAAGCTGCGCGGCGCCGACGGCGGTGTGGGCGTGTACGTGGTGCCCGAGGACGGCAGCCCGGTGCGCGGGGTGTCCGGCGGCACCGAACGGGTGACCAAGCTGCTGGGCGAACTGTTGGTGTCCACCGACGCCAGCGCCAACCTGGCCGTGCTGCGCACCCCGCCGGGGGCGGCGCACTACCTGGCCAGCGCCATCGACCGGGCATCGTTGCCCCAGGTGGTGGGCACCATCGCCGGTGATGACACCATCTTCGTGATAGCGCGGGAGCCGATGACCGGTGCCGAGCTCGCGACCATGTTCGAAAACTTGAAATAGCAGTTCAGAGAAATAAGGGAGATCAACGAATGTCCGAACGCGTCATCCTGGCGTATTCCGGCGGTCTGGACACCTCGGTCGCGATCAGCTGGATCGGCAAGGAGACCGGGCGCGAGGTGGTGGCCGTGGCCATCGACCTGGGCCAGGGCGGCGAGGATATGGAGGTCGTGCGGCAGCGTGCGCTGGACTGCGGCGCCGTCGAGGCCGTCGTCGTCGACGCGCGGGACGAGTTCGCCAACGAGTACTGCCTGCCGACCATCCAGTCCAACGCGCTGTACATGGACCGCTACCCGCTGGTGTCGGCCATCAGCCGGCCGCTGATCGTCAAGCATCTGGTCAAGGCCGCCCGCGAGCACGGCGGCGGCACCGTCGCGCACGGCTGCACCGGTAAGGGCAACGACCAGGTGCGCTTCGAGGTCGGCTTTGCGTCGCTGGCACCGGATCTGCAGGTGCTGGCCCCCGTCCGGGATTACGCGTGGACCCGGGAGAAGGCCATCGCCTTCGCCGAGGAAAACGACATCCCGATCAACGTCACCAAACGGTCGCCGTTCTCGATCGACCAGAACGTGTGGGGCCGCGCGGTGGAAACCGGCTTCCTGGAACACCTCTGGAACGCGCCGACCAAGGACGTCTACGACTACACCGAGGACCCGACGCTCAACTGGAGCACTCCCGACGAGGTGATCGTCGGCTTCGACAAGGGTGTGCCGACCTCCATCGACGGCAGGCCCGTCACGGTGCTGGAGGCCATCGTCGAGCTCAACCGCCGTGCCGGGGCCCAGGGCGTGGGCCGGCTCGACGTGGTGGAGGACCGCCTGGTCGGCATCAAGAGCCGCGAGATCTACGAGGCCCCGGGGGCGATGGTGCTCATCACCGCGCACACCGAGCTGGAACACGTCACCCTGGAGCGTGAACTGGGCCGCTACAAGCGCGGCACCGACCAGAAGTGGGGCGAGCTGGTCTACGACGGCCTCTGGTACTCGCCGCTCAAGCGCGCCCTGGAGGCGTTCGTCGCGCACACCCAGGAGCACGTCACCGGCGAGATCCGGCTGGTGCTGCACGGCGGGCACATCGCCGTCAACGGCCGGCGCAGCCCGACCTCGCTGTACGACTTCAACCTGGCCACCTACGACGAAGGTGACAGCTTCGACCAGTCGTCGGCCAAGGGTTTCGTGCACGTGCACGGCCTGTCGTCGAAGATCTCGGCCAAGCGCGACCTCGGTCTGTAGATGAGTACCAACGAGGGCTCCCTGTGGGGCGGCCGGTTCGCCGACGGCCCGTCCGAAGCCCTTGCCGCACTGAGCAAATCGACGCATTTCGACTGGGTGCTGGCGCCGTACGACGTCACCGCGTCCAAGGCGCACGCCCGGGTGCTGCACCGCGCCGGGCTGCTCACCGACGAGCAGCGCGATGGCCTGCTCGCCGGTCTGGACAGCCTGGGCTCCGACGTCGTCGACGGCAGCTTCGGTCCGCTGCCCACCGACGAGGATGTGCACGGCGCGCTGGAACGCGGCCTGATCGACCGGGTGGGCCCCGAACTGGGCGGCCGGTTGCGGGCCGGCCGGTCGCGAAACGACCAGGTCGCCACCCTGTTCCGGATGTGGCTGCGTGACGCCATCAAGGCGGTCGGTGCCGGCGTGCTCGACGTGGCGGCCGCGCTGGCCACCCAGGCCGCCGCCCACCCGACGGCGATCATGCCGGGCAAGACGCACCTGCAGTCGGCACAGCCCGTGCTGCTGGCGCATCATCTGCTGGCCCACGCGCACCCACTGTTGCGCGACGCCGACCGGCTGATCGATCTGGACAAGCGGGCCGCGGTGTCGCCGTACGGATCCGGCGCACTGGCCGGGTCGTCGCTGGGTCTGGATCCCGACGCGATCGCCGACGAACTCGGATTCGCCACGGCCGCAGACAATTCCATCGACGCCACCGCGGCGCGGGATTTCGCCGCCGAGGCGGCCTTCGTGTTCGCGATGATCGCGGTGGATCTGTCCCGGCTGGCCGAGGACATCATCCTGTGGAGCACCACCGAATTCGGCTACGTGAAATTGCACGACGCGTGGTCGACCGGCAGTTCGATCATGCCGCAGAAGAAGAACCCGGACATCGCCGAACTCGCCCGCGGTAAGTCCGGCCGGCTGATCGGAAATCTGGCCGGGCTGCTGGCCACGCTGAAGGCGCAACCGCTGGCCTACAACCGGGACCTGCAGGAGGACAAGGAGCCCGTCTTCGACTCGGTGGCGCAGCTCAACCTGTTGCTCCCCGCGATGGCCGGGCTGGTGGGCACCCTCACCTTCGACACCGACCGGATGGCGCAGTTGGCGCCGCTGGGCTACACGCTGGCCACCGATATCGCCGAATGGATGGTGCGCCAAGGTATTCCGTTCCGCGTGGCGCACGAAGCCGCCGGAGCGGCGGTCAAGGCGGCCGAGTCCAGAGGCGTCGGACTGGAGGAACTCGCCGACGACGAGCTCGCCGGTATCCATCCCGGCTTGACCGCCCAGGTGCGCGAGGTGCTCACCATCGCGGGCTCGGTCGATTCCCGGGACGCCAGGGGCGGCACCGCACCGGTCCAGGTGGCCCGCCAGCTCGGCGTCGTGCGAGACACGCTGGATCGACTGCGGATCGGACTGCGCTAGGTACTATCGGCAGCCATGGAGCCCGGGGGGAGCGCCGCCACACCGACCGTGGGCGTCCGGCAGCGTCTGTGGCGCTGGGTCTCGGGGTGGGGCTTCAAGGAGTGGCGCCGGGTGGCATTGGTGGCCGTGCTCGCCGGCACGGCGGCATTCGGCGGACTGGACACCGTCAACGACCACATCACCGACATCGCGCCCGGCGAGGCGTTCAACACCGGTGAATTCGAGATGACGGTGCAGCGCGCCACCCTGGTCACCGAGGTGCGGGCGGGCGATCGCGTGCTCTTCGCGGCGAAGCCGGGCAGCCACTACCTCGGCCTGGTGGTCACCGCGCACAACATCGGCACCCTGCCCGGTGTCGTCGACAAGCCGATCCGGCTGATCGACCAGCCCGCCGCCGAAGCGCTGGCCCCCATGCGGATGGCCGACGGCACGATCGCCGGACGGCTGGGACCCGGGCTCACCGACGAGATCGTGCTGCTGTGGCGGCTGCCCGAGCACGCGCTCGCCGTCGGCGCGCAGCTGCCGGTCCGGGTCTACAAAGAAGTACGCAAGGCCAGCGTCACCGCGGGACAGGCCTGGGTGCGCGGCGACGACTACGCCCAGTTGACGGTGCCCGTGCGAGGCCGACCGTGAGGCGGGCGCTGTATGCGGCGGTCAGCACCGTGGTGATCGCGGCGGCGGCGTGGATGTGGCACAACCTGCCCACCCCCGACGACGTGTACGCCTCCTTCGACGTGCATGCCGGCATGGGCGAGCGTGCCACCGGCGACGCGATCACGGCCCAAGTCACCGGCGTGCGCATCGGCCCGCGGATCCACAAGAAGCTGAACCGGCCCGCCCTCGTCGACGCCCTCGGCACCTGGGTCGCCATCGACGGGGAGGCCATGACCACCCGGACCGACCAAGTGCCCACCGTCGACCTGCTCGTCGGTCCGAACACCTACGTGCCGACCAACCGGCTCGGCTTCACCGCACTCACCGGCAACCTGACCCCCGGTATCGCCGTCCGCAGTTCGTGGATCTTCGACGTCCCGCCGGAGCTCGTGGCGCCCGGCGCACCGACCATCACCCTGCGGGTCTGGGTGAACGACTGGCGCCAGGACTCACGCCTGGTCATGGCGATCCCGCTCGACGATCCACGGGTACAGCGCACCGACGTCATCGACTTCGCACCCGCCACGCAGGTCGGAACATGACCGTCCGGCTCTGGCAGCGCAACCTCATCGGTACCGCGATCGCGGCAGCGGCGCTGGCGGTCATCTGGGTGACCACCGTGCGACCGGCGTGGCAGAACTACGAGCGCACCGTGCAGCCGGCCCACATCGCCGCACCCCACCAATCGATCGAGGTCGACGGGCAGACCTGGTCGGTACGCACCGTCAGCCGTTCGACGCGGGCCGCCGGCTCCGGTGCCGCGCTACCCGAGGGCACCGTCCTGATGAACGTCGTCGTCGAACGATCGGGAGCACCGGCGGACGGCTTCGGCTGCACCGGCTACCTGGTCCAAGGCGACCGGTCCTGGCGGGTGTCGGCCGGACCGCCGTGCGGTGCGGCGGTGACGATGCCGTGGAGCTTCCTCATTCCGGCCAGCGCGGAACCCGACGCCGTGGACGTCACGAAATCGGATGGCTCGATTCTGATTCGACTGCGGTTGTAGCCGGCGACGGCGCGGCGGTGTGCTGCAGGCACCAGGCCAGCGTGGTGGCGATCAGGCAGATTCGCAACGGCTCGATGATCGAATGCGAGACCAGCGCCAGGGCGTCCCAGGTGCCGTACCAGTACGTGACGTCATGCGGGCCCAGCAACCAGGCCATCCCGCGCAGCAGATAGCCCGAACCCAGCTGCGCGCGGTAGAAGCTACCCGACACGTCCAGCCACGACAGCCCCAGATAGGCCAGCACGTAAAGTGCCAGCGCGAGCACACCGCCGGCCGCGATGACGTGCGCCGAGTCGGTGATCGGCTTGAATTTGCCGATCTGACCGGTCAGCTGGTCGTATACCTCGGTGCGGACCCTGCCCGGGACGCGTTTCCACCCGGTGCTCAGCCGGGTGCGGGTGGTCTGGGAACGGTCGATCCAGCGGCCCAACCGCTCGCCGCCGACGCGCCGCGCCGCGGCCTGCCAGTCGGTTTTCGTGGTCGCGCCGTAGACGATGCACGCCACCGCAAGCCAGATCAGTGGGACCGCGGCTCCGCCGAACGCGGTCTTGACCGCCCACACCGCGCCGTCCCACAGCGCCTCCAACGGTGTGAAATGCGAGAAAACGCTTTCCCGAGTGTGGTTGAACCACACGATGATCCGGCGTTCGGACAGCCACGCCGACGGATTGATCAGCAGTGTCAGACCGTGACTGGCCGACACCGTCAGCACCAGGAACACCCACAGCGCGTCCAGATACACCCGGATCGGTAGCAGCCAGCCCGGCGCCCGGTCCTTGAGTCGCCCGAAAACCAGCCGGGCCACCAGCGCGACGACGATGACGGCGATGGTCACCGCGCTGACCGGCAGCATGTTCGGTTCCAGCTCGACGGGTGCGTTCGAGGTGAGCACCTCGTCGAGTCGATAGTCACCGGCGCGGTAGACGAAGGTCAGCCAGTCCTCCCGGAACATCTGCCAGGCGAGGTAGATCGCGAAGAACGGCACGATGATGGTCGCGAAGATGTCGATCTGCCGTACCGAGCGCGGCGGCAGTCCGGCCAGCACCGGAATACCCGGCCGGATCACCATGAACATCGCGACGTAGGACCCGAGCCGCGCCATACCGGCCAGCGGCATGATCAGCGACGCCCACAGGTAGTTGTCGTAGCCGGCCCACGCCGCCCACTCGATGGCCCCGATCCGGCCGAGGTAGCCGAGCAGGTAACACGCCAACAACTGCGGGAAATAACGCACGCACAGCGTCACCGGCATCAGCAGATAGCGCACCGCGTCATAGTAGCGAGGTCAGCCCAACTGTTCGGTGAGCTCCAGCCACTTCTCCTCGAGCTGTTCGACTTCGGCCTCCAGTTCGCGCAGCTCACCGGTAAGCCGTTGCAGCCCTTCGTAATCGCCCTGGTCGTGCTCCGCCAGGCGGTGGTGGGCGGTGTCGATCAGGCCGGTCAGCTTCTCCAACCGGCGCTCGATCGAGGTGATCTCCTTCTGCGCGGCCCGCAGATCGGCACCGGAGAGCCCTGCCTGGGCCACGGGTTTGGCCGGCGCGGGGCCGGTCTGGGCGGCATGCGAGGCGCGCAACCGGAGGTACTCGTCCACGCCGCCGGGCAGGTGCCGCAACCGGCCGCCGAGGATGCCGTACTGCTGATCGGTGACCCGCTCCAGGAAGTACCGGTCGTGGCTCACCACGATCAGCGTTCCCGGCCAGGAATCCAGCAGGTCTTCCATCGCCGCCAGCATGTCGGTGTCCAGGTCGTTGGTCGGCTCGTCCAGGATCAGCACGTTGGGCTGCTCGAGCAGGATGAGCAGTAGCTGCAGCCGACGCTGCTGACCACCGGAGAGGTCCTTGACCGGGGTGGACAGTTGCGCGCTGGCGAATCCGAGCCGCTCCAGCAGCTGGCTGGGGGTCAGCTCCTGGGCCCGGGAACCCGCCCCGAACGTGTAGGTGGTGGCCAGCCGGGCCAGCACCACCCGCACCGGTTCGTCCAGATGCTCGGCCAACTTGTCCACACCCTGGGTCAGCGCCGCCACCTTCACCGTCTTCCCGCGTTTCACCCGGCCCGCGGTCGGCTCCACCGTGCCGTCGATCAGGCCCAGCAGCGTGGACTTGCCCGCACCGTTGACGCCCAGGATGCCGGTGCGTTCGCCGGGGGCGATGCGCCATTCGACCTCGTGCAGCACCTCCCGGCCGTCGTAGCTGACCGATGCGTCGAGCAGGTCGACGACCTGCTTGCCCAATCGGGTGACCGCCAGCGATTGCAGCGCCACCTTGTCGCGGATCTCCGGCACGTCGGCGATCAGGGCGTTGGCCGCGTCGATGCGGAACTTCGGCTTGGATGTCCGCGCGGGAGCGCCGCGGCGCAGCCAGGCCAATTCCTTGCGGGCCAGGTTCTGCCGGCGCGCCTCCACCGCGGCGGCCTGCCGGTCCCGCTCCACGCGCTGCAGGATGTACGCCGCGTAGCCGCCCTCGAACGGTTCGACGATGCGGTCGTGCACCTCCCACGTGGCCGTGCAGATCTCGTCGAGGAACCAGCGGTCGTGGGTCACCACCAGCAGTCCGCCGGCGTTGGCGCTCCACCGTCGCTTCAGGTGATCGGCCAGCCAGGTGATGGCCTCCACGTCGAGATGGTTGGTGGGCTCGTCGAGCGCCAGCACGTCGTGATCGCCGGCCAGCAGACGGGCCAGCGCGACGCGCCGGCGCTGCCCACCCGACAAGGTGCCCAGCGCCGCGCCCCAGTCCAGGTCGCCGAGCAGTCCGGCGATGACGTCGCGCCCGCGCGGGTCGCCCGCCCATACGTGCTCGGGGACATCACCGACCACGGCGTGCCCGACGGTGTCGGTCGGGTCCAGCGTGTCGGCCTGGTCGAGGACGCCGACACGCACCCCACCCCGCACGGTGACCCGTCCGCCGTCGGGGCGCACCCGTCCGGCCAGCATGCCGAGCAGGCTGGATTTGCCGTCGCCGTTGCGACCGACGATGCCGATGCGGTCACCTTCGTTCACGCCGAGGGAGACGGAGTCGAAGACGACCTTGGTGGGGTATTCCAGGTGGAGGGCCTCGGCCCCGAGAAGATGCGCCATGTCCCCATAAGGCTAGGCGGGCGCCGGGCCGGACATTCACCCACCATATTCGCGATGGCCGCCCGGTGCCGCTATGCCATGATGGCGGGGCGTCGGGGGAATGGACTACAGGCTTTAGGGGAGCGGACGTTGGTCGATTTCTCACTGATCACCGGACCGGTCGGCCGTCTTCTGGCCACCGCGCAGAACGGGATCGAGGTGCTCCGCTACGGCGGGCTGGAGACCGGCGCGGTGCCCTCACCGTTCCAGATCATCGAGAGCGTCCCGATGTACAAGCTGCGCCGGTACTTTCCGCCGGACAGCCGGCCCGGCGCGGCGACGCCCGGGCCGCCGGTGCTCATGGTGCACCCGATGATGATGTCCGCCGATATGTGGGACGTGACCCGGGCCGACGGCGCGGCGGGCATCCTGCACACCGCCGGCCTCGACCCGTGGGTCATCGACTTCGGGTCACCCGATCAGATCGAGGGCGGGATGCAGCGCAATCTCGCCGATCACGTGGTGGCGCTCAGCGAGGCCATCGACACCGTCAAGAAGGTGACCGAACGCGACGTGCACCTGGCCGGCTACTCGCAGGGCGGCATGTTCTGCTATCAGACGGCGGCCTACCGGCGGGCGCAGGACCTGGCCAGCATCATCACCTTCGGTTCCCCGGTGGACACCCTGGCCGCGCTGCCGATGGGTATCCCGCCCAATATGGGTGCGGTGGCGGCCAACTTCATGGCCGACCACGTGTTCTCCCGTATCGACATCCCTGGGTGGTTGGCGCGCACCGGGTTTCAGATGCTCGACCCCCTCAAGACCGCGCAGGCCCGGCTGGACTTCCTGCGTCAGCTGCATGATCGGGAGGCGTTGCTGCCGCGCGAACAGCAGCGTCGTTTCCTGGATTCGGAGGGCTGGATCGCGTGGTCCGGGCCGGCGATCTCCGAGCTGCTCAAGCAGTTCATCGCCCACAACCGGATGATGTCCGGCGGGTTCTCCATCCGCGGCGACCTGGTGACCCTCGCCGATATCGACTGTCCGATCCTGGCGGTGGTCGGCGAGGTCGACGATATCGGCCAGCCGGCCGCGGTGCGCGGTATCAGGGGCGCGGCGCCCAAGGCCGACGTATACGAATATCTGATCAGGGCAGGGCATTTCGGCCTGGTCGTCGGGTCGAAGGCCGCCACTCAGACCTGGCCGACGGTGGCCGCATGGGTCAAGTGGCGCAACGGTGAGGGGCCGTTGCCCGAGGATGTCGTCCCGATGGCGCACCGCCCGCCGACCGCGGCCGCCGAAAGCGGTGTCCCGCTGGCCTCCCGGGTGGCCGCGGGCACCGCGGCGGCCACCGAGGTGGCGTTCGGCCTGGCCCGCACGGCCGCGGATGCCGTTCTGGCAGCGCAGAAGTCGGCACGGACGCTGGCGGTGGAAACCGCACGCACGCTGCCCAGGCTGGCGCGCCTCGGTCAGGTCAACGATCACACCCGGATCTCGCTGGGCCGCATCATGTCCGAGCAGGCCGAGCACAATCCGCATGGCGAGTTCCTGCTGTTCGACGGGCGGGTGCACACCTACGAGGCGGTGGACCGCCGGGTCAACAACGTGGTGCGCGGTCTCATCGAGGTGGGGATCCGCCAGGGTGTGCGGGTCGGTGTGCTGATGGAGACCCGTCCCAGTGCGCTGGTGGCCATCGCCGCGCTGTCCCGGCTCGGTGCGGTGGCGGTGCTGATCCCGCCGGACGCCAACCTGGCCGACGTGGTCCGCATCGGCGGGATCGCCCACGTGCTCGCCGATCCCGGCAACCTCGAGGTGGCTCGCGGCCTGGGGATCCGGGTGTTGGTGCTCGGCGGCGGCGAAACGCGTGACCTGCATCTGCCCGGTGACGCCGACGATGTGGTGGACATGGAGCAGATCGATCCCGACAAGGTCATCCTGCCCGGCTGGTACAGGCCGAATCCGGGATTCGCCCGCGATCTGGCCTACGTCGCGTTCGCCGGTGCGGGCGGCCAGTTGGTGGCCCGCCAGATCACCAACTTCCGCTGGGCGCTCTCGGCGTTCGGCACGGCCTCGGCGGCCAACCTGGGCAACCGTGACACGGTCTACTGCCTGACCCCGCTGCACCATCAGTCGGGTCTGCTGGTCAGTCTCGGCGGCGCCGTGGTCGGCGGGGCCCGCATCGCCCTGTCCCGGGGGCTGTCACCGGACCGTTTCCTGCACGAGATCCGGCAGTACGGGGTGACGGTGGTGTCCTACACCTGGGCGATGCTCGGTGAGGTGATCGACGATCCGGCGTTCCGGCTGTCCGGGAACCACCCGGTGCGGCTGTTCATCGGGTCCGGAATGCCGACCGGGCTGTGGCGCCGGGTGGTCGAGGTGTTCGATCCGGCGCACGTGGTGGAGTTCTTCGCCACCACCGACGGGCAGGCGGTGCTGGCCAACGTGTCCGGGGCCAAGTTCGGTAGCAAGGGCCGACCGTTGCCCGGCGGTGGTCGGGTGCAGCTGGCCGCCTACGACGCCGCCGACGACTCGATCCTGGAGGACGAGCACGGTTTCGTGCGGCTGGCGCAGACCAACGAGGTCGGCGTGCTGCTCGCGCAGCCGCGCGGCCCGGTGGACCCGACGGCGTCGGTCAAGCGCGGCGTTTTCGCCCCCGCCGACACCTGGGTGTCCACCGAGTCGCTGTTTCGCCGCGACGAGGACGGTGACTACTGGCTCGTCGACAACCGCAGCGCCGTCATCCGCACCGCACGCGGTCCAGTCTTCACCGCCGCGGTAAACGACGCCGTCAGTCAGGTGGAATCGGTCGACCTGGCCGTCACCTACAGCCTGGACCTACCGTACCGCTGCCTGGCGGTGACGGCGGTGACGCTGCGCCCGGGCGGCAGCGTGCCCAGTGCCGAACTCAACGACGCGCTGGCGGCGCTGCCCGTGGGCGCCGGACCGGACATCGTGTACGTGACGCCGGGTATGACGCTCAGCGCGTCCTACCGTCCGATGGTCGGTCCGCTGCGTGCGGCGGGCCTCCCCAAGGCCTCGCGTAACGCCTGGTATTTGGACGCCGATACGAGTCAGTACAAGCGCCTGACGGCGGCGGTTCGGGCTGAGCTCGGGGATCTTTGACGGTGCCCGGCACCCACCACGCTGTTAGGCTCCCCGTGACGACGCAACGCAATGGAGGATCTATGGCACCGGAGTCACAGCGGGCGACCGGCTGGCGACGCGCGATCGCAGGCGTCGCGGTGGCGACCGGCTTGATGGCCGCCTTCGGATCCGGGATCGCCAGCGCCGACGTGCTCGACGACATCGCCGCCGAGTACGACACCGGCGCCGGTGGCGGTCAGATCTCCAACCTGATCCACGATGCGCTCAAGTTGCGGGCGCTCGGCTTCATGCCGTCGAAGGGCAACTACTCCGAACTGAAGGACGGCCTGGACAGGCGGCCGAATCAGGTTCCGCTGATCAATGCGCTCAAGGCGACAGTGGACTTCCAGCGCAAGACGCAGGCGCGCACCGTCCAGCCGTCCAACCCGACCACGATCGGGATCAACACCTACAACCCCGCCAACGACAGTGTGCTGGGTGGCTTCACCATCAGCGGCCCGCCGCTGGGTGGCGGATAACCTGCGGTCGTGGTCGATTCCAAACTGCTGAGCATCCTGGTCTGCCCGCAAGATCGCGGACCGCTGGTGTACGTCGCCGGCGAGTGCCTGTACAACCCGCGGTTGCGGCGGGCGTATCCGATCGTCGACGACATCCCGGTGCTGCTGATCGACGAAGCCGTCGCGGTGACCGACGACGCCGAGCATGACCGCCTGGTCAGCTCAGGCCAGGCAGCTCCCCGGTGAGATAACGCTGCAGGTTCGGCGCGATCGTCTTGGCGATCGCCTCGGGCGGCAGCGAGGCGAACGGCTCGAGCTCCAGGATGTAGCGCGCCACCACCACACCGACCAGCTGGGACACCACGAATTGCACCCGGATCGGCCCGGAGCCCGGTGGGTCGTCCACCCGGGAGCCGACCTCGACGGCGATCACCTCCTGGAGGAACGTGCGCACCAGGCTGACGTCCGCGCCGCCGAGGATCGAGCGCAGCGTCGCGATGAGACCCTTGCCCATCTCCGAATCCCACAGCGGCAGCAGCAGCGATGGCAGCATCAGGCCGATCTCGTCCACCGGCGTCTCGCGCAGCGGTCCGATCACCTGCATCGGGTCGATCGGGATCTGGATGGCGGCGGCGAACAGTTGCTGCTTGGTGCCGTAGTAGTGATGCACCAGGGCGCCGTCCACGCCGGCGGCCGTCGCGATCGCGCGGATCGAAGTCTTGTCGAAACCGTTGCGGGAGAACAGTTCCCGAGCGCTTTCCAAGATCCGATCGCGGGTGTCGGACGCCCCGGGCGGGCGCCCGGGGCGTTTGGGTTCGGTGTTGTGGGTGGTCACGGTCTCCTCATGGGGTACGGCGCCGAAGGGTCGCCGCTGCCAGCGCCAGGGCCAGGATCGCGAATCCGATGACCACCGCGATATCACGGACCGCGATCGCCGTGGGTTCGCTGTACGCGCCGACCTGTTGCAGTGCCTCCAGAGCGTAGCTGGCCGGCAGCGCATTGCTGATCCACTGCAGCCATTCGGGCAGCACCTCGCGTGGCACGATGATGCCGCACAGCAGCAGCTGCGGGACGATCACCACGGGCATGAATTGCACGGCCTGGAACTCGGTGCGGGCGAACGCGCTGCA
This sequence comes from Mycolicibacterium canariasense, assembly GCF_002101555.1. Taxonomy (GTDB): domain Bacteria; phylum Actinomycetota; class Actinomycetes; order Mycobacteriales; family Mycobacteriaceae; genus Mycobacterium; species Mycobacterium canariasense. The sequence continues at coordinate 108,977 of NZ_LQOL01000034.1, forward strand.
CAACAGGCCCAGGCCCACGCCCAGCACCGCGTTGACGATGGCGATGAGGAACACCAGGGCCGGGCTGCCCGCGGTGTCGAAACCCAGCAACCAGAACGCCACCAGGCAGGCCAGCGTGGCCTGGACGGCCGCCGCGATGGAGAAGGCCGTGCCATAGGCGGCGAGCAGGTCGAACCGGCGCAGCGGCGTGGTCAAGATCCGTTCGAGCGTGCCGGACACCCGTTCGCGCTGCATGGTGATCGAGGTGATCAGGAACATCACGATCAGCGGGAAGACGCCGAGCATGATCAGGCAGGCGTTGTTGAACGGCGACGGCGTGCCCGGCCGGTGCGGCACGTTATCGAACATGAAGTACATCAGCGTGATGATCAGCGTGGGCACCACCACGATCATCGCCACGCTGCGGTGGTCACCGGCCAGCTGGCGCAGGATCCGGCCGGTGGTGGCCAGGTATGCCCGCGGGCTCAGCCTGCTCGGCCTTTTCAGGCTGCGGTGCTGTGCCGGATGACGGACAGGAACGCTTCCTCCAGTGACGAACATCCTGTGTCCTCTCGCAATCGGGTGGGGGTGGTGTGGGCGAGCAACCGGCCTTCGCGCATGAGCAGGAGGTCGCCGCAATGGTCGGCCTCGTCCATGACATGGCTGGAGACCAGCAGGGTGGTTCCGGCTCTGGCCAGCCGATGGAACTGCTCCCAGAGATCGACGCGCAGCACCGGGTCCAGTCCGACGGTCGGCTCGTCGAGCACCAGCAGGTCCGGATGCGAGACCAACGCGCAGGCCAGTGACACCCGGGTCCGCTGACCGCCGGAAAGGTTGTCGCACAACGCGGTTCGATGATCGCTCAGGCCCACCGCGGCAATGGCGTCCTCGGCGGCCTGCGCGTCGGTGCCGTACAGGGCGGCGAAGTAGCGGGCGTTGTCGATCACCCGCAGGTCACGGTAGATGGTGGCGTCCTGGGTCACGTAGCCGACGCGGTGGCGTAATTCGGGGGACCCCGCGGGATGTCCCAGCACCGTCACCGATCCCGAGGCGACGATCTGGGTGCCGACGATGGTCCGCATCAGGGTGGTCTTCCCGCAGCCCGAGGGTCCCAGCAGCCCGGTGATGGTGCCCCGCGAGATCTGCACGGACAGATCGCGCACGGCCCGGCGCTTACCGCGGGTCACCTGGAGATTCTCGATGCGGACCGCCGGTTCGGCGTCCCGTCGAGATAATTCATCGGTCGATGAAGTCATCATGCGATGAATAATGCGCCCGTGATGAGGAGGTGTCAAGGGGCCGGGCACAATGCGGTGTTGTGGGGCGAGCGGAGCGGCGGGATGTGGGTGACGGGCGAGCGGAGCGACGGGATGTGGGTGACGGGCGAGCGGAGCGACGGGATTTAGCTGATGCGCTGGCGGTGGACCCGGTGACCGCGGCGCGGTTGTTGTTGGGTGCCGAGCTGGGCAGTCGTGGCGTGGTCGCCAGGATCGTCGAGGTCGAGGCCTACGGCGGGCCGGTGGACGAGCCCTGGCCGGATCCGGCGGCGCATTCCTACCGCGGTCCGCGGCCGCGCAACCTCGTGATGTTCGGGCCCGCCGGCCGGATGTACACCTACCGCAGCCACGGGATCCATGTGTGCGCGAATGTCGTCTGCGGGCCCGAGGGTGTCGCGGCCGCCGTGCTCTTGCGGGCGGCGGTGGTGACCGACGGTGAGGACGTGGCCCGTACCCGCCGGGGTGTGGCCGTACCGACCCCTGCACTGGCGCGCGGGCCCGGGAACTTGTGTTCGGCATTGGGAATCCTCATGGAGGACAACGGTATTGACCTCGGTGACGAAGCCAGTCCGGTGCGACTGCGGCTGAATCCGGTCACCGGGGCCGTGCCCGGCCCGCGGGTGGGTGTGAGCACCGCCGCGGACCGGCCGTGGCGGTTCTGGCTGGCGGGCCATCCGGAGGTGTCGGCCTACCGGCGCAGTCCGCGGGCGCCGGTGCCGGGAAGCAGCGACTGATGCAGGAAGATGGCACCGTGAGCACGGGCATCCTCGAAGAGCTGGAATGGCGCGGCCTGATCGCGCAGTCGACCGACCGGGACGCGCTGGCGTCCGACCTGGCCACCGGCCCCATGACGGTCTATTCCGGATTCGACCCCACCGCGCCCAGCCTGCACGCCGGCCATCTCATCCCACTGCTCACGCTGCGTCGATTCCAGCAGGCCGGACATCGGCCGATCGTGCTGGCCGGGGGAGCGACCGGGATGATCGGCGACCCGCGCGACACCGGGGAGCGGACCCTGAACACCGCCGATACCGTGGCCGACTGGGCCGACCGGATACGCGGCCAGTTGGAGCGGTTCGTCGAGTTCGATACGTCGCCGACCGGTGCCATCGTGGAGAACAACCTGTCCTGGACCGGGCCACTGTCGGCCATCGAGTTCCTGCGGGATATCGGCAAGTACTTCTCGGTCAACGTGATGCTCGACCGCGACACGGTCCGGCGCCGGCTCGAAGGCGACGGCATCTCGTACACCGAATTCAGCTACATGCTGCTGCAGGCCAACGACTTCGTGGAGTTGCATCGCCGGCATGGCTGCGCGCTGCAGATCGGCGGGTCCGACCAGTGGGGCAACATCGTCGCCGGTGCCCGCCTGGTGCGGCAGAAGTCCGGGGCGACCGTGCATGCGCTGACGACCCCGCTGGTCACCGACTCCGAGGGCAAGAAGTTCGGCAAGTCCACCGGTGGCGGCAACCTGTGGCTGGACCCGGAACTCACGTCGCCGTATGCCTGGTACCAGTACTTCGTCAACACCGGCGACGCGGACGTCATCGGCTATCTGCGCTGGTTCACCTTCCTGGACGCCGAGGAACTGGGCGCGTTGCAGACGGCGACCGAGGAACGCCCACATGAACGGGCCGCGCAACGCCGGCTGGCCCGGGAGCTCACGACGCTGGTGCACGGACAGGCCGCCACCGATGCGGTGGAGCTGGCCAGTCAGGCGCTGTTCGGGCGTGCGGAACTGGCCGACCTCGACGAACCGACTCTTGCGGCGGCACTCAGCGAGGCCGGCAACGGGGAGGTCGCCGAGCTGACACCGGGCGGACCCGATGCGATCACCGACCTGCTGGTCACGACGGGACTGTCGAAGAGTCGCGGTGAGGCCAAGCGGGCCGTCGCCGAGGGCGGCGTGTACGTCAACAACGCGCGGGTGGAAAGCGCCGAGTGGATACCACAATCGACGGATTTCCTACGTGACCGTTGGCTGGTGTTGCGGCGTGGCAAGCGCCACATCGCCGGGGTGCGCCGAGTGACTGCCTCTGACCAGCAAAAATAGGGCGCTGACCTGGGGATTTGACTCGCTGTTAGCCCTGACGTAACTTATTCCAGGTCAGAGCGACACGGCCTCGGCCGGAGAGCGAAGACCAAATCCGAGAGTGACACCCCTTAACGGGGGAGTACCTCACTGCCCGCACTACGGACCGCGGCTTTTAGCCGCGGACTTGTTGCGCGGTCGGAATCGGGCGTGTTGTTTGAGAACTCAATAGTGTGTTTGGTGGTTTTTGTTTGTTGTTTTTTGGCCATCTTGGTGGGGGACTCCCCGTCTTCCTGCTACGTGGGATGGTTGTTTTTTTGATGCCAGTTTTTGGC
>NZ_LQOL01000035.1 GCF_002101555.1 Mycolicibacterium canariasense
GAGTTCGCTCTACAGTGGACCACGACCCACCAACCCCAAGTCGCATAGCGACTGGACCACCAAACGGGTCCCCCTCACTGCAACCGATTCCTGATGAGACGTTCACCCTGCGGATGCTGCGCCGCCGGCTTGCCATCGAACTTGCTTACCGGCCAGCGGGGCTTCTGGCGGCCAAGGTGCAACTCAAACACGTCTCCGTGGTGACCACCGAGGGTTACGCGGCCCGCCCCGGCGGGGCTCAAGCCAAGCTGTGGGCCGAGATCAGCCAGCACGAACAGAGCCGAAACATTGAGCTGACACTGGAGGCCTTCGCCGACTTCGAGCGGGGGGTCATGCCCGCGGGGCCCGGCGCCCGCGAACTCATCGACTACTTCGGCAGCATCGACGCCCGACTCGACCGCGAGCAGGCATCCCCGAAGGTCCTCCCCAACGATCAACAGCTTCGTAACCTGCTTTCACGACGCGCCAAGACGCTGCATCTAGCTGTGGCGAACTACTGCTGGTTCAGCGACCCCGCCCGTGCCCTGTGCCTGAAGATTGCAGGGACACCAACCGCCGAGAAGCCCCTGATCGGTATGTGCGACGCAGCTCGCTGCCCACAGGCAACCCACCACGCTCGTCACCGCGACACGTGGTCGGAAGCCGTGAAATCGACAACGACTTTCCTGGGCTCATTGAGCAAGACCCAGAAAACCGAACGTCAACGCCTGCAGTCCGAACTGAGCCGCGCTCAACGGGTGATCGACGGCATCGATGCTGCCAGCACCGGCGGCCAGCAGGATCCCTAGAGACGCCGACACATGGGCCGAGTTAGCCAACAGCAGCGCGAACAAATCGAATCGCGCATCAGGGCCGCCTCCGACAGGCTGCTGCGCGGAGACATACCCGCAGGAGGTGGTTGCGACGTAAAGACGCTCGCTGCAGAGTCTGGAGTCACTCGCGCCGCTCTCTACAGCACCTATCTGCACCTCAAGGAAGAATTCGAAGCGCGGCGCGAACGCCAGCGCGCCCTCAACATCGACAACGACCAACGGGAAAAACAAATTCGGCGGTTGAAGGACGAGGTCGTCAAGCTGCGCCAATGGTTGGCTGACCGCGATGCCGACATCGCCACCCACGAGCAATTCCGCAAAAGCGCAATCTCTCGACTGGCCGCCCAACACGACGAGATCGTCCGGTTACGCGACGCCCTAGCCGACAACGACAACGTCCGTGGTCTGCCCAGGCGTAGCTGATCAGCCATGCACGTCTCCTCAGATGCCTTTGGCCCCCAGAATCCATGTGAGGCGAAGGTACCCGAGAGGGCAAGGACAGCCCGTTGAGGTGGTTCCACCTCAGCGCTTCGGCGACTGCTGCTTCGCGAGGTACGCCTTGACCGCCGCAGAACGTCGATGATCCGCCGGAATCACCCTGCCCTCCAGCTTGGCGGAAGCTTTTGTAGCTCGGGCGCCGGCCTTCTTGGCGGCCGCTGCGGATACGACCACCTTCTTGGGTGTCCGCTCCGCCATCACCACACCTCCGCCAATCAATAGATTAGGCCGACGGTACTGCTGGCGGCCGAGCCTGACCACCAATTTTTGCCGACACGGAGCCAGCGTGACTGTCCCACAACTGCCCGAAACTCCTAGGGGTATAGAGAACACCGCGTGTCTCACTGCTGCGCTGTCTGCACTCAATGAGACAGTCGATATGTGACCGCCAACGGTCCGTACGAGCAGGAAGGCTCCGGGTTTGAGCGTTGCGGTCGTCGACCTTGGCACCTTCTCTCGCCAGTGGGCCGTAGAGGGTCGGCGGATCGCATGGCTGTTCGGTGCGGGCGCAAGTGCCTCGGCTCAAGTCCCGACCGCTGGCCGGGTCGTCCTTGATCTCCTGTCGCGGTTGTACGCCGACGCACATCACCTCGTCCACCAGGACCTGAACCTTGGCGACGAAGATACGCGGCGGTCGATCCTCGCCTACTACGACGGCATAAACGGCATGCCTCCCATCGGTGATCCCAGCGACTACAGCACCGCCTTCTCCCTGGCTCTGCCCGACGATGGGCCCCGACGTCAGTACCTCCGTGGCCTGTTCCAGGACCGTTTGCCCTCGTATGGGCAACGCGTGCTCGGCGCCCTGATCGCCGAGGGGTTCGTCGACCTCGGGCTGACGACAAACTTCGACGACCTCGTCGAGCAGGCGGCCGAGAGTGCGCGAGCGGCGCTCACAACCTCGTCGCGTCCGCGCCTGGGGATCGCAGCGCTTGGTGATCCTGCGCGGGCCAGTCTCGCGCTGAGTGACGATGACTTCCCCCTGCTAGTCAAGCTGCACGGCGACTTTCGCGAGCACGCACTGAAGAACCTCGAAAGTGAGCTTCAATCACAAGACGCCAAGCTGCGTCAGGCGTTCCTCGACAGCAGCCGTCGGTTCGGCCTGGCCGTCATCGGGTACAGCGGCCGGGACGCCAGCGTGATGACGATGCTCAACGACGCCGTCGCAATCGCTGACGCGCTTCCCGGCGGGCTGTGGTGGCTGACGCGCGACCCGAGCAGTGCACTGCCAGCGGTCGCCGAGTTGATGGAACGGGCCGATGCGGCCGGAGTGACGGCTCGCTTGGTCACCATCGAGAACTTCGATGAGACGTTCGCAAGTCTCGGCAGGACAGCCACCCTCAAACCGGCTCTGCGCTCGCACGTCGATCAGCTGCGTACGACTGCGCGCGTCGTGGACGCCGCCCTCCCAGCCATCGAGGCCGGCGACTTCCCGATCTTGCGTATGAATGCGCTGCCGATCCTGAGTTCGCCGACCCGCGCCCTTTAGGCCACGCTGCAACCGCGCACGACGCTCGATGCGGTTCGTGATGGACTCCACGCCGCGCGTTGGCGAGGAGCCCTGGCCACGTCTGGTGAGCGCGTTCTCGCCCTTGGCAGTGCAACGCAGCTCGCCTCCGCGCTTCCCCTGGCGGGTCTGCCGTCTGGGGTCACGATCAACTGCCATCGAGAGAATGCGCCGACTCTGGAGCGAGCGGTGACCTCCGAGGCCCTGACGCGCGGCCTGGCACGCCGCCTGCCCGTACGAGCGCTGATCCGCGACCGAGGGCATCAGTTGGTCATCAGGCCCGTGAGCGCCGACCGGCCCGACTCCGCTGCCCAAGCCTCAGCCAGTTCACTCGCCCAGTCGACAGCTGTCGAGTCAACCCATGATGTCGCCCGACATGACAGAAAGTGAGACATCGTCAACTGCGGAAACATCTGGTCGGCACTGGGCAGGTACGCTCTTCGGTTGGTCTGTGCCGCATCCCAGCCCGGCAACTTCAGAGCTAAAGAACCTCGCCAACACTAGGATTCCGACAGAAGGCGATTCAGCAGCGGTCTTAGGTCGTCGGCGAGTAAAGCCATCAGGTAGACCGCTGCCACTCGGTGTTGGCGATCAAGCACCATGGTGGTGGGAACCACACTGGTGGGATAGTTGCGGCCCAGGGCGATGAGGGTGCGCATCTCGGGGTCGAAGATGGATGGGTAGCTGACGTTGCGGTCGGTCTTGAAGTCACGTGCTGCCTGGAGATCGTCGCGAACGTCGATGCCAAGGAACTCGACGCCGCGGGAACGGTATTCATTAAAGGCCAGTTCGAGTTCGGGAGTCTCGGTGCGGCACGGGGCACACCATGATCCCCAAACGTTGATGACGACGATCTTGCCGGTGAAGTCGGACAGGCTGACGGTTTCGTCTGTCATCAGATCCGGACCGCTCAACGCTCCGATAGTGCTTCGCGAGTCCGCTGGGTCGTAGTAGATGACTGTCTTGCCGCCGGGCGATACGAAGTCGAAGTTCCCAGCTTGCGCACCAGTTCCCGCGTTCGAGCAGGCAGACAGTAGTGTCAGGATCGCGACCATGAGGACCGCCAGTCGCACGGTGCTCATACGTTCGTTCCTTTGCTTTCTGGCCATCTTTCCTCTGCATCATCGGGATTCACGTACCTACTATCTCGAATAGTAGATACTCGTGGTCGGGCCGACGGACTTGCTCGCATCATCCGCTTGACGATTTGCGCCACGACGGCGTGTAGCGCTGGATCGCCGCTAACAAGAGCGCAGCGATTGCCAAAGCGGTGACAACCCCGTGAATGATCGGGGTCCACCGCGTGGCCGGGGTGAGTTCGTCGTTGAGTTCAATGCGGCTGATCAGATAGTCGGCGGTGAAGAAGGCTGTCTCATCGACAACCCGGCCGTCCGGCGTGATGATGGCGCTGACGCCGGTGGTGCCTGCCACCACGACCGGCCGTCGGTGCTCGAAGGCGCGAATCTTCGCGAACGCGAGAAACTGCCGACTCATAGTTTCGTTGAAGGTGGCGTTGTTGGTCGGGATGACCAACACCTGGGCGCCGTTACGAACTGATTCACGAGGAGCACGGTCGAAAACCGCCTCCCAACAGGTAGCGACTCCGACGGAGACATCGGCGGCTTCGACGACACCGGAGCCGGCACCGGGAACGAAGAAGCCGGCGCGCTCCGCATAATCGGAGAAGAGCCGGAAGAACCCTCTCCACGGTAGATATTCACCGAACGGTTGCAGGATCTTCTTGTCGTGGCGGGCGCCGGGTCCGTCCTCGGGTGACCAGAGAATCATGGTGTTCGAGGTGGATCTGGGGTCGGTGCTTTGTGGTGGGTTGCTCAGGACCGCGCCGATCAGAATGGGTGCGTTGATCGCCCGTGCAGCAGTGTCGATTTGTTGCGCTGCATCGTTGTTGATCAATGGGTCGATGTCGGAGGAGTTTTCCGGCCACACCACCAGATCGGGTTGGGGCGCGCTACTGGCGCGAACGTCGTCGGCGAGACGCAGAGTCTGCTGAACGTGGTTGTCCAGCACGGCGCGCCGCTGTGCGTTGAAGTCCAGGCCGAGGCGCGGCACGTTGCCCTGCACCGCCGCAACCACCAGAGTCTGTTTCTCACGATCCGAACGCCAGGGCTCCCAGGCGAGTCCGGTGAGGGCCGCCAGACACAGTGCCGTTGACAGCGCGACTACCGCGCTGCGCCGTCGGTGTGGACCCGGACCAACGAGCACCGCCGTGACGGTGAAACCGATCAGCGTCGTGGTGAACGAGATCAGGGAAGGTCCTCCCCAGGGTGCCAGTTGCGCCAGCGGCCCGCTGGATTGGCCGAAAGCCAGTACACCCCAAGGGAATCCGCCGAAGGGCACGGCACTCTTCAACAGTTCCACAGCGACCCACCAGGTGGCCCACCACATCGGCCAACCCGGTTGATCGCGCAGTGCCACGGCGGCGGCACCGAACAGTGCAGTAAACGCCGCGCACAGAGTGCTCAAAGCCAACCACGGAACCATGCCGACCAGAGCACCGGTCCACGGCAACAGAGGCAGGTAAAACGCCACGCCGAAGACGAAGCCAAAGCCCAGGCCGCCGAGCACTGTGGTGTTGCGGTGGGCCAGGACCCAGCCCAGCAGAGCGAGTCCGGCGAAAGCGGCGGGCCACCAGTCTGTCGGTGGAAAGCTGCTCCACAGCAACCCGCCGCCGGCGACAACGGCGATCAGCCCACGAGGGATCAGCCGACGAGGATCGCATCGAGCGCCCGGTGAACCGGTGCCTGGCGCCGCGACAGCGGTGGGGAGGGTGTCCATATTTGGCTGCTCGGCGGGTTCACCGGCTATGTTCCGGCCACTCACCCCCCACGAACATCGGACTCGACCGAGGCGGGTTCATCCTTGGCCACGCCACGGCCTGCAATTCATGTACCTGCCAAAGCTTTTCAGGTCCGGACTCGGGTTCGCCGGACTGCTGACCCTCAGGCTGCGGTCCGCAGCACGCATCAGACACGATTGACCCCCTCAACGCGAACCGAAGCGAGTACGGCGGCAGTCAAGTGGACGCCGAGCGGGGTGAGCCGATACATCACCAGCTTGCCGTCGCGGCGAGAAGCGACCAAAGCGGCGTTCTTCAACTGCCGCAGATGATGTGACACCAGGTTCTGCGCCGAGCCGACCACCCAGGCCATATCGCAGACACACAACTCATCACCGTTGCTCAACGCCGTCGCGATCATCAGGCGGGTGGGATCGCTCAGCGCCTTGGCGGCTGAGGCCGCCGACTCCACCTTGCTCGGTGCCGGCAGCGAGGCACGGATGGCTTCGGCGTGCGGCAGATCAAGACACAACAGATCGCAGCTGTCGACAGGCGGATCAGTCATGGCAACATACTAACGGACGTTGAGATGGTCCTCGCGGGCTCGGGCCATGAGAACGTGCGGGGCAGTTATGGTTCTAACTTACTACTCTATGTAGTAAGTACGTAGATTTCTTGAGGATGTGGTTCGACATGCATTGGCGCCGATGAACGGTTTCACCGAGATCGCAATGTCAGGCAATATTGTGCCGGCACTGCTGGTGTCGGTGCTGGCTGGGATTGTGTCGTTCGCGTCTCCGTGCGTGGTGCCCCTGGTGCCGGGGTATCTGTCCTATCTCGCTGCCGTGGTTGGCGTCGACGAGGACAGCCGATTTAGATCACGTGGGGTGCGTTTACGGGTCGCCGGTGCCGCAGGGCTGTTCATCCTTGGTTTCACCGTGGTATTCCTGATGGGCACCATCGCGATTTTGGGCCTTACCTCCACAGTCATCAGCAACCAGTTGCTGCTGCAGCGGATTGGCGGTGTCCTCACGATCGTGATGGGCCTGGTGTTCATGGGCTTCATCCCGGCACTGCAGCGCCAGGCCCGGTTCACGCCGAAGGCGGTGTCCACCGTCGGCGGTGCCCCGCTACTCGGGGCGGTCTTCGGGCTCGGCTGGACGCCGTGTCTGGGACCTACGCTCACCGGTGTCATCGCGGTCGCCTCGGCCACCGAGGGATCGAACATCGCCCGCGGTGTGGTGCTGGTCATTGCCTACTGTCTGGGTCTGGGTATTCCGTTCCTCCTACTCGCATTGGGTTCAGTACGTGCGGTACATGCGCTGGGGTGGCTTCGCCGGCACACCAGGACGATTCAGATTTTCGGGGGTGTCCTGCTCGTCGCCGTGGGATTGGCTTTGGTGACCGGCTTGTGGAACGAGTTCGTCACCTGGATCCGTGACGCGTTCGTCACCAACACCACGTTGCCGATATGAGACGAGCGTTGGCCTATGTCCGCAACACCTGGCGTGCCCTCACCTCGATGGGCACCGCGCTCGTCTTGTTGTTCTTGCTGGCATTTGCGGCGATACCGGGCGCGTTGTGGCCGCAACGCACGGTCAACCCGACGACCGTAGCCGGCTATCTCGCCGACAATCCGCGACTCGGTCCGTGGCTGGACCGGTTACAGGTGTTCGACGTGTTCTCCAGCGTCTGGTTCACCTCGATCTACGTCTTGCTGTTCGTCTCGCTGATCGGGTGTCTGACACCGCGGTTGATCGAGCATGCCCGCAGCCTTGCGGCAATACCGGTGCCGGCGCCGCGCAATCTCAGCCGGCTCCCGAAGCACCGTGTAATGGTCATCGAGGGGGACCCTGACGCCCTCGGCGTCGCAGTCTCCGACAGCTTGCGCCGATGGCGCAGGACCACCCGCAGCAACGACGGCTTCGTCGAAGTCTCCGCGGAGAAGGGCTATTTGAGGGAGGCGGGCAACCTGGTTTTCCACTTCTCGCTCATTGGACTGCTCGTTTCCATCGCGGCCGGGAAACTGTTCGGTTACGAGGGAAACGTCATCGTGATTGCCGACGGGGGACCAGGATTCTGTTCGGCTTCGCCCGCGGCGTTTGATGCCTTTCGTGCGGGCACAACCGTTGACGGTACCGCGCTATACCCAATCTGCCTGCGCGTCAATGATTTCGAGGTTAGTTTCCTGCCGAGCGGACAAGCGGTGTCGTTCGCCGCGGACACCGTCTATCAGGCCGGGGACGACCTGGTAAACGATACCTGGAACGCTTATCAGCTGAGAGTCAACGAACCACTGCGGGTCGGCGGCAACCGAGTGTATCTGCTCGGGCACGGCTACGCACCGACGTTCACGGTCACCTTCCCGGACGGGCAGACGCGCACCCAGACCCTGCAGTGGCAGCCCGAGGACCTGCAGACGTTGCTGTCTTCGGGCGCTGTGCGTTTCGACCCGCCGGCGGGCAGCTACCCCGACCCCGATGAGCGCCGCAAGAATCAGATCGCGCTGGCAGGGTTGCTGGCGCCGACGGCGCAATTCGACGGCACACTGTTGTCGTCGGCGTTCCCCGCCCTCAATGATCCCGCCGTGGCGATCGACATCTACAAGGGTGATACCGGCTTGGATTCCGGTCGCCCGCAATCGATTTTCGCGTTGGACAGGCGCATGATCGGGCAGGGTCGTCTCAATCGGATGGCCAGGGTGAACCTGCGTCTGGGCGAGGAGACACGCCTTGACGACGGCACGGTGGTCCGTTTCGACGCGGTCACCGACTTCGTGAGTCTGCAGGTGTCACATGATCCGGCGCAGATCTGGGTGCTGGTGTTCGCCATGACGATGATGGCCGGCCTGCTGGTCTCGCTGATCATTCGTCGGCGACGGATCTGGGTGAAGATCAGCAGAGACGAAGGCGGCGGTGCTCTGACGGTCGAGGTCGGCGGGCTGGCACGCACCGACAACGCCGGGTGGGGTGAAGAATTCGACCGTCTGGTGATCCGCCTGCTGTCAGAAGCGTCGGAGCAACCACCGGGGAAGACCACGACGAACACCCGCGGCAGACCGTGACGGCCGGGACGCGTCGCTATGACGGCCCTGCTGACCGTGGCGTCGATGGACGCTCTCGCCGCGCCGGTCGATGCGCATGCTGTGTCACCACGGCGATGCCGCACCCAACTATCCGCGTGGTTGTAGACACGCCCGCCCATTTCCTGTGACAGCCGAATACGGCCACGCCGCTGCGAAGTTCAGACGAAAAGACGCCTAGGCGATGCGCCCAAACAGACAGCACCGTAAGCCCCCGACATCGATCGCGCTGGCAATAGCGACCACGATGTCAACGTTGATTTTGGGTCATCTGGCTTGCGGGCGGGTCACTATGCACGTGTTCACCTGCGGGATTCGCCGGCGGGCTGCTGCTGCCCAACCGCGGCAGCTGGGCCGACATCCGGATCCCGTACTTCATCGCCCTGGCCCTGTTCCTGGCGCATCGGGTCGGGTCGAGGAAGAGCAGATGGGCTTCTTCGCCCACCGCCGAAGTGACCGCGCTGCCGTCACCAGCCGTCACCTCGGAGTCTGTCCTCCTGTTGCTTCTGGTGTCGGTGGGCATGTGGCTGCTCATCCCGGTCCTGATGATGAGGGCTCCGGCATTCGGCTGCTACCTGGCTTGGGCGTTCTCCGCGTCGCTGGGCATCACCGAACTCGCTCATTTCGTTGTGCTTCTCGTTCCTCGACCAACCGGGCTACAGCTACGTTCCCGGAATGTGGGCGGTCCTCCCGCTTGCCCCGGTGGCGTGGCTGAACATGTGGCGCTGGCCCGCGGCAAACATGACCTATCAATCGCCGGCCACATCGCCGGCGGCTGATCGGTTGTCGACCCGTTCGGCAAGGACCGACTGAAACCGGGGGCACATGGCCACGTCGCCGTGTTCGCAATTCAACCCGGAATCCACCAGGGCCAGCGCTGACTGCGCATCAGCGATGCGCGCGATCAGCTGATCGCGCTGCCGGTGCAACACCGCGTTGCGCTTCGCCGGGGTGGCCGCGGTGAGGATCTCCCGAATGTCCTCCAGACCCATCCCGGCACGCTTGGCTTGCAGGATCGCCGCAACCCGAAACCGATCCGCGCGCCCGTAGACACGATGGCCCACTGAGGAGCGGTGCGGAACCAGCAGTTCCACGGATTCCCAGTGGCGCAGCACATGGGTAGCGACGCCGAAATGCTTCGCCAGCTCGCTGATCGACACGTCGCCATCTTCATCGCTTGACTTCATGTCGACATTAAGGCCCAGCATCGCTGCCATGTCCACACCCGATAGTCCGATCCACCCCGCCCACCCGCATTTCGAGGTGGTACGCGAAGACCTCGCCTTCAGTTCCGGCAGCGATCGCTGCGACGGCTGGCTGTACCGGCCACGAACAGACGCCACTCACCCGTGCGTCGTGATGGCTCACGGCATCGGTGGCATCCGCAGCGCCGCGCTGCCCGAGTTCGCGACGCGGTTCGCCGCCGCGGGGATCGCCGCGCTCACCTTCGACTACCGCCATTCCGGCACCAGCGGGGGCGTACCGCGCGGTCTGATCGACATCCGCCGACAGCGAGCAGACTTGCGCGCGGCACTGGACTACGCGCGCGGCCTGGATAGCGTCGATCCGGACCGAATGGCGCTGTGGGGGACCTCTTTCGGCGGGGGGCATGTACTGGCCACCGCCGCCGCCAACCCACGTATTGGCGCGGCTATCATCCAAAACCCCTTCGTCGACGGTCGCGCGGCGGCGGCGGCGGCGATGCGCTCGGCCGGTCGTGTCGCCACCTACCGGCTGGCTGTGCGGGCTCTTCGCGACGCGCTGCGCGCCCGCCGCGGCCGCGACCCCATCTACGTCGATCTGGTTGGCGAACCCGGCACGGTGGCGATGATGACCACACCCGATGCGAGAGCTGGATTCGAGGCGATTCTGCCACCCGACCCGATCGGTTGGGAGCCCGCCGTTGCTGCCCGTATCGCGTTGCACTTGCGATCGGATCGGCCCGCCACCAAAGCCGACCAGGTGACCTGCCCTCTGCTGGTCAATGTGTGCGACCACGACGCGATCACGCCACCGGATCCCGCGATTCGCGTCGCCGAAGAAGCTCCTCGGGGCGAGTTAAGCCGTTACCCCATAGGGCATTTTGACCTGTTCGCCGGGGAGTGGTTGAACCGAGTGTGCGCCGACCAAATCGCCTTCCTGCGCAGCAACCTCATTGCCGTTGCGCAGTGAACGGGTGCACGCCCGTCGGCGCCCTCAGCCTTGGGTGGGGTCGGCAACGATGCGCAGGTAGGGACGAGGGGCAGTCCAGCCGTCCGGATAGATCATTTTGGCCTCCTCGTCGCTAACCGAGCCGGCGATGATCACGTCGCCACCTCTGTTCCACTGGGCGGGGGTGGCCACCTTGTGCGCGGCAGTGAGTTGTAGCGAGTCGAGTACACGCAGCACCTCGTCGAAGTTGCGGCCGGTGGTCATCGGGTAAACGAGCACCAACTTGATCGTCTTGTCGGGGCCGATGACGAAGACATTGCGCAGCGTCGCCATCTCGGCCGGAGTGTGACTGGTCGGGTCACCGGCGATTTCGGCGGGTAGCATCCCGTAGGCCTTCGAAATGGTGTAGTCGCTGTCGGAGATCATCGGATAGTTGGGTGCGGTACCTTGTGTTTCGGCGATGTCGTCGGCCCATGCGGTGTGGTTGTCGAGTGGGTCGACCGACAACCCGATGATTTTGGTGTTGCGTTGGTCGAATTCGGGTTTGATCTTGGCCATGTAGCCGAGTTCGGTCGTGCACACCGGGGTGAAATCGCGGGGGTGGGAGAACAGAACTGCCCAGCTGTCGCCGATCCACTCATGGAAGTTGATCGGACCCTGGGTGGTTTGGGCGTGGAAATCGGGGGCGGTGTCGCCGATGGTGAGTGCCATCAGTGGTTGTCCTTTCGGTTTGGTGCGGTCGACATCGACGCTAGCGGTCGAGCCTGAGGCGAACCTGAAGTCGGCGGGGGGCGCGGTCAGCTTCGGAGGGTATCGACTAGTACGAGGCCGGCACCACCGTCATCTACCCTTGAAACGCCGTACTAATGAAAGAAAATGCGTTCTGGCCTGGCGCGTTGTCCGCATTTTGGTCAGTCCCTTGGTGTTTATGTCACGTAAGGCTCGTCAGCATGGGGCTCTCCTCGTCGCGAGCGATAGGAGGTCGATAGGCAGTCGGCTGGTGGTATTTGGTGGTGTCGGCGGCTGCGTTGGGCGCCGGTTGCGGTCGGTTCCCAGGACAATTGGGTTCCGTACGAGGCCGAGGCGAACCGGCGCGTCGGCACGGCTGCGCGATACCAAATGGGCTATGTCCGGCACGGCAGCCATCGGCGACGTTTCTATCGTTCAGCTTCGGATCGGCTGAACCAGCGGTGCCGTCGGGTGTTGGCGAATTCAGCTTTTTCGTCGGCCAGGTCGGTGGAGGGCCCGATGAAGGGGGCGGTGGGTTTGGGCCCGGAGAGGAAGTCGGCCTCGACCTTGCCAACCTGTCCATCGCCGAACTCGATGTAGCAGACCCCGCGCCCAGAATACTTGGCGGTGAAGGGCGTTCCGTGCAGCTGTGCGGCGATGTGGGCGGCAACGGTGCGGGCAGCGTCTTCGGCGTAAACCCCGGCTCGGGGTACGGGTGCGTCGGCGCAGTCACCGATGGCGTACACGCCAGCATGTTTGGTGGCGAGTGTGGCGGGGTCGACGGCGATCCATCCGTCGCTGCCTCCAGCAGTCAGCCCGGAGGCGTCGATCACGCCGGGGACGCGGTGTTTGGGGATGCCGATGAACAGGTCATAGGGCACGGTGTCGGTGTCGGTGTGGACGAGGTGTTGGTTCGGGTCCAGTGAACGGATCTTGGTGTCGGGCCGGTAGATGATGCCGCGTTCGGCCATGGCGGTGATCAGCGATTCGGACGTTTCCGGGGAGACCGGGATCGGGGAGGGCATGGGGCTGATCACCTTGATGGTGGCGGCGTCACGGATGCCCCGCTCGACCAAGTGGGCATGTAGCAGCAGGAGTGCCTCATAAGGTGCTGGGGGGCACTTGAAGGGGACACTGAGGATGCCCAGCACGATGGTGCCTCCAGTGAATTCAGTCAGGCGGTCACGCAGTCGAGCGGCGCCATCCACGGTGTAGAAGTCGTGACCGTCCTCGGAGAAGCCAGGGGTGGCTTCGGGCTCGTAGTCGGCGCCAAGGGCGATGACGAGGATGTCGGTCTGGTAGTCGGATTGATCGGTGGCGACGCGGCGGGTGGCCGGGTCGATCGAGGTAATGTGTTCCTGGCGGAATTCCACGCCTGGCCGGGTCAGCTCGGCATACGGAATGCGGACCTCCTCGGGGGTGTGGTTCGCGAACAACACGTCGAGCTTGGAGAAGCCGAAGGTGAATCCGTCGTTGTGGTCGATCAGGATTACGTGCACCTCATCGGCGAGGTCGTCGGAGAGTCGGGCGGCTAATTCCAGGCCGCCAAATCCGGCACCCAAAATCAGTACGGTCTTCTTCTTCATTGGTGCGTCCCTCTTTCTCGTCGACGGTGACTTCACGGGTTCATTCACCCCTCTCTGTATACCCCCGCCGGTATGTTCTGTCGATGGGTGGCGAAGTCACGGTCCGCCCCGATCCGTTGATGCAAGGGTGACTGACCCGACCTCTCCGGCCATGACGCCACATTCGTATCGAGCGCCGCGAATGGTCACCGCATCGATCCGGTAAATACCCGGCGGGGTATACGATGGGAACTACTGCTACGGAGAAGGGAGTCGGCGATGGTCGGCGATCAGGACAGCATCGCAGTGGTGCTCAATCGGTTGCGTCGTGCGCACGGTCAGCTCGCGGGCGTGATCGCGATGATCGAGCAGGGCCGCGACTGTAAGGACGTGGTCACCCAGCTTGCCGCGGTGTCACGGGCCTTGGATAAGGCCGGGTTCAAGATCGTGGCGACGGGTCTGCGAGAGTGCCTGGCAGGGCAGGTCGAAGGTGCGGCGGCGCCGATGACCGAGGCCGAGTTGGAGAAGCTGTTCTTGGCGCTGGCGTGAAGAGTGCGGGCGTTGCAGTGACATCGGCGACGGAGACCTCGATGACTGCCGTGTTGGCGTGCTGGGTGAGAGCGGGTGGCGGGGCGTCGAAGCGGTGGCGCCGATGACTCTGCCCACCGCCTTGGCGCTGGGTGCGGTGATCGGGGTGCTGTTGGGGTTGCTCGGCGGCGGCGGGTCGATCCTGGCGGTCCCGGCGCTGGTCTATGCGCTCGGCCTCGGGATCGAGCAGGCGATCCCCATGTCGCTCATCGTGGTCGCGGCGGCCTCGGCGGTGGGGGTGTTGCCCAAGTTGCGCGCCGGGCAGGTGCAGTGGCGCCTGGCCGCCGTGTTCGCGGTGGCCGGCATCCCGGGCACCCTGCTCGGCAGCGCCATCGGCGAGCGCCTGCCTCAGTCGGCTCTGATGATCGGCTTCGCGGTGCTCATGATCGTCGCCGGCAACCGAATGTTGGCCGATTCCGCCGAGACCGGCACTGCCTGCACCGCCGGCGATGCCGGCATCAACTGGCGTCGCTGCGCACCGCGGTCCATTCCCGCGGGCTTCGTGGTCGGCCTGCTGACCGGGCTGTTCGGTGTGGGCGGTGGATTCGTCATCGTTCCCGCCCTGGTGCTGTTGCTCGGGGTGCAGATGTCCATTGCGATCGGTACCTCCCTGCTGATCATCGTCGCCAACTCCGCGGCCGGGGTGCTCTCCCACCTCAATGGGGCAAGCATCGACTGGTCGATCACCGCGGCGTTCGTTGCGACTGCGATCGGCGGCTCACTGGTCGCCGGGCACTACGGCACCAGACTCGACACCGGCCGGTTGCAGCACTGGTTCGCCTACCTGGTCTTCGCCGTGGCGGCCTATGTCCTGCTGGACACGCTCGTCCTGACCTGACGTGTCCAACTTCATCAGTTACCCCAGCCAAGGGCTTCGATTCATACCCGCGCGGGGTATGCACACCCAACAACCAGAAATGAGAAGGGAGTCCTTTCGTGGACGTCACGATTATCGACACCTCCAGTCTTGGTGACCGTAGTTATCTGGTCAGCAGCGGTTCGACGGGGGTGGTGATCGATCCGCAGCGTGACATCGACCGAGTGCTGGGCCAGGCCCAGCAGCTGGGGGTGCAAATCACCCACGTGCTGGAAACTCACATCCACAACGACTACGTGACCGGCGGGTTGGAACTCGCCCGCACGGTGAATGCCGAGTACGTGGTGCCCGCCGGTGACGAGGTGGACTACGAACGCCGCCCGGCGTGCGACGGGGATGTCATCGACGCCGGGCCGATCCAGTTGGAGGTGATGCACACTCCCGGTCACACCCACCACCACGTCAGCTATGTGCTGCGCGACATCACCGGTGCCGCGACCGCAGTGTTCACCGGAGGTTCCATGCTGCACGGCACCACCGGGCGCACCGATCTGTTGGGTGCCGAACACACGCACGAGTTGACCCGCGCCCAGTACCATTCGGTGCACCGGCTGGCCGCCGCGCTCCCCGATGCCACCTCGGTGTATCCCACCCACGGATTCGGCAGTTTCTGCTCGGCCACCCCAGGCAGTGGTGATTCCTCCACCATCGCCGAGCAGCGCCTGAGCAATCCGGCGCTCACCCAAGACGAGCAGGCGTACGTCGCCGAGCTGCTCGAGGGACTATCGGCCTATCCCGCGTACTACGCGCACATGGGAGTGATCAATCGGGCCGGACCGGCCCCGGTGGACCTGTCATCACCCGAACCGGTCGATCCCGAGGAGCTGCGGCGACGCATCGACGCAGGCCAGTGGGTAGTCGATCTGCGGAACCGCACCGCCTTTGCCGCAGGGCATCTCAGCGGCACGCTCGGGTTCGAACTGTCTGGCAGCTTCGTCACCTACCTGGGCTGGCTTCACCGGTGGGGCGAACCACTGACCCTTATCGGGGAAACACCCGATCAGATCGCTGAGGCCCGCCGCGAACTGGTCCGCATCGGCGTCGACCACCTCGATGGCGCCGCGACGGGGGACATCGACGATCTACGCGCCGGATCAGCACTGCGCTGCTACCGGACCGCCAGTTTCGCCGATGTCGCCGAAAACCAACGCAGTGGCGAGGATTTCGTCGTCCTCGACGTGCGGCAACGCCAAGAGCACGACACCAGCCGCATCCCCGGCGCGGTCAACATCCCCCTGCACGAACTCGCCGACCGCCTTCACGAACTGCCTGACTCGCTGATCTGGGTGCACTGCGGCTCCGGGTACCGAGCGTCGATCGCCGCCTCCATCATCGACCGGGCAGGGGGCGCCGTGGTGCTCGTCGATGATGAGTACAGCACCGCGGAAACCCTGCACCTCACCTCCACACGACAACCCGCCGACTCAGCTGTCGACCACGGTCCAAACCTAGGCCAATGACGACGGGGTGGTTTTCAACCGTCGTCAACACTCAGCTTGATCGCAGGAGGGCAGAAGCCGCGATAGGTGGTGCAGGATTGGGTTGGATGAGGTGCCGGGCCCACAGATCAACCTCAGCAACTCCAATCGAGCGCCGGATAATCGCATAACCGACCCCAGTCGAAATCGAGGGGCTGTCAGAACAACGGTGGATCTGATCTTGGTCTGACACGCCGAGCGTGAGCTTGGCGGGAAGGACTGACGATGTCAGAAACACTCGATCCCGTGGCGATGGAACTGGATCAACGGCAGCTCGCCGAGCAGCTGCTGGCGCAGGCGAAGGAACAGGGCGTCGAACTGGTCGGCCCGAACGGGTTGCTCAACCAGTTGACCAAGAACGTGCTCGAGACGGCGTTGGATGCCGAGATGACCGAGCACCTGGGTTACGACAAGCACGACCCGTCCGGCCGAGGTAGCGGCAACTCCCGAAACGGGACGCGGGCCAAGACGGTGCTCACCGAGATCGGACCGGTGGAGATCGACGTGCCGCGCGATGTGAACAGCTCGTTCGAGCCGCAGATCGTCAAGAAGCGCCAACGAAGGTTGACGGGTATCGATGAGATCGTATTATCGCTCACGGCAAAGGGATTAACGACCGGCGAGGTCGCCGCCCACTTCGCAGACGTGTACGGTGCCACCGTCTCCAAGGACACCATCTCCAGGATCACCGACAAGGTGATCGAGGAGATGGGCGAGTGGTGCAACCGGCCGCTGGAGTCGGTGTATCCCGTGGTGTTCATCGACGCCATCTACGTCAAGATCCGCGACGGACAGGTCACCAACCGGCCCGTCTACGTGGCCATCGGCGTCACCTGCGGCGGGGAACGCGACATCCTCGGGTTGTGGGCCGGCGACGGCGGCGAGGGCGCCAAATTCTGGCTGTCGGTGCTCACCGAGATCAAGAACCGCGGCACCGGTGACGTGTGCATCGTGGTGTGCGACGGCCTCAAGGGACTACCCGAGGCCATCACCACGGTGTGGGACCGCGCCATCGTGCAGACGTGCGTAATTCATCTGCTGCGCAACACCTTTCGATACGCATCGCGGAAGTACTGGGACCAGATCGCCAAGGACATCCGCCCGGTGTACACCGCGCCGACCGAGGCTGCGGCCAAGGAACGCTTCGTCGAGTTCACTGCGACGTGGGGTGCCCAGTACCCGGCGATCATCCGATTGTGGGAGAACGCCTGGAGCGAGTTCGTACCGTTCCTGGACTATGACGTGGAGATCCGACGCGTCATCTGCTCCACGAACGCCGTCGAATCCCTGAATGCCCGCTACCGCAGAGCGATCCGAGCCCGCGGGCACTTCCCGACCGAGCAGGCCGCGATGAAATGCCTCTACCTCGTCACCCGCTCCCTAGACCCCACCGGCCGCGGTAAGGCACGATGGGCAATGAGGTGGAAGCCAGCGCTCAACGCGTTCGCCATCACCTTCGAAGGCCGGATCACCCCGACCGGCAACTAACCAAGATGCCAAGGTCGGATCCACCGTTAATCTGACACTCCCGAAATCGACGCCGCGGCATTGACGTCAGGGATGCATGACTCGGCTTCGTGTGGTTCTAGTTGGCGGATCGGGAGACTGCGAAGGGATTTGACGCCCCACGTGTTGAAGGTGTTGATCGCCTCTCCCTGCTATACCGGCCGGGAACGCGAGGCGACCGAGAAACCTCCGCACACGAAGGGATCGACGCCAGGGCCTTCTGGCGCTGAATCGGCGGGACGGCGGGGGCCGCCAAGCCTTTAGAAGGCGAGGCCGCTGACCAGGATGAAAATGCCTAGGGCGATGAGGACGATCGGGAAGAGGATGTGTTCCCAGCGTTCGAGGACTTCGGCGATCGGCTGGCGGGTGGCGACGAATTTGGCGGCGATGACGAGGACCGCGACGAGCACCAGGAAGACGACACAGTAGGCCAGCACGGCCGCGGGTCCGACGCTGAGGAAGACTGGGACGTAGACGCCGATGTTGTCCCCGCCGTTGGCGAAGGTGACTGCCGCGACGGTCAAGACGCCGACGTTCTTGCCCGCGATCTTCGCATCGTCGTCATCGCCATCGTCGTCACGCCAGGCGTGCCATGCCGCCCACAGTCCCAGGGTCAGGGGTATGAGTCCGAAGTACGGGATGATCTCCGGAGGAAGGAACGCTCCGGCACCCAACGTCACGAGCACAGCCGCGCCCAGAATCCCGGCAAATCCCAGGTACTGGCCTGCGGTGATCCGGGCCGTCGTCCCGCGTTGCCCCGCGCCGCGGGCGAAGAACAGCGAGAGCACGATGATGTCGTCGATGTTGGTGACGATGAACAGACCGATCGCGGGCAGCACTGACGACAGGATCATCCGTTTGCCCCCGTGTCTGCGGTGGCGCTCGCGCGCCAACTGGCCAGAACGAGGACGGCTGCGCCGGTGACGACGAAGACGTCCGCGAGGTTGAAGGTGGGGAACCAACCGGTATGCAGGTAGTCGGTGACCAGCCCGTCAGCGGCGCGGTCGATCACATTGGCCAGCGCGCCACCCAGCATCGCGGCCAGTGCCAGTACGAAGGGCAGCGCGGCGTGGCGGGTGAAACGGAAGGCGAACACCGCCAGTGCGACCACGATCACGCCCGTGACGCCGAGCAGGACCGCTGGGGGCAGGGTGTCGCCGAGACTGAATGCCACACCGGGGTTGAACGCCAGCCGCAGGTTTAGCAGCCCGAGATCTGTTGAGCTGCCGTCGTTCAACGCGCGGCCGGCCCACGTCTTCACGCCCAGGTCGAGCCCCGCGACGATGACCGCCGTCACGGCCAGGATGATCCGCGCCCGAATCGTCCTGGCCTCGGTGCCTGTGTGGCCGGCGGTCACGACCGCGTGCCCACCGTTGCCGCGCGGGTGTGACTGGTTGGCCGTTCTATCGCCGCGGTGGGCAGTGGTGTGGTGCGCCCGGCCCGCACACCGTTGGCGATGACCACGATCTCGGCGAGTTCGTGGACCAGCACTACGGCGGCCAGCCCGAGCACGCCGAACAGCGCCAGCGGCATCAACGCGATGATCAGGCCCAGGGACAGGCCGACGTTTTGCAGCATGATCCGCCGTGCCCGGCGGGCATGGCGGAACGTTTGGGGCAGGTGGCGCAGGTCTTCGCCCATCAGGGCGACGTCGGCGGTTTCGATGGCCACGTCGGTGCCCATCGCGCCCATCGCGATCCCCACGTCGGCGGTGGCCAGCGCAGGAGCGTCGTTGACGCCGTCGCCGACCATCGCCGTGGGGCGTTGGGCCCGCAGCTGTTCGATCAGCCGCGCCTTGTCTTCGGGCCGCAGCTCGGCGTGCACGGCCTCGATTCCGACGTCGCGGGCCAACGCGGCGGCGGTGGCCTGGTTGTCGCCGGTGAGCATCGCCACGTGGTAGCCGTCACGGCGCAACTGCGCGACGACTTCGGCGGCCTCGGGCCGCAACTCGTCGCGCACCGCTATTGCACCGATCACCTGCCCGTCGTCTTCGACGAGGACCGCGGTGGCCCCTGCCTGCTGCATCCGCGCGACCTCACCGGCGAGCGGCCCGGGGTCTAGCCAGCCGGGGCGGCCCAGCCGGAGGGTGTGCCCGTCGCGACGTCCGGTGAGCCCGGCACCGGTGACGGCCTCGACGTCGGTGGCGGGGATGACGTCATCGGTTGCGGCGAGGATTGCCGCGGCGAGCGGGTGCTCGCTGCGCGCTTCCAGGGCCGCCGCCAGATGAAGCACCTGCTCGCGCGTCGCACCGTTGGTGGTGGCCACGTCGATGACCGCGGGCCGGTTCGCGGTGAGCGTGCCGGTCTTGTCCAAGGCAACGCCGCGTATCTTGCCCAGCCCTTCCAGCGCCGCGCCGCCCTTGACCAGCGCACCCAGCTTGCTGGCCGCGCCGATCGCGGCAACCACGGTGACCGGCACCGAGATCGCCAGCGCGCACGGCGATGCAGCGACCAGCACCACCAGCGCACGTTCGATCCAGGTGGCCGAGTCCCCCAGCAGGCTGCCGATCACCGCAATCAGTGCCGAGACGATCATCACCCCGGGCACCAGGGGTTTGGCGATGCGGTCGGCCAAGCGTTGGGAGGCGCCTTTGCGGGACTGCTCGGCCTCCACGATGCGTACGATGCGGGCCAGCGAGTTGTCCTCGGCAGTGGTGGTGACCTCCACCTCCAGTACCCCGGTGCCATTGATCGACCCAGCGAACACCTCATCACCAGGCCCGGCTTCCACGGGAACCGACTCGCCGGTGATGGCCGAAACGTCGAGCGCGGTGCGGCCCAGCTCGATGATGCCGTCGGTGGCGATCCGTTCACCGGGCTTGACCAGCATCCGGTCGCCGATCCGCAAATCCGCAGGCGCAACAGTCTTTTCGCCGCCATCGCGCAGCACGGTGGCCTCGTCGGGCACCAGCGACAACAGTGCGCGCAGTCCGCGGCGGGTGCGCGCCACCGAGTACTCTTCGAGTCCCTCGCTGATGGAGAACAGGAAGGCCAGCATTGCGGCCTCCCCCACCTCGCCGAGGATCACCGCGCCCACGGCGGCGATGGTCATCAGCGTGCCGACCCCGATCTTGCCCTTCGCCAGCCGCGTGAGGGTGGACGGCACGAAGGTGTAGGCACCAGCCAGCAGCGCTACCGCTTCCAGTGTGCGGACGACTGGCTCGGTGGCGTCGAGGAATCCGGCGATCACCGCTGCGAGCAGGAACACCCCGGAGAGGGCGGCGAACTGCAGTTCCTTGATCTGCCAGAGCCGCTCGGGCTCACGCTCCTGCTCGTCAGCGCCGCGGGGTTCGTCGGTGCCGCAGCCGCATGCATCGCTCATCGGTGAGCCTCCTGCGTACCCGTCGTCGCGTCGGTGCCGGAGCGGGTTCCGTAGTTGGGGCACAGCGCGACGGCGTTGCCGGTGGCGGCCAGCAGCGTTTCGGCCGAGGCGAGCAGGTCGAGCAGTTCGGGGCGGGTCAGCGAGTAGAACACCTGCCGGCCTTCGGGGCGGCCGGTGACCAGGCCGCAGTCCCGCAGGCACGCCACGTGCGCCGACACGGTGGACTGCGCCAGGCCCAGCTCGCCGATCAGGTCGACGACGCGGGCCTCCCCGTCGGCCAGGCGGCGCACGATCGCCAGCCGAGCGCTGTCGGAGAGGCTGTGAAACAGCGCCACCGCAGCATCCAGATTCGAACAGGTCCCCGAAGTGCCGCCAGTGAGGCACGCATCCGACTCATTCATCGCCATATGGCGATGATAGCCGGTCAGCAACGATATTTCGAGCCGGGGTCGGAATCCGACGCCTGCGCGTCGACTGTCTCGCTCGTGGACTTGAGGGTGCAGCCGCCGCTGTGGGTGAACGGGTAGATCATCTGGCGCAAGTATCCGTTGGGGTAGTCGGGTTTGGCGGCCATGCCGAGTTGGGTGGAGTCGAAGCGGCGGGCCCGGTCATAGGAGTAGGTGCGCATCAGGTGATCCCACACCAGGGTGAACAGCCCGAAGTTGACGTCACCGACGCCGGCCCATTTCAGATGGTGGAAGCGGTGGCCTTCGTTGAGGGCCAAGACGTACTTGGCCACGCCGATGCGGTAGTCGGCGTTGGAGTGCTGCAGCAGCAGCTGGATCGCCACAGCCAGCGCCAGCACGGAGGCTACGTTGACCGGTAGTCCGATCAGGATCAGGGGTGCGACGCCGGCGGCCATCTCGACCGTCTGGTGCAGGGGGTGCTTCATCAGGCCGTTGAGACCGTAGAAGCGGGTGATGCTGTGATGCACGGCGTGAAACCGCCACAACACGCCGATCTTGTGGCTGGCCAGGTGCACCACGGTGATGCCGAGATCGGCGATCAGGATCGCGGCGAGCACCTGCAGCACGAACGGCCAACCGTGCGGCCACAGCTGCGGCGCGGGAACGATCGCGGCCAGCAGCGGGATGGCGGCGACGCTGGCCAGGATGAGGGTTTCGTTGACCGCGACGTGGACGCGGTCACGGGTGGTGTCGGCGCGATCATGGTTCCACTCGCGGTCATAGGGGATGATCCGCTCGACCAGGAACGACGTTGCGATCGCGACGCCCAGAATGGCCAGCAGCCAGTACTTCGGGGCGCCCGCGGCGCTCAGGGCGATGGCGGCGCCGTTGAGCCCGATCAGCATGAAGGGCACGTAGCCGTAGCGGGCCAGTGCCTGGACGGGGGTTCTGGTCAAAGGCGAGAAAGTCGTGCTCATGCCTCTATGGTCGGCGCCCTACCCGTGGCGAAGCTTGAATGATTCGGCTAACCGGTGCCGTCGAGATCCCAGGACACGTGCCGGCTCAGAACCGAGGGCGGCAGACCGAACATCTCGCGGGTCGTGCGAGTGAGGTGGGCGCTGTCGGCGAACCCCGCACCGTGCGCAGCCCCGGTCAGATCGTCACCGGCCTGCACCCGGGTGATCGCGACCTGCAACCGTGACCACAGCACGTAGCGGCGCAGCGGGATGCCGACCTGCTCGGTGAACACATGCGTCAACCGGCTCGCCGAAATCCCCACTCGCGCAGCCAGTTCCGTACCGCTGACCGGGCCCGCCGCCACGAGGTCGGGCAGCAGCCGCAACGCGTCATCGATCGCCGAGTGGCGAGGCGCAACGCCGTCTCCGGCAGTGGCGGGTGCCAGGTGCGCGATCAGCTCGTCGACTGCGATGGCCAGCGCCCGTCTACGGGTGAAAGAAGGCACTGGAGTCACGGTCCACCCGGAGCGGACCGCACGCAGGTGCGCGGACCGTCCTGGCGCCGACTCTGGGTCGAGGAACACCACCGTGCCCTCCTCGGCTCCGACCTCGACCCGGTGTGGTGCATCGGCGGGCACGACCACCGTCGTGCCTCGGAGTCGCGCGCCGTGCTCATCGAGCACCGTGAAAGCCGTTGTTGCGGCGATGATCTGAACGGCGTGGTGAGCGTGGGCATCGGTGACGCCGATCGACCCGGCGAAGGCCAACACCCCCGCACGCAGCAGCGCCGCCCCACCCCAGCGCGGTCCAACTGTGAGATCACCGCCAGACCTATTCATCGCCACGAAACGATGATAGCGTTCATCATTGATCGTCTAACGACGATGCCACCCATGTAATCCGATGGGTCAGGCACCAGTGGCGATTCGGTCTGCTGAGGGAAAGGAGTCTGCGGTGTTGATGAATCGGGCCGAGACTGCCCTGATCAACTCGCCGCCTCGGCGGTGGCTGCAACGCCTCTACGAGGTGCCGGTACTGCTGCGCTTCGGGGGCCGGCTCCTGCCGGGCAGCAGAGCCCTCGAAATCGGCTGCGGATCGGGCTACGGCTCACAGCTGGTGTTGCAGCGATTCGGCGCCGAGCGGATCGACGCCCTCGACCTGGACCCGGCGATGATCCACCGGGCCCGCGAGCGGCTCGCCTCCTACGGCGACCGAGTAATGCTGGTCCAGGGCAGCGCCACTGACCTTCGAGCCGCGCTGAACGCCGACGACGGCAGCTACGACGCGGTGTTCGACTTCGGCATCATCCATCACATCCCGGACTGGCGCGCCGCGGTGGCCGAAGCCGCCCGGGTGCTCACCCCCGGTGGACGCTTCTACTTCGAAGAAGTCACCGCCCACGCCCTCAACCGTCCCACCTACCGGAGATTGTTCGACCATCCCACCGACGACCGATTCACCGCCCAACAGTTCCTTCAGGAACTGCGCCGCCACGACCTGCTCATCCTCGGATCGGTCACCCGCATCCAGGGCGACTACCTGCTCGGCGTCGCCGCCAAGCCACTGCCTGCGGCCGGTGGGCGGTGATGGCCGCCGCGGCACTGGCCCTGTTCGTGGTCATGATGCTGACCCTGGGGGCGCTGCGCACCCTCATTCAGCGTCGCCGCACCGGTGACAGCGGCAACCGGCGCACGCTGTCACCAAGCGGCTCGCTGGGGTGGTCGGCGCTCACCGCCACCGACATCGGCTATCTCACGGTGGGTGTCGGTGGCCCGCTGGCGCACTGGCTGGGCCTGCCTCCCGTGAGCGGGCTGCAGCACCCGCCCGTTCAAGTGCTCGGCGTCGTCCTGACGGTGGTAGGCATCCTGGCCGCGTTCGGAGCGCAGATGGCGCTGGGAGCATCTTGGCGGATCGGGGTCAACGACCGTGAACGCACCGCGCTGGTCACCACCGGCCCCTTCGGCTGGGTGCGCAACCCCATCTTCACCGCGGCGCTCATCGCGTTCCTCGGCCTGGCGCTCATGGTCCCCAACCTCGTCGCGCTCATCGGCTGGGTCCTCGCCCTGACCGGCATCCAGACGCAGATACGGCTGATCGAAGAGCCCCACCTGAAACGCGTCCACGGCGAGCCCTATGCCCGCTACGCCGCCAGGGTCGGGCGCTTCCTGCCCGGATTGGGGCGCCTCCGCACCGACCGTCGCGACACCACCGAGGTCGACCGCAACGATCGCGAAGCAGACGCTGGACAGCATGGGTGAGGCCGCCTCCACCGACGCGACCTTCGCGTTCGTCGATTTGTCCGGTTTCACCGCCCTGACCGAAATGTGCGGCGACGAGCAAGCTGCTCACCTCGCCGGACGGCTCGTCGAACTGACCCGTGACTCGTTGGCCCTCGATGTGACGGTGGTGAAGACCATGGGTGATGCCGTGATGATCCACGCCCACGGCCCCGACACCATGATGGCGACCATCCTCGACCTCGCCGACCGCGCCGCCGACGAGGACGGCTTCCTTGGACTACGCGCCGGAATTCACCACGGCAGCGCAGTCCAACGGGACCACGACTACTTCGGCCATGCCGTCAACACCGCCGCACGCATCACCGCACTCGCAGGCGCCGGGCACGCCGTCATCACCGAACCGATCCTGCCCGCGTGTGAAGCGCTCGGCGTCGCAGCCCACCCGCTCGGCGCCACCGAGCTACGCAATATCAGCGCCCCAGTGGCGGTGTACAGGGTGCAGCTACCGCCGCCGCAATACCCCACCGATCCGGTCTGCCGTGTCCGCATCGACCCACGCACCGCCACCCACCATCTGCGCCACAACGACGATGACCTCTGGTTCTGCTCCGACCGCTGCGCCCAACGCTTCGCAGCACACCCCGCCAGATACGCGATCTGACGCCACGGGGCTAGTCGCGTTCCTCGGCCTTGCGCTCATGATCCCCAACCTCGTCGCGCTCATCGGTTGGGTCCTCGCCCTGACCGGTATCCAGGGCAGCGCCTTCCCAGAACCGCCGACCACCCCCGCGAAGGCCACCCGCCGGTTCCTCGCCGACGCCGCCCACGAACTGCGCACTCCGATCGCGGGCATACAGGCCGCCGCAGAACAGGTCGCCGCTTCGGCCCAGCAGCGGGACGACCCCGAGTCGCGGCGCCAGCAGCGCCGCGCAGACCTGCTACAAGGAGAATCCCGCCGCGCGGGCCGGCTGGTCACCGACATGCTGGACCTGAGCCGCATCGACGCAGGCCTTCCCTTGCACGCCATGGATGCGATCTCGCAGCGCTCGCCGACGCCGAGGTGCAGCACGCGGCCACGCTCGAGGGGGTCACCACCACGCCGACCACCGGTCGATGGATCGACCCGTTCGCAAGACTCTGACGACGCTCCGCTGAAGACCGACCGCATTCACGTCTAGCGGCGGGGGACTCAGCTCCCGCAGACCACTTCGGTAGCGCTGATCAGCGTCACCGGTCCCCCGCCCTGCAGGGATTCACTGGCGCGACGCACCATCTCCACCGCCTTGGACGCGGCTCTATCGGAATCCCATTCACGGACGTAGACGGTTACGGTGCGCAGTGCGCCGCCGGCTGAATCGACCTCGGTCTTCTCGACCTGCGTCGGCGGCAGACCGGGGTTCATGGCCCCTACTTCCTTGAGAAGCCGCTTGAAGACGACCAGATTTGGTGCCGTGCAGTGCATTACGACGCGTTGCAGTGGCGCACCTGGCGGCAGCGGCAGTCCTGGCTGTTCGTCGTTCCACCGCAGGCCGTGGGTGATGACACCGCTGGGTTTGCCGTTGCTATTCAGCCGGCGCGACCTGGGAACACCGCACGCCTCGGCGAATTCGTGCACGTCGAGGTTCGGATCCAGATTCCGCAGCACCTGCGCTGTCACCCACATCACGTTGATGAGCACATTCTCGGTCTCGTCCGGTGTGAGCTGGTCGTCGGTCGCTCGAGAGTCCCATTGCCGTTGATGACCGGCCCGATCGAGGCGGTAGGGCGCATCCGACCAGTCATGGGAAGAAATCTCGGCGGCAAATTCACGCGCAAGACGACTCAACATCATGTCCTCCTAGGAGACAGTCGCTGCCATCTCCCGTTGAGACGACACTGTGCGACGAAGCCCCAGCATAGCGGATTCGCCCATCGACCTCTGCCTTTTACCGCGGCACAGAGACGTGCTGCATGCAGCAGACCGAGCGTCTTAAGCGGGGTGACCTATCAACTCCGCGACATCGGCTAATGCCGACGCCACGGCAGCGATATCCGGCAGAGCCTTCACGGTGCAGATGGTGCCGTTCTCGTCGGCGATGGGCGCGCGCGGCGGAGGGGCCACTACCGATTTCCTCCTTCGTCCCGCCAGCTCCCGTGACCGATCGCGTAGCATGCGCAATCAGGACACTGTCAAAACCGGACACGGTCAGTGCGGCGGAAAACCGCATGGCGCGCGACATGGTTCCGGTGGTGATGGCTGCGGCGCAGACGCTGCCCGAGTGGACTCCAGACCTGGTGTTGCCGTCTGAGGCCGGGATGCTGTGCTGGGCCAAACCAGCCGGCGAAATGCCGTTTCACAGCCACGGTCACGTGCCCTGGGACGCGGCGTGGTGGTGGCGACGCCCGGACGGGGTGTTGCAGATCCAGGTCGGCTCCCGGCTCACGCAGCGCCAGGAGCTGCTGGAGCCCTATGGCATCACCCCGCCGCTGTGGGCGGGCGCCACACTGGTGCTCAATCCCGACGTGCCGCGCACCGCCGAAGTCGACGGTGTTCCCGAGGCGTCGCAGATGGTGAGCATCCTGGGCGCCACCTGGCTGCTGATGGATCAACGCACCGTGGCCGAGGTTCGGCAGCTGGAAGCACGTCCGCCGGCAGCGGGGCAGGATTCCGCGGCGCCGGAGCCGAGCCCGGTGTCGATGGTGGAGTTGCGGCGCAAACTGGCCGAACAGAAAGACCCCTCAAATGGTGCCAGCGGGCGCAAGTTTCACTCGCGGTGGTCGGTGGAGGGGCACTGGCGTCAACAGGCGTGCGGACCGCGGTGGTCCCAGCGCAAACCCCTCTACATCACCAACTACACCAAGGGCCCGGCCGATGCACCGATGAAAACCGGCAAGGTGCACGTCTTCCGGCGCTAATGGTCTTCCACGGCTTCCACGCAGCTTCGAACACGCAGCTGGTCGACGTGATCGCTATCGCGCAACGCGATGAGGACGGTGACGTCCAGCAGCGCTCGTGTCACACCGCTTCCTCGTCACGCAGCCGATCGACGTAGGCATTGGATACGGCGGGACCCCGACGCTCGAACGGTTCGAAACCATAAAAGCCCTCGGTGCTAGCACCTGGATTCGTGTTCTGTTGCTGCGTCAGCGCTTGCCGCGCGAGGTCGGACAGGACCTGACCTGCAGTCCTGTTCTCGCGGCGTGCGCGTTCCTTCACCGCCAGCAAAATATCGTCGTCAAGTGACAGCGTGGTGCGCATGCATCTGATGCTAATGCACTGCATGCATCAGTGGATGCGGACGACAGGCGCCCGCCCGCGCGCCATCGTGTACCCAGAGACCGCGACACCCGCTGCGGCAACCGGCGTTTCGTCGACGACTACGCGCGCAGCGCCCCGGCCGCCATCAGGGCTTCGCCCCGAAGAGCGCATCGAACGGGTCATGACCCGGCGTGCCGCCGATGATGCAACCCAGCCCGTGGCCAGACCGTCCTGGCCACGACGAGCCACATCCCGGACACCGAAGGGCTCCACGGCGGCTGACCTCGCGTGCGGGACCCGCGCCTACACTGGCAACCCAATGAACCACCGGCAGGGAGGCACCATGGTCGACAGCGATGCTTGCGAAGACGCAGGCCACACCGATATGGCCCCGCACGGAGTAGATGAACTTGTCGAGCTGAACATCCTCACCGTGGCGGTTGCCGCGGCCACAGCCTGACCCGACGAACCGACTTCGCCGCGGGCCGCAAATAGCCTGGGCGTCAGATGCTTTCAGCGCCAAGCACGGTTCGAAGCGCGGCCAAGTCCAGGTGGCCGGCCAAGAACTGGTCGACGGGGCTGAGCCGGTAGCCGTGGTCGCCGAGATACTCCAGGTAGGTGCGGCGGCGCTCCGATGACGCCGGACGGTGCAGCGGCTGCGACAGGGCCCACTCGAAGGCTCCGAAGACCGTCGCGGCGATTGCCCGCCCAGCATCACCGGGTGTGGTGCTGGCGAAGACCTCCTCGTAGCGGCCCTCGATGCCGAGCAGGTCCCGCGCGGCGATGATCATGCTGGCCGGACATAGGTCCTCGGCCACCAGTCGCATACTGCGGGCCGCGAACAGCTCCGCTGACACCACCGCGGTGCCGGTGTGGATGTGTTGGCGCACCCAGGCGCGACGTGGCGTCTGGGCGGCGTTGATCAGGCTGTCGAGCCGGCGCATCAGCCGCCAGTCGTGCTCGGCATCGTTTTGGGCGACCCCACTCAATCGAACTGGCTCGACCCCGGTCCAGGTAGAAGCCGGCGTTGCCTGGCTGAACGTCCGCGGCTGGGCTGCCTCGCCCGTGAGGTATGCAGCGTGCACGGCGAGGATCGGTGCGCGGCGCGCGAGGTCGGCCACCGTGCGCCGATGGCCGACGCCCAGGCACAGGTATCGCTCTTGGCGGAGGTGATCGCGGGTGTAGATCATCCCAAGTGTCGATCCGGGCCCGCGGTCACCGACGTCCTGATTTACCTGCCAGCCGGCGAATCCGCTGACGTAGGGCAGCAGGTGCGTCGCTAGGTGCGACAGGAGTTCGGCCGTCGACGTTGCACCGGGAAGTGCCCACACTTGGCGATGAGACTTGGTGTCATCACTCATGGCCACCGAGTCGCGATCCACGATCAACTGCACCGAGCCCGAGTCCGACTGCGTAACGCCCGCCACACCTGTCACGCTAGCGCGACGCCTCGCCGCGCTCGGCGCCGCCGGGAACCCAATCGGTCGGCGGTCCCTGCGGGACCCGGACGCAGCGGTGCGGCAACAGGGTTCAACTTCCGGTCATTGCGTCGACGCACCCGTCCATGAAGTCGCCTCGGTTGAAGTCGCTCTGCTTGCCCACAGGAGTGCTCAGGACGAACTGTTGCTCGCAATACTCTTCGGGCGCCGCTCCCCCGAACTTGACCATCGTCGAGCCGTTCTCAGCCGCTGCGCGCCCCGCCTGATAGGACTCGTCGTCGCGTGGGCCCGCCCCGGTGGCGGAGAGCACGGCGTAGCCGACCAGGGCAAGCGCCGCGGTGGCCGCGAGGCCGATCAGCCAACGTGTGGCGGTGCTGCGTTTCCGGGGCGGGGGTGCGCTGAATCCACCGTAAGGATGTGGAGGCGGCACGCCGTACCCAGGCGGCGGTGGTGCCGGCTGCCATTGCTGTCCCGGCCACGGCGGCGGGTTTCCCTGCCCGCCGGCGGGACCGTAGGGGTTCGGTTGGTGCCATCCCGGTTGGGGCCCCGACGGCGGGCGTGGCGGCTCCCATGGAGGTGAGTTCACGTGCCGCTCCTTCCAGCGTTCGATGAACTGTATGCGGCATCCTCGCTGCATCGCAGCGCTCGGTGGTCATGAATCGCTGGTTGGGCGAGGTGGTGACCGCGTCGGGCGTGCGGCGGGCGGCGATGGTTGTTCGGGTCAGCCCGGAGCCTGGGTGCACATGGTGCTGCGTGCCGCACCGACCAGGGCGGCGGCCTGCTGTGGGCTCGCTCCGTAGGTTGCGGCGGTGGTGTCGATGGTGGCCTGTGTCCCCTGACCGGTGTAGAGCATTCGGCATGCCTGGTTGCCGGCGAGCAGCAGTTGGTCGTCGTTGCCAGGGAAGCCGCCGCGGGTGGCGTTGAGAAAGTTGGTCTGGTCGGCGGTCAGCGGGATCGGCCACGCGCCCGCCGGCGTTGCGGCAAGGCCCAGTAGTGCCCCCGCTGCAGCTGCTGTCGCCACGACCTGACCGAGTCGTCGTTTCCCCGTGAACATGGCACTCCCCCATTTCGAGTTCGGACGCGCAGATGTGCGCAGCTCGACTGTAACGCTGCCGGGGATCCTGTCAGCGCACCATTTTTGGACAACGATCGGCCGCAGAAACTGGTGCGGCTAGGGGCGACCGGGCGGACTTAGCATGAAATCGGCGGAATTACCGCCCAGTCACGGGGGCCGAACATGAACGCAAGTACCCGCAGCACAAGGTGGTTCAACGCCGCCGGGCTGTGGAACGGGTTGACCCTCGGCCCGTTGGCGGCGGTGTCGGCGCTGCTGGTGATGGTGCTGTCCGGTGCGCTGTGGACCGGCACGCTGGCGTTCATCGCCTTGATATGCCCCACCGCGATATTCCTGATCCTGGCTCTCATTTCGCTTGTGCGCCGCGGCAACACCTCGTGGTGGGTGTTCTCGGCACTCGGCTCGGTCCTGGGCACTGTGCTGGTGTGCGCTGCGATCCTCGGCGCGATTTCCGGGATCGCCTGGATGCTTTCCGATCCCGGCTGATGCGTCCGCGCGCGTGCTCGCGACGTGACATCACGCCACCGGGTCGCCTACCCGCTCTGACCCAACTACTCGTTGTCCACATCTGCACATACGGGAGGTCGCCTCGCATGGCGTCGACGAAACCTCTATGCATCCGTTTCGCGGCTGCACTGGCCGCCGGCCTGGTTGCGATCACGACGGCCGGATGCAGTGATGAACCGCAACCGGTCAGCTTCGAAGAGTTGTTCGCGGACAAAACGATTCCCGGCATCACCGGCCCCGCCGCGCCTCGCAGCACGTTTGCACCTTCCGGTGACAGCAGTGCCTGCGCCGCCGCGGACACCGCGACGGTGGACGTCCCGGCGTTCGCCACCGGTGAGCCGGGAGTGCGCGTCCCGCAACCGCCCGGGTGGACTCGCTTCACCCAGATGGACAGCGAGATAATCCGCCTCGCGCTGACCAATCCGTCAATGATCGCGAACAAGTTTGCGCCCAACATCGTGATCACCGTCGAGCCATCGCCGTCACAAGATGCCGCAACCGTCTACACCCAGGCACAACACAATCTCATCAATTTGGCTGGCGCGCTCGATATGGCGGTCGCCCCGGTCACGGTGTGCGGCCTACCCGCCGAGAGGATCACATTCCGGTCGCCCGGCATGGGCCCGCAGTCCGCGGAGCGCCACTTGCAGGCTATTCAGGTGCTCGCGAGAGGGGACAGCGGCCAGGCCTACCTGATTTCGGTGACAGTGCAGACCACCGACCCGAACAACGCCGACTACCAGCGAGATGCCGCCCGCATGTTGGATGGAGTGCAGGTGTTCGCGCCCACCGCATCTCACTGAGGCACACGCGGTGCTGGCACCACCTCTGGCAACGCGAACTGTGTTACGGGCGTTTCCAACCGGTGACGCGCAAGTATGGGTCCGCCCCGTTGCTATCGTCACCGCGCCCGCCGTGTTCGACATCAGCGCCGGTCACGTCGACCGATCCGACGGTCCGCGATAGGTCGATACGTGGCGGCAAGTCGGAATACATGTTGCCGAACCCTGTTTCGTCGGCGATGATCACCGCCTCCTCCAACTGATCACAGGAGCATTGTGCGGCTTGGATTCGTGGGTGCGGGTGTCGAACACGGCGGCGCCTGCGGCTCCGGCCAGCACCTGCCATGGCGCACGTCCGGTCATCGTGGTGTATCCCTGCTGCCGCAGTGAATCGGTGTCGGCTCGTTCGAGGTCGCTACGAAAAGCGTTGTCGGACTGCATCAGGTCGGCGGTGCGGCGCGCCGGCGGCACGCACGCAATACCTTCTCCCATCACGATGAACGCGACCCGCTCTGCGCGTGCGGCCAGGTCTGCGCCCAGCGTTATGCACTCCTGCGGGGCGGCGTCGAAGTTGACCGCTTCGATAGCTATATCGCAGGTGATCATGCCGGCGTTTCCCGGTCGCGACGCGGTGAGCAGCCAATAGCCGAGGCTCAATGACAGTGGCAGCGGCTGCGGATCCTCAGCTGCTTGCCCCCAGCCTGAGGTCCACCACACCCCCGCCCCCAACAGGCTGCTGTATGCCCTGGACGGGTCGAAGCTGCGCGTCACGTGGTCACCACCGACGATGACCACCAACTGTGCCGCGTCAGGGCCCGGTGCTTGCGGACCACCGATGACCGGGATGCCCAACAGGGCGGCCGCGTCCAGACACGCGGTGCGCAGCGATGCCCACCGGCCATCAGGATCGGCAGACAATCCCGGCACCAGGGCGATCGGATGCGGGCACAGCGCCGCCGCAGTCAATGCCAACGCGCACACTCGCTTTCAATTCCCGAACGGCATCAGAAAATCTGTTCCCTGCTACTCAATGCTGAGCGCGCTCTGCCGGCGCGTCGCGGGCGAGGAGAGGCCAGACCAGGACCAGTAGATCGAACACAACCAGGACCGATATGAAGTAGCTCGCCGGCGGATCAGAAAACGGGATGCCCAGAATCAGTGCGCAGAGCGTGGCGACCAGGAATATTCGCGTGCCGCGTTTGGAGGTCAGTTTGGCTACCAGAATGAATGCCGCGATATACCCGCCCGCGGTAAGAACCCACCAGTACCACTCCATCGCTATCCAACCTCCCCCGTCCCCGTTGTCCCGCCCCTGCTGCTGTTGTTGTTGCCGCTGATCGACCCGCCGAGCCGTTCCCGCCAAACGAAGAGCTTGTTGCTCCACACCGCGGCGTCGATCGGATCCTCCACACGAGTGAACCCGGACCCGAACGTGTCGTACGCCTCGATGGCAACCTGCATGGCAGCCAGATGGTTGGGCAGCGCCTCGTGAAACCATTCGCGCGAGGCCTCTTCGAACTGTGAAAGAACCTGCAGCACAGCCGGATCGTTGGTCTTGGCTTCTTTCAGCGTCCGGGCGGCCTCGCTGAACTGGCTGATGGTGCGCTGACCGTCGACCAGCAGGCGCGCCACCCGCCAGATCATCTCCTGCGGATCGATGGAGAAAACGCTCTCCGCGGAGGCGTCCTCACCGGGTGCCGGCCCGATCACCGGGGACCCGCCTGGACCATGAAAGACATACACACCACGGCGACGATGACATGCACGACGCAGAACACCACCGGGACCGGCCACGCGGGCCGGCCCCTGACCAGCTGCACGATAATGAAGGCAAGGTCGACCACCGGCAACCCCACCGCCGACACCAATGCGGTGTTCACACCGACGTCGGCCCAGCGAGGGTCGCCACACTCGCGGTAGGCACACGGGTCAAGTCCCATCACCGATAACCCGACGACCATGGTGGCGCCGAGCGCCACCGTGATGTGAACGGCCAGCAGCGGGATCGCCACTGCGGCATCAGTTCCGCGCCGCGGCGGTGTCGCAGTCATGTTCGTCATGAAAGGGCCCTCCTCGCCTCGGGTGCCGGGGTCGAGCCAGGTGCTCAACATGCCCGTACCCGGTGTGGTCATGGGCGGTCTGCTGGGTGAGCAGGATCGCTTGCAGGACCGTGTGTCGCGTAAGTGCCGCATATCGCCCGCGACACCAGCTATGCCGGCTTGCGCATGCTCCGTGCGGCGATGAGGCCGCCTACATCGATGACCGGCGGCGCACCAATGCAGTGCGACGTGTGGCGCGAGCAGCGGAGACGCGATCGCGGTATCGGCACCGCCGTTGCGCCGCGCCGGCTTCACCGCCGTCACGGGAACCGCGCGAAGCAGCCGTCGACGCTCGGGGTGATCACCCCGGACCGGAAGGCCATGATCCTGGTGAAACCCGCTGCGACAGTGTTGCCGTCGACTCCCGATGATGCCATCCCGTTGTTGAGCAGCCCGGCCACCGCTTCGTCGAAGTCTCCTGCGGTCATCACGATGTTCCCGCCACTGGGGGCGTCGATCGGTTCGACCATCTTGCGTTGAGCGACACCGGTGAGGCAGGCGGTGCGTACCGATGCCGCAGGGTCGGTGAGGTTGACGCCACGTTCCTGCTGCAGCGCCAGCGCCACCCGTGAGATGAGCACTGAGATGGCGGTGTTGTCGCCCTGTACCAGGACGCGTTCCTGGGAACCGGCCTCGCTACCCAGTGCCTGTAGGCCGGGCAGGTCGACGGCGATGGTGTTGGTCGACGGGCAATAGGAGACCGGCGGTGTGGCTTTCACATCCGGGCAGGCCGGTGCGTTCGCGTCCAACGTGACCGTGGGCGGCGGGTTGAGTGCGTAGATCCCTGAGACCACCTCGGTGACCATCTGCACCAACTTCTCGTTGATCGGGGCTTGGCCGCCCTGGTCCTGTTCGTCCTCCAGGATCATCGGCATGTCGCCGCGGCTGGCTTCGATCTGTGCGAGATCGATGTCGGCGCAGGCCTGTACACCGTCGATGAAGCCGGTCTGAAAGGCACTGATCCGATCGAGGGCATTGCCGTGCCCCTCCTCGACCATTTCCTGGTCTTCGGGGGTCAGGACGGGGTCGCGGATGGTGATCACCGCGGCCAGTACGCGGTTGAGGCCGTCGCTGGTATTCAGTTCGAAGCGCTTGGAGTTGCCTTCGGCGACCCAGCGGATGTAGTTGCCGGCGAAGCAGTCTGCCTGCTGTTCACGCACGATCACCGGGGTCGAGCGGTCGACCAGATCGCCCATGTTCTGCACCGCGTGGCCGTATTCGTGGGCCAATAATCCCGCGATCGAGACATCGCCGAAGTATTTGATGCCGGTGGGTACCAGACTGCCTCGGTCCCAGGCGATGAGATCGGCCGCCGGGCAGAAGAACGCGTTGGGTTTGCGGAACCAATCCGAGCCGCAGATGCGCGGCCCGAGTGGGTTGGTGGAGTCGTAGGAGGCGATATTCTCGACCGGTTCGAACGAGCCGACCAGCGGGTCGCTGTAGTGCTGCTCCCAGAACTCCACGACATCGTTGACCGACAGCATGCCGAGCAGATCGGCCTCGGAGCCGTCGCCGTTGACGACCTCGCCTTCGGGTTCGGGGGCATCGGGCCGGATACCGCTGGGACCGTCAACGACCGGCAAGCCACCGACGGAGTTGGGGTTGTACAGCGATGACTTTGCTTGTCCGCCGCCTTCAAGCGGCTTGGAGCACCCGGTGATCAGGGTGGCCCCCAGAGCTGCGGCCACCGCCGCCGCCAATATCCGTGATCGCGCCTGCCACATGATCATCGGGCACCCACCACGGCGATGAACTGCTCGATTGCGACCCTGGCCTGCGCGCTGAGCGGGCGTTCGGCCTCCGCAGCGGTGACAGTGTCGATATCGGTGCCGGATGCGGCGGCCACCTCGGCGAGGCTCAGGCGGCTGCGGGTGCGCACCGCGGTCAGCCGCTGCCCCAGCGTGGCCGCCGGTGCGCGGGCAGCGATGTCGGCCAGGTCCTCCGTAGTCAGACGGATCTGGCTCAGCAGTCGGGCGACCTCGGGGCGGCCGGGGCTGGTGGCCGCCGTACCGGAGATGCCGCGCTCCAGCCGACGCAACTCGGCCAACATCGGCGCAATCTCGGCCCCGAACTGCGGGGAACTCGCCGATGGCAGCCCCGCTGCGCGCGCCAGCAGCTGACGCAACGCGATCTCGGAGGCGTCGATGAGGACCCCGACCTGCACGGTCGGCGACAGCACCTCGGTGGACTCAGCGTCGGGCGCCGGCGCACCCGCACGGATCCGGGCAATAGTGCCCGGCGACCAGTCCAGATAGCCCTCGATTCTGGTCAACGTGCTCTGGCGCGGCCAGTGCTCACCGCGTTCAAACTTCACCAGCTGGCTCTGGCTGACGATCCGCTCATCAGCGAGCTTGCGCTGAGACAGTCCCAGCTGCTCGCGGCGAGCCGCCACCGCTGCTCCTGCCCGCGCGATCGACAGGTCGACCTCGCCGGTCAGGGTGTGGACACCGTCGGCATCAGCGATGTCGTCAAGGTCGTCATCGGCGCAGGCCGCCAGCCCGTCAGCTGTGCCGGCACGCTCATCCGGGGCTGCTCTGCGGATGCGCACCTCAATGCCGTCAGCGGCACCCATATGCAAGGTGACGGCTTCAGTGAGCGGCGAGGGCAGTGGCAGCGACTCGATGCGGTCACCGTCGAGGAAGGTGCCGTTGCGGGTGTCGTCATCGCTGGTGACCCACTGCCGCCCGATTGGCTCGATGCGTAGATGGGTTCGCGAGATGGCGGGGGCGGTGATGCGGATGTGCGCCGGGGGTACCCGGCCGATCAGCACCGCTCCCTGCCCGGGTTCGGCGATGAACGTTCGACCTGCCACCTCGATCGCCAGCGCTGGCAGGTCGACCTCCGCCGTCGGCTCCTGGCACTGCTGCACTGTCACGTCCCCTCCTGATTGCACTACATCCCCTGTGCTGCACCGATAGCGCTAGCACAACTTCCGGAGCGGCACCGCCCAAATCGTCGCAGCCCATCGCCCCGGCTAACCGGGGAAAACGGAGCGCCTGGGCATCGCTGCCCGCGAGCTGTGCTGTTACCGATTTCAGTCTTACACACCGTGAGAGGGGGCCCGTGCGGCAAATAATTGGTGCAATGGGCGTGCAACGGATCATGCGATGATCGATGCGACGGATGGTGCAGGACAACTCATCGCACCGCGAGACATCGGGGGGAATACGTGAATCCGCAGGATCCCAGGCAGCCCGGAGGCGGTCCGCGCCGCCCAGTGCCAGGCGGTCAGCCGAACGGGGACCGCACGCCGTTTGACCAGCAGGAAACCCAGCAAGCGCAGGTGTTCGGACGGCCACCCCAGGTACCGCAACCACCGCATCATTCGCAGGCCCCGCACGGTTACCCGCCGGCGCCGCAGTACGCGCCACCGCCGCCACCGCCGAGCGCACCGCCGGCCTCAACAGCGCCACAGCCCTCGCCTGAACCGCCACGCAACAGTTGGATGGCACAGCTGCAGCAGCGCCAATGGTGGATCGCCGGTGGGGTCGTCGTCATCGCCGGCGCTCTGGTGGCCTACGTGACGGCCACCGGTGACAGAGGCGGAGACGAGGACACCGCCACCGCCGCGGCCACCACCGCCGCGGCCACCACCGCCGCGCAGGTGCCGGCGAGCCCGACGACCACGGTGCCGTCGCAGCCCAGCGCCGAGGCGACCCCGACCCCCACTGGGCCGCCGGCCCCGCCACCACCGGCTCCGCCGACAGGACCCACGCTCGCCGCGGACGCGCTGGCCCCGCTTCTGTTGCCCGCCGCGGAAGTCGGCACGCAACTCAACGTCACCGGCGCGGCAGCACTCGGGCCGCTGGAAACCCGACCGCTAGCCGGCAACGTCGCACCACCGCACTGCACCGGGGCGTGGGGCCCGGCCTACGCCGCGACCTACGACGGCACCGGTTTCACCGGGATGGCCATCCAGGGTGTCGCGCAGGGCCAGGAGCACCGCATCGCCCAAGCGGTGCTGGCATTCCCCGACCCCGCAGCGGCCCAACGCATCTACGACAAGCTCGTCGGTGACTGGAGCGCATGCCAGAACACCCACGCCGTGTTCAGCTACCAGGGCGCATCCACCGAGATCGACATCAAGACACCACGCCCGATCGGCGATATCGACACCCTGATGCTGGTGCCCACCACCTCGCAGGTCGCCGGACAGCAGTGCGAACGCGGTATGGCGTTGCGCGGCAACGTCATCGTTGATGTCCGGGTCTGCTCACCGACCGTCGGCAGCGCCGGATACTCCATCACGCGCGCCATCGCCGACAAGATCCGCTGACCAACGCGACGCAGGTCCCGCACCCGCACACCGCGCAGCCATACCGCCTTTCGGCGCAGTCGTCGACGCTGCACCGACCGGCAGCGCACAAGGAGAGCACCGTGAACAACCAGAACCCCCACGGAGGGTGGCCGGATCCCGAGGGCCCCACCGTCGCTACGCCGAAGTTCCAGCGCCCGGCTTCACCGCAACCACCGCCCGACCCGGGTTGGGGGCAGCAGCCTGCCCCGCACAGCTCGTGGTCCACACCAGCGCCGCCCCAGCCCCAGAGGCAGTCGTGGGCAGGGCCGCCGCCCCAGGCACCCGCCGCGGGCTGGCCGGCCTCCGCTCCGCAGCCGTCTGGCTGGGCCAACACTGCAGGTGGTCCGCGGGGCGGACCTAAGCGCGGCCGGCGAAAGCTGTTCATCATCGCCGGTGCCGCGATAGTTGCGCTGATCGCCGCATTCGTGGTGGTTCCGAGAGTCACCGGTGGCGGTATCGGCGCAGGAGGCCTCTCCGCCGCCGAGACCGTGACCGCGTATCTGGAAGCACTGGCCAGCGGCAACGCTGAGGAGGCGCTGTCCTACGCCAAGGTCACCCCCGCGACCACTGATTTCTTGAACGACGAGGTGCTGGGCAAGCAGATCGCCAAGATGCCGATCACCAATATCCGCATCCTTGACGACAGCGAGGGCGCGCAGTTTGAGGCGATCGGGAAGAACATGGTGCGGGTGGCCGCCGATTTCGGCGGGACCACCTCCGATGCCGGCCTGCACCTGTCCAAAGTCGATGACGAATGGAAACTCGATGAGGCGTTCATCAGAGCCGAGATCAGCAGGTCTCGCACCGACAGTGCCGCGGACAAGACGCTCACCCTGTTCGGCAAGCCCCTCGAAGACACGTCGACGGTTTACCTGTTCCCCGGCTTCAACGACCTCGCCAGCTCCAATAAGAACCTCAGCATCACCACCGAGAACTTCCTGCTGAATCACTTGGAGGTCAGCCGCGCCAGCATCTTCACGAGATTCGAACTGTCCAAGTCAGGCGCCGCGGGAGTCAACGAGGCGGTGGCAGAAACATTCGCCGCCTGTGAGCGTTCGAAACTACTGAGCCCGCCGGGATGCCCCTACGAGATCACCCGCGAGGATGCCGTCGAAGGAACCGCCACCTGGGGCCGCACGGATATCAGCGATGTCACTGCCGGCATGTTCGACGCGCAGACACTCACTGTCCGAGTGAGCGGCTCGGTGGTGATGACGGTCAACATCCAACTCCGCGACGGAAATACCGTCGACGGCAACATCGACAAGTTTTTCACCGGCACCGTTGACGTGGCCAAGACACCGCCGGAGCTGACTTTCTGACCC
This sequence comes from Mycolicibacterium canariasense, assembly GCF_002101555.1. Classification (GTDB taxonomy): domain Bacteria; phylum Actinomycetota; class Actinomycetes; order Mycobacteriales; family Mycobacteriaceae; genus Mycobacterium; species Mycobacterium canariasense. The sequence continues at coordinate 39,277 of NZ_LQOL01000035.1, forward strand.
AGCCCGGCGACCGCACGATGCTCCCATCCACCGAAGCGCCCATGCCCACACCAGGATTCAGCAAAGGAGGTATCCGCTATGACGAACTGGCCTGGTAACCATGTCAATCCGCCTCCCAACCCCGGCTGGGGGACCCCGACGCCGCCACACAAGCCGTGCCGCAGTACGCGCGTCCACAACCGTCACCCGCCAATACCACTGGTGCTCAACCACCCCCACCGGCTGAAGCGCACCCATGGACCGCGCCGCCGGCCGGCTGGAACGCCGGGCACCCACACGCCTGGCCGCCGGAGCCGACCAGGCCCAACCCGGCTCCGTCAGGCCGACGTCGCGGACAGCTGCTGATGATGGTGGCAGCGGTGCTGATCGTGGTCGCGGACATCACCACCACTCCCCCGTGAATCGTCAATTGACAACATGCGCAGCCGTTCAGCCACCCGAAAGAACCACCCACGTATCAGGGAAAGACCGAGGCAATGCTAGAGAAGCACCCGTGACACCTACCACCGCCGTTCTGAAAGTAGCGACTGCAGCGGGTGCATGTGCCGCGCTGATCACCGGATGCTCCCCCACCACAACGGGAACCCCGACCACGCCCACAGCGGGACCTGATTCGGGAGCCAATGTCGCGCTGATGGACACCGGCACCTACGACACCTCCTCCAGCAAACCGTTCGGCACCGCCGGCGACGATGTTGACGCCGCCAACGTGCTCGAAGCCCACCGCATGGCCGACTTCGTGATCGGTCCGTGGGAGGTGGACGCGGAGATCAAGAACATGCCGGGGGCGCTGAGCTTGGGGCTGATCGGGCCGATCCCCTCGATCGACGTCATGCGCGTCAACGGTGTCTTCAAAGACGATCTGATCGCAGTGGCCGAGGAACACCGCTTCATGACCGGCTTCACCACCGTGCGCGTGTTGCCAGAGCAGGCGGGCCAAACCCGCAGCCTGCACAACGTCGTGCTCATGTTCCCCGACGCTGCTGCCGCCGAGGCCGCCGCCGCGGAGATGGCCACCGCGGAGGCGTCTCGGCCCGGGGAACCCCCGACACAGCCAGTCACCCTCGGCAACACACCGGAGGCACGCGCTGTGTCATCGACAATCGATGGTGGGGTTCAGAAGGTGGTCAGTTTCACCGCGCATGGCCGATACCTGCTGTATCAGGAGGCGAAGACCGCCGACGAGTTCCTGGGCGCCAACGCGGTCAGCCTGGTCGACGGCGCCCTGATCATCCAGAAGCGCCGGACCGACGAGTTCGTCCCCACCGAACCTGACGCGATGCGGGATCTGCCGCTGGATCCCAGCGGGCAACTGCTTGCCCGGACCCTCATCGCACCCGACGGCCGCGCACCGTTCATCATCGGGGTCTGGAAGGCCCGCGGGTGGCTACATTTCGAACTCGACCCGCTGCAGGCCAACGCAACGTTCAACACCGCCGGGGTGGACATCGTGGGCCAGCGACTCACCACGGTGTATCAGGCCTCCAACGCCGACGGTGCCACACGCATCGTCGATGGCCTCGTCGACGAGATCGAGAACCTGCCGTCGGTGCGCGAGGTCGATGGGGTGCCCGGCCTGCCAGGGGCGACATGCTTCCAGCGCACCGAAGGCGGCCTACCCGGCACCTCGCCGAGCACCTGGCAGCGGGTGGTCTGGCAATACAAATGCGTCGCCACCGTCGATCGCTACGCCTACACCGCGTTCTCCGACACCGCAGTCGATGTACGTCAGCAGATGGCCGCTCAATACCGAATTCTGGCTGGACAGTAGGTGATGCACTAGTGGTTCTCCCCGCAGGGTCAAACATCGGCGGCTACATCGTCGAGGACGTTCTCGGTTCCGGGGGCATGGGCACCGTTTACCGAGCACGACACCCCGTGCTGCCGCGCAGCGATGCCCTCAAAGTGCTCTCCGCGGAACTGTCCCGCGACGAGCACTTCCGCGCACGTTTCGAACGCGAAGCCGAACTGGCCGCCACCCTGGATCACCCCAACATCGTCGCCGTGCTCAACCGCGGTGAAACCGACGGCCAACTGTGGATCGCCATGCAGTACGTCGCCGGCAGCGACGCCGAACGCGAACTGGCCGCCGGACGCATGACCCCGCAACGCGCCGTGCACATCACCGGTGAAGTCGCCAAAGCCCTGGACTACGCGCACCGCCGAAACCTGCTGCACCGCGACATCAAACCGGCCAACTTCCTACTCTCCACCGACGATGAGCGGATCTTTCTAGCCGACTTCGGTATCGCGCGCGCCCTCGACGACGCGGTCAACCTCACCCAGACCGGCACCGTGATGGCCACCATCGCCTACGCGGCACCCGAGACACTGGCCGGCGAACCCGCCGACCACCGCGCCGATGTCTACTCCCTGGGCTGCTCTCTGTACCGGATGCTCACCGGCACATCACCGTTCAGCAGCTCCGGTGGCATGGCCGCCGTGGCTGCCGCGCACCTGATGTCACCCCCGCCGCGGCCCACCGACGTGGTGGCCAACCTTCCGGCCACGATGGACACTGTGATCGCTCGCGCCATGGCCAAAGAGCCCATCCACCGCTACCAGAGCGCCGGGGATCTGGCCCGCGCTGCCGCCGCGGCACTCGATGAGACCACCGCCGAGGTACGCATCACCCCGGCGCCCTCACCCGCACAGCGCCCACCGTGGGGTCCGGAGAACAGTCCGCCGCACTGGAGCGGGCCACACACCGGCACAGGCCCGTATCCGCCCGGGCCGGGATGGTCCACCGGGCCGACCCCCGCGACCGGGTGGCCCACCGGCCCCGGACCCGCCGCCCCGATGCACCTCTCTTCGACGCGAAAACCGCGCAGCCGCAGGACCGCGCTGGCCGCCGCGGGCGTCGCCGCCGCCGTCGTGGTCAGCGGCGGGGTCGGAACCTGGATGTTCACCCGCGAGGACACCCCCGCCTACGCGGCACAGACACTTGTCCACGCCCACGGTGAAGCCACCCTGACCGCCCCACCGACATCCATTGTGGCCGCCGGCCCCGGCGACGGGGACGCGGTGCTGTCGCTGGGCGTGCAACCCGCCGCCATCGTCGCACCCCCCGCCGGCCTGCCCAGCTGGGAGAAAGACCTCATCACCGGCGACACCCAAGTGCTCACCAGTGCTGACCCTGCCCAAATCGCGGCGGCCAAGCCTGATCTGATCATCGACACCGGCGACATCGACGCAGCAACCTACCGCTCCCTGGCCGAGGTCGCGACCACCATCACCCGCGCCCCCAACGCCAACGAATGGAGCTGGCAGACACAGCTGCAATGGGTAGGCCGCATCCTGGACCGCACTGAACAGGCTCAGCAGCTCATCGACGAGGCTGCAGAATCCCAAGCCAAGCTGCGCACCGAGCATCCGGTGTTCGACGGTAAGAGCGTCGAGGTCGTGTTCGTCGCCGATGACGGAATCAGTGTCGCCACGCCGAATTCAGCTGCGGCGCAGTACCTGCAAGGTCTGGGGTTCCGATACCTGGACAAGCCGGCGATCACCGCGTCCGCGGACGGATCAGATATCGCTGCCGTCGCCGACCCTGAGCAACTCAACACGATCCCTACCGACGTACGGATCGTGGCACGCACGGACTCCGCAGCTGGTGGCGGCAGCTACAACGGGCTGCCCGACCCGTTCACCAAATTCCGCGGCGCCACAATCATTGTCGATGACACCGCGGCGATCGACGCGCTACGCGTACCCGGGTACGCGGCCACCGCTTACCTGAATACGGCACTGGTCAACGCACTGAGCCGCCAGATCCGCTGATCGACATCTCGACGACAGAGTCTGTGTCGATAGTCGCTTCACTCTCAGGCGTGTTTGCGAGGGCGGCCAGCAGCAAGCGGATGGTTCTCCCGTCGTGTCCTGAAAGCCTCGATGCTGGCCCTTGTCCAGATGGGTCCGCTGCGCGGCTTGGCGACGGGCGCAGGGAAACCGGGTGTTTTCTGCAGCAACTGGATGACTCGGGTAGCCGAAACACCCAGTACTTGGGCAGCATCACCGACACTCAGAAGATCCATCTCTGGCGGGTGTGCGAGCAGTGCTTGATGTTGCTCAGTGGGTTGCACCGCAATTGCAGAGGGCTTCTCGCGTAGCAGCGGACGGGCCAGCCGCAGCGCCAATGTGGTGGCCTGGCGCAGCGTCGGTGCCTTCACTTCGAACACTGCGCTCAGAACCTGGGCCTCGGCATCGTAGGTGACAGACCTATCAAGGTCTGCAACCGCGCGTTCGGTCAAACGGGCTGTCGTACAGGAGGCTGTTGCTGTCCACCGAGTCACCGGTGTGTCCTTCCCTATCTCATCACCCCCAAACCCTTATCAATGATGGCGCATCAAGCCGCGAAGCGACACCCAGCAAGCGCTCGGTACGGATGCCGCGCAACCTGTTCCGCGGGAAGAGTCCGAGTGGGGTTCGGCCAGTGAGGAATGGAGTACCCATGCTGCGCGTTCGGGGATTGGGCGGTGGGCAGTGTCGAGCGGAGTTCTCATATCAGCTCCATGGACCATGAGCCGGAGTTGAACGGGTCGTTCGAGTCCTCACCGACAACGAGGTCACCAACATTCTCAGGTCATCTCTAAGCTCAGTTCATGTCTGCAGTGAGTGGGATCGCGTTGGTGACGGGGGCGACCCGGGGTATCGGTGAAGCGACGGCGTTGATGCTCGCGTCACGGGGTGCTCACGTGCTGGTGAGTGGCCGCGACGTAGAGAGTGGTCAGGCGGTGGTGAATGCGGTGCGTTCGGCGGGCGGGGCCGCGGATTTCGTGGGTGCGGCGCTCGTCGACGCCTCCAGTGCTCAGCGCTTGGCAGCCGAGGCGAACGAAGTGGCCGGGCGGGTCGACATTCTGGTCAACAACGCGGCGATCGGTGTGTTCGGCACCACCGCTGCGATCGACGAAGCCGATTTCGATGCGTGCTTCGCGGTCAACGTCAAGGCACCGTTCTACTTGGTTGGCGCCTTGGCGCCACAGATGGCCGAACGCGGTCACGGAGTGATCGTGAACGTCTCGACCATGGTCGCTTCCTTCGGAACGGCCGGTTCAGCGGTGTATGCGGCGAGCAAGGCCGCGCTGAACCTGCTGACGAAGTCCTGGGCGGCCGAGTACGGTCCGCGCGGTGTGCGCGTGAATGCGGTCGCCCCCGGCCCGACCGCGACGGACAACGCGCTTATGCAGTTCGGGGAGGACGGGCTGGCGGCGATGATGCGCCACACCCCGGCACGCCGCGTGGCAGCTCCAACCGAGATCGCCGAAGCTGTCGCTTATTTGGCCAGCGATCAAGCCAGCTTCGTCCACGGCGCGGTCATACCTGTCGACGGCGGGCGCACCGCCGTATAGAGAACGCATCCGAGAGCTTCCCAGCATCGGTGTAGAGGGACGTCCCTCATCCGCGGCCGGTGCGATCGCTATCATGGATGGGCGATAGTCGCACGCTCGCGCTCTATCGTTTGCTTTCAACGCGTTTGAACGCTTCGGGTCGGGTCGACCGGTGCCCTGTGGAGCTGTTCCGTATACCGATCCCGGCTTTTGATTTCCTGTCCGGTTACCCTCGCGATATGAGGTTGCCCCGCTCGCTGCGGTTACTCGGCCAGCCGAGCGCCCGGACCACTGATGGTCGACGGCGTGTGGATCACCGCGCCAGCTGGACTGCCCAACGACTTCGTCGTGCTCCGAGTCCGCTACCTCGATGACGTGCTCGACCGGGCCTTCGCTGACGGAATCGACCAGATCGTCCTGCTCGGTGCCGGTTTCGACACCACGAGTCTGCGTCACCAACGTGCCGGCGCGACCTTCTTCGAAGTTGACGTGCCCTCCACCCAACACGACAAACGCTGCACCACAGACACACTCCTAGTCGGCGAAAAGCAGTCCGCGATCAACTGGGTGCCATGTGATTTCGAGAAGGACCGACTGCCCGAGCGCCTCAAAGCCGGTAGGTTCGATCCCGCCCGCCGCTGCGTGGTCGCCTGGATCGGAGTCACGATGTTCCTCAGCAAAGACGCGATCACCGCCACACTGACCGACATGGCCACCGTGTGCGCACCGGGCAGCACCATCGTGCTCGACTACATCGATCCCGACGTCATCTCCGGCAGCACCACCTCACCAAGCGCACAGCGAGTAGCCAAGACAGTCGCTTCCAACGGCGAGCCGTACCGCACCGGGTACACCACCACCGACATCAACGCTGCCCTCACCGACCACGGGTTCATACCCGACGACCACGCAGCCGCCACCGCACTACAGCAGCGCTACTGCCACACACGTGCGCCGCTGCCTGCCGGCCACGACTGGCTGAGAGCCCTCACTGCCGTCAGAAATGCGCGTGACACGATGTGAGTGTGACGACGTATACGCACCCTCGGCGATCGGCTTATGGTGACGCTGTCGTCTCGGACCGGCGAGCGCGATGCGCTGCCGCCTTCGCGCGATTGCCGCACCGACTCATGGAACACCAACGCCGCTGGCGTGCGCCGGGTGCGAGAAGGTAGATCATCCGGCAGTCGTCACTCGCGCATTCGCGAAGGTGATTCCTTCTCTCAGAGTCTGAGAGGAGGGCGAGAAGGTCGCGGGTAACGCTGGCACAAACGGCAGCCTGGTCGAGCGCCGCCATGTGCGCTTGCGGCCCATGACGGCCGCTGACAAGACGCGGCAAGGGAACGTCTGCACGCGCCCACGCCTCGATCCGCTGAACTGTCGAAAGGCCGACAGGTTTGTGATGAAGGTACGCAGTCAGCACCTCCCACGAGGCCTCGCGAAGATCGCGCAACTCAGTGAGCAAGCTATCCCAATCCACATCGGCAGCAATGTCGATGCCGACGCCGGCACACCACCGCACGAGCGCCTCGATATCGGCTAGACGCTCCACCCGATGGGTCTTGCCTGCACCACGCCGTCCGACCGTCGCGGCGAGATTCAACACGAGGGAACCGGCGTCGTAGCGGAGTTCCCGCAGGGCGGTGCTGGTGCGGTTCACCGAGTTCATGCTTCAATAGTAACCTCATATCCGGTTATTTAGGACGGGTGCGATGTCGGCTCGACTGCCAGGATGGTCTCGCGCTGCTGCGGGCCTTGCGGTTGTGGGTTGGGGCGCAAATCAATTCGCTGCACTACTTCCGGTTTACCGGGAGACGACTGGTCTCTCCGCCTCGCAGATCTCGTTAGCGTTCGCTATCTACATCGTGGGTCTCATCCCCGCACTCTTCATTGCTGCTGAGGTCGCGGACCGCATCGGTCGACGCTGGCTCGTCCGAATCGCCGTTGTGTTGTCCGCTGCAGCGTCGGTAGTGCTCTGCTTCAGTCCGCAGGAACACTGGCTGCTGCTGCTCGGTCGACTCATGTCTGGTGCTGCCGCTGGCGCTGCCCTCGGGCCGGGATCTGCATGGGTAACTGAGCTTTCAGACGATGACAGGGCCGCCGCTCCGAAGCGCGTCACGGTGGCGCTTTCCGTCGGATTCGGAGGGGGGCCGCTCGTTGCAGGTGTCGTCGCACAGTGGGCTCCATGGCCTGAGGCCTCGCCTTACTCGGTTCATTTTCTTGTCTCGATAGTTGCGGCCGCACTGCTGTGGCGAACGCCCGATCCTTCTTTCGACCACGGAGCGCCTACGAAGGTGGCGGAGCATCTGGGCACGACAGAGCGGCCTTCTGACAGACCAGACACCGCCCCGAAAGAAACGTTCTGGGAGACGGTCAGGTCTGCAGCGTTCATACGGACCATCCCATTCACGGCGCCATGGGTGTTCGGCGCAGCAACCATGAGCTTCGCCATCGCGCCCTCCGTCATTCACGTGCCAGGTTTCAGCACCGCGAGTGCTGGAGTCATCACCGGCATCACCATGGGCTCCGGTGCACTGGTGCAGCCGCTTGCGCAGCGAATCGAGCGATGGAAACAAGGCGCCGCTATGCCGGCTGGGCTCAGCCTCGCAGTGTTTGGAATGCTTCTCGCCGCCACCGCATTCGCCGTTCAGATCAGCGCCCTGCTGCTTCCAGTGGCGGTGATCTTGGGATCGGCATACGGCGTCATCCTCGTTGCAGGGCTACGTCAGATCGAAACGCTCGGCCATTCAAAAGACCGTGCACGTCTGAACGCCGCCTATTTCTCCTTCACCTACATCGGATTCATCCAGCCATTCGTATTCGCCGTCGTCGCGACCACCCAGACCAGCCAGATCATCTTCGCAATGATCGGCGCCCTGGTCGCCACAGCCACAACCGTCGCTACCAGCAGAGCACGTCATGTCTAGAAGACCCGAGCCGAACCACTCTTTTCATTTCTTCGGGCTTCTCCTGCCTTGGCTGACGGTCCGCAACGAGCACGTCGGCTCAACACACGCATTGCCGGCGTGCCTCGTTGGCGTTGGTGACTTTCGGGGCCTCGCCGCCAGTCGGCTGGTCCTGCCCGCGCGTTTGAATACCCGGAACAACAACGGGGTCAACAGAACCGCAACCGCCGGGGCCAGGCCCGGCGACAATAGATGTCGATCGCGCCGTTTCTGAGATAACTAACCAGTTCGGGGTTCTAAATGTCCTCATCTGAGCTGGTGGGCTTGGGGTGACTA
>NZ_LQOL01000036.1 GCF_002101555.1 Mycolicibacterium canariasense
TCATTTTCGAGAGACCTCGACCTCTATCCCGGCAACGACGCGCCAACCACCTCTACACCCTCATCTGTGAAGAGCCCGTTATGCGCACGTCTGCTCGTGTCTTGGTTGCCTTGCTGGCCGCACTCCTGCTGTCGAGCTGCTCAATGGCCACCTCGTCAACAAAGTCCGACCCATCCGCGGCGACCGCCGGCATCGGCACCCCAGTCCGCGACGGCAAGTTCGAATTCATCGTCAGCAAAGTCGACACCACCGACCCAGCCTTGATCCGGGTGCACGTCAACGTGACCAACATCGGCAACGAGGCGCAACACTGGTCCTCAAGCAATCAGAAGCTGCTCGCAGGCGGGACAGAATTTGAGTCCGACCTGTGGGAGACCGACGGCTCAACGATGGACGAACTCAATCCGGGCCTGAGCGCTGACGCCGTGCTCGGCTTCAAGGTCCCACCCGGAACCGTGCCCGACGCGATCGAACTCCACGACTCCATGTTCTCCCAAGGCGCGAAGGTCAGCCTCTAACCCGCGTCACACCGGGTCCGCCTGGTCATCCGGCAAGTTCTTGGCGTTGTCCAACACTTGCCGCATCCGTAGATCCAGGATGTCGCGGTGACTGAGCCTGCCGTCAGTCGCGACTGGGCGCATGTCGGCGATGTCGAGCACTAGGGGGTGCCCGTCTTGGGTGAGCCAGCCAGCAGGAAGATTCGCCTACAGGTAGGCGCGGGCTGCTGGTCTATTTTCAGACCGTCAGGCCCCCGCGTTGTTTACCCAGGGTTGGGCCACAGCGTTCCGGCCCCAAGTCAGCCGCGGCTAGGCGTACGCACCTTGTTGTCGACTGGCTGCGGCCCCTTGCCCTTTGGCTTGCCGGCGCTGATGTTCGGGATCGCGGCGTCAGTTCGCTTCCTGATCTCGTACTCCGCCGCCGCCTTGTCACCCATCTCGGCTACCTCCTGACCCCGCTTCGAGCGTGTTGTCGCCCTCGTAGATTGCCGTCCCGGGCGGGATGATCTGGTCTACGTAGTCGTATAGCCATCTATTCTGACACGGAAATCTTGAGCCCTTCCAGCACAGCTGTGCTCGCACCCGCACGATGGTCGGTTTGCGGCCCAGATTCAGCAGCAGGTCGTCAAAAACCTGCTCGTTCGGCTCGATAAACGCATGATTTGTGAGGATCGTGAAGGCTCGGGGCTGGTCCTGGCCTTCCAGTTTTTTCACCGCATCCCATCGTACATCGGCCCACCACTCATCCGACGTCCTATGCTCCGCGGTGGACTGCGCAGCTGCGGGAAAATCTATCTCTACGCCCGTTTCATCCGGGACAAGTTCTAGCTTGGATGCGCCGATATTTGTGACACCTACTCGCAGCTGGAGTACATGCCCGACGCTGTCGAGAAGGTGCCACTGGGCTTTGACTACGACTGCGGACCTCGGGTTGTAGATGCGGCCACGAACGTATCTGTGGTACGCCCACAGGCCGCCCATGATCACGGCCACTGCCGTGACGATGCTCGACACGGCGCCTGCTACGTGACTCAGGGTTTCGCCGTGTTCGCAGAAAAATCGTCCGATGCCTTCTGTCGGGCAACGCGGCTTCCCGTCTGGAGGTAGGAGTTTGTCCCAGGTCTCCTGCGGAATAGTGATGGTCGCAGTTCCGTGACCCGCGCCGGAGGGTGGGGGCGTCACCGTGACGGCAATGCTCGGATCATCCGCCCCTGGCGGCGGCTCAGGTGATGACGTCGGCGACATAGAGCAGCATTATCGACGCTCATCGGCATTCCATGGTTCCCACCGAACAGACGATGTAATCGATCGGAGCCGGCCCGTCCGTTGTTTCTGCGAGACTCAATGGCCATGAGTGAGTCTGCGGTCGAAGAAGCCAGCGGGCGTGACCTGGCGTGGTACGCCGCCGCAATCGACCGCGCCGCTGCTGCGGAGAGCGTCTATTCAATGGCGCACGCCATTCGTGATGATATCGGGGTCCCCATGTTCGGCGACCTTCCGGCGGACGCCACGGCTGAGTTGAAGGCGGTGTGCTGGGCGTTCGATTACGTCGTCGAGTTCGGTGACGGCCGCAACGCCCGCCTAGCACCGCGAATCCAGTCAACTGACGAGTCCGACCCGTCGTACCCTCCAGCCATCAAAGCAGTCAGCAGTGACGTCCACCAGATATGGCGAGATCTACTCGACCTCGTCGTGACCGCGCCGGCTAAGGCTCGCCTCGCCCACGCGCTGTTTCATTGCGGAGGATCAGCCGGACTTGATAACGCCAGAATCGCTGTCAGCAACTACCTCGAAGCGGCAGAGCACTGGGACCGTCCCTCCGACTCAGACGAGTATCTCCGGATAGCGGCCAGGCTAGCGCGAATCACGGGCGACAACGCCACGGCCCAGCAGGCTATTGACCGGCTACTCGACTTTGCCGAGAATGCCCTTGCGGACGAACCGAGCCACAAACCGGGCTATGTACTGCGGCCCCTCGGCTATGCAGTAAATGAACCCGGCTGCCCTGTCCGAGTCGCCGGCCTCCTGGAGCGAGCTGCTACCGAACTGGCTGCACCTAGCGATCGCGATCACGCGCTGAAACTCATATTTCAACGTTGCAGCGACGACGCATGCCGAAAACAATTGTGGCAGAGACGTGTACAGAATTACCTGACCGCGGCAGACGGTCAGTCAGGAATCATTCAGATGACGCTGCGACACGATGCGTTGAAAATCGCTGAGGCATCGTCGCTACCTGAGCTCAAAGAACGGGCGGGAGCTGCACTCCAGGCCACCCGCTATGAGGACCTAGAAATGGTCCGCGTCGGAACCAGCTCCGCCATGTATGAAGAACTCTTCGAACAGGCCCGCGATGAAATGGCATCGGGCTCGACATGGCAAGAAGCTCTACTGTCTTTTGCTAAGAGCGGCCCACTCAGTGGCAACTATCAACACAACCTTGAAACAGTCGAGCACCTGCGGAACGCCGCGCCACTCCTAGCAGTTTTGCCAGATAAGGTCCTTGGACCAGATGGGCTACCGATCTATGAGGCCGTCAGCCCGGAGGACCGACTTGACGGCGATCTCACCAAAGTTGAAGTGCAAGTGATCACGTCTAACTTGCGGCCACTTACCGCTGCGCTTCATTCCATACCCGAACGATTCGCGGGCATCCCCGACCAAGCCGCATTGGTCGAGTTCCTTAGCCAGTGGCCATCACTGAACCAACAAACCATCAGGGCGGCTACCTTTGGGCTCCAACGGTTTTGGTGCGGCGATTATGAAGGCGCCGTATACACCACAATGCCATGGATTGAGAACGCGATACGCCAAATAATACTAGATGCTAATCAGGGCATGTTCATACTGCAGAAGACCCATAAGCGTGGCCAGTATCCCGGGCTCGGAGCAATGATCGACCTGCTGCCTGAGCGATTCACGCTGAGCCAGAGCCGACATCGATTCCTGAAGGCGACACTGACACACCCGCTAGGGTTCAACCTCCGCAACCAGTTATCTCACGGCATCCTTCTGTACAGCACTTCGGCCGCCGCGGCGCTTGTACTCCATACCCTCCTGACGGTGAGCCTCATAACGCCGAAGTCAGATTCTCCGCGGCCGTGACTCCGGTCGCTGACACCAACGTGAGGCCTGGCACCTGGCCTCGCCACTTTTCCGCGTAGGGAGAATCGTCTGCCCGTGACGCACGCTCCGGAATCGCGCATTTTCGATGCAGTCGAACGCACCGATTCGGCTCCCGCATACGACACCGAAGATTCGTTCCACTTCCTCAATCGTGCGGCCGGGGCACCTTGGCAGCGGGTCCGCGATCTCGTCGAATCTTGGTTTGCCGACTACCCAGATCACGCAAAACCCGACCTGCGGAGTCGATTCCGCGAAGTAGCCGCACCACAGCATTACGGGGCATGGTGGGAGCTATATGTCTACACACTTCATCGGCGCCTCGGATATGAGGTAACAATCCATCCAACGCTGCCAGGCACTCCACGGCAACCAGACTTCTTGGTTTCCCGCGGAGATACGGCAGCCTACGTCGAATGCGCCGTATACCTCTCACGCGCAGGATCGGCCCCTAACGGTGCTGGCGAGCGAAGCTGGATATTCGAAGCCACCAATCAAGCAAGCGACCCGAACTTCTTCGTAGACATCAAGATTCGACGTGCAGGGACAGACCGGCCCAAAGCATCTGAAATCATCGGGCCAGTGCAGCAGTGGCTATCCTCGCTTGATCCTGACGACGTGGCGGACCAGATTAGCCGCGGCGGTGGACGCCCTGACCTCATCCTGAAAGTCCGCGGCTGGGAAATCGAATATGGTGCCTGGCCTGTCCGACCAGAACATCGCGGCACGGGCGGGCGACTGATCGGCGTCTACCCGACTGTGACTGCTTTCATCAGCAACGACATGCTACGCATCAGGGACCTGATGAAACACAAAGGCGGACGGTACGGCTCCCCCGACAAACCGCTGAAGCTCGCCATCCTCAACACCTCAGGCTTCGCCGAAGCTAAGGAGATCAACGAAGCGCTTTTCGGTACCAAAGGAGTGAGTTACTACGTCGGCCAACCCAATTCCGCTCACCTGGTAGATAAGCGGGATGGCTACTGGCGCAAAGGACCTCCGGCGCGGGGCTCTAGGGTGTCGGCGGTACTCGTCGGGCAGAACATCTATCCGTGGCGGATATGCCCTGAGCTACCGAAGTTGTGGATCAACCCGTGGGCCCACAAGCCCCTAGTTGATTTTCCACTTCTCGAGACATACACAGCCCAAGATGCCGGCGAGGTGCACCTGGTCCGAGAAGCCGGTGCGACACCCGATGCCATCTTCGGCCTTGATCGCGAATGGCCTGGATTCGAAACTAGGCAATGACAATCGCCTGCAACCCCGCAACTCACGAAGGGATTGACGCCCGATGCCCAACCCACGATTGCGGTACACGTTCGCCATAACTGACGGCCCAAACGCCGGGCTGGGCTGCGCAGGGTGGCGAATCTGGACTCACCGCGAGGACACCTACATAACGGCTAAAGGCAACCCGTGGAAGGCATCTCTGCACGCCGACGCCTCGTGGCGGGTGGCAGTCATCAACGAACACGTCACGTCTGGGAAGATGCCGATCGTGCCCGGAGGGCGGGCCACAGCCTGGGAATTCGAACCGACTCCATTCGCACACGGAGGACGACTGGCATTCGCCATCGCAGTGCCACGGAACAGCCTCGTCCCCGTTAGGCCCAGCCCGACCGAAACAGTCATCGAGATAGCAGACAGCTGGGATCGACTAACAGTCCTATACGTTTGGATGACCGAAGTTCGCATCGACCTGGAAACTCGGCACGGCCACGTCGGCGGTCCGCTGTACCTACAAAGCGGCCGCCAGGTCTGGGTGACGGCACGTGAGGAGTTTGTCGACCCATACCCACCCGAGCCGGTGCCAACAGGCCAACTGATCGAGCCGAGATGGCCCGGCGAACATGACGTCACGGCACCCGGATTCATGGTGCGCGGCGTCAACATCGTGAGCGACCTAACCACCTGACCTCCGGAAGCGGGCGGCATCGAACGCCACTACCATGCCGCTGTCCGCTGCACCCGGCGTCTTCTTGACCGCCCGCAGGCGAAGGATCTCGGCCTTGGCCCGCTCCAATGCAGGATTGAGATTCGCGCGGAGCTGCGGCTTCTCCTCGAACGTCTCAGCTAGCAGCCGATACCGAATCTCCGCTTCCGCCAACTCGTCCTTGGCGACCATCGCGTCATTCAGCGACGTGTACTTGGCCATCAACCCGCCTTCCGAGGGGGTAGGGGTAGGGGGGGTTCACACACACACTCGCCTATGCGGCCAGAGGCGGCCAGCGCGGCGGCTGGGGGGCACTCCCCCTGGGGGTGCGACGGCCGCGCAGGTGCGTCCACCGGGCACCAGGAGTTGTGCCAGCCGGTGGACGTCCTTTGCCCCACTCGAAAGGAAGAAATCGTGGGGTTTGACGCGGGCCGCCGCAAGTTCATGGCTATCGCATCCAGTCTGGTAACGAGGGGCGTTGCGGCTCACGGGTTGTGTTCAGAGGCGGTACGTCGGGCATGCCCGAGGAGTGCGGCAAGTTCAAGCTGGGCGGGATGTAGTGGGTCAGGTGGGAGAAGCCGTTGTTCCCGTACTTGGCAAGGGCTTCGAGGTCGTCGAGGTCGCTGCGGGTCGTTGCGTTACGTTCCAGATAATCCTGCTTGATTGCGGACCAGCCTCGGATGAGTGCCCTTTCGAGGATGGCGGCGGCGAGGACGGAGTCACCGGAGCGCTTGGCGGACTCGTAGAGTTCGGCTGCGTCGTCGGCGTCTTCGAGTTGGCGGGCGCGGGCCTGTGCGTCGCGGAATGATACGACCTTGGCTGGGTCGCTGCTGGCGGAAGGTGAAAGCCCGAAGACGCGGCGTTCGAGGGTTTCCTTCACAGTCTTCACGGCGGCCTTCTCTCGCGCATGCAGTGCGCTGATCTGCTCGACGACTTCGGCGTGGAGGGGTTCGAGTCGATCCCGTTTTCCGGTGGTGGTGAGGCTGGGATCGGATTCGATCTGGGCATGGAGTTGGGAGAACTCTTCAGTGAGTTGCCCGGCTTGGTCTCTGTATCCCTGGACTTCGGCCTGGAGGTCTTCAAGGCTCATTATGCGCTCTCCTCATGCGATGTCTTGTAGTGCAATACTTCTGGGGTTTACGAGCCACCTGGCTCCGACGAGTTTCGCGTGTAGTTGTCCGGTCGAGCACCACTTGCGGACGCAACGGTCGGTGACGTTCAACGCCTGGGCTGCTTCCTTGGTGCTTAACCACATCTCTGATTGTGTCGTGTTCGTTTGTCCCGCAACCGGTTCTGTTCCGCAGTCGGAACAGAGCGCCGAAAGGTGCAGTGCAGCCAGAGCCACGTACGCCTCTGGGTCAGTGTCCCGCAGCCTGATGCGGCGGTCGGCGGTGAGCTTGCAGGTGTCCTCAAGCCACCGTGCTACGCGGGGCGGAATGATCGCCGATCCGTCGCTGGTGATGCGCTGGGCGATGCGCACCTCCAGCGACGGGGCTGCCGGGATCATTGAGAACCGCCAGAGAAGTAGCATTCCAGGCACTGGCCGGACCTAAGCGACTCCTCGTTCACGAGGACGGCGCCGCAGGCGCACCGTCTCTCAAATCCCGCTCCCTTGCTCCCTTGCCCGTTTTCAGAGGGGTTTTCAACCCCTTGACCAGCAAGGGAGCAAGGGTGCAAGGGAGCGCTGTTTTGAGACGTGGTATCGACTCTGCTCCCTTGCCCGGGCCGCAACACCCAATACCAAACGTCGTTGTCGCGTACGGCGTCGATACCCAGGGTTTTCTTGGCGCGCTTCGCCTTGTCCTTCGAGAAGCCTGCGGCGTCGGCGGCCGAGTAGATCTCGGTCGCTCGACGTCGACCAAGCCTGAGGAATTCCGTAAGCCACAAGTCGATGTCAGCATCATCACCGTCATCTGAACGCTCAGAGAGCAGCGACCTGGCGGTGTGGGTCGTTTCACCTTCCCACTGGACGCGCGCGACACCGTAGTCGCCTGCACCGACAAGTCGGTACGCCAACGACTCGGGCGCCGGCCCCAAGTTCGATTTGACCGACGCAAGGATGCGGCGGTCCGGGTCGTCAGGGTCCGCTGCAACTAGCATCCCGGCCCGGGCGGCACCGACAATGCCGATCGATCCCCCACCGCGATAGAGGGGATCACCGCCCTTTGCCTTGTTGAGATGACGCAGGAGCAGGACGGTGCATCCTGTTTTGTCGGCCAGCGTCGCCAGGCGGGTGAGCACTCGCCGGACGTCCTGATCCTTGTGGGCATCGGTGCCGGCGGGCAAGTAGGCCATCAGGACATCCACAATGAGGAGGCCCGCGTTGGTGTCGGTTATTGCGTCACCAAGACTTGCGATATCGGCGAGGCTGGGAGGTCGCAGGAACCTCTCCCCCGTGGCCTCGTCGACCATCGGAATGCCCTCAATGGCATGGATTCTGGTGACGTCGGCTCCGGCGGCGTCGAGTCGGGGGCGAACGGTATCGGCCAGGCCGTCCTCTGCACTGAGGAGCAGGACGTCGCTGGGACGTTCACATAGGGTGCCGTCAGCCCACGTTCCGCCAGTCGACATCGTGGCTGCTATGTCGTCGGAGAGCGTCGATTTGCCAAGCCCGGGATCGCCGTCGAGGGTGACAAGTTTGCCTGCGGGGATCCACTTGGGCCAGCGCCATTCCAGGCGTTCTGGTTTCACGTCGGAAAGCCGTGTCAGGCGGACTGTCTCGTTGTGTTCTGAGGTCATGCGACCTCCCCACCCGAGAGGGAGTGCAATTCCTCCGCGAGGGCACCGTCCGCGCCTCCGCGCCGCCAGAGCGCCTGTAACACCTCGACGGGCAGAAGAGGTGTTTTTCCCTGAGCCAGCAGGTAGTTAGCGGCATCGCGCCAACCGTTGACCGCGCGTGTGGACAAGGGCGGCTCAGTGCAGTGGCACAACCACGGATCCGGGCTGCATCCGCAATCCAGTGCTGGCATCCGCCGGGCGGACGCCAGCCGGCGCTGAGACTGGCTGAGGCGATCCTGTGATGGGTGAGGCAGGGCGCGGTGATCGCACTGACGTGCATAACGTTCTGTCATGCTTCCACCTCCGACTTGCGGAGGTGGGCTGCGCACCGCCAACCGCAGCCTCGGGTGACTGACACCGCGGTGGTCAGTGGGCGTCTGCAGCGTGTGCAGCGGTTTGGTGCCGTAGAATCGTAAGCACTGGTGTTGTTGTGGGGAGCCGTCCGGGTGGCAACCGGGCGGCTTTCTCGTTTCTCTGGCATCGGCTACCCCGCCGCGCCCAAAGTGATTGAAGCCGACTTGTCATCCTTGGTCGCAGACCCACGCAGACGATCAACGTAGGCCTGCAATGACTCCGCGGTGATGAACGATCGCCGACCGATGTTCACCTGCTCCAATTCGTTGGCCTTCACCAACTTCCAAAGAGTTGTCCGGCCGACGTCGCCGAGCATCGCCATGCTCTCAGGGATCGGGACAAGTAACCGAGCCATCCCCTCTACCTCACTCTTGCTGTTGCCTTCGTCCCCCGGTGTTCCGAGGGACGCTTGCAACTCTGCAGGGTTAGGTTCATAGTTATCTACTATGCAGTTAGTTTGGTTCCGAAAGTCCACGCCGGAGATGTGCGCGGCCGGCGGATACGAGGAGGGTGAGTTCTACCCGGGCGATCGAACCGAGTCGCCTTGTATCTACCGAGTTTCGACATCATTTTCGGTTGTCGACGGCAAACGGATGCCTGCCTGGCTCGAGATTGAGGGAGCGGTTCATGAGGAGAACATCGACCAGCCGCTGTGGGGAGCTCGGATCGAGTTGCGAAATGGAGTGCCCAAGATCGCGAACGTTGGGTTCAGTTCGCTCGACCACGGTCGGGAGGTCAAAGCGTCTGACTTTCAACGGCTTCGGTCAGCTATTTACGTGTTCTACTCGGCATTCTGCGGCGAAATCGGTCCCGATGGAGAGCCGATCTATCGCACTGACCCTGCCGATGACAAGCGCATTGCAGAGTTCCTCGAAGGCCGCCGAACCGGACGACAGCGCCTCAAAACGGACGACTACAAGCGTGCCGCACAGGTATACCGGGACAACTTCGATGGGACGCCCACGCAGGCCGTGGCCGACGCTTTCCGTGTCGGACTTAGGCAGGGCGGCAACATCGTTGCGGAGTGTCGTCGTCGCGGCTTTCTCCCCTCTACGAAGCAAGGAAAGAAGCAGGCATGAGCAAGCGCGCGAACGGTGAGGGAAGTGTCCGGCAGCGGCCCAACGGCCGCTGGGAGGGGCGGGTGTCTTACGTCGACCCAATGACCGACAAACGCAAGTCGGTGTCGGTGTACGGGGCTACTGCTGCAGAGTGTCGGAAGGAATTGAAGAAGGTTCGGGGGCGCATCGAGGAGGGTAAGCCCGCCAAGGATGCGCCCGACACAGTCGCCTCGTGGCTGGCGCAGTGGCGAGAGGCTTCGTTGGCTGCCTCCGACCGCAAAGCCACCACCAAATCGCTGTACGTCACGCTGAGCCGGACACATCTTGAGCCGGACCCGTTCGGCGCCAAACGGCTAGATCGACTCAAACCATCTGACATCGAGGCGCTGATAGTCGCATTGCGAAGCAAGAAGCTATCCGACTCCACAGTTCGGCAGGTGTACACGGTCCTACGGCAGGCACTCGATGTCGCCGTCCGTGACGGACTGCTGGCGAGTAACCCCGCGGCCAGAGTGAAACGACCAGGCGTCGCACGATCCGAGGCCAGATACCTCCCAGCGGCCGACGTCGCCCGGCTGCTCGTGTGCGCGGTGGATCTGCGGTACTACGTCGCAGTGCTGCTGATGGCTGCTACAGGGCTGCGACGGGGCGAGGTCTGTGGGCTGCTCTGGACTGACGTAGATCTAGACAACGCCGAACTTCGTGTACGACATACCTTGTCCCGTGTCGATGGCACATTGCAGCTGACCCAGCCCAAGACCGAACGCTCACGACGGCGGGTACCACTGCATGCCGGGGTCGTCACCGCGCTCAAGGGGTGGCGCACCCAGCAGGACAAAGAGCGCCTCGCGGCCGGTGATCAGTGGACCGACACCGGCGCGGTCTTCGCGACTGAATTCGGAACGATGGTCGACCCGCGAAACCTGCTGCGCACGGTAGAGCTGGCCGCGCGCAAAGCAGGAATAGAGAACGTCGGCGCACATACGATGCGGCATAGCGCGGCCGTGGCTTGGTTGGAGGACGGCGTGCACATCAAGGCGGCCGCAGACCTGCTCGGACACTCGTCGATTGCCATCACCGGCGACCTGTACGGGCATACGAGCGATAACACCGCGCGAGCCGCGGTCGACGGACTCGCGGTGCAACTGGGCTTGTGAGGCTTTCTGGAGGATAACCGAAGGGGCAGGGGCCTGATCGAATCAGGCGTGGAACCGGGGGCGTGAGCACCAAGGCTCAGGCGGGGCGGCCCTGCCCCTCCGGGAGAGCGTTCAAATTGAGCTTGAACATCACCACCTCCTCACGTCGGAGTGACAACACCCATCGTAAAGGGAAACGCCAGAAGGCGCGCCCGTTTGGGTAAAACGTTTGGGTAAAGGCACGAAAAAGGCGGCTCCCGGATTCCGGAAACCGCCTTTGACCTGCGTCGGGCTGACAGGATTTGAACCTGCGACCACTTGACCCCCAGGAGTGTAGAGCACTGTTTTCCCAGCTCGCTACAACTGAGCCAACGACGCTGAACTGGGAAAATGCTCGTTCAGATCGCTATCGGAATAGCTGTTGAGTGTCACCGATGTGTCACTCTAACCGAGCGCATAATGGCTTCTGAACTGCGCCGACAAACGACGGGCCCGATTCAGCGTGTCACGTCTGCGTGCTTGACGCTAGGACCGTTTCGGTGCGTGCCGGCACCGGGCCGCCGGACGTCCGCCGACGACTACACCCACAGCTGCGGGCCGGTTCGCCGGACGTGCCGACGCTGCGGCTTGCCGCGCTACCGTCGAGGCTCGGACGCGAAGGGGGGAATAGAGGATGGGCGAGCCGTTGAAACTCTCCGAGGTGTCGAAACGGTGCGGGATTAAAGTGCGCACACTGCAGTTTCTGGTGGCCGACGGACTGCTGCCCGCCGAGCGCACACCGCAGGGCCATCCATTGATCCCCGACGACGCCGTGCCGACCTGGGCACAATGCCGGGCACTGCTGGAACAACACCGCGACAGGCACCTACAGCAGGCCGCCAAGATGCTCGACCGGGTGCTCCTCGAACTCGAGGCGGTGCGCAACGACATCACCGAAGCTCGCGAGCACCCCACCGAACCGCTGGGCATCGACTTCACCGCCGCATCGCGATATGGCTCGGGATCCGGACAGACGACACTCGCAGCAGCGATGACCCAGTTTGAGCACGCCCGCATCAACGTGGAGCTGTACCACCGCGCACTCACCGAGGTAATCGACGCGGACAGGACTTGATTCCGGCTCAGAGTCCGCCGCTGGCGAGGTAACGCGCGAGCCCGGCCGCATCGCTTTTGGCCGCTTCCACCAGAGCGGCCCCGGCGGCGTGCAGTGCCGCAGCTGCCGTCTCGCTACCGGCCATTTCGCTGAACAGCTGCCATCCCGCCGCGGTGGTGGGAACCGCGGGAACATCGCCGCGACGCACCGACTCCAGCAGCTCTGCCACCACGCCGCGCGGCTCGGTGTCGCACGCGCCGAACCGGACATAGCGCGCCTGCACCGCGGTCAATTCTTCAAGGGCCTGCTGCACACTCACCTGGGGTGTCCTTCCTCGTTGTGGCCAGCAGCATCACAGCGGTCCCTGCGAGATCAGGGGCATGGCGCGGCTCGGGCGGACGTTGCGGGCACGCACTGGTACACCGGTCGAACCACGCCCATGAGGAGACGAGAATGCACGCACGACTGGAACCGACCGGCGACGCCGAATGGAACTGGCAAGTGGTCGACGACAAGGGCACCGTGCTGGTGCGACTGGGCGGTGCCACGGATGCTGTGACCGGGCCGGCGCTGGCTTCACTGGTCGCCGATCACGGGTACCCGTCGGGTCAGTGGATCCCCGACGGCGACGGATTCCGCTTCGCAGCAACGTGACAGCAGCCCGCGGGTCCTGGACAGCAGGCGGCCTCGACAACCAGTGACGGTGTCGGGGCCGATTCGCGTTCAAAAGAATGGTGGGTTAGCGCAGCTGTTCCGGGATCTGGTGGTCGTACCCGGGGATCAACTTGCGCTCCCCGAACCGCGTCGTGTTGTCCGGATCCTCGCGCACGAAGTGCATCAGCGTGGACGCCTGCCCGATCAGTTGACCGTCGATGAACACCTGAGCGGTGGAGTTGTCGCGCGCACCGGCCGGCAGATAGGTAGCGCGGCCTTCGCGGGCGGCGTTGAGCACGTCGATGCGCTGCTGTTCGTGGTTGGGGCTGCCCATGGCGGTGGTTCCTCTCGTCAGCTGATGGCAGCGCGACTGTGCCTGCGCCGGTCCCCTGCCTGCGAGTGGGGCGCGCACGCGCCGCGACGGTCGCCGCTTCCGCCCTCGCGGCACGGTGACGGCACCGGACACCGACGCCGGCCGACCAATATCCGAGGAGACATCTGATGAGCACAGCAGCCGAGACCCTGTGGCCGATCCCCGATGACCTGCGCGGCACCGGCCGCACCGCGGCGGAGACGATCCGCGCGTTTCTCGACAAACACGACCTGATGGAGCACGGCGGCGGTGGACGGTTCTACACCCCTGAGCAGTGGGCCGATCGCGGCGAGGACTACGGCACGAAATCGCTCCTGGTCGTCACCCATGACGGCGGCGACCATGCGCGGGCGTTCAACCTCGACTACGGCGACCACCAGTCGCACGAAGCCCTGCAGAACGCTCTCGGCGAGGTCGGCATGTACGTGGAAGGCTGCACAACCTGGTACTCCGCGGTCTACCGTCGCTGATCGTCGATTCGTTGCATGGACCCGGAAAGTCTCACGGCCTCGCGCGGCTTCCTCATCAACCGGGCCCGCACCACCTCCGGGTCCACGCACGAATCGCACAGCCACACAACGGGTAGCGGAAAGTCCGGATCTGGCGGGTAATAGTGCGGGCCCGGCGCGCGGCAAGCTGAACACAGTCGCAGCTGCGGATCGCGGGTCACGGCCGCACCGCCGGAACTGTCCAGAACGTCGGCGGCAGCATCCGCGCGCCAGCGACCGCGCGCAGCACCGCTGTCCCATCGCGGGCCGGATCGAAATCGGACTGCGCAATCACCACGTCGTTGGGGCTCAGCGCCTGCGTGCCGTCGATGCGCACCCGCACCACGCGCAGACCCCGCGCAGCGTAGAACCGGTTGCGCATGATGTCCTCAGCGATCTTGTCCGGTGTGCCGTGCCAGTGGTCCGGATCGACCTCGACAGCAGCGAACGGTCGACGGATCAGGATGTCGGGGGTGAAGAACCGGTTCTTGCCGGCGCTGTCACGTCCCATACACATCATCGTTCCCTGCGGGTACGTCGCATATCCCGCGTCCTCCAGCACCTTTCGCACTCGCTGTTCAGTCTTCGACGTCGCGGACGACCCGCCGGCGGACAAGTCACCGGGCCTCGCCCGGCCGCGATCCATCTTCGGCAACACCGGCGGCGTCTTGCGGTGGTTGTGCGCCCATACCGCCCACACCACCAGTAGCGATAGCGGCACCACCGGGTGCAGCAGGAACTCGATCATGCAGTCGTTCAGTCCCCCGCGACGAACGTCAGCTGATCCTCGCCGACTGTGTCGAACAGCTCAGCGAGGCTGATCTCACCGTTCGCGTAGTTGTCGATGTCATGCTGGGCGGCCTGGGCTTGCGTCTGGACATGAGCGGGGTACTTCGACGTGTCGGCGCGATAGCGCAGCGTCATCGTGATCGATGCCATCCGAATGCCTCTCGTGAATCAGGGGTAGACGCGGACCGTTACCGGCGTCCCGGACCGGCGGTCAGTGCCCTCCAAGTCGACGGACGCACGCTTGCCTGCGGCCACCTCACCGACCAGCTGAGCTGCGTCGCCGTTGTCGGACAGGGTCAAGCTGACGGTGATGTCGTGTGCCATGGCGCCGACCGTAGGCCAGAACAAGCAGGTCTCGCGAGGTGCGGCGCGCACTGTCCAGCCGGGACGTCCGCAGGACGTGACACCGACCGAACGATGCGGACGGATGGGCCGGAGTACCCGGTGGCCATCGTGGATCGCGCCGCGTACCCGCTGCACTGTGTGCCACTGACACGATTCCCGGCATGACCTACAACGGACGCGCGGTGCTCGAACAGGTCGCCGCACAACACGGGTGGACCACCGTCTCTGTGACTCCGTGCTTCGAAGACCGGGAGCAGGTCATCTACGGCCGCGAGGGCGTCGAGATCCTGATCGCGTGGACACCACTGAACACCGCGACGTGTGTCGTGAAGAACTACGGAAAACCCGATGAGACGGTGGCTGACGGCCCGCTGGGTCTGATCACCGCTCGGGGCTGGATGGAGGAGAACTGCTGATGTCGATCATCGGTGAGGGCGTCGAGAAGACCCTGACCTACGAGGAGGCCACTGCGATCCTGGCCGAGCCCGGCTACGACGCCTATGGGCGACTGCGTCTGTACGGGATCATCGCCGACGGTGAATCCGCCGGCCAGCTCGCCGCCATCAAATCGCAGCAGAACCTCGAACGGTTCAGCTACACCCGCATCTACTCAGTCGAACGGTAAAGCGCCATGGTCGAACTCGGCAATGTGGTCAAGACGGCCGACGGTGCGATCGGCGCCGTCGTCGACTGGCTCGACCACGGGATGCGCCCGGGCATTTTCACCATCGAGTGGGACGAGGTGACGTTCACGGGCGAAGCTCCCCCACGCCACTGGACACGAGCCGAGGCCGAAGCACTGATCATCCTGCCGTGAGCCGGATCGGCGGAGTCTACCTGCCCCGACACCAACCCTCGCAGTCCCAACCTCCCGTGCGGTTTCTGCGAGCTGGGCCGAACCAGAACAGCATCGCCGACAGCGTGGCGCGATTGACAGCTGCGAGGGGCATCAGTTGGGAAGTGGCAGAACGGCTAACGGATCGGCTATAGCTGGTCCGGCGCGAACGGTTGCAGCAACCCGATCCCCGTGTTCGTTGATCGGGTTGCTGCGCTACTCAGGATCCGCGATCCAGTCCGCCGACACCGTCTCAGCGTCGGCCAAGAGGCGCCCGACAGAGCCGCTAGAGGAGAGCACCAGTGGAACGAGGCTGTTGGCGTTCCCGGGCGCGCGGACCTCGAATGCGACGATGGGAAGGCTGTCACCGTCCTTCGAGGTGGCAGTCAGGCCCGCAGGAGCGGGCAGGATCAGTGACTCGGGTTCTTGGGCCGCCGGTGGCGCGGATTCGGCTGGTGCCCACGGAGATTCCATTGCGACCATCCCCGTCAGCTCCGGGACCGGCTGCACTTCCACGTTCATGTCAAGGTAGCCAGGAACAACACGTTCTCTCTCGGGATTCTCGCGGTGGTGCTGGTGCAGTAGCGCGACCACCGGCCGGGGATGGTCCGGGTGAACGTAGACATGCATCCCCGGAGCCAACGCGGTGGTCCCGATTGTCTTCCAGTGCTCGTTTGCCATCATCGTGTCCTCTCGCCTGTTTGGTGGGTTGTCGGGGACGCTACGTTGCACCGTCTACGAGCGCACCCATCAATTGACCCACGGCATGGGGCTGTGATTGTCAGCTATCCGGTGCCCGCAGCTGCGACTCAATCCCGTTCATCGAGATAAGCTGAGTACCGCACGGAGTCACCTGTGCCACCTCATTAGGGAGAGGGCAGTGACTCGGTCTATAGGCGGCCTGATGTTGAGCCGTCTTGCGCGCGAGTTTGCCGCCGAAATCGCTGACCACGACTGGTCAGACGCACCGTATCGACTAGACCGTGCAGGACACCAGCGCAGTTTTGATAGCCGCCCCAGTCCCAGCCGACTCGAAGACGTTGAAACTGACCGGTTGCGAACCAACGTTGCGTGGGTAGTGGGGCAGGTTCTCGCGTATTCCGATCCCAACTTCGACATCGACGAGTTCGTCTCGGCCTGCGGCGTTCCTCGATCGATCACTCACCGCACAAATGGCTCGCGCAGTGGCGTGATCGAGAACGGGTTGCGTTGGCGCGATTTTCACAACCGTGCTCTGCACGCCCCGGGTGCACCACTGTGGCGCGCGAAGATGCTGTGCGACGTCACAAACCTCGAGGAATTCGTGCGCCAGTTGGGGTCACTCGCCAGCAGGTCCGCCGCAGGTCCAGGCATCGACCCGCACGTTGACGCGGTCATCGACTCAGCCACAGGGAGAGACCATATCGTGACACTCGTGGTAAAGGCATGGGATTCAGCCGGAGCTGAGCAGCGCGCGATGCAGATCGTCGAAGCTGCCAGCTCGGCTGCAAACGGCGGAACGGTGACAAGTATCAGCTGCGTCGAATTCACATTCGCTCCATAGGCGGTGCGCAGCGGCGTCGGCCGCGGATCCTGCACGAGACACGCGGACACGGTGCCTCCGTGCCGGGCACCCGATTCCCGCGCTGCTGCTGCCATCATCGCGCGCATGCCAACACACGGTGGACTCGACGACACCCAACGCCAACGACTCTGTGAAACGAAGGTGACCCTCGACGGGGAGCCCGCACGCATCAGCGGCTGGGCCAACTCGTTTGCATCAGTGACACGCAGTGATGGCCGCGGCGGGGTCGTCACTTTCGCGTGGGCCACCGCGGCGCACATCGTGGCCGACAAGAGCGGCGCGTTCTTCTCATGAGCGACACCCGCGTCTGCATCTACGCCAACGAGGTCGCCGGCCCATTCACCGACCGCACCGCCCGCCTGACCATCGTCGGCCAGTTCTCGCTGCCCAACGTCGGATCCACGGCGCTGACGATGGAATACGTTCTCGGCCAGATCAATAACGAGACCCCAGCTGGGTTCGTCGCACCAACACGAGTGGCCCTTGCCGAAGTTCACGGCGGGGACGGCCAACTGCGCGAAGGCGACATGGTGCAGATCAACCACACCCAGTTCATGGTCACCGCGGACAACTTCGCGGAGTGGTCCGGTGAGTAGCTGTACCGTCCACGTCACCGTGCACCTGGACTACGACGTGTGGGACCACCGGGAAACCGAGGCCATCCGGGTATCACGGCACGGACGCGCCGACGCGTACCCACCGCAAGGGCAGCGGGCCACCGGGCAGTGGGACGGAACCAATACTGCAGCTGTGGCCGAAGCGATTGCACACCGCTTCGGGCTCGATGACGAGGAACGCGCCCGCGCGGTGTGCGTGGAGGCCGCCGCTGCGATAGAGCAGAGCGATCCCCGTTGGATCGTCACCTTCGAAGTCTGATCACTGCGCCGATCTAATACCTCGTCGTCCCCGATTGGCAGTCACACTCGCCGGCCCGCGACCGCGATCAGCGTCTGCGCGTGCGACATCAGCGCCCGGGCGACCTCCTCGGTCGTCGGCTCGTGCCCGCGACAGACCCCGGCCTCGCTGCTCATCAGTTCATGCAGGGCCAGCATCGCGAACACGCTCTCGCGATCGCCACTTAGCGCCTTCTGCAGCTCGTCGGCTGCCGGCACGGCGGGCAGGTGTGTGACGGCACGCCCGGCCGCCGACACCGCGATCGAATCAGCGGCCGACTCGCCCGCGCGGATAGCAGCCGCAGCGGAGGCCGACCACATCTGCACGTCCAAGCAGCGCTGCGCCGCCGCTGCGCTCTCTGTCGCACGGTCCAGTAGGGCGCGAGCGCGGCGGGTCTGGTCGATGCGCGTCACCGGCGCTCCCGTGCTACGGCGAGAGGTCGCGAATGACCGCGATCATGTCCGCGATCAGACCGTCGACATGGTTCTGGATGACGTCCCACACGATGTCGTTGTCGACCGTTACGTACCCGTGGGAAATGATGTTTCGGAGGTGGCGCGCACCTTTCCAGTGTTCGCTCGGGTACCGCACATCGAGATAGTGCGGATCTTTGGAATCCTCCTTGCGCTTCGGATTGACCGCACGCTCAACTCCATGCAAGGATTCTCCGGCGCCTTGCAGCTTCATCAGGACGGCGTCGAGGACATCGACGTTCTCCAGCGCCGCACGGGACGGAACATCTGAGGCTTTTAAGTCGCGAAGCCGGGAAACCCCGAACTCCAGGTGCCCGCAAATCCTCTCTCGCTGAACACTATTCAGACCCATCTACATCACTTTCACCAGATCAGGGGCAACTGCATTTTTGAACGCCGAATTGATGTCGGTGGCTATATCTACGTCGACGGACGACAGCACATCAGCGGCGTCCTGCAGCGCGACGAGCGCATCCAGTGTCCGATGTTCCGGCGACAGCACGCACAACAGATCGATGTCACTATCTCGGCGATGCACGCCGCGGGACCTGCTACCGAACAGGTACGCCGACGTCACGTGCTGCGCGCGCAGCACGCGGCGCAGTTCGTCGAGTTGCACCGGTAGCACCGCCTGCAGCTCCTGGTCCGTCATAGACCGGCTAACAGGCATCCCACATACCGCTGCAGAATCAACGGCAACCGCCGACATCGGCTCACTCCTCTCTCCGGTTTCCATGCTGGAGGGTGCGGAGTTCGATCCCGCTCCGCGGCGCGGACCCCACTCGATCGAAACTCGGGCTTTTCCGCGCACATCTGCCAGGAACCCGTCGTCCTGCGCCGGATCGGCCCACTGGTGGGGCAGCGCGCGAGTGACGTTCACCGGCCGCTGCAGCGTCTTCTCGGCGTGACGTGCAGCGTCGTCGAGGTCATCGAGATCGGCGGTTCCGATGACCAGGACGTCGACATCGGCGGGAGGGGGTCCGGGTTCGCCGGTGAAGCGCCGCGCCCAGGAACCGAACACGTACGCCTCGTCGATTCCCGCGACACTCGACAGCTCCTGAGCCAGCACCGGCAACGGTCCGTAGGTCAGTGCCAGCAGCTCGGTGAGCGGCCGTGACAGGCGGGTGTCAGCAGCCCGCACCAGGCGCATGTTTCCGCGGCGGTGATCCTGCACCAGCCCGGCGTCGGCCAGCCGGCCCACCTCGTGGTGCACCGCACGCACGCTGGCCCCGATCTGGGCGGCCGCCTCGGTCAGGCTGTACTCGGATTCAGGGTGCAGATACAGCAACGCCAACAGCTCACCCTGCATCTGGGACCGCAGAATGGGGAGCAGCGCGGAAGTTTTCACATCTAGAAATATAGATTACGAGTTGCGTAAACTCCAGGGTCAGCGCGGCGCATCGGCATGATCAACCCACAGATGCAGCAGCGACCGCGCCGATGCCGTAATGCGTCGCAAACCGGCGCAGGATCTCCAACGAGCGCCGGCAGTCCCCAAGCGTGCGGTGATTCGACCCGGGCAGTCCCGCCATGACCGTCTCCAGTCCGTCGCGGTCGACCAGGAACGCGAACTCGGTCAGCGCCGACGCGTCGATGGTGCGGTGCGTGAACCGCGCCGCCAGCGCCGGGGCGTGCACCTCCAGAAACGGCGCGTCCAGGGAACGCACCGAGCTACCGACCATCGGCACCGGCTCGCAGATCCCGTGCGCATCCAAACCCGCGGCAATCACCGCTGCGGCTGCCTCGACTGAACCCGCACGCGGTGTCGGGCCCGCCCCGGCCAGCAGCTCATCGATCAGCCCGTTGCGCAGGTGCATCTCCTCGGCGACCGTCAGGCATCCGCCGTCCCCGTCACGGCGACGCGCATCCTTGGCCCAAGCGACCGCATCCGGCGAGTCGACCAGCACCGCCAGCCCACCTCTCTCGGTGAGGGTTTCGTCGATGATGACGACACCGATCTCCAGGATTAGACCCGTGGACGGTTCTAGGCCCGTGGTCTCCAGGTCGATGACGGCAAGACGGTTTGCGCTGTGCGACATGGACCTCACTGTGCACGGCGGGTGTGACACCGCGGCGGGGAAACGGGCCGACACGCGGACATCGCGGGACATAGGCCGGACATTGCGGGACATACGGGACGTAACACCTCCGGTAGAGCGGAAGTGTCCGCGCTGCGCGGCGCCGAACCAGCACCCGTACTTGCAGCAGCGGTTTCGCCGCGGCCCGACGCAACTGCTGTCAGACCGTGAGATCCAGCAGCATGGCGCTCTTGACGAAGTTTCCGCTGTCGTCGGCAAGGTTTCCGCTGTCGTCGGCAAGGCCCACTACGCGGGTCTCGCCGCGGTACGCGGTATACCGCACGTGGTAGTGCCCGTGAAACAGCACCGTCGGCGCGGTGGCGTCCACAACCTCGCCGACAAGCTGCCGGTGCAGGTCGGCCTGATACAGCTCCGCGGGCGGGAAACCGCCGGGCAGGCCCGGGATTTCATAGCCGTCCGGCGCGTCATGCGCGACGATCACGTCCACCGGGCCGCCGCTGATCGCGTGGGAGACATCAGCTGCGGTGAGACGTTCCTCGGGCCACCAGCTCACGCCGGGCTTGCGCATGGGGCGATCCACCGAGTGCGCGCCACCCAACGCCATCCAGGTCTTGCCGTGCCAGCGCCAGCGCAGGCCGCGCGGCAAGTGGAAGATGTGCGGCCGGATCGGGCGCAGCCCCGTGGCCGGGTCGATCGGCAGTTCGTTCAGCCCCGGGTGGAACTCGTGATTCCCGTCCACCCACAGCACCGTGACATCATGGCGGACGCAGGCGGTCTCAATCTCGTCGAGGTAGCGGTCGCGGCGCAGGCCCGGCACCCAGAATCCGAAGTCGCCGAGCTGCAGGATCACTCGGATACCGCGCACGCCCGCGGAGATGATCAACGAGGTGGCCCAGCCTGTGTTGCCGTGCCAGTCGCCGGCCAGCATGACCATGTCCGGGCCCGGCTCCTGCAGAACGGTCGTCGTCATCTGTCCAGGGTCGCAGTTGGGACTGACGGTGGGCCAGCGAGTTTCGGTGACACGCGGAGCGCGCCGCTGCCGATGGAGGACGTGACAGCAGCTAGACCCGCACCCATCTCCCGTGATCATCCCGCTCCCACAGGCCGGAATAGTCACCAGCCCGGGCTCGGGCGACCACAGCACGTTCCTCGGCGGTCGGCGGGTGCAGAACCGAGTAAGCGATGGGCCACCACTTGTCGATGACAGCCTGCACCCGGCCCAGATCGAAGTCATCGTCAGCCTCGGCCAGGGCGATGCGGAACTCCGCCTCGAACTCTGCGCACCGATCAGCGGCGTGCTCGGCCAGGACCGCGCGGATGGACGGGCCCGTGCGCTCCACTCCGATCGACGACGGCATGCGCTCGAGTGTTGCATGGTTCATCCGCTGCGCCGGCCGCTGCTGCTATGCCGGTGGGCCGCCTGCGCACTCGTCACTCCGCACCCGTTGCTGCGGCACCGCCGGATTCGTGTGTCTTACCGGCGTTCCGGCCGATGCAGCTCTCCCCGAGCCCGCCGCCGATACACCTCGCCGCTGAACTCCCCGAGCCAGCCGACGAAGCTCGCTACGGGGAACCGGGCGCCCTCCCCTGTCGTGTGCTCGTCACCAAAACGCACGCTCCACCAATGCCCGCCGGAGTGCACGATCGCGGTCAACGACATCTCCTCGGCCGCCCAGTACACCGAGAGCGCATCTTCACCGCTGGGCGCCACCGTGGGCTGCACCACGACGTCGACCAGGATCTGGGTCAGCAGCGTCCGGGTGCGGTTGGCGACAGCATCCGACACCGCACCCGCAGCGACGAACTCGTCGACGGCGGCCAGCGACGGCACCAGGGCCTCGGCACTGAGCACGTGAGCACGGGTGCCCATCAGGTTCGCCGGCAGCGGCGAGTTCCACTCGCCGGCCCGAATGCGATACTCGTGGCGGCCGCCGCGCGTCGCGGAATGCCACAGCCGCATCTGCACGTAGAACGAGTTCTCCAGGGCGCCGATGATCGACTCGTTGCCCGACCAGCCCCCGGTGGCCAGCACGATTGAGATCTCACTACCGTCTTCGGTCAGCGTGACGTGCATGACACCGTACGGACTCCACAGCATCCGCACCAGCGCGAACAGCTCCGCGTGCGTGCCCGTGAAGCTGTTGATCAGATCCAGTGCCGCGTCGGTCGGATAGCCGTCGTCCCACAACTCTTCTGTGGTGTACGGGACGGGCGGGAGCGTCACTGGCTCAGATGCCGGGTCGGACTGCGGGCCCGTCGAGTTCATCATGCGCGGGCGTCCCAGACCCAGCCCGGCAACGCTTCGAGACGTGCCACCCGGTCAGCGGAGAGCTTGCCGGCACGGTATGTCGAACGCTGGCGTCTCACCCACTTACCGAGACGGAAACTCTCACCTGTGATGTGGTCCCCCGGCACACAGGTGTGGCCGTGCATTCGACCGAACTCGCGAGCTTCGTCGAGCCCATGCTCCCACTGTCCAGCGAGAACAGCCCACGACCATCTGGGCAGTGCTTCCAGCCGCACTTTGCGTTCCGTCGACAACGCCCCACTACGAAATGCGGTCCTCTGATTGCAGATCCACTGACCGAGGCGGAAGCCCTCAGCTGTGATGTGGTCTCCCGGCACACGGGTGTGGCCGTTGATTCGACCGAACTCGCGTGCTGCGACAATCCCACTCTCCCACCGCTCATCGAGCTGGTTCCACGACCACCCGGGGAGGGATTCCAGTCGCGCGATACGATCCGCGGGGAGACTCCCTGCGCGATACTCCTTGCGGCGATGACTGATCCACTGCCCAAGACCGTAGCCGTCAGCTGCTCTGTACCGCTGGGGAACACGTGTATGGCCGTTGCGCCGACCGAACTCGATCGCCGACGCGAGGCCCTGCTCCCAGCGTTCGTCAAGCAAATCCCACGACCATTTGGGCAGTGCTTCCAGCCGCACTTTGCGTTCCGTCGACAACGCCCCACTACGAAATGCGGTCCTCTGATTGCAGATCCACTGACCGAGGCGGAAGCCCTCAGCTGTGATGTGGTCTCCCGGCACACGGGTGTGGCCGTTGATTCGACCGAACTCGCGTGCTGCGACAATCCCACTCTCCCACCGCTCATCGAGCTGGTTCCACGACCACCCGGGGAGGGATTCCAGTCGCGCGATACGATCCGCCGACAACCTCCCGCCATGAAACGCAGTTTTCTGATTGCCGATCCATGCCCCGAGACGGAAGCCTCCTACTGTGACGTGTCGGCGGGGGATGCGAGAGTGCCCATGGCGGCGACCAAAATCGCCAGCGGCGGCGAAGCCCTGCTCCCACCGCCGATCGCGCACCCCCCACGACCACTTCGGAAGGGATTCCAGCCGCTCTGCGCGATCCTCCGATAGCGTCCCGCATCGGTAAGCCTCGCGCTGCTTACTGACCCAGCCACCGAGTCGGAAACCACCAACGGTGGTGTGACCATCCGGCACACGGGTGTGACCGTTGCGGCGGCCAAACGCTTCCGCGGCGGCTAACCCCAACTCCCACCGCTTATCGCGCACATCCCATGACCATTCAGGCAGTGTTTCCAGACGCGCTGCGCGATCCTCCGCCAGCCTCCCGTTACGGTAATCCTTCCTCTGCTCGCTGACCCAACCGCCCAGTCGGAAACCATCAACGGTGGTGTAACCGTCCGGCACACGGGCGTGGCCGTTGCGGTCGCTGAACTCTTTAGCTGCAGAAAACCCGCGCGCCCAACGATCACCGAACACGTCCCACACCCAGCTGGGTAGTGCTTCCAGCCGAGCGACACGTTCCACCGACAGCGCCTCGTCGCGGAAAGCCTCACGCTGCTTGCTTACCCACCCGCCCAGACGGATGCCATCGACGGTGACGTGTCTGAGCGGAACACGGGCGTGATCGTTCGCGCGAGTGAACTCGAGTGCCGCCGCGTACCCCCGCTCCCACGCCTGCTCGTCCTCGTCCAGTAGCATCCTGAGCCCGAAACCGTTGTGCAGCAGTTCCTCCGGGATGTTCAGGCTGATCAGCTGTCGGGCGGCGTCCAGTTCTTCGCGGGTGGGACGGTCCCCGCTGTGGTCGGTGTCGTCGCCACGGTGGCGGGACAGGGTGCGGGCGGCTTCGGCGATGCGCGGGTCGTGGTCGCCGAGGGCGGCGATGACCTGGCGGACTTTGGCGAAACCGGCTTCGGCGATCGCGGTTTCGACGTCCTGGCCGTCGCCGGTGCGCACCGCGAGCACGATCAGCGCCGGATCGTCGGTGCGCGGATTCTTGCGGATGGCGCGCCCGACACACTGCACGACGTCGATCTGGGAGCTGCGCGGTTCCCCGAACAGCACACCGTCGAGGACCGGGACGTCGATGCCTTCGGTGAGGCAGCGTGCGTTGGACACCAGGTGGAACCCGTCGTCGTGCACGGCCGCCAAGCGGGACAGCGATGCGGCGCGATCGGCGAGTTTCATGTCGCCGTCGATGTGTTCGGCGGTGCCGCCGGCCAGCAGCATCGACCTGGCGGCGTGCACTATCTGGAACGCTTTCACGAACGCCCTGCTCGCTGCCTTGCTGTTGAAGTAGGCGATCACCGAATGCAGACCGTTACTGCGGGCCGCTTTCGACAGCGCGATGATTGAGGCGACGTGGTCGGCTTTAAGTTCGTGTCCGTCGACCATGATGGTGTCGAGCACTTGGGCCGCGCTAGACAGCTCGGCGTCCGAGACGCCGATGACGGCGACCTGGTACTGGCTCAGGATGGCGCGTTCGACGGCCTCGGCGACCGACAAGGTGTACACCTGCGGCCCGTAGACGTTCTCGTCGTCCATCGACATCAGCAGCGTCTCGCCGCCCGTGTAGGACGCCTTCGTCGCGACTGTGTGCACGCGCGGTGTGGCAGTCAGGAACAGCCGACGGTCCCCCGGCACGTGCTCGTCGCGCAGGACGCGGCCGAACGCCTTGCCGGCCGCTCCGGCGGTCCGGTGTGCCTCGTCGCAGACGATCACGTTCCAGTGGGGTGCACCGTCGCGGTGGGCGTTGACGATCGCCCCGAGGCTCTGGTAGGTGGCGAACACGATGCGGGTGCCAGCGCCGGTCAGGAATGCGGCCACCGCATCTGGTTCGGTGGTGGCGCGCAGCGACAACTCATCGACATCGGCGTCGGACTCCACCCCGACAGCGCGGCGATCCGTCGCCGAGAGCTTCGAGCAGACCGCCAAGGCGTCGAAGTCGAACGGGGCATCCGCGAGCCACGCGGCGTAGGTCTGCTCCAGCAGGGTCAGCGTCGGCACCAGGAGCAAAACCCGCCCCCGCGCCCCGCCGAGCAGCTTGGCCACCGCGTGCATGCCGGTGATTGTCTTACCTGTGCCGCACGCCATGATCACCTGCTGGCGGGCCAGTGAGGTGTCGACGGCGTTGACGGCGTCGCGCTGGTGCGGGCGCAGCTCACGGGGCGGCGGGCTGAGCGTTTCGGCAGATGTCATGCGGATTCCCCTGTCTCGGTCGGTGATTCGCAGGTGCGGCGCAGCGCCACCAGCTGCTGGTATCGGCCCAGCGGTATACGACCGGAGTTGATCTCCAGCGCCTGTCGGTGCACCCAGTCGCCGAGGCGGAATCCGTCGGCGGTGACGTGATCACGTGGAACGTCGGTGCGACCATGCTCGGCGGCGTACCGGCGCAGTGCTTCGAATCCGGCCTCCCAGGTGGACTGCCGGTACGACCACACCCATCCCGGGAGCGCTTCCAGTCGGGCGATCCGTTCTGCAGTCAGTGCACCGCGTCGGTAGGCGACGCGCTGTGCACCCACCCAGGCGCCGAGCGGGTGTCCGCCCTCAGACACCGCAGCGGCGGGGATCTCCTGGTCGGTATCCAGGTGTGTGGCTACGGCGCGGAACATCTCGTCCCACCGCTGGCTGTGCGGTTCCCAGACCCACCCGGGCAACAGTTCCAGGCGCTCGATCTGATCGGCGCCCAGTGTCGATTCGCGATAGGCGCGGCGCTGATTGGCCACCCACATGCCAAGGTCGAAGCCCTGGGCGGTGCGGTACCCGCGTGGGGTTCGGCTATGGCCATGGGTGGAGACGAAATCCACCAGCGCCACGTATCCCCGCCCCCACTGGCGACGACCAGCACGATCTTCTATAGGCATGTGTGCATTATGCACGTCCTGATGCACGTGCATCGCAGTCGGCGACGACACGCCGACGCAGCCGCTACCCCACCTTCGCCCCGGCACGGCTGAACATCGCCTTCGCGCCGGTTCCGGTATGCGTGAAGGTAATCCCGTCCTCCGACATCTGCAGCGACCACGGTCCCGCGTTGCGCTGGGTGCCGTAGGCCAGCTCCTGTCCGTCATCGGGCACTGTCACGTCCTCATCCGGCTCCGCTGCTGCAGCGCCGACCCGCCACCGCATTGCCGTTGCGCCGGAGTCGTAGTCGCCGCGGCAGGTGATCTCCGCCGAATCGAAGCCACACACCATGCCGGCGGGAGTGCGCACCGCCCATCGCTGGGCGTCCGGGGCCGGTGTGCGCTCATACGGCGTCGGTTCACTCGGGGCGGCCGGCACGCGCACGGTCGAGGTGACGGCGACCGTCACGGTGACCGTGACCGCCGGCGGTGGTTCGGCGGGCGTCTCGGCTCCCCCGCAGCCGCTCAGTGCTACGGCACCGGCGGCCGCCAAGACAGCCGCGGCTGAGCGCATCGCGGGCAGTCGCCCCGGCCGCGCGGAGACCGCCGCGACGTTCCCTGTGCCAGTGCGCGGCGGGCGACTCGATGACATGTGCGCACGCTAAGCCGGCATAGGCAGAGGCGGTCAACGCGGCGCGACCTCCACGCGGCGATGTACAGGACTGTTCCTCTTTGCCGAGACCGGCGACGGCGCCGACGATCTCGATGCGGTGGCACCGCATCGACGTTCGCAGCGTTGCCGATCCCTTGGCGCAGGTCGCACTAACTTTTCCAGTTGGCGCACCGTTGACCTGCGGAAAGTGTCAGAGTTTTCGGTGATCTCGGCGCGAGCTGGACAGTTGCGTTGATGTCGCCAGAGGGGGGAGGGGGTCTGACGGTAACCGTCTCTACACGGTGACATGTGACGTGTCTCACAGCGGTTTATCGAGGCGGTGACTGGTGACAGTTTCTTTTACTCGTTCATGTTTTTAGTTCGTGTATCTAGTTATACGTATTTATCAGGCATTTCTACTTTTACGCATCCGACAATAAGGCCGTTTTTGTAGCGAGAAGTGTTTCAGTGAATTTCTTCATGATTGACGACCCCCTCCCCCTTCTGGCGACATGGATGCTGCACTGCAGGTAGCGCCGTGATTGCACGCCGTGCTGGCAGTTCGCGCTGGTCAAAGGTGCGTCAACCGAAAATATTCGTGCGTTCTGCGTCAGCGGTTTGGCGTCCGACAACTGTCTACGAAATCCTGTGAGCTGGGTAATAGATTCGTGACGGGTGGCGTCTCCACTGCGGAGCACACGCGGCGTACAAAGCCTCGGTGGCGTTAGCTGGGACCGGTCGCGTCGCAGGCGTTGATCGGCCCGCGGTGCTGCCACGATGCCAGCCATGCCGACCTACCGCGTGTTCCACCAAGCACTACCGGCCAACATCAACGGACCCGCCTCGGTGCGCACCGAGGCGTTCGCCCCCGGCGTGACACTCGAGCAGGTGATCTGAGATGCGTTACGTCGCCACCCACCCCGACATCGCCGAGCCGGTCAGCGTCGACACCGAATGCGCCGATTCAGCTCGCGGAGCCGCCGCTGAGCGATTCGCCGAACTGCTTGGGATGGCTACCGCCGAGGTGCACCGCCACGTGCAGGTGAGCGGCGGCTGATCCACGCCGCGGCGGCAGGACCGTTCGGTCAGCGGCCCTGCCGGTACAGCACCACCGCGGTGACGGGATCACCGACAGGTGCCGGCCGCTGCGGATCCTGCATCTGCGACCAGCCGCTGATGCCACGACCGGCCACCTCAGCTGCCGCGTCGGCTGATAACAGGAACGATCCCACGTGCGTGGGCAGACCAGCCAGTTCCTGCACCTCGGTGACGCGGACTCCCGCACCGGTGTATCCACCCTCGTAACCGTCGGTCAGCAGCGGCGTGGCCCGCGGCACGTGCTGTAGCCGGTCCAGCAGCTCGCCGACGGTGGAGACCGGGCCGGTGGAGATCTCGGCTGTGCTCTCGTCCGAGCAGCGGATCCAGGTCAGCCCCGCCTCGTCGACAGGCACGGCTTCGATGATGTGCGGCGGGTCGTCGGTCACGGTGCCAGTCTCGCGCGGTGCACGGTCGGAGTACAGCGGACCGCCGTGCGCGTCAGCGGCCGAGTCTGCAGCTGCGGCACACCAGGTCGGGCTCCTCGTCCTCGCCGCGTGCGACCCAGGTGTCGGTCCCACCGCAGCGGGGACACTCGTCGCCGTCGTGCACCGGATTCTGGGCGACCAGCTCGTGATAGACCTCGACCTGGGATCGGCCGGTGCGCCGGGCGATCGGGTAGGCGGCGGTCCAGCATGCCTCGCAGGCCGCCATCAGTTGCGCTCCCGTTCGTCGTCGCGGTGTTCGGTATCCCAGACGATCATCAGCCGGCGCGTGTGCCAGACCCTGACCGTCGAGCGGTGCTTGGCGGTCTGTTCGGCGAGGAAGTGCCACAGCTGCGCCGCTGATTCGGTGGTGTGGTGCTGAAAGCCGATGAGCTGGTTATCGGTGCGCCACCAGCGCGGCAACGGTCCGGTCAGCCTGCCGCGCACGAAAACCTTCCCCGCTCAAACACGTTCGGCGCCGATGGCGGGCACCCGCAGCGTGACGTCGCGTGACACGGCGCGGTCGATGGAGCGCACGAACCCGCCGGCCCACTCTCCCGTTGCGTAGAGCCACCAGACAGTGCCGACTGGGTACGTGCACCCGGCAGCGATCCAGACATCGCCGCGGCTGTGATTCGCCTCTGCACTGGTCGCCTCGACCGTGCCGGTCGGCATGGGCGTTGCCTGTTCGACGTCGTTCATCGGCCGGTGGTCTCCTCGGGGTCGGTTGTCAGCGGTTTCTGGCCATGGTCAGCGCGGTCACCGCCGCAGTTGCACGGATCGGCGAAGCAGTGACACGACTTGTCGGCGAAGCCGTAGCAGCAGGAGCAGTCGCAGCTGGCAGGGCATCGCGGGGTGTTGTAGTCGCCGGCGGCGCGCGGCGGCGCAAACTCGGCCCGCTGCACCAGCTCGATCGCCGCAGTCTGCAGCTCAGCGAGGTACGCGTCGATCACATGGGCCGCGGTGAACTCGATGTAGACCGGGCGCTTGTCGAGCGGTTCCAACTTGCCGCAGGAGCACAGGAGTGCGCCGGGGTAATGCGAAACCCGGCGCGGCTGGTGCGCTGAGGCGACGGAATCGCGGATCGCCTGCGTATCCATCAGCAGCTCCCGTCGCAGGTGCAGGCCCAGCACGCCGGACAGGGGTCGATCGGGCCGCCGGGTGCGGCGCAGTTTCCGGTGGTGAGCCCGTCTGAATCCACGGGCCCATCGAGGCATTCGGGACACGCGGTGTCGGTGGCGGTCATCGGGTCAGCACCGCCTGGATCAGTTTCTTGCCCGTCGGGCCGCCGGAAGCGACCACCTGACCGCGCCGGTTGCAGATGAGCCACCCGCCGAATCCGTTGCTACGCAGCGTCCACCACTTATCGCCGTCGGACACCTCGAAATAGCCTCGCTGATCTGCACAACTCTCATGAGGTCACACGTCCCCCGCTGCCGATCTGCCCACCGCCACGGCGGCCAGCAGGACCAGGGCGTCGCGTTCGACGTCATCGCGTGCGTAGTCGCGTTCGTAGTCGTCGCGGATCTCGATGTGTCCGGTGTCGGGGCGATACTGCACGTCGCCGATCGGCCCGTCGAACCGCTGCTCGCTGCTGGCGGTCCACACGCTGCCGACTGCCCCGATCATGTCCGGCACAGCCAGCGGTCCGACCAGCCTCCAGTCGTGCGCCCGCAGGTCCGCCAGTACGGCCGCTGCCAGAGACTCAGCCTTGTGCGAGGTGATCGGTGCGCCAGCCTGGTGCGCATTTCTCCAGAAAATGTCGGCGAGCACGGCGGCCGGCTCTGTGGTTTTATCCAGTTGCGCTGCGGTTTTGGTGTACCCCGACCGCGTCGATTCGGTCACGATGCATACACCGGTTCAAGCGTCATCTGCCCATCGGGTGCGGCGAATGTGTAGGCGTACGCGCCCTCACCCCGGTCGCGCACAGGAGCCAGGACGTGGCGTTCGCACACCGACTGACCGTTGACGATGAATTCCGCGCGCTGCTTCCCCGCGCCGGTGACCAGGCATTCAATGCAGTTCAGTTTCGCTCTCATGGCGCCCATCCGGTGTCGTCGTCGTCGTCTGCCTCGCCCTGCGCGAGACCGCCGAAGTTGAGCAGATCGAACAGTTCGCGTTCCGCGTCGAGGGTGGCGAACTGGCCTTCGGTGACCGCGATCGGCGTGTTACGCAGGCGGCGCTGCTGAGTGACGGGCAGGTCCGCGAAGCGCACCTCGCCGTCCGCACCGTCGGCGAACCACCCGGCGGGGACGCTGAACTCGCTGTTCAGGAACCTGCGCAGGGCGGTGATGCGCTGCTTTCCGTCGACGACGGCGTAGCTCCAGCAGCGGTCGCGGGAGTATCCGGGGTGGCTGAACTCGGCGCCGAAGCGGTCGTTGAGCATGATCGCCGGCACGGGGATGCCCATGAGCAGTGACTTGATCAGGTTCTGCTGGCGTCGCAGGCCCCACACGACGCCGCGCTGGTAGGGCTGGTCGAGGTCGAACCGCGGCGCACCGGAGGTGTCGCAGAAGAACTCGGCGGGCCGCGAGGTGCTGGTGACGCGGTACTGGCGCAGGATGGCGCTCACTGATCAGTCCCGCCATGAGAAGTGGTCCAGGCGGTGATGTAGGCGGTGCCCACCGGGAGGCCCTCGTCGTCACCCGCTTTCGCAGCCTGGCTGTGGTCGTCGAAGAACTCAAAGAAGCGCGGCGTGCACGTGCCGTCCTCGGCAACGATCACCGGTGCGTGGATCGCCGCTGCGCCGAGTGCCGCGGCGATCTCTTTGGCACGGTGCAGCTCGTGGTCCTCGCGGACGTAGAACCAGCCGCAGACGCATTCGATGACGTCGCCTTCGGGGTGCGCGTCGAGGTGCGCGACACCGTGTTTGGCGCCGACGGCGGCGATGGCGGCGACGAGGTCCGCACGTGAGGTGTCCAGGACCGGCAGGGCGGGGGCGCTCATCGGGCCGTTCCGGTCTGGCGTCCAAGTCCGGCGGCCAGGGCATCGCTGGTGATCTGGTCCCATCCGAGCCGCGCGACTGCCCAGGCAGTTTCACCGACCACCACGACATCACCGACCGACAGGCTGCGGTTGCGCTCATCGCGGTAGCGCCGTGCCCAGTCCGCGGCGGGGGCGTCGATGTTGAGCTGTTCGAAGACAGAGGAGAGCAACCAGTTCAGCTCCGTGGCGGTTGCCGGTGCGTCCACGTCGAATCGCGCGGCCTCGCGAAGCTGGGCGGTGGCGGCGTCGAATGGGCCGAAGAAATCGGTCTTGTCATTGAGGTACACGGTCACGGTGGCGGTCACAGTCAGCCCTTTCCGGTCAGCTATGATTCTCTAAAACAGAGAATACACATGGCGGCCGACAATTGCGCAAGCCGCGCTGTCGGACCGCCCGGCAACGATTAGCCACACCCGACCCAGAAGGAGAATCCCGTGCACACCGAGAGGCTGCATATCGGCATCGATGTCGACGGCGTCCTGGCCGACTACATGAGTGCCGCTGCGCAGATGGGCCGCGCGCATGGACACGCGATCGCCGACACCACGCCGTCGACGTACGGGCTGGTGGAGCCGGGCTGGTTTCCCGACGCCGAGTCGGCAGCGGCTGCCATGCGGGCGGTGCATCTTGACGGGCTGGCGAGCCTGGCACTGCTCGACGCCACCGCTCCAATGGCAGTGCGGGGGCTGCGCGTCGCCGGGCACCGCGTCACGGTGGTCACCGCGCGCCACCCTGAGCCGGACGGACGAGGGATTCTCTCGCAGTGGCTGCACCGGCACGGGATCGGCCTCGACGAGCTGCATTTCGAGACGTTGAAGAGTCGTTCCGGCTGCGATGTCTACCTCGACGACGCCCCACACAACATTGCAGAGATTCGCGCCGCAGGCCGCCACTGCGTAGTTCGCGACACCACGTACAACCGGCACGTGGACGGGCACCGTGTGTCGTCGCTGGCCGAGTTCGCCACGATGGTGCACGCCGGGATGTTCGGGCGCTACGCAGCCTGAGCGCAGACAGCACAACGCCGGGGATGCAGTTGCGTCCCCGGCGTTGTCACGTCCCGTGTTGCGCGTAAGTCATCCGGGGGCCTGCGTACACAGGATGCCGCGCGCTGCACCGACGAGTGCTGCGGCCTGCTGGGGGCTCGCGCCGTAGGGCGCGATCACCGAGGCGACCGCCGCGTCGTGGCCCTGGCGCATGTAGAGGACCCGGCAGGCCTGCATGCCCGCCATCAGGATGTTGTCGTCACCGCCAGGGAAACCTGCGTTGCGCGCCTGGTTGATGAAATTCTGCTGCTCACCCGTGATCGGGATTGGCCACGCCGAGGCGGGAGCTGCCGTGACGGTCAGTGCGGCGGCGCCGGCGAGTGCGGCCGCGGTGGCACGTACGAGCATCTGGGATCGGGTACGGGACATGGCGTTCTCTCTTCTCTCGTGACGGATGGCGGCGCCGTAGCGGCACCGGGAGTCGCATCTTGCGCCCTAAACGGGCCCGCGCCCTCCGAACCGCGACATCAGCGTTTCGGCGTGCCGAACCGGACCACATCAGGAGGACGTGACAGCCACCTGGAGGCCTCGAAATCGCCGCGTCTGGATGCACCCCGTGGGTGACCCCAAAGACCCCATTTTTGCAACTTCTCAGGTCAGGACACTTTTCCGAGAGACCCCATCGTGAACCCCAGAGACCCCATTCGAGTGACCCCGCCAGCAACAGCGTCCGGAGCGGTCACCGGATCGCGCCCCGCGACTAGCCTCGGACGACTCCGATCACCGCCCGGCTGGGCACTCAAGCCCCGTTCGCCGGTCCGTCTGCCGTTCGGATGTGGTCGTCGTAGCCGATTTCGCCACTCGGCATCACCTGTCCACCGCTTGTGAGATATTCTCTGTTTTAGAGAACCTTGCAAAGGAGCAAAAGCCGTGAGTCGATACCCCGACGGAATGGTTCTGCGTCCCAGCCAGAGCTGGCCAGGCCCGTTCCCGACCGAGCACGTGCGCTCACCGTTTTCGGCACCGCTGTCGACGACGCTGAGCGAACTCGACCGCGAGCTGTGGTACCTGGGCACCGGCAGCCGCAACGCGCCGTCGGTGCTGGCGATGGCACTCAGCGAAGGTGACTTCCGCAAGGTCGATGGTCTGCCGCGGGCCAACGCACGTCCCGATCACCCCGGCGTGGTGCTCTACATCGAGTCGATGGTGGGGCCGCTGTCCTACCCATGCGCCAAGTTCGACAGCTGGACCGACAATCTGCGGGCGATCACGCTCGGACTCAACGGCTTGCGTCGCCTGGAGCGCTACGGGATCACCTCGGCCAACGAGCAGTACGCGGGATGGAAGGCGCTTCCGGCAGCCGGGGCAGTCGCGGCCACCGGCGCCGAGGACGCGGAGGCACAGCTGCGGCGGGTGTCGGGACTGGCCGACGAAACCGATCTGAACCGGGTGTATCGCGTGGCCCGCGCCAACACCCACACCGACCGCGGCGGTGACCGCGCCGGTTGGGATGCAGTCGAGGCCGCCGGTGATGTACTGCGCCGGCACGGACGCCTGACCTGAACCGCCCAGACGGAAACCCTAACCATAGGAGCGCACCATGGCAGTCATGCACACCCCCGATACCACCGGACTTGTCGCCGTCTATGGGAGTGCCAACGGTTACCCGAATTTTGAACGTGACGTTCTGGGTTGGGACAAACTCGGCCGGCCGCTGGTCATGTGCGGCGACGCGCTGCACGTCGCCCAGACCGCGCCTTTCGAAAAATATCCGAAGTTCGGGTGGTTGAAGAAGCCGGATATGGTGTCTGCATTCCAGCAGGAGATTTACAACCATCTCCAGAACACGCCGGACATAACCGAGGCAGTCGCAGAGGCAGTCTCCGAGGCGGTACGTGCGGAGCTGAAAAGCCGGCGACCACAGAAGCCGCTCCCGGAAGTGGGCGTGGGCATTCTCGAAGAACACATGGGGGTACCGCTGCTCATTCATATCCGAGAAGCCAATCCGCGCATGAGCAGCTACGGAAACTCCGTAACGGGCACGCCGTTGGTCGACTACCTGGCATGGAACCCGTTCAGTGACGAAACGAGCAGGCACGACGATGTGATGATCGCGCAGCCGCGCGTCGCCGCCGAGCTTGTGCAGTATTCGCGCACAGGTGGTTCGCTGATTCTCGGCGTCTTCGTCCGCAACGCGGTAGACCACCTCCCTCAGCTTGCAGCCTTGCGCAACAGTGAGGCATACACCGAAGAACAAGCGCGGGAGCGCCTGACCACAGCAGCGACGGACGCCGGGTGGGTCACCCTCCCTGGTACAGACGCCTGACCTGGTCGCACCTTCCTCACACCATTCCCGCGAAAGCAGCCACCCATGACCCGCGCGCCTCGCAGCTCAGACAACCCCGTTGCGCCACCGGCGATCGCACGGTGGTGACCGCCTCGACAACACCCAACGGAGACACCCAGTGAGCACCTATCATCCCGGCACCGACATCGACGCGGCGCAGACCGCACTGGCGACCGAGCTGCGGGTGCCGCTGCTGACCTCGGCCTACCCGCAGTGGCACTACGTCACCGGGATCGTCGTGACCGACAGCCCCTACCTGGACCCGGGACTCGTGCCGACCGACGACGAGGTGCGCATGGTGGCCGCTCATCTCGAGGACTACTGCACCTACTGGTACTCCCCCAGTTACCGCAGCCGGCTGCGTGAATTCGCGCCGTACGACATCGACAGCGGCGCCAATCTCGGCTTCTACCGCAAGCGCGGCGCGAACGACTGGTGTTACCGCAAGCGTAGTTGGCAGCAGGGGCCCAGCTGGTGGCCGGCACCGCTGCAGCCGCCGATGACGCTGGCGGAGGTCATCGCCCGCAACGGCGGTGACAGCCTGCGTGAACGGGCAGATAAGCGCCGGGGCGAATCGAAGCTCAGGTGAGCGTTCAGGCAGCGCACGACGGTGCCACCGTGACGACGGTGGTCACGCCACTGACTGTGCACGGTCAGCCTGCACCGCGTGATCCCCTCTGCGGCGCATGCGATCTCGACCGGCACACCTGCCCCGGATGCGGCGACTGGCTGCATCACGGAACGGCGTGTTGCGCGCTCTGTGTGCAGGAGGTCCGCCGCGGTGTGCGCTGATCGCGGTGCGCCGATCGCAGTCTTGACCCGTACCGGTGACTACACCTGGACACTCACCAGCGACGATGGGAGCTTCATCGCCGCCCTGGGCAGCGGCGCCGAACGTGTTCTGGATTGCGCGTCCGACCTGCTGCCGTTCCGGCGTCGTCGGGGTCGTGGCGGCCGATGGTTCCCTGCGGGGGATGAAGTCTTCGAGTTCCGCGCTGTTCAGGGCAGCAGTTCGCGCCAGCGCGTGAGATCTGCGCTGCGGGCGTGGCGGTAGATCACCGCGCGGGTGACGTCGAGTTCGCGGGCCACCCATACCAGAGGCACCAGCGAGGCAGTGGCCGCGGCGATCAGGCTCACTTGCGCGCCGCAGTGATCGAGGC
Source organism: Mycolicibacterium canariasense (assembly GCF_002101555.1). Taxonomy (GTDB): domain Bacteria; phylum Actinomycetota; class Actinomycetes; order Mycobacteriales; family Mycobacteriaceae; genus Mycobacterium; species Mycobacterium canariasense. The sequence goes on from NZ_LQOL01000036.1 coordinate 36,187, forward strand.
GGTTCTCTCGTGCAGCGTCCAGTGCCGCATCGGTTCCGGCGCCGACCAGCCACGCTTGGTCCATGGTGTCGGGATCGGCGGCCCACAGCGCACCGACGACATCAGCTGCAGCTTCGACCAGTTCCTCGGCGGTGCGGCGACCCGGGTGCAGCAGCCAGCGCTCCAGTGCCAGCACCAGTTTCGCCCGCGGATCATCGTCACCGACAGCACCAAGGACGTCGGCGACCAGCGTGCACAGCGGCCCGCAGCGGGCCCGCGCCTGTGCCCCGTCGCCACTGGCAGCCGCGCCAATCAGCGGATAGATGGTGCGCGAGGATTGCGACCGCACCGGATCGGCCAGCGCAGCGGCGACTGTCAGCGCGGTGGTCGCAGCGTGGGCAGCGGTGTCGTACAGCTGCTGTGCCCCGTGCGCGCTCAGGTGGCGCCGGGCGGTGGCGGTCACTGGGCGGCCTGTTCGACGATGGCACGCAGCTTGAGTCGGTCCAGCACCGGCGCCAGGTAGGTCGCGTAGTTCTGATCAACCGCCGGACCACCGGCGAGGGTACCGACTGCCATGGCGTCCCCGTCGGCGTTGACCACGAAAACCGGTGCACCCGAGTCACCTTTGACCGCCGCGCCTCCCCACAGCAGTTCGTCGCTGCCGGCGGCGATCAGCGGGCCGCAGGTTATGCCCGATCGCGAACCGTGCATGCAGATCGGGGTTCCGGGTTCCAGCGTCTGTGCCTGGTCGACGGTGAGTACCCCGCGCAGGTGCACGCCGTCGGCGACGTCGGTGCCGAATCCGCTGGACTGCTGGTCGGGCGAGAGGAAGAACAATGCCGCGTCATAGGAGCGACCGTCATCATCGGCGCCACGCTCGGCGTTCTGGAGTGGTAGCAGGGACATCCGTTGTTGGCCGTGCGTGTCGGTGTACATCCACAGCGGTGAGCCCTCGTCCTGATCGCAGTGTCCCGCGGTGAGGTAGCCGATGTCGCGGCGCACGCTCATCACCGGCCATCCGGCGGTGCACAGCGAGGCGGTCCCGTCGGGCGCCGGCTGCAGGATGCTGACTCCGGGTGCGGGTTCTGACGCCGCGGTGAAGTCCGCGATACGCCCGGTGCCGTACACCCCCGCGATGGATACCCATGGACCAACCGCGCCGGCATCGATCGGTGCAGCGGCAGCGGCCGGAATGCCGGATAGCGCCAGCGCGGCAGCCACCATGGCACAAGCCGCGGACGTGACACTGGCACGAGTATTCCTGCCGCACCGTCGGTTTCTAGGTGTCATGGCGCGCAGCATACCCACGCCTGCATCTATCACCCTGTGCATCACACGCGGCATCGATATCGGCATTGCGCCCGCGCCGCGACCGTGTCCGCGACGGGCTTCGGTCTAGTTTCTGCCGTACACGCCCGCGCTGATGGGCAACTGAAACGTAGGAGTTCGAACCTATGTCTGCTGGCACACGACTGGCTCTGTCGGGGTTGGCCGCTGCGGCGGCGGCTGCGGCCCTGACCGTTCTCGCCGAGGGGACAGCCGCGGCGGAAACCTCCGCCCCGGCCCCAGTCCCGGTCACCGACACCGCTGTCTTTCCCGCTGCTCCGGTGGCGCTACACGGCCAGTTCGCGGGCGCAGCACCGGGCCCAGCAGAGTTCACAGGTCCAGTTCCGCCCGCTCCCCCGGCACTGATGGCGGCCGCGTTGACTGTGCCGCCACCCGGCGCACCCGCACCGATTCCCACACAGCCGACTGCCTCCGTGCCCGCGGCGTTGCCCGTTGCCGGACCGGCCCCGGAGTCGTTCGGGGTGCCCGCGCCAGGCATGGTCGTGGCCGAACCGCAGCGGCCGGTCGTGCTCGTACCGGTCCCGGCCGATACGACCACCGTGCCCACCCTGCTCTCGGCGGTGGTGCCTGCCGGCGCGCTGCCCGGCATCGATGCGCCGCTCGCTGCACCCGTGGTAGTCCCCGATCCCACAGCGATCCCCGGGGCGGTCGTCGTACCGGCAGCGATCCCCGGCCCGGCTCCGTCGAGGGCGCTGGTGCTGACACCCGGACCCGTGCCGGCTCCGACACTGCTGGTGCATCCGCTGGTGGCCGAGGCCGCGGTGGACAAGTCCGCGATCATTTATGACGCACACCCCGTGGAGCAGGTGACCGATACCGACATCCACGCCGGCCTGCTCTCGGCGGGGGTCAGCCCCGATCTGCTGGGTACGTTCGTCGAGGCGACCCGCGTCATCATCGGCGGCGAGTCGGGCGGCTCAACCAACGCGGTGAACCGGTGGGACTCCAATGCCCGCGGCGCCGCACAGCCCGACGGCGCTCCGGGAAACAGCAGCCGTGGCCTGATGCAGACGATTCCGGGCACGTTCGCCGCCTATCACGCACCGGGGACGTCGCTGTCGATCTATGACCCGCACGCCAACATCGCCGCAGCGTGGCGCTACATCAACACCCGCTACAAGGTGGATCTGCACACCGGCAGTGGGCTCGATGCGTTCATGGGACGCGGCACCGGCCGCGGTGTGGGGTACTGACGATGGCCCCGCAGCTCGGCGAGATCCGCCGAGAGAACGGAATCGCAGGCCAGATCAGCTATTCGGTCGCTGTCACCTATCCGGGCGAATCCGCGAGCACGGTGCAGTTTGTCGGCAGCACCTACGGCGGCCCCGTGACGATGGTGACCGCCAGCGGCATGCAGACCCACGTCGATGACCCCGGCCGCTTCGGCGAGTTCGGCCCGGAGTGGGTGCGACGGTTCTTCGCCGACAACGGATAGCCCAGACCCAGCACGCCCCGCACCGCGACCTCCCCCCAACATCGGTGCGGGGCGTGCTGCTGTTCGAGCAAGATCAGCCGCGCCGGCCGTCCATGGCGACAAAACTGCACTGTTCGGTCCGCGGCGGACGGTAGATCACCGCATCGCAGAAACCACAGCTGATCGCGCGGTGCAGCCCGCAGTGAGCGCAGTGAGCGACGCCGACAACCATTCCGTTTCCTCCGCGCAGCGGGTGGCCGTTTACGCATTGCGGCGGCGGGGGCGGCTCAGCCCAGCCGAGCCGGGTGCGCCGCAGACCGTGATCTGTCACGTCCTTCACGATACCGCGATGTCGAACACCTGTTCGACAGTTGTGGTCGGTTTCCGCGCCGTGACCCCCACGCACACCCGCACGGGTGTAGGAATCGGCAGACAAGATCCGGCTGCCGCGCGGCGGCCGGGCCGGGGACCCCAGGAGATGCGATGCCGCCCGTGATGACCGATGAGCAGATCCGCGCCGATGGAGCCGCGTTGCAAAGCGCCATCGCGTACAACCAGATCCTCGGGGACGTGTCGCGCGGCAACCACAGCGGGCCGGCACTGGCCAACATCCTGGCGATGTCGACAGCCGAGCAGCGCCGCCAGCTCATCGACTGGGCACGCACCGCCTACGGCGACCGGGCGGCAGCAGACATGGCGCGGGAGCTGGACCGCCACACGCTCATCGACCCGGTGAAGCTCGCCAACACTTTCGCCGAGCAGTATCCGCGCCTGGACGCCGCGCCAGCACCCGCAGCGCCTGCGCCGGCAGCACCCGCGCCCGTCGCGGCCGGGGCGCCAGCCGATGCCCCCAGTGACGGCCGACTCTGGCTGCCCGGCAACTCGTCACTGCCTCTCCTCAGCGATGAGGCCTCCGCTGCACTCGACCGGCTCGACGCGGCGATCGAGTCCCACAACACCGCGTTGTTCGGTGTGGAGCCCGGCCTCGCGTGGTTCCCCGACGGGGCCAAGCTGCCAGTGACTGGGACCAACGTCTCTACCCTCGGCGGGGCGTACGACAAAGCCAGCACACTGATCCCGCTGTGGCGCACGCGGATCGAAGAACTGCGCACGGCCCTGGAAGGCAGTGGCGAGTACCTGATCAATCAGCAGCTCGACTCGCTGCGGGAGCCGATCACCCGGCTCAGCACCGCAGCGGAGGACTCGCGCCCGCTGAACACGATGGTCGCCTCCGCCGGCGTCGCAGCCAACGACACCTTCCATCAGATGCGCGGCGAAGCACTCGATAAACGCCGCCAGATCAGCGAGATCGTCGCGACCCGCGAAGGCCGGCTGACTGAAATCCCTGCTGTCGCGGCACATCTGGACAGGGCGGACGCGGCAGAACAGCGGGGACGTGACATCGGCGCGCTGGCGGCCCGCATTCCAGCCCCCGACGCCCAGGCCGCCCCGGCTACGCCGACGGCGGCTCGTCCGCTGTCAGGTTCAGCCACACCCACTTCGGCTGCCCCCGCTGCGCGGGCGGGCGGTGCACCTGCCGGTGTCAGCGGCCCCGGCTCGAGTGCGGGATCGGGCAACGCCAGCAGCGGCAAATCCACCGACGACTTGGCCAAGCTGCTCTCCGGGCTCGGAGGCAGCGCGATGCCGCAGATTCCCAACCCCGCGCAGGCCATGGCGCCCCTGGCCCAGGCTGCACAGCAGGCCGCCAAGCCGCTGGCCCAAGCCGCCGAACCGCTCAATCAGGCGGTCAAAACGATGCCAGAAGAACTGCTCAAAGCGTTGCGCGGTGCAGATCCGGCCAACGACAAGGCAGCCGCCGTCGACACCGCCGCGTCGCGGGCCGCCGACAGCGACCGAGCTGCCGCCACCTCGCCAACCGTGGTGCTGCCCGCAGCTGCCCCGGTGTCCGGACTAGGCATTCCGGGCAGCGAGGCGCGCACCCACCAGCTCGATGCCAGCGGCAAGCCGGTCGACAAGGACGGGGACGGCAAAGTCGACAAGGATGCCGTGCCGCTGTCAAAGAAGACGGTCAAGCCGTTCGACCTGGCGGTTCCTGTTGACGGCGCCAACGTGCAGGTCGCCGGTGTGCCTGACCCACGTATCGGCGAGATGATGTTGCAGATGGCCGGTGCCGGGGAAGATCGGCCGGTCTCCGTGCTCGACGCCGCCAAGGCTGCCGGCATGGACATCACATCGCTCGGAGACCCGATCGACCCAGCCCTGGCCGAGACAGGTAACGCCGTCATCGGTACGGAGAAGTCCGGCATCTACCTCGGCGATGGCCGCGTGCTGACTTCCACTGGCGAAGTGACTGACCTGGACTCCGTCGTCGGCGAAGACGGGTTCATCGCAGAGGTGCCGCTGCCCGAGCTTCCCGACGAGACACCCGCCGGCGACGCGCCGACGGCGCTGTCATCGGCCGGTGCGGCCCCGTTGCCCCCGCTGGAGCCGTTGCCGCCCCAGGCAGCCGTTCCCGCAGCGGACGTGACAGCGCCTCCTCCCGCGGCTGAACCCGCGCCTGCAGCTCCCACCCCGCCGGAGGCTGGTACAGCACCCGCCCCTGCGCCCGCACCCGCCGAGCCCGCCGAGCCCGCCGAGCCCGCCGCACCCGCCGAGCCCGCGCCGCCGGTGGCCACACCTGCGCCGCCGGCGCAGGCACCCGCCGATGAGTCCGCACCGCGCGGTACCGGCGGGCTGCCGCAGCAGGTCGCTTACCAGGGCCGTGCACTGGGCTGACCTCCTCACGGTGTGCGCGCCGCCTGCGCTGACCGGCTGCATTTCTGGGCATCATCACCGCCGTGATTGATCCGCGACTGCAAGCCCTACTCGACAGCACGGCCCCCGCCCCGGACGACGCTGCAGACCGCGCCGCCGAAACGGCAGCAGAGGCGGCCGGAGGCCGCCCCAGCGACGAGGCACAGGCCCGCCGGCACTCGCTCATCGACCTGGCAGCAGAACACAACCCGCAGATTGCCCCGATCGCCGAGGCAGCCAAGTCCGAGATCCGCATGGGCGCCGACGGAACGCTGATCGTCTCCCCCGCCCTGCGCGCAGCGATGCGCGCACTGGTCCCAGGACGTGACAAGGCGCCCACCGATGGCACGCACCGCAGCATCGGCGAGTGGCTATCGGCCGACAACGCCGCAGCCGCACCGGTCACTGAGACATCGCCGTATTTCACGGTGTCGCACTGGCATTGGCTGGCGGCTACCGGGAAGGTCCGCCGGATGCCCGCCGAGCTGGGGCCGACGTTTCCGCACCTGCTGACCTCCGAAGCCCAGATCACCCACGACCTCACCGCGTGGGGCGCGCTGGATCCACAGGGACGCTTGACAGCCGAGGCCGAAGCGATGTTCGGCGCAGTCACCGGCCACGCCAACCTCACCGTGTACGGCACCGTACTGCTCTACGCACAGCGACGCGCTCGCGCCCAGGTGCCGCCAGAGCTCAAACAGTTCGGACTGGAGGCCGCCGTGCGCGACGTGCCCCGGGTGACGTTCGTGATCGGCCTGACGACGCGGGAAGTGGTATGCGCGCTGGTCAACAACATCAGCGTGGTGTTCACCCGCCGACTGCGCCGCGCCGACGAGGCCACCGACGCCGCATCGGCGATCCTGGAGTTGCTGAACCCCGACGGGGGCTGGCCGGCCTATCCGCTGCCGCGCCCAATCGTGCTGCCCGCCGCGGTCGTCGACGAACTGGCCGGCGACAAAGCCGCCGCCGCGCTCTTTGATGCCGATGTAGATACCGATGTAGATGCAGACGCATTTGCCGACGACACCGCAGCTCGTGAGCGCACCCGTGCGGCCACTACCCGGCTACTGCGGGCAGCCAAAACGCCGGCAGCATCACAGACAGCCATCGCCGAAATCGCCGCGTCAACCACTCACGCGCTGGCACAAATAACCGTGTCTACCAGCAATGTTGATGTCCCCCGCGGTGATCCCGGCGCGTTGGCGCTGGTGTTTCTGCGCGGCAAGGGGATCGTGGCGTCCTACCCGACCAGTTCAGGGAAGTTTCGGCGCATCACCTACACGTCCGGCAACGCGACCGGTATCACACACGGGATAAATGCGTTAATCGATGCTTACAACGGGGGCTGATTCTGCATCCTGCGTTACCCTGTGACCAGGAACATCCTCGATCGACAAAGGTAATGGAGACACCATGTCACTTGTGGGCATCACCCCCGAAGAAGCTCTCGCCATCTGCGACGACTTGCAGGGGCACACCGACGCGATGCGTGTCCGCCTCGACGCGCTCGGGTCCAACATCGCCGACCTGGCCGGCGCGCACTACATCTCGGCGACAATGACCGCCTTCCAGACGAAGTTCGAATCCGAGTCGCGCAAGCAGCTCACCGACGTCCTCAACACCGCCGACGCAGCGGTCGCCGGTACCCGCGAAGTGATCCGCGTTCAGATGGAGCGCCAGGAGAACGAGGGCGCCGCGATCCTCCGGGTGTAGCGGAACCACCGAAACCGAACTAGGAAAAGGACTTAGAACATGGCCGCAGGAAAACTCCACCTCGACATCCCCGGTGCCAGCTCCGATGTCGCGGACCTCGAAAAGGATCTCGCGATCCTGCAGGACGAGGCCAGCCAGCAGCTGACCTCGTATCAGAAGCTGTCCGGCTCCGTTCAGGGTGTTGGCATGGACTCGGCCACCGAGTTCTCCCAGCAGCAGAACGCCGCGATCAACAGCGTCCACGATGTCGTGAAGCAGTGCACCTCCACGACCAACCAGGCGATCGCCGAAACCATCGGCTACGACCAGAGCATCGCCGGCGGCAAGATGACCGGGGCGTAGCCGACCTCCCCCTCCGGCAAACCCCGAGAGCCCCGCAACGATTACTCGTTGCGGGGCTCTTTGCTGTTCGGAGTGCGTGCGCCGACCTCCCCCATACCGCCACCGGCTGCGGTTACAGTTCATCCACGCAGGACGTGACAGAGGGGAAGATCAGCTTGAGCAAGCTGGGCAATTTCGTGTGGGGCATCGCTGATCAGCTGCGCGGGGTCTATAAGCCGCACCAGTACGGCGGGGTGATCCTGCCGTTCACGATCCTGCGGCGACTGGACTGCATCCTGGAACCCACCCGCGACGAGGTGCGCGCCCTGGCCGACAAGTACAGCGGCGGCGCACTCGACGTGAAGGTGAAACAGAAGACCAAGCTCGGGTTCTACAACACCAGTGCCTTCGACTTTGACCTGCTGCTGAAAGAGCCCGAGGGCCTGCGCGCCAACCTGATGGAATACATCACCAGTTTCTCGGCCAACATCGACGTCTTCGAGCGCTTCAAGTTCGAAAACGAGCTGGCCACCCTGGACGAGAAGAACCGGCTCTACCTGATCGCCTCCGAGTTCGCCGAGGTCGACCTGCACCCCGACACGGTGCCCAACGCTGAGATGGGTGACCTATTCGAGTTCCTGATTTTCAAGTTCGCGGAGGCCTCCAACGAGGAGGCCGGCGAGCACTACACACCGCGCGATGCGATCCGGCTGATGGTCGACCTGCTGTTCGCCGAGGCCAACGAGGCACTGCTGGAGCCGGGCACCATCCGCTCCATCTACGACCCCACCGCGGGTACCGGCGGCATGCTCTCGGTCGCCGAGGAACGGCTCCTGGAGCGAAACCCCGATGCGCGGCTGCGCCTCTACGGCCAGGAGATCAACGACCAGTCCTATGCCATCTGCAAGTCCGACATGCTCGCCAAAGGCCAGGACGCCGGCAATATCCGCCTCGGTGACACCCTGTCCGATGATCAGTTCTGGGACCGCACCTTCGACTACTGCATGTCGAACCCGCCGTTCCGTAAAATGTCGGTGTGTTGTGGCAGGTTCTGTTGCTGTGGAACAACACGACGACGGCTCCCGCTGGAGGCTGTGTTGGGCGCGGCAGCCTAGCCGGCCGTACACCGCGAGGTCCGATGTCCTTGCAGACTTCCCGGACCTAGCCGAGCGTGAGGCTGCGCTCGGAATTCGCCCCGGGCAGCCGTTCCTCCTGATGGCCGATGGTCGACCGGACGTTGAGGTCCTGGAATTCTTCCGGTCAGCAGCGTTCCAATCGTTGGCGGCCGGGTCGCAGGAGTCCTACGCTCCGGACATCCAGCTGTTTCTCTCCTTCCTGTCCGTTCAAGGCATCGACTGGAAAACAGCGACGTTCGAGCATCTTGCCGACTATGAGTTCTGGCGGCGACGCGACCAGGAGAACCCGGATCGTGTTGGTGCAGCGACGTTTTCACGGGATCTGGCGGCAATCAAGAAGTTCTACGACTGGCAGCAGTGGCGGGGCAACGTGGCTGTTTCTCCTGTCAGCCGGCACAAATCCAGCTCCACTGGGGACTCGGACTCCACGCGGTTGCAACCGAGTGCTGTCCGCTCGGTCCAATTGAAGTGGCTGACGCCCCGAGCGTACAAACGCTGGCGCGACGTCGGCCTCGGCGGCTACCGCGGCGACGGGCGACGGGATGCGACCTGGAGAGGACGCAACGACGGCCGCAACCTGGCTTTCGCCGAAGCGCTATGGTCGAGCGGGCTGCGACTGCGTGAAGCCGGAACACTGGTCCTGGGAGAACTCCCCAACGCTGACAACCAAGTGCGCTACGCGAAAGCCCGAGTCAGTCAAGCCGTCGCGAAAGGTCGTGGCCGTGATTTCTGGATCAGTACCGCAGCACTGAAACACATTGACAATTACTGTATTTCAACCCGAGCGGCCGCCGTTCACCGAGCCCGTTCTGAAGGTCGTTACGACGCACTGACCGACATCAAGATCGTCGACACGGTGGACCATCACCGCCGTGTCCACTTCACCAACCGGGACGGCAGTAAGGGGACGGTACCGCTGGACAGTCTCGACGCGGATGATCGGCTCAACTTTTACATCACCACTGATCGCGGGCTCGAACCATGGATGGTGTGGCTGTCCGAAGCCGGTTTGCCGTTGCCGTACCGCACCTGGGAGGCGATCTTCTCCACGGCCAACGATCGGTGTCAGACCCTTGGGGTAGACATCCATTGTCACCCGCATATGCTGCGCCACTCGTTCGCCCTGAGGATGTTGGTCACATTGATCTACGCACACGAACGCAAGATGGGCATCACCCCTGCCGAACGGCGCGAGTACCGCCATATCTTCGGTGATCCTTGGATTTTGGTTCAAACACTGCTGGGCCACGCAAGCCTGGAAACCACACGCAACTGCTATCTCGAACCCGTGTCGGGCCTGCAGGTAGACCTCTTCCTCAATGACGACCTCGCCGAGGACGCATCGATCGCCGATTTCATCACGCACATCGCGGCGGCGGCTCCCGGCATCGTCGACACCGAGGAGCAGTGAGCGGTGGCTTCCCGTAGGGCAGCGGCACTCCCGGCAGGCAAGTACGCCCGCCCCAGCACGGTAGACGCTGAGCTTCGGCAGCTCTGTTTCACCGACGAGGCGGGACGCACACGGACATTCTCATTCGATGACGTCCACGGGCCCGCTGAACTGATCGACGACCTGGTGACCGCACTGGCGAACGGTTCCCAATCCGGTGGTCGTTGGCGCACACTGGCGACCGTTGATGCGGCGGTGAGCGCCGCGCGGCAACTGATCACCTACCTGGGTACGGAGTTTCCTGAGGTCCACTCGGTCGCCGATTTCGGGCCCGAGGTGTGGTGGGCGTGGCGGACTGTCAAGGAAAGCCAGGCCCGCTGGCCGGGGCAAGTGAACCTCATGCGAACCGTGTTGTCGGAGTCCCCGCGACTTCCCGAAACCACACGGAAGGCGATGCGCGCGAAGGCGGTCAAGCCTCGGAAACGATTGCCGGAGAATGATTCCTACAGTCGCGACGAGTTCGAGCGGATCCGCAGTGCCGCCAAGGGTGAGGTCCGCCAAGCGCTCCGCAGGATCCGCACCAACACCGAGAAGCTGCACCGGTTCCGCGAGGTCGGTGATGTCGGTGACGGGATCACGTTCAATGTCGGCGGGGCACGGTGGAGTACCGGATCGCTCCTGGAATATCTGTCGCGAAACGGGATGCTTCCCTCTCAGTACCTCGCTAACCGTGTGGTATTGAAGGGCCGCTTCGACCTGACTGGCGTGTCGAGTCCGGCGCAGGCGCTGTTCCCGTCGATCCGGGAAATCTATTGCCTGATGGTCCTTCTCGTGTGCGAACGAGGGTTCAACCTCTCCGTGATGGACAACCTCACCGTGACGTCGTTCAGGGCATCCGACGGTGCCTCAGAAGACCCGGTGTACACCGTCAACACCGACAAACCGAGAAGAGGAACCAAGCGCTACAGCGCCGAAATCCTCGCCGGCGAGGCCGGGAAGCTCTGGGAGAATGCCGTCCGCCTGACCGAGCCGTGCCGCACCGCACTCGATGCACTCGGAACCCCGTCGGAGAAGTTGCTCATCGCCCACCGGCATAAGAACCTCACCAACGAGGGCCCGTTCCGGCGGGAATGGTTGACCGCGGGCATCGGCGATCACTACATGGCCGATGCCGGCCTGCTGGCAGACGACGGCACACCGTTGCGGGTGAGTCTGCGACGGTTGCGGTTGTCCGAGCAGGTGTTGAACCAACATGCCCGGCAGAACAGCGAATCCGTCAGCGAAGACACCTACCGCAGCCCTGACCCGGCCACCGCAGAAGGGGCCGCCGACACCATCATTGACGGGCAGGCCGATGCCGTCGCCCACGCCAGGGCCACGGTTGCCATCCGCTCGATGAGTGCCGCCGAAGTGATTGCGGCCCGCAGAGATCCGAAAACCGCCGCGACACAACTGGGTATCCCGGTGCCGACACTGAAGCTGCTGCTTGCAGGACACCTCGATACCGCCACCACCGCGTGCACCGACTTCTTGAACAGCCCGTTCGCCGCCACCGCGGGCGAACCGTGCCCGGCCTCGTTCTTCGCCTGCTTTACCTGCACGAACGCCGTTATCACTCCCGCGCATCTACCGCGCCTGGTCACACTGCTGGATGCCCTCGATAATGTCGCCACGCTCGTCGCGCCGGCCCGGTGGGAGACGGACTACCGGGACCATTACGCCCGACTGCAAGCGATTCTCGACCAGAACGCGACCAAGGCCGAGATCGGCGATGCCCGCCGCCACGTCACCGACGCTGACCGTGAAGTCGTCACTGCGCTCCTCGGAAGGAATCTCGACGCGTGAGCACCGCGCCAGCCAACTCGTGGCCGCAGCAGACTGGTCAACTCGAACTTGACGACGCCGAACCGGTGATCGCCGACATCGAACGGGTGCCTGAAGCACAGCGAGGAAATCTCTCGACCGTGGGCGACAACCGGTGGGATCTCACACCGTTGGTGCAGAAACAGACCGTGTCGGGCACGCTGAGCATCGTCTTCGATACATTCCCGCCACGCTACGTCGCCACGGCCAAGCGATTGATCTGGGCGAGCATCAACAAGCCGACACCCGTCGAGGATCTGGAACGCTCTTCCGCCGCGCGCAGTCGGCTCGCACCAGTGACGGTGTGCACCTTCGCGCGATTCCTGCGGCAGTGGATGACGTGGTTGGCAGAGAAGGACATTCACGAGTTCAGCGCGGTCACCGACGACATCTACGACGAATATGCCGAGCACCTCAAACGACACCGCGGCTCACGCGAGAACGTGGGCAACATGCTCTTCGCCGTCACCCGTGCCTGGCTCTACGCGCCCTACCTCGCTGAAGCTGAACGCCTCGTACGCCCACCATGGGAGAACAGCCCTATCGGACGCAACTCGGTTCTCGGCGCTGCGAACTGGTCGAGCGAAAACAAGACCACACCCATCCATCCGCAGACGATGGCTAGCCTACTCGTGTGGGCGCTGCGTTTCGTCACCGACTTCAGCGACGACATCCTCGCCGCAAAGGCACTGAAAGCGACACCGCGCGGTATCCCGCCCAGCCTTCAAATCCTCGACCCCTATCCACGGTTTCGCGCCTATGTCCAGCAGCGGCGCCACGGATCACAGACCTTACCCGGATGGGTGAGCAGTAACAGACCGCACATACGCTCTCTGGCAAAGGGATTCATCGGCTGGCAGCTCGGTCTCTCTCCCGAAGAAACCAAGGTCATCAACACGCAACCACTGGTCGGCAGCCTGACGCTGAGCGAGGAAGCACACCTGCCCATGCCGATCACGGGTTCCATCGATGGAACAGACTGGATCCCGGCCATCAATTTCTACGAGGTCGAGGAGCTGTGCCGCCACCTGGCCACCGCCGCGTTTGTCGTCGTCGCTTACCTAACCGGGATGCGAGGCGAGGAGTGCCGCGCACTGGAGCGCGGCTGCTGCCGAACCCACACCGACCCCACCACCGGGCAACTCCACTACCGCATCCATGGAAGAACCTTCAAAGGCGCACTTGATAAGTCGGGCAACGCCATACCCGCCGGCGTCGAACGAGAACAACCCTGGCTGGCCATCGCACCCGTAGCGAAAGCCGTCGCGGCGATGGAGGCACTGAACCCATCCTCGCGACTGCTGTTCCCGATCGAGGGATTCTCACTGTGGCCCTGCACGGTCAACAACGGCAAGGCCGTCCACGCCCGCATGGTCGGCGATCGCATCCAGGACCTGATCGCCTGGAGCAATGACGCCGCCACAAGACTCGGCCGTACGTACGAGGCGATCCCCGCCGATCCGGAGGGATCGGTGACCGTCAAGCGGTTCAGACGAACACTGGCCTGGTTCATCTACCGCAAACCAGGCGGCCGAGTAGCCCTCGGAGTGCAGTACGGACACCTGCGCGGCTACACCACCGACGGCTACGGGTCGCGGGTCGCCAGCGGCCTACGAGATGTCTTCCCGATGGAGGAAGCCCTTGCCCGAGCCGACTACTTGGAAGACGCACACCAACGCCTCGAAAACGGTGAACAGGTCAGCGGCCCGGCCGCAGGCCGATACACCCAGGCCATCCACCTGTTCGAGAGGCAATTCCGCGGCCGCTACATGAGCACCAAGCAGGCGGCCGCACTCCGCGCCAACCCCAAACTACGCATCTACGACAACCCGCAACAGTTCGTCACCTGCTGCTATGACCAGTCCAAGGCGCTATGTCACCCCGACCGACAGGTCACGGCAAGCCAGCACCGCTCACCTGATGTCTCACACTGCCAACCCGGATGCGGCAACATCGCCCGAACTGACCAGAACATCGCTCAGATCCGGGACGCCATCACGCAGTACCAGGACGAGATCGACTCTCCCACAACGCCGATACCACTACGCGGCCGGCTCGAACAACGCATCACTGCCCTTCAAGCCATCGTCGACGAACATCAAAACAATGGGAAGTCGCGATGACCGATCACGCTGACGAGCATGTGCGCCGCGTGATCCGCGACGCGATGGACCGACTCATCGACGGCAAACCACTGCACTCCGACGGCAAGCTCACCGTGAAGTCCCTTGCCGAGGAGGCACGTGTCAAACGGTGGGTGCTTACGCACCGGCACACCGACCTCCAGGACGAGTTTCGTGCCCGGATCACCAGCACCAACGCGGAGCCGCCGATCCTGCAGGTGCTCCGCGAAGAGAAATCTGACGCCGCGAAGAAGGTGAGGGAACTGACCGCCAACGTCACCGCTCTCACCGCCACGATCCATCAACTCGAACGAATCATTGACGTACTGGCACTCGAGAACCATGAGCTGCGATTGAATCGGACCCAAACTGACAAAATCGTTCCGCTGCGGGCAGGAGGGAAGGGATAGCCCGCCGTGAAGTGACCGCCTGCAGCAGTGACAGGGTTGCGGCGGATTTGCGTCCAGATCACTCAGACTTCGAGGACATGACCACCAGTGCCGAACCTCTTTGACAACCTCAGCGACGACACACGCTTGAAGGACGCACTGCGCGTCTCGCTCAAGGACTTCGACACGGTCGACGTGGCGACCGGCTACCTCGATTTGCGCGGTTGGTCAACCATGGCCGACATCGTCGACACAAAGGCTCGAACAGGTGCAGAGCCTGTTGCTCGGGTACTCATTGGGATGGTCGCGCCAGCGGACTCGCAGGAAATCCTCGACGGCCTGCAGCGCGAGGTTCAGCCCCCGGGCTACGGGGCAGATATACACGACCGGGAGAAGGCACTTGCCCGCCGCGACCAGCTCGTTAAGCATCTACGGAACCAGCTGATGCGTGGGCTGGCCACCGTCGAAGGACAGCGGACCCTCCAGGCGCTGAAGCGGCAGTTGGAGGACGGCGCAGTGCAGATGAAGGTCTTCACCGAGAAGCCACTGCACGGAAAGACCTACCTGTTTCACGCCCCGGGAAAGAGCCACGGCTCACGATGGGCTTACGTCGGGTCGTCGAACCTCACTCACGCCGGATTGACGACGAATCTAGAGCTGAACATCGATGTCCAAGACTCCGACGCCAACAGCAAGATCGCCGAGTGGTTCGAAGCACGGTGGACCGACCGGTTCTCGCTGCCTATCACCGCTGAGATCATCCAGCTGATCTCCGAATCGTGGGCGGCTGGCGTACAGCCCACCCCATTTGAGGTCTATCTCAAGGTCTGCCACGCACTGTCCCAAGATGCCCGGGATGGACTCGGCTACGTCTTGCCCACATCGATGCAGAACCTGCTGCTCGACTATCAGGAGAGTGCAGTCCGCACGCTCGCTCGACGCATTGTTCGCCGAGGCGGAACTATGCTGGGCGACGTTGTTGGTCTCGGCAAGACGCTGACGGCCATCGCGACTGCGTTGATGCTCCAGTCCGCCGAGGACTATTCGACGCTGGTGTTGTGTCCGAAGAATCTCGAACTCATGTGGACCAAGCACCTCGACAAGTATGAGATCAACGGGCGTGTGGTCCCGTACTCGATGGCCGACAGAGTGCTTCCTGAGCTCAAACGATTCAATCTGGTCATCTGCGATGAGTCGCACAACCTGCGCAACAGCAGCACCATTGCCTACGAAGCCATCCACGAGTACATCCGCCGCAACAGCTCCAAGGTGTTGCTTCTTACCGCAACCCCCTACAACCTCGCGTTCCAGGACGTCGCCAGCCAGATCGCGCTGTATATCGATGACGACGAAGACCTCGGCATCGTCCCCACAGCAGCACTCGCCGCAGAGCCCGGGCTCCGCGACAAAGTCGACGGGAAGATCAACACACTCGCCGCCTTCCGACGCTCCGACCACGCAGAGGACTGGCGCCGGCTGATGAGCGACCACCTTGTGCGGCGAACCCGCAGCTTCATCAAGCGAACGGCGAAGACAGAACCTGTCACCCTGCCCGACGGAACCACCGAGCAACAGCCGTACCTCCAGTTTGCGAACGGTGAGAAGTTCCACTTCCCAACCCGGATCGCCCGCCCGCTTAGCCACGACTTCGCCGACGACGATCCCGCAAGACTCATGGAAGACAACGACACGCTCAACGCCGTGAGCACTTTGGCGCTGCCACGCTACCGGCTAGCCGACTACGACAACCCACGCGCACCGCACACAGACTCAGACACGAAGGTCCTCGATGACATTCGCTCCGGGCGTGGAAACGTCAGCGGGTTTGTCCGCACCGGATTGTTCAAGCGGTTGTCCTCGTCCGGGCACTCGTTCATCGTGTCGTTGCAGCGCCAACGGGCACGCAACGAGCTGTTCCTGCATGCGATCGACAACGAGCTCCCCATCCCCATTGGGTCGTTCACCGACAAGCAGTTCGCGGTCAGCGATGAAGACGTCGAGGATGACCCAACACCGCACGGCTCGCTCGCAAGCCGCTACGAGGAGCTCCGCAAAAACCTCCCGGCAAAGACGAAATGGGTCAACTCCACAGTCTTCAAGACGACGCTGCGCAAGGATCTCGAACGCGACAACCAGATGCTCACGACGATGCTCGATCGGTTTGGCAGCTGGGACTCGACCCGAGACTCCAAAATCAACGCATTGGTCGACCTGCTCCGCAACGACCACCCCGGCGAGAAGGTTCTCGTTTTCACCGAGTACGTGGATACTGCCGAATACGTTGCCCAAGCACTACAGGAAGCCACCGTGGAAAAGGTTGCCGTAGTCTCAGGAAACACCGACGACCCCGCCGATATTGCCCGCCGATTCTCACCGCACTCCAACCGGATCCCAGGGCAGGAAGAACTTCCTGAAGTAGACCCAGCGGACCCCATCGACGTGCTCGTCGCGACCGACGTGCTCTCCGAAGGCCAAAATCTCCAGGACTCCCACATCGTCGTCAACTACGACCTGCCGTGGGCGATCATCCGACTCATCCAACGTGCCGGCCGTGTCGACCGCGTCGGCCAGAAGTCAGACCAAGTCTTCGTCTACCTCATCAGCCACGAGAACGTTGAAGCCCAGATCAACCTCCGACAGCGCATCCGCGCACGGCTGGGTGCCGCGGCCGAGGCATTCGGTGCCGACGAACAGTTCTTCGGCGGAGACACCGAAATCAAGATCCTCGACGACTTCTACAAGGGCAAGGTGAGCGACGATGCTGACGAAGCCGACAACGAGGCCGATGCCGTCAGCGAGGCATGGGTCGTCTGGTCCAACGCACAGACCAAACACCCGCAGATCGCCAAAAAGGTTCTCGGCATGCAAGACATGGTCCACAGTACCCGCGAGCAATACATCGACGAGAACGCTGGCAGCGTCACGTGCTTTGTCAGTACGGAGTCCGGCGTCGACGCATTCGCTGCTTCGACCACGAACCCCGACGGCTCAACCGCAGAGAGACTACTCACGCCACTGGAAGCGATGCGCACCTTCCGTGCCCAAATCGACACGCTGACAGCGGAACTCCGGCCCGATCATTTCGACCGGCAAACGGCACTCGTCCACGGGCCCCTCACGATTGAGGCGATCGCGGCCGGAAATCTCAAAGGAATCCGAAAGTGGGTGTGGGAACGCCTCGCTGGAACATTGTTCGCCCAGAAGGCAACTGACGCGCTTAACGCGCTACACGCACAGCCGCTCACCGAGCACGCAACAATGCGGCTCAGCCAGGCCCGCCGAAACCGCTACAGCGTCGACGACATCGCTGACCTACTCAACCAGCTCCATGAAGAAGACCGCCTGGTCATCAAGTCATCGGAGACCGACAACATCAAACTAGTCTGCTCGATCGGAGTACGTGAAGCATGACCGACAGCCCATTGAGCCTTGTAGAGGAGCACCTCTACCAAGAACTCTTCTTGCACCAGCTGAACTGGAGTGCGCCAGATTCCCCGCCGATCAGGTACACCGCCGAAGATGGGCAGACCTACACCGCCACCAATATCTCGTCCTACAAAGGCCTTCGCGTCTGGGTTTGCAACGACAAGCCCGGTTCCAAGATCGAAGCTGAACTCGACCGCTTGATCGCGAAGACGACCACAGACCGAGTGGTCATCTTCCACAACGACGACGAGCAGGTCTGGCGGTGGCCGGCTCGTCGCACCAAGGACAACACGACATCAACCAGGCTGACGAGCCATCGGCACCGCAACGGCCGAGCCAACCCCAACTTCGCTGCCAGACTCGACGTCATCCGCTTGCCGATCGATATCGTGCTCGACGCCAATACCGTACTGACGAAGGTCCGAGAGGCGTTCGATGTCGAAGCACGCAACGAAAGCAAGCGAGCTTCAAAACTCATGGCACGCATGTACTCTGCGCTCGAAGCTGCTTACCCGGCTTCATATGATGCCGCAAAGCGCGACCACGAGATCTCTGTCATCCTCGCCCGAATTCTGTTCTTGATGTTCGGCGATGACACCGAAATGTGGGAGAACCAGCAGGGGGAACCGGCACCCGACGCCTTCCTTGAGTTCATTCACATGCAGACCCCCACAGACGGATCCACACTTGGAGAACAACTCACCGATCTGTTTGAAGCCCTCGACAAGCCCGGTGGCGCCGCGTCGAGTGGAATAGACGCGGTCCTGCCCTATATCAACGGCGGTCTCTTCCGAGAGAAGATCACACTGCCGGTGCTCAGCAAGGACTTCCGCGAAGCGGTGCTCGATGCCTGTGTGGTCGACTGGTCCACAATCAGCCCAGCGATCTTCGGATCGATGTTCCAATCGGTTCGCGACGCACAGACTCGGCGCGAACTCGGCGAGCACTACACGTCCGAGGAAAACATCCTCAAGACCCTCAACCCGCTATTCCTCGACGAGCTCCGCGCTGAGTTCGACCGGGCCCGAACCATGAAAGACGAAAAGGGTGTTCTCACAAGGCTTTGGAAACGACTTGGTGACATCCGGTACATGGATCCCGCCTGTGGCTGCGGAAACTTCATCATCGTTGCCTTCCGTGAACTGCGCGACCTTGAGCTGCGCATCATGGAACGGCTGCAGGAACTGACTGGAGCCTCCCAGCTTGCCTTCGACCCAACCCTCGCACTGAAGGTCACGCTCGACCACTTCTACGGAATCGAAATCGATGAGTGGCCAGCACGAATCGCGGAAACCGCGATGTTCCTAGTGGACCGACAATGCGACCTCAAGCTCAAGGAACGTTTCGGCGAGGCACCACAACGACTACCGATTCAGACCCAGGCGAACATAACCGTAGGGAATGCACTTCGAGTGCAGTGGCAAGACGTGTGCACCACCTCTGAGGCGGTGATCCTCGCAGGCAACCCGCCTTACGGTGGCCGCGGTGAACGCAGCGCCGAGCAAACCAATGACCTGCGAACCGTGTGGGGAGACGATTATCAAATCAATCTCGACTATGTCACCGCATGGTTCGTGAAGACGGTCGAATACTTCGGCAAGATCAACGGACGATGGGCGTTCGTGGCGACAAGCTCAATCAGCCAGGGCGAGCCGGTAGCTCGACTCTGGCGCCCCATCCTTAACGCAGGGTGGCGATGCCGCTTTGCCTACAAGTCGTTGCTGTGGGAATCGGAAGCGTCCGGGGGCGCCGGGGTCCATGTGTCCATCGTCGGATTCGACCGCGCTACCTCGCCTCAACCGGTGCTGTGGACATACCCGGACGGTGGTCATGGCCAGCCCGAGAGACGCGATACCGCCAACATCAACCCCTATTTATTCGACGGGCCAACCATTTTCGTCGACTCACGCCGGACCCCATTGTGCGCGCAGTTGCCTGCTGCCAGTTTCGGCAGCATGCCCAACGACGGAGGAAACCTCCTGGTCGAAACCGAAGAATATGATGTAGTGGCCGCGGACCCCGTCGCTGCGAAGTATCTGCGGCGCTTTATCGGCGCCGGCGAGCTGATCCACAACCGGAAACGATGGTGCCTCTGGCTACGTGACGCTACGCCGGAAGACCTGGCCATCAGCCCAGTTCTAACCGACCGTCTTGCAGCCGTGCAGGCGCACCGTAGCGGCAGTGACAGCCCCACGACGAGTACGCGCAATCACCCGTCACACTTATTTGGTCAGATTGCCCAACCATCCACTTCGTACCTCGCAGTCCCCGCTCACGTAAGCGAGCGACGCCGTTTCTACCCGGCCGCACGGTTCGACGCCGACGTGATCTGCGGGAATGCCAATTTCCTCATCCCTGACCCGGATGGATTTGCCCTTGCCGTCATCTCCTCCAGCATGTTCATCGTCTGGCAGAAAGCAATCGGCGGACGCATCCGTAACGACCTACGGTTCTCAAAAACCTACACTTACTACACCTTCCCCCTCCCACGGCTCTCCGATACGCAATACGAAGCCGCATGCGCCGCCGCGCAACATCTCCTCACAGTTCGTGCCGCACACGGAGGTGCATCGCTGGCCGACCTTTACACGGTCGACGCGATTCCCGAAGATGTCGTCGAAGCTCATCTGAGCATCGATGCGGTAATTGATCAGGCCTACGCTCCCGACCAATTCGATACCGAACTGGACCGACAGGATGCACTGTTCAGCCGGTACTTAGCACTCACGGCTACATCTGCCCAGCCGACGCGCCAACGTCGAAGGAAGCGAGTGTAGGTGGGGCGCTGGGCAACCCTTGGGCCGAGTGTCCGTATGCCGGATGATTGGCCATATCGATGACGAGCGACGGCGGCGCCGTCGCGTCCTATGGATTTCGGCGCCAGTATCTTGCTACAGCTGAGGAGATCCTTCGCCTCATCGCTGCGCGCGGCGAGGACTCTGCCGAGTTGGCAGTCATAATCGAGCCGACACGTACCGACCTCGTCGGCAGTGACGTGGCCGACGATGATGTGGTCGATTTCGCGATTGCGGCGGGCGAAGAGATTGTCCGTCGCGTCCAGGTGAAGTCCTCCCGTGCGCCTTCAAGGATGAACCCGCTGAGGTACTCAGACGCTGCCGCGATATTCAAACGAATGGGTGCTGGTGCACATGAAGCCGTCATCTTGACGAACAAGCCGCTAGCAAAGAAGTTGGTGAATGCCTGCGCCTCACCTACTCGGATTGCTGGCGACGGTGAGATGTACTCCGTTACTGGGCAGTCGATTACGTCCGGCCAGTCCACACCGGCCAGGCTGATTGTGCGTGATGATCGTCGCGTCGAGGACGTCAAGCAATCAGTGTTGGACCTTGTCCGCCAGATACGGCGAGACAACGCCGTCGGCCCAGGCGAACAATCGGCTGCCTTGCTTACGGCCATGATGCTCGACTCCATGTTCGAGGCCGCAGCCGATTTGTCCTCGCGCAGATGGTCGGCTAGTGAAATTGTCGACTTGCTGTGTCTACCCGATAACCAGATAGCGCACGCTAGGCGACGATTCGACTGGGGCGTGCCGCTGGGCGTTGAAGTTCCTCGACTGGCATCAGCCGTGGCGCGTACAAATGAACTAGCCACTCTTACAGATCTTTTCAACCAATCCGTCGCCGGGCGGATTCCTCAGGTCGCCGTACTCTCTGGGACGACCGGGTTCGGAAAGAGCACCATTGCCGCAGACTTTTGCCATCTCAATCGGCACCTCTACGAGCACGTCTGCTGGATCGATTCTCGCTCACCTGAACTGCTCGCCGCCCGGATCAAGGATCTCGTGGCACAGATGGGTATCGATGTCGACACCGGTAGTGACGTCGGTGCTGCTTTCCGCGCGGAGTTGGCGGTCAGCGGCGGCCCTTTCGTTGTGGTGTTCGACGGGGCTCGCCGGCGACAAGACATCGAACCGTTCATACCCTCCAGCGGATGCGGGTTCGTGATCGTCACAACGACCAACAGCACGGGCTGGTGGCACACCGCCCGGCCCTTGCCGGTTGGCTCGTTTACCGTCGATCAGGCGACTGCATGCTTTGAGGCATACGCCGGCATAGAGCCCGGTCTACATGCAGACGCTGTCGCCGGGGTCGTGCGGCGCCTGGGGCACGTGCCGCTCGCAATCGCTATGGCGGCGTCATACTTTCGCAACGCCGATGAAGATGTCGCGCTGTTGTCGGATAGGTATTTCGAGAGTCTCGAGGCCCTCGAGGACTCAACAGCGGTTCCTGAGGGTTTCGACAGGACAGCATTCGCGGCGGTCCAATTTACAGTAACGCAGATTGGGTCCGAGACCGGTGGCGATGAGAACTTCAGGCGGGCGACGCAGCTGCTCATCTATCATTCGGCGTTCTTTGCCCCGGAACTTATACCGGTCAACTTAGTGCTGCAGACTGTCGATAGCACGGTGGCGACGCTCGATCTGACTTCGCCGCCGAGTCCGGTAGAGGCCGATCCCCATGTCCGAAATCGCCTCTTGACGAACCTGCGTACCCAAACCATTGCGCGGCGCCGCACCTATCTAGACGCTTCTGGGTCCGCGAATCCGGCCAGCGACACGATCAGCATGCACCCTCTGGTGCACGAGATCCTTCGCGCGATCCATGTGAAGGCCGCACCTCGCGACGGATCGGTCATGAATTTGGTGACCCTGTTCATGGGGCACCTATACGGGTGGATCATCGCGCTGCGGCCATCGGGTGCGTTCTTCCCGGTCGAGCAGTTACTTGTGCATGCTCAGTGGATCCTCGACTTTGTCGACACCATCAACATTCCCGCTGACGCCGACGAGCACGATGCATACGTATTTCGTTGTGCCATCCTGTATCTGCGGTATGAGGTCGCAAATTGCCATTCGTCCCGCGGGAACTATGAGCGCGGGGTTGAACTGATCGAGCAGGCGCTCGACGAGTTCGCCGACGTGACACCGACTATCCATCCGCAGTGCGCCTTAGCCAAGGCGGCGTGCGACGCAATTGCTGACGTCGAGCTTGGCGGACTCGGAGAACAGCGGGCGTTGCGCTTCGCGCGGCAAGCGATCAATGAAATTGCGAAGATTGAGCATTTCACCGACGCACCACGGCGCGGGGAGATCATCTACCGGTTAGCCGTACAGGCTGCGCAGGCGATTAACCGATTCGGTACCGCTGAGACTCGCGCGGTAGCCGAGGAGCTGGCTGGCATCGCCAACCAACAACAGCTGCCGGCTCCGCAAGAGATCGACAAAATCAATCAGATCGATCAGTTTCTCAGGACTGGCCAATACCTACAGGCGCTCGCACTGATTCAGATGACACGCGGCGCTAACCCAACCGCGTATCAGAAGGTCATGTTCGACAACTTCGAGATCATCGCGAATCTGCACCTACATCGGTTTAATGCCGCCGCCGACGGTATCGACCGCATTCTCGCCGCAGCCGCGGAGGGCCCGCACATGCGTACCCATGTCGAGCTGGCCTGCGCAGAGATCGACGCCGCGCTGAATGCCACACACGCCTCCTGGACCGGGAAATCCGCACGGCTGGCGGCGCAGCACAAAGTGCTGCAGACCTTCAGCAGCACACAGTGAACAGAGTCCGCGTCCGGCTGCACATCGAGATCGATGTGAGTCGGATCAGCCGGCGACTCGTTGAATCGCTTGGAACTTTCATGTTGCCGGCCCCAGCGCCTTGAACTGCCTTCTATACAAGAGGGCTCCCTGCTCGATTCTGCGTAAACCATCCATCGTGCTCTCCAGGTCTCGGTTGAGCTGCGCGAGCGCAGTCTGCACGACCTCTGGGATGACCCCATCGAACGCGCTGTCGTCGGTGGGAATGATGTGTGACTCGATTGCCTGTTCCACGGTCACTACACGGTCACGAAGACCCAGCAGGTAATCAGATGTCGGGACGACCAGCTCCTTGCTTAGCTTTTCAAAACCGTCCTTCGCTGCCGTCAGCTGATCGATCATTGTCTCGCTTGGCCACCGCCCCCTGGCAACTTGGGCTTCACCTGCCTTTGTGTTGTGGTACAGCGCCTCGCAGTACTGCTTGAGGAACTTCCGACGATCCCGTTGGAGAGTCCGAACCGGCTCCCGATGCGAACGCCAGAGGTTGTAGAGGCTGATGAAGAATCCGAGGACGCCAAGAATGGTGCCGATCAGCGTGTAGACCCACATGCTTGAAACGCTATCCGAGCGGGCCGACAGCCAACGGATCGATCCCTGTCCTTGGAACGCAGACCGCTGCTCTGCGGGCGTCGGAACGATGAGGAGTCGGGCTTTGCGGCAACACGCTGAAAGCCTGTACGGAACCTCCGTACGGATTTGACTGGAAGGCATCGAAAGAAACAGTCGAGAAAGAGTCGCTCGCGCAGGGTTCCCGGTTTTCGCACGGCCTGCCGTCAGTCGGCGACGGGCAGATGCTCTTCCTGACCCATCTCGCGCACAAGATGCGCCCATCCCACGAGGGCGGGGGCCGCGCCGGCATCGTCCTCAACGGCTCACCACTGTTCAACGGCGCGGCCGAATCCGGGCCGTCGAAGATCCGGCAGTGGCTGCTGGAGACCGATCTGGTGGAGGCGATCGTCGCGTTGCCGACCAACATGTTCTTCAACACCGGCATCGCCACCTACATCTGGCTGCTCGACAACACCAAACGAGCTGAGCGACAAGGCAAAGTCCAGTTGATCGACGCCACCGCGTTCTGGACCAAGATTCGAAAGAACCTCGGGTCGAAGAACCGCGAGGTCGACGCCGACGCCCGCGACCGCATCCTGGGCCTCTACGACGCGTTCGACGAAGCCGACCCCGACTACTCGAAAGTGTTCACCGCCAACGACTTCGCCTACTGGACGATCACCGTCGAGCGGCCGCTGCTCGACGAGGCTGGCAACCTGGTCACAGACAGCAAGGGCAATCCGAAACCCGATCCGAAGAGACGTGACACTGAGAACATTCCGTTCACCTACGGCGGCAACGCCGACGGCGACGCCGCCCGAGCCGCGACGATAAAGGCGTATGTCGCGGCCGAGGTGCTGCCGCATGTACCCGACGCGTGGGTGGATACGAAGAAAACCAAAGTCGGCTACGAGATCCCGTTCACCCGCCACTTCTACAAGTACGTGCCACCGCGCCCTCTCGCCGAGATCGACGCCGACCTCGAGAAGCAGGTCGCCAAGATCCTGGAACTGCTGCGGGAGGTGGAGGGGTGACGCTAGTAGAGACGAGTGCTGTCGACTGGCTGCCGACCCTCAAGCCCGGCTGGACACTGCGACCGCTGTGGTCGATGTTTGAGCGCATCAAAGACATCGACCACCCGGAAGAACAGATGCTGTCAGTGTTCCGTGACTACGGAGTGGTGGCCAAAGACTCACGAGACAACCTCAACAAGACCGCCGATAACCGCAGCATCTACCAGCTCGTCCACCCGGGGTGGCTAGTCACCAACAGAATGAAAGCCTGGCAAGGATCAGTCGGAATCTCCTCGCTGCGGGGCATCGTGTCGGGTCACTACATCTGCTTCGCGCCGCGCCACAGCGAAGACCCCGACTATCTGAACTGGTTGTTCCGATCTCCCCCGTACGCGCACGCTTACGCCCTCTTGTCGCGCGGTGTTCGGATCGGCCAGGTGGAGATCGACAACGACGATTACCGACTGCTGCCGGTGCTGCTCCCACCGCCGGGAGAGCAGCGTGCCATCGCCGCCTACCTAGACCGCGAAACGGCCCGCATCGAGACGCTCATCGAGGAGCAGCAACACCTGATCGAACTGCTGCTGGAACGTCGCCGGTCTGTGGCAGATGAGTTGCTTCGTCGTACGTCTGCTGTGTGCCCCCTCAAACGCGTAACAGCCGATGTAACGGTCGGAATCGTGGTTAATCCAGCAGCGTGGTACGTGGAGCGTGGTGTGCCTGCGCTGCGAGGTCTGAATGTGCGCCCGGGATACATCAATCCGACCGATCTTGTATACCTATCAGCCGAGGGCGACGCACGGCACGAGAAGTCACGCCTTCGTACCGGCGACGTGGTTGTCGTTCGGACCGGCCAAGCAGGCGCGGCCGCAGTGGTTCCGCCCGACCTCGACGAATCGAACGCGATTGACCTGCTGATAATTCGACCTGGGCCCAAGGTAGACCCAAATTTTCTTGTCGCGTATCTGAACGCCCCGTCAACCAAAACGCGGATAACCGAAGGTTCAGTCGGAGCCATCCAAGGCCACTTCAACGTGGCAGCACTTAGGGAACTGTCCTTTCCTGTGCTGGGCATCGCTGAGCAGCGCGACTACGTAGAGCAGTGGCTTTATCGGTCACGGGCAATAGACACGCTGATCGCTGAGACGGAGCAGTTCATCGAACTGTCCCGGGAGCGCCGGTCGGCGTTGATCACCGCCGCGGTGACCGGTCAGATCGACGTCCGAGCCGAGGTGGCCTGAGACATGGCGGTGCACAACGAGATCGAGTTCGAGAAGGAATTCGCCGAGTACCTGGCCGCCCGCGGCTGGCTGTACTCCCCCGGCGCCACCAAGGGCTACGACCGCGAACGTGCTCTGTTCCCAGAAGACATCGTGGGCTGGCTAACTGACACCCAGCCCGAGCAGCTGGCCAAGGTCGTCAAACCCGGATCCGGGGACGCCGCCAAGCAGCAGGCACAGCTGCTTGACCGGATCGTCAAAGTCCTTGACACACCAATGGACAACGGCGGCGGGACACTGAATCTGCTGCGCAAAGGGTTCTCACACCTGTCCGCGAAGTTTCAGATGTGCGTGTTCAAACCCGAGTCCACGCTGAACACGAAACGCAACACCGATTACGACGCGGTGCGGGTGCGGGTGATGCGCCAGGTGCGTTTCTCCACGGCTGATGAGCGGTCGGTGGATCTGGTGTTCTTCATCAACGGGCTCCCAGTCGCGACAGCCGAGCTGAAGACCGACTTCACTCAGACCATCACCGACGCCATCAACCAGTACCGGACAACGCGGCAGCCAAAAGACGCGGCGACCGGCAAGATTCAGCCGCTGTTCGTCTCCGGTGCCCGCGCACTGGTGCACTTCGCGGTGACCGAAGCCGAAGTGTGGATGACCACCGCCCTAGCCGGCGAGAGAACACACTTCCTGCCGTTCAACCGTGGCGCCGAAGACGGCGGGGCCGGCAACCCGATCAACCCCGCCGGTCCCCGCAGCTCCTACCTTTGGGAGCGGGTGCTGCAGCGCGACGCCTGGCTCAACATTTTCGGCCGGCTCATGTACATCAAGCACGAGTCGCACACCGACCCGATCAGCGGCAAGACCACCCGGTCCGCATCGCTGCGATTCCCGCGTTTCCACCAGTGGGAGGTCGTCACCAAACTCACCAACGCGGTCACCACCGAAGGTGTCGGCAAGCGGTACCTGATTCAGCATTCGGCCGGATCGGGCAAGACCGACTCGATTGCCTGGACAGCGCACCGGATGGCGCGCCTGCAAGTCGACAACAAGAAAGTGTTCGACTCGGTCATCGTCATCACCGACCGCAACGTCCTCGATGCGCAACTGCAGGACGCGATCAAGCAGATCGACAACGACGCCGGCATCGTGGTTGCCATTGACCGATCCGCGATCGCCAAGGCCGGCGACGATGTCAAGTCGAAGGCAGGCCTGCTGGCGCAGGCGCTGACCGGCGGCAAGCTGATCGTCGTCGTGACCATTCAGACGTTCCCGTTCGCGATGGACGCAATCCGGAAGAACAAAGGGCTCAAAGGAAAGACGTTCGCTGTCATCGCCGATGAAGCGCACTCGTCGCAGTCCGGGCAGATCGCGAGCAAGCTGAAATCGGTGCTCACGTCGGAGGAGATCGACGACATCGGCGACGGCGGCGAGATCGACATCGAAGCGGTGCTCGCAGTGGAGGCGACCGAACGTGCGGAGTCGGCCAACATCTCCTACTTCGCGTTCACCGCGACGCCGAAAGCGAAGACACTGGAGCTGTTCGGCCGCGAGCCGGCCGGTGGCGGCAACCCGGCTCCTTTTCACGTCTACACGATGAAACAGGCCATCGCTGAGGGCTACATCCTCGACGTGCTGACCGGCTACCACTCGTTCAAGCTGGCGTTCCAGATCGCACAGAACGCCGGCATCGACACCGAAGTCGACCAGTCCCAGGCCACCAAAGAGGTGATGCGGTGGGTGAAGCTGAACCCGCAGACGATCGCGCAGAAGGCCGCGATCATCGTGGAGCATTTCCGCGTCAATGTCGCGCACCTGCTCGACGGGCATGCCAAGGCGATGGTGGTCACCGACTCCCGTAAAGCCGCGGTGCGCTACAAGCTGGCGATCGACAAGTTCGTCAAGAGCAAGGGTTATGGATACGGCACCCTGGTGGCGTTCTCGGGGTCCGTGCAGGATCCCGAGTCGGGGTCCGAGGACTTCACTGAGGCGTCGATGAACCCGGGCGTACACGATCTGCGGACAGCGTTTCGCGGCGATCAGTACCGGGTGATGATCGTGGCCAACAAGTTTCAGACCGGATTCGATCAGCCGCTGCTGTGCGCGATGTACGTCGACCGTCGACTGCCCAGTGTCACCGCGGTGCAGACTCTGTCACGGCTGAACCGCACCTACCGCACCCCGTCGGGGATCCAGAAGACCGCTGCGCTGACTCAGGTTGTTGATTTCGTCAACGAGCCCGCCGCGATCCGCGAGGCCTTCGAGCCGTACTACACCGACGCCTACCTGGAGACCACCACCGACCCGAACCTGGTGCACGACCTGTCAGCCAAGCTCGACACCGCCGCCATCTACACCCCCGATGAGATCGACGCTTGCGTAGATGCACACTTCCGCGGCCAGCACGGCAAGCTGTCGGCGGCGGTAGAGCCTGGCCGCAAACGATTCGCGGACCTGTATCAGTCGGCGTTGATCGACAACGGCGGCGAGGGCGATAAGGCGGCGCTGGCTGAGCTGGACCTGTTTCGCAAGGATGTCGGTTCGTTCGTGCGCCTGTATGACTTCATGAGCCAGATCATCAATTACGGTGACCCTGCGCTGGAGAAGAAACAGATCTATCTGCGTCTGCTAGAGCCCAAGATTCGGCCGGAAAATTACACCGCGGCGATCGACCTGTCCGATGTGGTCCTCAAGCAGGTCAAGCAGATCGACCGCGGCAAGACCGACATCAGCCTCGGCTCACGCATCGGCCTGACCGGCATGACCGGCGTCGGGTCCGGCGAGACACGCGACCCGACGATGGTGGCGTTCCAGCAGGTGCTCGACCGGCTCAACGACCTGTTCGGTTCCGAAGACTTCACCCAATCCCAAAAGGTGTCGTTCCTGGAGGCGTTGCTGCGGTCGCTGCTCGACGATGCCGCGCTGGTGCAGCAGGCGAAAGTGAACTCCACCAAGCAGTTTGTGGAGTCAC
Source organism: Mycolicibacterium canariasense (assembly GCF_002101555.1). Taxonomy (GTDB): domain Bacteria; phylum Actinomycetota; class Actinomycetes; order Mycobacteriales; family Mycobacteriaceae; genus Mycobacterium; species Mycobacterium canariasense. Next base: position 65,430 of record NZ_LQOL01000036.1, read on the forward strand.
CGGACTTCGACGATGCGGTGACCGGTGCGGTGGCCGACAACCAGGGCGCCCACGAGAAGATGAGCGATTATTTCTTCACCAACGCCCCCGGCCGTGTCCGCCTGATCTCCGACATCGCGAAGTGGTTTCACCGGGTGGTCGCCGCCGACGAGAGCGGTGCAGCCAGCGCCGAGACGTGACAACAGCGGCCAGGATCAGTCCGCCGCGATCGGATCCGCCTGGCCCGCCGCCAACGCGGCGGCCACCGCTTCGTCGACCCCCGTGCCCTGTCCCAGCACGCAGACGCTGATCAACGCTTCGCATGCGTTGCCGGGGATCCAGTAGCCGTAGGCCTCTTCGTAGCCCGGGGTGGTCTGGTCGGCCAGCCGAGATAACCGGATGCGCCCACCCGGGTTACCGGCCGGGTGCGGGTAGGTTTCGCGGGTCTCGGCGATCTCGGCCGGTGAGGCATCGGCGTCCAGGTCCCGGAAGGTGCGCTCGAGGTGGGGACCACGCAGCGCCAGAATCAGCCCCGGACCGGTCCCGCCTCCGACCGGCCGCGCGTACTCGAATGCCTTGTCGACCCCGTCGGTGCAGAAGATGGGAGCATCGGTCGGGGTCACATCGATTCCGTTGCGCAGCACGTCCGCGAGCCGCGCCAGCGGCACCCCGCGAAAGGTGACCCAGTGATCCCCTTCGTCCGGAGCTGAGTCGATCATCACCGCGATGGACCACGTTTCGAGCGCGGAGAGGGCGGCGTTTGCGCTGATCTTGAACTCGTTCTCGGTGTCGATCTGCCAGACGGGAACGGGATGCTGGGCGAGGAGGCGGGCGGTGCTGGTCACCGGCGAACGGTACACCGGACCGGTTTGCGCTGCGTCCGTGCGGCCCTACGCCGCGGTTTCGGCCGGCGCGCCGTGAGTGCGCAGCATCGACTCCAGCCAGGCGGGCAATGCGCGGCAGGAGCCCAACCGCATCACGTGATGACCGAACATCCGTGTCGGCGGGATCGGCACCGTGACGTCACCGGCGGTGACCAGGCAGCCCCCGACCATCATCTGCAGCTCCGGTAGGGGTTCGAACCGTGTATCGGCACCCTTGTCCGGACCGGCAGTCGCCGGTGTACGGAACAGATAGATGCCTCCCCCGGGCATCGTGGACAGGACCAGGGTTGGCGCGGTGTGCATCTCGCGCAGGTCGCCACTGACCTGAGTGGCCCACGTGCGCCACAGTGTCAACTGCTCGGCGTCGTGCACCATCACCGCGACCAGATGCGAACCCGCAACATGGATTCCCGCCGAGGCCGTGATCGCCCCGCTGCTCAACAGCGGCTCCGCCAGTTCCTTTCCAACGACCTTGGTGATATGGCGGAAGTACGCCGCGACTCGAGCATTGATCCGCTCTCCGGTCACGTCGAGCTGGCCCATCGCCGCCAGCACGCCGGCCGATTCGACCGGCATGGGCTCCCCCGGCGGGTAACGCTTCGCCAGCTCGACCAATGCGGACGCACTTACCGGGTCGATACCGTCGGCGAGCATCACATCTGGGCCCAGCATCCGCACGGCGGCACCGTATTCGGCCAGGGCCCGAAGGTAGCGCTTCCACACCACCTGCGGTGACCGTGGATCCAGGCCAGCACCCAGCAGTGCGGTGAGTGGGTCACACCCGAGCATCGTTGTCCCCCCTGCGTGACGCCAGCACTCGCTGCGCCCACGTGGCTGTCTCGAGCACGACATCGAGCCACAGTTCTTCCAGCAGGATGAGCGCAGTCTCGAGTGCGCTTTTGTGCTCTCCGTCGCCGCAGGTCACGGCGTCCAACCAGCCGGACTCATCTGCCTCCACATAGAATTCAGCGGCACGCTCGCGGTCGACTGTCCAACGTTCCTGCACCCAGACCCGTATGTCGTGCTGCACGTCAGCAGCGGCGCCCAGTCGGGACAGCACCCGCAGCACTGCGGCGGTGCGCGCACGCTCCAGCGCGGCGGTGGCTTCCGGGCTCGAATCCGCCCACCGCAGCTGCAGCTCCTGCAGCTGCTTCACGTGATTCTCGGCGTCCAGGATGTATTGCATGTTCAGCTCCTCGTCTCCGTTGATCGGTTTGCCGGCGGGTGCATCACACGTACTGCCACCGAGACCCCAGCGGGTTGACGTCGACGGCCAGGAACGCCTCCATGCCGTACTGCTGCGCAACGGCCTCCAGGAACGGCGGAGGTGTGGACATGACCTCGATCAGCTCCTGCTGGATCTCAGCGTCGGCCACGATTTCGTCGTGCATCCACAGATGCACATGGTCGGACAAGCCGCGGCGATCCAGCTCCAGAATCGAGTAGTGCATCACGTCCAGCGCTGATCCCTGACAGAAGTGGTTGGGCGCAATGCGTTTGGCGATGTCCTGCATCATCTGGCCGTTCTCCCAGAAGCGGAACCGCTGGTCGACGACACGGCCGCTCAGTGTGGTCACCGACCCGGTGTATTCGGACTGCTTTTTGAGCGCGTCGATGAGTGCGTACAGGATCGGCAGGCTGTTGCGGATCGCCGAGGCGACCTCTTTCGCACGCTCCAGCGTCCAGCCGAACTGCAGCGCCGCTGCCTTGTGTCCCTGGCTGTACATGTCGGCCAGCATCTTGCGTTTTGCCATCTTGCGGTCGATGCCGGCCATGACGCCGACCGGCTCGTACGGATCTTTGCCGGCGCGCATATCTGCCAGGAACCCGCGGTCCCCTGACGCTGTGGCCAGCACTACCGGTTCAATCGACTTCCAGTCCGCCGAGATCCACTGTGCACCCGGGTCGGCCAGGATCACACCACGCGCTTCGGAGGGGAACTGCTGAATCTCAGGCTTGCTGGCAGAGTTTCCGGTCAGGTACGGGCCGTGCGCTCCCCACGCTGTGAACGTCCCAGAAGTCGTTGTCACGCACCAGACGTCATCACGTGCGATGGACTCGGTGGATGTGCGCGTCGCCGGGGAGGGTGTGCTCATGCGCACCATCCAGCTCTCCTGATCCGCCGTGACCCCGATCGAAATGCCGAGGCGGTATGCCGCCAGCTTCACCGCATCCAGGAATGCTCCGCCCGGAACGCGCACGGGAACGTCATGATCATCGGGACCGACATGGCTGGTGATCCCACACAGGAACGCGTAGCAGTGGGTCAGGTCGAACGACAGAACCTCCAGCAGTGGCGCCGCTTCCGGCTCCCCCGCAGCGTAGAGCCATGCTGCCGTGGGGTGGGGATCGACACACGGCACCGCCGCTGCGCCGACAGCGGCCAGTATCGGCGTGAAACCAGCCCGGCGCAGAAGAGATTCGGCCCGGCCTTCCACCGAGATGACTTCGCCGAAGCGGTAGGCGTGATCGCATGCCGGACAGGCCGCCGGGTTGACGTGGTGGGCCAACGCCGCGGGTGCGGTGGTATCAGGGCGCAGCTGCACTCCGTGGTGGGCGCCGGCGGCGTCCATCGGGGCCAACACCAGTGATCCGCGGGGCGGGTGCAACAGCCAGCGGTGCTCAGGTGTCGATGACAGCTGTGTACCGTCGCTGAGGGTGTGCCTGTCGATCGGCGCTTCGGTGTAGCGGTGCACCGCACGGACTTTCACCCACTGGCCCAGGTGGTCGAGGGTGTGGTCGCCTTCCCGGATGTCGTCGGCGCCGATGATGCCGCGGCGAGTGAGCAGCCGCTGGTCGGTGGGCAGGCACATGCGCCCGGTGGCGCTGGCGCCCAGAATCTTGATCTCGGGGTGCAGTCGTCCGGTCGGGGGGGCGTTGGCGACCACTTTATCGACGTAGCCGCGCACCTTCTCGCTGTTGGCCACGATGCGGTGGGCTGTGGCTAGCTCCGAGTGCAGGACGGAGTCTTCGTCGGTGATGTGCTTGAGCGCTTCCTTGTCGGACTTAAGCTGACCGGTGTCGGTGCGGGGCCAGATGGTGGCGTCGATCTCGCCGCGGGCGGCCAGCACATTCACCAAGTCGCGTCCGTTGCCCGCACGGATGCCCGCCTGTTTGAGCGTGTGCGCGGCTGCGATGGCCGTGGCTTCGGTCTGCTCGCGGTAGCGCTGAGGAAATTCGGTGTCGACGGCGTAGCCGCGTGCACTGCGTTCCAGCACAATGGCATTGACGCGCTGGATGTCTTCTACCAGCTGTTCGGCGTCGGCGGAGTTGAGTCGGCCTTTGCCACCGAAACCGGCTTGTGCCGTCGTGAGGTATCGCGCGGCGTGGGCCATGATCCCGTGGCCGTGCACACCCGGCTCACCCCACAGACGCAGGGTGGCCACGGTGTCACTCATTGCGCCCATGGCGTAGGTGGGCGTGTCGATGTCGGTGCTCCACCAGCCATCGGCCTTCTTCAACCCGCGCGCGTCGAAGACCTTGTCCATGGTGATGCGGCTGTCGTCGAGAAGCTGAAACACCGTCGCCAGGTCTTCCAGCGCACGACCAGCTTTCGCGTTGGTGTCGACCATCCGCGAGGCAACCAGCGTGTCGCCGAGCTTGCGGATATGTTCGCGCGTCATCAACCGGTGCGCGTAGAGGGGTGCGATGTCGAAGCTGGCACCGTGAAACACCAGGCGGGCGGCGTGATCGAATACTCGGGCCAGCAGCTTGCGATGATGCGACCGCCGCAAGGGGTCCAGCAGCAGCGCCACGGTGTCGGCGCCGAGCTGGAATGCGACAGATACGCAGGTGATGGAGAACTTGTTCGCGTCGAGGCCCCGCGTCTCGATGTCCGCGGCCACCGTGCCGGGAGCAGCCGAGCAAAGGTGATCGATCCAGCGGGCCATTGCATCGTCGTCGGTCACCAGGAACGCGAACACGCTGTAGTCGAAGAGCTGAAACTGCGCGGCGTTGACGCGGGGCAGATTCACGGTGGGAACGGCGGGTTCGACGGACACCGCGGCAGTTAAACACCGGGCACCGACGTCGACGGTTGGTTGTGCACGACACGCGGAATGCACGCGATTGATGCACGCCGATGCATGTTGCTCAGCCGGCTCGTGCGCGGGACGCGATACACCCCGAGCGAGGTACGCGCTCCGCACCTGGTTGGCGCCGCGGTAGCGGACCCTAGACGCCGGCACCGTGACCGTAGGCGCTGGTTGCCGCAGCAATCCAGCGATACAAGGACGTGACAGTCAACTATTTTCGCAGCTAGATAGGCCGCACGGGCGCTCACACGCAGACGCACCTCTCCGGCGGCGCCGAAAGAAGTGACATTTGCCTGGGTTTACGCCCGTTATCCTCAACATGTTCTGGCGTTCTTCGCAGCTCACGCGCGAAGTGATCGAAGGTGTCGCACGCCGGGGGTACAAAGAACGCAATGCATGTGCTGTTGCACGTGCATCGGTAATGGCATTAGCCTCTGAACGACGGCGCAAGATGCCGGTGTCGTAACCGTGGATGTTGATGAGTTTTCACGCAGCCGCGGACGCGCCCCCGGTCCGACGGCACCGTCCGCTGACACCCCGACAGGAGCACCAATGACTCTCACCACAGCGGCACCGCTGAATACGGTCGCACCGACCGTCACGCTGCCGCCGCCGCCGCCGTTTCACATGGCGTCGAACTCCCCGGCTGTCTCTTCGAACGCACCGGTCGCCCAGGTTCCCGCCAGCGCACCATCCGCGGTACCGGATACCGCGGCACTGGCCGATGCCTTCGCCGCATCCGCTGATCCCGGCGGTGAGCTGGCAGCGCTGGTGACGGCCGTCGCCGCGAGGTCGCGCACAGCGGCGCAGCAGGGCCTGACCCTGGCGACCGTTGAGGCCGCGTGCAAGCAGACGCTCAAGCAGATCCGGGCCGCGCTGTTGGCAGCGGTCGCCGACACTGCTCACCCCGGCGGACGCCCCGGCGTCTACGACGGCTTCACCGTCGCGACGAAGGCAGGGTCGCGCTCACTGTCCTACACCGACCTCGAGGAGAACTACCCCGATGTTTACGCCGAGATGGTCAGTGTCGGAAAGCCGTCGATCGTCTTGACCTACACCGGCTGACCACCGCCGCATCCGCTCAAAAACCGCTGCTCTACCGCTTTCTCACCGCTGACACACCCACCAGTAACCCAAGGAGCCCGTACACCATGACCGCTGTCCACCCCGTCGCCCCGCCTCCTCTGGCCGACGTCTCCCATCCGCCGGCACTTGCGCCGGTCACGCCGATCGCTCCCATCGCGCCCGTAGTGGCGGCCCCCGTCGCGCCCGCAGTAGCGCCTGCAGTGGCGGCTCCCGTCGTGCCTGCCGTGGCACTGGCCGCACCGGTGACCGCGTCTGTCCCCGCTCCGGTCCCGGCGCCGGTCACGGCCTCTGCACCGGCACCGATTCCTGCGCCGGTTGCTCCGGATCGCACACCTCTGACGGTCGCGCCGCAGATCCACGACACCGCCCTGTCTCCGGTGGCTGAGATCGCCGCCAGCACACCGGCTCCCGCGGCTCCCGCGGTGTCTTTGCCCGCATCCCCTGACGCGCCGCCGGTGTCGTCCGTCCCGGCTCCCGCCCCGGTCACGCCCGCGGTGGCCCTGCCGGTTGCCCCGCAGGTGTTTGTCGGCGAGGTCGTCGCCGGCGTAGTCCCCGGTGCGCACCCGCTCCCGGTCGCACCGACCGCTCCTGTCCCCGCTGCCGCTCCTGTCCCCGCTGCCGCTCCTGCGCCCGTCACCGGCGAAGCAGCTGCAGCTGCAGCTGCGGCGGCCCCCAACGCCTCGGACACCGTCATCGCCTACGCCAAGCGGCACAACATCGACCTGTCCCAGATCACCGGCACCAGCCGTGGTGGGCGCATCGTTCGCCGCGACGTCGAGGCGGCGATCGCCGCACGCGCCGCTGACGTCCAGGCGACGGCTGCACCGGAGCCCACGCACACCGAGGCGGCCACAGCACCGGCACCGGCTCCAGAGGCCGTGGCGGTGACCGAGAGCCCTGTCTCGCAGCCGAATTCGGTTGCCCCGGCCGCCCCGGTTGCTCCGGTTGCTCCGGTCGCCCCGGTTGCTCCGGTCGCCCCGGTTGCTCCGGTCGCCCCGGTTGCTCCGGTCGCCCCGGTTGCTCCGGTCGCCCCCGCACCGGAACCTGCCGCTGCGGCCGAAACGGTTGCCCCGAGCGCTGAGGCTCCTGGTCCCGCTCCGGCTCCCGCACCGGCTCCCGTTCCGGCGCCGGTGCCTGCTCCTGCTCCGGTCACCGAAACCGTCGCTCCGCGGGCGACGCCGATCCCGTCACCCGCACCGGCAGGTGCCAGTGTGGAGCTGCAGGTGCCGATCGACCTGCGCGGCGGTCACGCGCTCCTCATCGAATCCACCGACGACCTCGTCGGAATGGCCCAGAACGTGCTGCCCAACTTGGCCGTGCTGAACGCGTCGCTCAAACTCACCGGTGACGGCGCCGTTCTGCTGGTCACCGTCTCCGCGATCGCGACGGTGGCCTTGTGAGCATCCCGACGCTGGCGGACATCGACATGACCGCACACTTCCCCCAGCTGCCGCCGCAGCTCTCGCCGCCCGACAGCGACGACAACGCGCTCGGCATGGTCCAGGTCCGCATCGCTCCCCTCATCGAGCCGGGACCGCTTGCACTGGCCGGCTTGACCGAGACCGTCACCGAGACCGTCCTGGACATGCAGCTCATCATCGACTACACCCTCGCGCTGGCACGGCGCACTGCTGCGCGTATCCAGCGCGGCCATGTCGACTACATCGAGCACCCCCATCAGCACCCGACCAGTGGCGTGACGTGCCTGCGCTGCGCCGTACTGGGTACCTCGCGGGATCTGACGGTGGCCAACGCACTGCTGGAGATCCTGACGCTGACCAACGCCGACGAGGAATGGAACTGCTCCTCGGATTGCACGGATACCCGCATCATTTCGCGCCTGCGCCGCCTGGCTGTCAGCGCCGCGGTGTTCGAGGAGCTGTACGGGCCGCGGTGGGGTGAGGTCATGCTGACGTGCCTGCGCATCGAAGCCGCGGACTTCCGGCTGCTGCACCACCTGGTGCGCCAGCACAACACCAGCCGGGTTCTGACCGTGCACACGCGGCAGTCGCTGTCCGCCTATCATCTGGCGACCGTCGTCTGCCCGTGGACTTCCCGCGGGGGAGGGACCGTCACTCCGATGCTGCGCGGCTCAGTCGGGATCCGGTTGGCGGTCGCGACAGCCGCGGTGGCTATCGGTGAACCGCCAGCCTGGCTGGACCATCTGCCTGCACCTGTTCTGTGACCGCGATGGCACCTGCCGCCGTGTGCGCCCCGGACTCTTCCGGATCGACCATCACGGCGGTACCCACTCCCCGCGGATTCGTCGCGCTGTCGTCGCTGAGTACAGGCGACCTGGTGTTCGGCTCCGACGGCCACCCCACCGCTGTATTCGGTACTGCCGAATCCAGCACCGGGACGGCCATCGAGTTCGGGTTCTCCGACGGTGCAACGACGTTGGCCAGCGCCGAGCAGCTGTGGCTGGCCTTCGACGCGGCAACCGCGACCGAGGACTACTACCGCAGCATCGACATCGCCACCAACCTGGCGATGCCCGATGGCACCGCACGCTGGGCGGTACGCACGGCTGGTCCGGTCGCCTACCCCGACACGGGACCGACCACGGCCGATCCGCTGACGTTTGGTCAGGCGCTGCGCAACGGGCTGGTCGAATCGGAGTCTGAGCTGCTGCCCTACCTGCTGGGCACGATCCAGGTTCGGCGAGCAGTGTTGGATGGCCTGCACGGTGTACGGCGGACATTGCCGGCGTCGGCGCCGGAAATGGCTCGAGATGCGTACGCCTCACTGGTCCGCTCGCTCGGCGGTCTCCCCGTGGTCGAGCCCGCCGGATCCGGCACTCACGCAGCTGCGCGCTTCGGCGTCCGTCGCGGCATCACCGCTGCAGCGGCGGTGGATCGGTCCGCGCCCGGCGGCCTCACGGTCGCCGCGACTGACGGGCTCTACCTCACCGGCGGCGATTACGTGCTCAGCTGCGGATCGTGGGGGCGCCCATGACCTCCACGCTGCAGGTGCCGTCGAATTATCCACTGGCGCCCCCATCAGCGGCCACCCCGCGGGCCCTGCGGCACTACCAGATCGAAGCCGCCGATGCGGTGTGGGAGGCGTTCGGCCGCCGGGTTCCCGGTCCGGCCGTTGTCCTGCCCACCGGGTCGGGGAAGACCACTGTGATCGCCGAGCTGACCCGTCGCGATGTCGTGCTCGGTGGACGGGTGCTGCTGGTGGCACACCGCAACGAGCTGATCGAGCAGATGGCCGATGCAGTGTGCGCCGTCAACCCGTCCGGTCCCGTGCCGGCCAAGATCGGCGGCCCACACCGCGGTGATGCGGATGCCCAGATCGTCTCGGCGACAGTGCAGTCCCTGCAGAGCGCCACGGCACTGACGCGGCTGGGCACGCGCGACCTCGTGATTGTCGATGAATGCCATCACGCCGTGGCACGCACCTACCGCAATGTGCTCGACCACTTCGCCGCGATGGGTGGGCGCCGGGCCGGGTTCACCGCGACGATGACACGCAACGATCCCGGTAAAGGCGAACCACCGCTGCGGATGGTGTGGCAGGAGGTGGTGTTCGAACGAGATCTGGCATGGGCCATCGAGAACGGTTTCCTGCTTCGTCCCGAAGGCGTGACCGTCGATGTCGGGCTGGACTCCTCGACGCTGACGACTGGCCGTAGCGGTGAGATCACCGATGAATCCGCCGAAGAGGCAATGCTGCGTGACACCACGCTCAATGCGACGGTCGAAGCTGTCCTCACCCGCACCGGGGGTCGCTCCACCATTGTGTTCGGCGCGTCGATGTTGCACTGCGAGCAGCTCGCGCAGTCGCTGGTAGCCCAGGGGCTGACCGCCGAAGTGGTGGTGGGCCCGACATCGGTGCGCGCCCGTGAAGGCATCTACCGGCGGTTCCGCGCCGGGGCCACACAGGTTCTGGTGACCGTCGATGTGCTCACCGAGGGCGCGGACTTCCCCCGGTGCGAGGTCGTCGTACTGGCGCGGCCCACACGCAGCCAGCCTCGCCTGGTGCAGTGCGTGGGCCGTGCGCTGCGGCCGCACACGTTCGAAGAAGGCACTGTCAAAGAGAACGCCCTCGTGATCGATCTGGTCGGTGCCGGATCGCTCGGGCTGATCGTCAAGACCAGGCTCGACGCTGAGGTCCGCGAGGAAACGGATCGGGGCCTGGGTTGTGGGTGCGCCCAGCCGTGCGCGGGCACCAGCTGTGTGCTGTCGTGCACCGGGCAGGGATGCGCCTGCCAGTGCGCCTGCGGTGACGAGCCGACCGGCGGGTCACCGATCGAACCCGAAGTTTCCTCGGTGCCGTGCACCTGTGAATGCACGCTGGCATTCGGGTTGTGCCGGTGCGGCTGCCAGTGCGACACCCACCGGGTGGACCCGCTGCGGACCTTCGATCCGGTCTCCGGTGTGCCGCAGGACCTTCCAAAGCGTCGGCACACTGATTCGACGTGGTCGGTGCGCACCGCGACGATCCGGTGGACCGCACACCCGCGCGGCATGGTCCGCCCGGTGTATCACAGCGACGGCTCCAAAGGTGTGTTGATCCTTGCCGACATGCGCGGCGTGCAGGGCACGGTGCCTGGCAAAGACTGGGCGTGCGGGTTCTACGACACCACGGCGCGGCGCATGTTCTGGATCGGTGTCGATGGGCAGTGGGCCGAACCAGGACCGCGGTGCTACCTGCAGGGGTTCGACCTGGCCAGCGCCGACAAACTGTCCCAGACGCTGTTTCCCGGCGCCCTGCGCGATGCCGCTCGAAGCGAACCCAGCCCGGCACAGGTGTCGCTGGCTCGCGCGCTCGGTGTTCCCGACGCAGACACTCTGGACCGCCGCGACCTGTCCGACATGCTCGCGCTCGCCCAGGCCGATCACTGGTTCCCCCACTTCCCCACTGCCGACGCTGTTTCCTGACCCACTACACAACCGCTCAACCGCTGTACCGCTTCCCCTTTCACCGCTGACCCGCTGACATCTCACAGAAAGACCGACACATGACCGAACTCCCAGAACCTGCTCGCACCCGGCGTGACAACGGCGGGGACGCATTCCGCGCCAAGCTCACCGACCTGGACTGGATCCGCAGTTGCAGTGCCGCCGAACTGCGACATGCTCTGCACGCCCTGTGCTGGCGGATACAGCGTGACACCGTGGACGGGTTCTGCACCGATCCGCAGGTCGCCCAGAAGGTGCTGATCGCCGCTCGCGGAGTCAACACCGAGCTGCGTTCGCGCGCTGCACTTCTGGCCGACGGCAGCGACGACCTGACCACCATGCGCAAGAGGATCTCGTCGTCGGAGGCGGTGATGCTGTCCTGCCAGATCGCGCTGGACCTGCACCATCAGCACCGCTCCGACAACCTCGGCAACGCCGCCGCGGCGGTACTTGCACGTGCCATTGCCGCGCACCGCGTCGCCCTGCACGCCGAGCCGCGGGAAGCCGACACCGCCCTGTGGCGCTCACTCGATGAGGTCGAAAGCGGTGCGAGCCCAGCTGCACGCATGCCGGAATACCCGATTGCACCGATGCCCCCGACACCGATAACGCCCGCACACTCTGCTGTCACAGGGCGCGCTCGCGTCGACCTCCCCCTCACCTCCAACGGCCGGCTCAGCCGGTCCGTGGCCTAGCAGAAGGAGTCCGATATGTCTCTGACGAGTGAACTCCATGACGAGCTGGCCCGCGTACCGGTCACTTTGCCGGGCAGCCGCGCCGCTCAGCTTGCCGCCATTCTGCGGCTGTCCGCTGACCTGCGCGTCGCCCGCGACGGTCTCGTCGTCGAAGCCGTCACCACCACAAGCGCACTGGCCCGCCACCTGCGCCGCGAGATTGCAGCTGTGCACGGCCACCTCGCTGGTGTCACCATGCACAGCGGGAGCGGGCTGCGCCGCTCCGCGTTCTACCGCGTCCGCGTTGAAGACGGTGGAACGCTGCTGGCACACCAGTGCGGCATGGTCGACCGGCGTGGGCGGCTGGTGGCCGGGCTCGCCCCGGCGGTGGTCGGCGGCTCGATCAGCGAGGTCATCGCTGTATGGCGTGGCGCCATCCTGGCTGCCGGAACCTTGCACAGCCCCGGCCGCAACACCGCACTGGACATCACATGCCCCAGCCCCGAGGCCGCCTACGCCCTGGCCAGCTGTGCCCGCCGGATCGGGTTGCAGCCCCTGGTCCGCGAATCCCGCGGCATGTCGCATGTGACGCTGCGCGATGAGGGCGACATCGGTCGGATGCTCACCCTCGTCGGTGCCAACGAGGCTCGCATCAGCTGGGAGCGCCGGGTCAGCCAGCGCGAGATGTACGCGACCGCAGCGCGGATGGCCAATCTCGACGAGGCAAACATGCGCCGCTCGGCGCGGGCCGCGGCTGTCACCGTCGACCGTGTGCTAGCAGCGCTGCAGGTGCTCGGTCCCGACGCGCCGCAGCATCTCATCTACACCGGCCGGTTGCGCACCAGTCACCGCACCGCCTCATTGGAAGAGCTTGGCCAGCTGGCCGACCCGCCAATGACCAAGGACGCGGTGGCCGGACGGTTGCGCCGACTCCTGGCGCTGGCCGACAAAGTGAGCGCCGATACCGACGCGCCGGCGCGGGGATGCCTCAAGGACATCAACCTGGTCACGGCCGGGGCGCCCTGATGAGTGCGGTCACGCGGATGGTCGCCAACGAGTTGGCAGCCGTGCCGATCAACTCGACTGTACCGCTGGCGGCCCGCCACGCCGAGACATCGGCGATGTTGCGCTTCGGCGGCGGCGTGCAGTCGTGGTCCGGCCTCACCGCAGTGACCGCGGTGTTCGGGACCCACACCGCCGCAGTCCGCTTGCGCGGGGAAATCGTTGCCCTGCACGGTCTCCACGGGACAGCGGTGGTGGTGGCCGGTTCCCACCTGTCGCGCGTACAGGTGGTGCGCGGCGGGGCGTACCTGGCGCGCCGGGTCGGTCTCTTGGACGCCGCCGGCAAGACGATCCCAGATCTGAACCTGGATCCGAACACCTGCACCTACTCCGAGGGCGCAGCGGTTCTACGCGCGGCGTTTCTGGCCCGCGGGCAGGTCAGCGTGACCGCCGCCGATGACGGTCGCAGTGACGTCCGCATGCGAGTGTCGTTGGCGTGCCCCGGACCATCCACGGCACGCTGGCTTGTTGCCTATCTGCGGCGCTGCGGCATTACCGCGCACCGGGGCCAGATTGCGGCCGACGCGCACACCGTGGAGCTTGTGCAGGTGCGCAAGTTACGCGCAGTCGGGGATCTGCTACTGACAATGGGCGCTCCAGCATCGACGCGGCGGCTTCTCGGTGACTGCATCCGCTTGCCGGGCGCGGTGGGCGCACACTGACTTGTTCCGCGGTGCGTGTGCCGTCAGCCCAGCAGGGAGCTGATGTCGAGCATGCTGCGGAGCTTGCCGCCGAGTGCGGCGTCAGCTGCGACGATCACCACGGTCGACGCCACGGCGACCAAAGCGACGGTGAGCAGCTTGCGCAGCGCCCCGGCGGCGGCCACCGCCACTGCGACGGCCGCGGCTACCGCGCTCGGCGGCCAGTGGTGCAGACCCGGTACGACTGTGGTGGCGGCACCGCCGGCGCCGGCTGACATCGCCGCTGCCAGCGCAAGGCGTTCGATTCGGGCTTTCGACAGCCGCATGGGTGCTCTCTCTTTCGATGGTGTTGTGGTCGCCATGCGCCGCGGTGTCACGTCCTGGTCATGGATGACCGTGATGGCGGCGGTGTCCGCAGCCGGCGCACCGACGCGCGAAGATCCTGAGCCTCATTGTTGCGACCGGCCCGTTCCAGTTCCTGGGCCCGGTGCAGCAGTGTGTCAGCAGCGATCTGGTCGGGAGTGCGGCCACTGTCGCTGGATGGGTTGTCCAAGTGACGTATTCAATCGAACAGGTCGCTCATATCGTCGGCGAACGGATCGGCTGCGGTGCGCGCATCTTTCTCGGCGGCAGCCGCGCGTTCGGTATCTGCCCGGGCCCGGTACTGGCTGGCAGCCTCGGCTTCGGCACGCGCACGTTCGGCGGCAGCGGCTTCGCTGTCGGTCGTGGGGATCTCGAAGCTGACCGTGGCCCCGAGACGCTCACCCCGGAATCCTGCCGCCAGCTCGGCCAGCCGCGGATCGTCAGGCTCGGCATCGGTCAGGTAGGCGATCACGGTGGAGTGCACCATCGGCTTGCGCTTGAAACCAAACTCGTCGGGCTCGGTCTCCTGCAGGATGCGCAGACGGCCGTGAGCGATGGTGGGACGGATGGGGATTCCGCGGCGGTCCAGCTCGTCTCGGACGTCGGCGGCCAGCTCATCGGTCTGCTTGTTGGGGTCGTTCTCGTAGGCGCTCAGCAGATCGAACAGCGGTGCGGTGAAGTACACCGCCAGGGTCAGTTCTCCGGTGTCAGCATTGACCGGTCGGAAGTAGGTGGGGCTCTGCGGAGCGCTCATGGTCGGGTGTGCCTTTCCTTGGCGGATGATCCCCGGGATGCTAGAACGCCGAGGCACGAGTCGCGGCACGCAACACTATCGGCATCACTGCATGCACCGATGGCGCTCGCTCGTCAATCCTCGCTCCACATGGCGACTTCACCACGGCGGCGCGAAACACAAGCCGCACAGCACAACGGCCCACACCGTTACCGGTGCGGGCCGTTGTTGGGCAGTCTGACGCTGGAGCGCTCAGCCGGCGGTCCACCAACCGAACTGAGTGATCGCCGCGTCGCGCAGGTAGGCGGTCGCCTGCTGCGCACCGTAGCCCGAGTTGGTGTCGTCGAGGGCGCGCAGCACCTTGGCGGCGTTGTCGTTGGAACCGGGCACCTGAATGGCGACACCGGTCACCGCGCTCTCACCGCGCTGGAAGCAGGTAACCAGCTCGTTGCGGATGTTCTTCTGCATGATGGTCACGTTCTGCACCTGCTCGAAGGTGCCGGTGGCCGGGTCGAGCACGATGTAGTCGACCGTCGGGGCGAGCACGTCGACCTTCTCGTACTTGCTGGCGCGGGAGGCGAGGGACAGCAAGCGGAACAGAATCGGCTTGTTGAAGTGCTCGTCGGGGATGCCTCCGCCGGAGCCGGTCGGGATGGTGCCGATGGCCGGCGCCGCCGACGGGACCAGATTCCCGTTGGCGACCGGCGCCTGGGCGACGGGCGCTGCGGCGGGCTGGGCCACCGGGAACTGTGCGACCGGGGCCTGTGCGACCGGGAACTGCGCGGCCGGCGCGGGAGCGGCAACCGGAGCCGGAGCCGCCACGGGAGCGGGAGCGGGAGCGGCAACCGGAGCGGGAGCGGCCACGGGAGCGGGAGCAGCCACGGGGACCGGGGCGGGTGCGACGGGAGCGGGGGCGGTCATGTCAGTCTCGTTTCTGTTGCTGTTGCTGTTGCTGTTTCAGTTGCTGTTGCTGATCCGGTGCGGATGCGTAACCGGTGAGCTTCCCCGCTCACAGGCTGCGGAACTCACCCGCACCGGATGGGTGAAGTTGTACTCGGCATCCCCGACAAGCAACGGCGCATGCAACAGGCTGCGCTTCGGCGTGTCGCGGCGACTAGGCCAGCGTCACCAGCGTCACGGCCACCGGTGACTCCTCGGACACCTCGCGGATGATCGCGACCGCCCTTGCGGGGTCCAGTCCACCGATACCTCCGCCTATCAGCGGAACCGCCACCGACCGGATGCCGTGCCCGACAGCCAGTTCCAGGCCAACAGTCAGTGACGACCGCAGCCACTCCTCGGTCGCGTTGGGCCCGGGATGATCCTGGCTGGCGCAGTGGATAATCGTCTTGTCCCCCGGCCCTTGCGTGCAGATCATCGCTCCGCCCGGCGGTAAGTCACCGCGCCGGGCGAGTACCTGGTACTGGTGAATTGCGTTGGGGTGTTGCAACTTCATCACAGCTGCCACGCCAGCACCGGCGACGCCTTTGCAGTTGACGCCGTGCGCGATGGCCTCAGCCGGGTGGGCGAAGAGGTCGCCGATCTCATGGGTGAAGCTCATGTGCGGTCCTTAGTGTCTATGCAACGTTCGAAGTTTCGACGTTGAGGCCAGCAGTGGTTGATGTGTGCGGGGGGTGGTAGCCGGCCGCGGATCAGGACGTGACACCGCGACGGGGACGCACCGGTCAGGCCGGTTCGTAGCGGTGTGCGGTCGCAGCGTCGATGCATACGCCGTGTCCGTGGTCGAACTCGGCGCAGACAATCGGTCCGGCGGACGGATCGTCGCGTGTGTCAGCCGGCCGGATCTCGTGCACGGTGAGCACCTTGCCCCGGTCGTCGCGGATCCGGTCGCCGACACTGGTGGCATTGACGTCCAGGCCCATCACAGCTGTGCCCTCTGGTCCGCGGTGAACTGATCCCAGGAGCGCCCGGCCAGCCCCAGCGGTGACCGGTGATCGGCGATCAGTTCGGCGGCGTAGCGGTCGCAGTCTGTCAGCTGGTCCGTGCTGGCGCCCGCGGCGATCGCTCGGTCCCTCGCCTGCAATCGCACCGCCTCGTGGCCGGTACGGTTCTCCCAGAACCGCTCATGGCTGGGGAGCCGGTCAAACCAGCAAGCGACGCTGTACTGGTCCAACGCATGCTGCAGCGCGGTGATACTCACGCCGCGCCGTTCTCGGACAGCGCGTCGCCATCTGTGCCGCCCTCACCCCCGGTCGCACCGACGGTCGGTCCCTCGTCCTCGTCGTCGGCGAGGTCCGCGCCAGCGCCTGCTCCGCCGCTGTCCCCGAGCGTGGTGGCCACCGCGACCTCGGGGTCC
This sequence comes from Mycolicibacterium canariasense, assembly GCF_002101555.1. Taxonomy (GTDB): domain Bacteria; phylum Actinomycetota; class Actinomycetes; order Mycobacteriales; family Mycobacteriaceae; genus Mycobacterium; species Mycobacterium canariasense. The sequence continues at coordinate 82,110 of NZ_LQOL01000036.1, forward strand.
TCGACGTCGAGATCCGGGTGGTAGGCGTGCGCCGCAAGCACCGCGCGGAACACACCCGCACATGTGACGGTCACGATCGAGGCCGGATGCGCGCGGGTGTAGATCTCCACGGGCTCCTTGAAGACCGCCGCGATCGCACCGACTTTCTTGATGGTCTCGGCGGTGAACGCCTGCACCTTCCCCACCTTGAGCGGGGCATTGCTCATATCGTCCCCAGCGCCGCGCGCACCCAGAATCTCGCGGGCACCTTTGGCCTGCAACGTCTTGAGCACCGAACGGATCGGGAAGTCGTCGGCATCCTGCAGCGGGATGTAGTGGCGGGAGTCCGCCTCGCCCAGTGCGCCGTCGGTCAGGGTGCGCATCAGCAGCGTCGATCCCTCATCGACCACCGACAGCTCCACCTCGGTGGAGGCCTCCTTGTCCTTTTTCTTCACGGCGGAAGCCGCACCCCGGGCCGCCGACAGCAACTGGTTGGCCTGGTCGAGTGAGAACTTCACCAGCGGCAGGTCGCCGTCGCATTCGAATATCGCCTGTCCCGGACTGATGCCGTCAGAAGCGAGGAACGCCAACGAGTTCTGTGAGCCGACCTCGGCTGTCTCCACGCGTGCGGTGCCGAGCAGCACGGCGGCGTGCGTGGGGTCGTCCTTGCCGGCGAAGGCCATCACTTTCGCTGCTGACAGACCTTTGACGAACGCCTTGTTGTCGATCACGGCTGTCATCGCCGGACCACCTTTCGGTTGCTGCGGAGTGTGCGGCGGCTGCACTGCGCGAGACCGCCGACGCCGCGGTGCTCGTGTGCCCGCGGTGCGCGCAATCTAGGACCGGCGCGGGACCGCCGCGGGTCTGCGGCGCGACTGCCCCCGCGCCGGCGCCCTCACACGGTGTGCAGCAGTCAAAAGCGAGCTCAAGAGCACCCCACACGAGCCGCTATCCACCGACCGGTTCCCGCCGGGCTCCGTCACCGGGCCTTGCGTCGCCAACGTGCGTGCGTACGGGCCCGACACCTGCCGGCGCCGCGATGCTCCAACCCGCGCTCCAACCGGCACTCAGAACTTCGCTCAAACAGGCACTCAAAACCGTACTAAATCAGTGCCTCAAAGTAGTCCTCAAAATCGCTATCAGTGCCGCCGTACAGCGCATACAAGCAGCTCACCGCCGTGCCCCGGTGACGCTTCCGAATGCGCAGACGGGCATCCCCGGCGGTATACAGACCCACCACCGGGGAGCGGCCGCCCGGCGAACGTGCTGCGCGCACGACCCGAAAACGGTGCCGCGGCTGGATGCCGAATGACGGGGACGTGACAGTTCCCGAGCGCGGCCGCTGTCGCGCCGCGGAAGGGCCGCAACGGCAGCGGCGGCCACACTGCGCGGCCATGGGAACAACGAATAAGACCTCCGGCATCGTCTCTACCCTGCTGCAGCTGGCGTTGATCGGGTTGATCATGGTCGTGACCGCCGTCGTGCTGCTCGGATCACTGGCCGGCACTGCGGTTCCGGTGATCGGGCCGGCCATCTCAGCAACCCGCGAATGGATCGCAGGCAGTGGAGATGAACAGGAACCGGCCGGCAACGCAGTTCCGCCCGGCTCCGCCGGCGCGCCGATGGCTTTAGGCGGAACAAGTACCCCCAGCCCCGACCCGTCCACCCTCGTGGTCGCCCCGCAGGCATCCATGAACGGCTACGCCCGCGTACGGTTCGGTCAGGCGTGGACCGATGACGTCGATGTCGAGGGCGGGAATAACAACTGCGACACGAGGAACGACATCCTCGCCCGCGACTTGACCGCGGTGACCACACTCGACGGGTGCAAGGTCGCCTCTGGAACATTGGTCGATCCCTACACCGCGGAGATCATCGGCTTCATGCGCGGGAAAGACACCTCAGCGGCGGTACAGGTCGATCACATCGTGGCCCTGGCCAACAGCTGGGTGTCCGGGGCGTGGACGTGGGACCTGCCCGCGCTCAAGCAGATCGCCAACGACCCGCTCAACCTCTTGGCGGTCGACGGGCCAGCCAACATGGGCAAGGGTGCCAAAGCAGCTGACGAGTGGCTGCCGCCCAACCCCGCGTTCCAGTGCACCTACGTCAAACGTCAGGTCATGGTGAAGAACAAATACCGCCTCAGCGTCACGGCCCCGGAGAAAGCTGTGATGGAGCGCTTTCACGGTCAGTGCTGAGTTTCTGAGACCACAACGATCAGCGCCCGCCCCGGACTCCGGGACGGGCGCTGAGTCTTTGCGGGTGGCGTGGATCCCTATCCCGCCGCGGGCACGTCGTTGAACCGGGCGGCGACCGCATCGACATCAATGTGTGCGGTCTGCACCATCACGTGGTCTTCGGCGTCCACAATCAGGCGGCCCTGACCGGCGCGCCACCGTGCCGGTTTGAGGTGAAATGCCTGCGCGACGGGCAGACCCGAGGCCGGAGCGCCGGCCAGCTGCAGGATCGGCGCCATCAGCGACTCCCGCAGCGCGAGCAGCAGTGCCGAGGCTTTCACCCGATCGGCGAACCCGGTGCCGTCCGAGAGGATGAAGTGAACACCGAGATCGGTGCCGGTCGCCAGCAGCCTGCTCACCGATTCTCCGCCGACCTCCACTTCGTCGAACGCCGTCTTGGCCGCGTAGCCGCTGGCGATGGAGGCGAAGTTGTCGATGAACACGTAGACCTCCGGACCGGTGAAGTACGTCCGGTTGCGCAGCTGATCGGAGGTCGCGTCGTCACCGGGACGGCGCGAAACCATCAACCGCACCAGCATCTCGGCGACTGCATCAATGTCCTCGCGGCTGGCGACATACCCGGGCGGACGCTTGCGCACCTGCACCGGCTTACCGTCGGCGTCGAGAACCGTTGCGCCGCTGGAATCCACCTTGTCGACGAACTTGGCGCGTTGCATGTACCCGCGCTCGTAGAGGCGGTCGCGTTCGCCGAGCATCTGACGCAGGGGATCGATGACGATGATCACCGCATCCTTGGGAGCGAACTGACGCATCACGGATTCCATGACCGAGCGCAGCACATTGCTCTTGCCCGACTCCTTCTCTCCGTACACCAGCAGGTTCTGAGAGAAATTCGGCACCGGCGCCAAGGCCAAGGTGTCCATGCGGCTACCCAACGGCATGATGGTGCGTGCCGGATGCCGACCGAAATCGACCATCGGCTCGAACACCGACCAGATCGTCTCGTAATCGATCACCGCATCCGCCGGCAGCACCGCGGGCACCTTCTCCTCGGCGTAAACGGCTGCGAGGTCCCCGCACAGCATGCGGATCTCCTCACCGTGATCGACCACATCGAACACCGGCATGCCTTTGTCCTCGCGGTCCGGCTCGATCGCCCGGTTGATCGGGACAACCGTGCGCGCCTGCAGCGAAGTGGCCGCATCGAACGACCGCCCCGGCTGATCCAGCGGGATACGGTCGGCCAGTGTCATGCGCACCTCCGGCGGCACCTTGGCGCCGGAGTAATCGGTTGAGGGGAGCTGCACTCCGCCTTTGACCTCCACCGAGTAATGCGTCACGTTGCCGGCGTTGGCCGAGCCCTGTGAGTCGGCGGTGTAGACCAGATGCACCCCGACCGCGCCACCGCCGTCGAGAATCGGGCGCAGCAGCTTGGCCCGTTCCTGGCGATCCTCGCCGAGGAACTCGCCGATGCCGTCGATGGCAACAATCACGTAGCCGTACGGATCGCCAGGCACCGGGTCCTGATCTTTGGACGCCAGATACGCGTCCATGGACGGGACTTCGCGGTCCACCATGACCTCGCGGCGCAGATCGATCAGCCGCTGCGATTCGCCAAGGATCCGCGCCACCGTTTCGCCGTCACCGGGACGAGCGTATGCCGCCACGTTCGGGCTGTTGCGGACCTCCCCCAGTTTGCCGGTGCCGTAGTCCGCCAGCATGAACGCCAGCCGCGACGGGCCGTGCTGAACACAGCCGCAGATCACCAGCGTCTGCAGCAGCGTGGTGCGCCCGGACTTGCCGGCCCCGGCGATCACCTGATGCGCCACGCTGCCACCGAAGTCGATCATCCACGGAAGGCGGGTGTGCTTCTCGGGGGCGTCGAGGTCGCCGATACGGATACGCAGCCCCTGCTGCTGGCGCTGCAGTCCACCCAGCGTCGGAAGGCTCAGCGGTTCCCGCAGTGAAGGCTTCCACAGATCCAGAGTCCGCATGTCACGCAGCCGCGACACCTTCTCCAGGAGCACATCGGCCATCTTCTCGCCCAGCTGCTCCTCACGCGTCTCGACTACCTCGCCCTCGATCACGGGGGTGAAGCCGCGCTCGGTGAACAGCGTGAACGGAACCACCGGATCCGCCACCACGTCGTGGCTGTCGTTGACGGTCCGGGCCCGTTCGATCACGGTGCGCCGGATGTAGGGAGCTTCGTGGTGGAACGCGGCCACTTCCACTGGGCCGTGGTCGGAGGAAAACTTGCGCAGGATCTTGCCTTTGAGCTTGCCGCCGACCATCGTGGCCGCTGCGTCGGTGCCGATCATCGCGATCGAGTGCTGCGGGGAGTTGACCGAAAGCGAGTACCGGAAGCTCAGGTGTTCGAAAAGATCACCGAGCACCGACTTGTCGATGAACTGGCTGCACATCACCAGGTGCATGCCCAGCGAGCGGCCGACGCGACCGACGCGGGTCAGCAGCTCGAGGTAGCCCGGCCGGTCTTTGAGAAATTCGCCGAACTCGTCGATGATGACGATCAGATCAGGCAGTGAAGGCCAGTCCGGATCGTTGGGGTGCTTCTGCTGCTGTTCGCGATACTCGAAGATGTCCTTGCACCGCCTCTGGGTCGTGATGAACTCTTCGCGACGGTCCACCTCACCGTTGATCACCGCGCCGAGCCGGTCCACCAGCTCCATGGCGTTCTCCAGATTGGAGATCGACGCCACCGTGTGTGGCAGGTTCTCCATCCCCAGGAACGTCGCACCACCTTTGAAGTCGGCCAGGATCAGCGCCACCTTGTCCGGACCGTAGATGGCCACCAGCGCCAGCACGATGGCGCGCAGGAAATACGACTTACCCGAACCGGTGCGCCCAGCCACGGCGCCGTGGGGACCGTTGCCGCTGCGGTTCTCCTCATAGAAGTTCACGTAGCTCAGCTCCGGGGTCAGCACATCCCCGGCACGCTGATAGCCGAACGGCACTTTGATCTCATCAGTGAAGGCGTTGCGCTTCCAGACCTCGATGACGTCGTGAGTCTCGATGTCACCGATCTGCAGCGCCTCGAAGAAGTCCGCGATGTGCTCAGGTGTGTCATCGACCACCGCGCCGCCGACACCGTAGTTGCGCGGCCGGAACATGTACATCGCCCGGGCGAACGTCTCCGCTGCGACGACCGACACCGAATCGGCTGCAGCGGCATCGAAGTCCTCCACCGTGGAGACCCGACCGTCGCGCAGCAGGATGCGGCTCTTGAGATCAGAGACCAGATCGGTGCCGTACCGAACCACCAGCCAGGTCATTCCCGTCACACCGCCGGCCATGTTCGCCGGCCATGACACGACCGCGTTGGGGGTGTCAATGATCAGCAGCAGATGCGGGGGCTTGGCGCCCTCGGCGGGGTCCCGCATCCGCTCGATCTGGGCGGCATGGCGTACCGCGAACTCATCGAGGCTGCGCCAACTCAGCTGCCGCGCGCCCAGTCCCTTCTCGACTTTGGTCACATCCTCGTTGTGGGCCAGCCACTTCAACCATTCCCACTCCTGCGGATCCTCGGTGACCACCCCGATGTTCAGGTCGCTTGGCTTGTGGTTGAACGCCAATGACATCAGCATTGCCCGGACCAGACCACCGCGGTCGGCGGATTCCTCGCCGCGCAGCGCATAGGCCGGGAACTCGTTGAGGCGGACGTCGATCGGCAGGTTGGCCACCACCGACAGCGTCTGCATCGCCCGCTCGTAGCGCACCATCGTGGTGGGTTCCAGCATTTCGGGAACCACATCGGGAGCGGGGATCAGCTTCGGATACAGCGGCGCCATCCCGATGCCGATTCGCGCCCGCAGATACGGGTTGGACGTCAGATTCCGGACGTCGGGGTCGGTTTCGTCTTCGGGGGCAACCACTCTGCCGATTTCCGGGTTCGGGTCGGCCTGCCACATGTCGTCGGTGCCCACCAGTGACAGAAGATCCCCCGGATGCGGGAAACAGGCGGTACGCAGATCGTGCATTGCCCGGCCCTGCTCGTAGACCTCGGCGCGCTGCTCCCGCAGCTCCAGGTCGTACTCTTCGATCTCCTGCTCGATGTCGTTGTTGGTGGAATTCTGCCCGCGCATCTGCGTGAGCATCATGACCAGCATCATCAACATCATCGGCATCGTGAACAGCATCGAGGTGAGCGCGCGGGCGCCCAGAAGCGCGAACATGACGAACATGCCGAGCATCGCCAGGATCATCACGAACGGCAACGCCTTCATCCACAACGGCCGGCGGTCCGGCTGCGGCGCGGCCAGCGGTTCTTTGATCTGCACACCGGTCGGCGCCAGCGACACCGCCGGCCGGGGCGGCGCCCGGAAAATCGAAAACATCAGATGAGTCCTTTCAGTGGGGATCAGGCGCCGGGCTCGGCGGCGAGATCGGCTTCGGGGTCGGCTTCGGGGTCGGCTTCGGTGACCGGCTCGTCGCTCGGTTGCGAGTCGGGCTCGGGTGGCCGCTGACCTTTACTGGTCGGAGGATTGGGCACCTGTGAGTGCGGTACAAGCGTTCCCTGCATCACCTGTGCGTTCTTGATCGACAAGGTGGCTCCCGGTGCGTAAAGCTTGGCCACTGCCCACGGGATCGGGGTTGGTGCGATGGTGTCGAATCCCAGCGCCTTGACCGTGGGGTCATAGGACACCTCACCGGCCGAAGATCCGACCACCGCATCTATCGGGTACCGGGTGCCGTTCGGATCGATCCACATCAGCTGCTCGGCTGCCACGGAATCGGTGGCATCACCGGTGGTGCGGGCATACCAGCCGAACCCGGGCAACGTGATCGAATCTGAGGCCTGTTCAGCGGTTCCGTCGTTGGGAAGCAGGTTCACCGCCGACGCGCGTCCCGCTTCGGTCAGCGGCATCCGCGCGTTGGTGAAGATCCGCGTCGAAGCAGTCAGTTCGCCACGGGATTTCGCCCAGCTCCAGCACAGTGCCGGCTCGGCGATCATGGTCGGCACCGCCGACGGGAAACGGGAATCATCGACGATGGTCACGTGCGGCTGAGCCTGTACCGTGGCCGGATCGTCGACGAGCCGCTGTGCCGAGCCGGTGTTGATCATCATCTGGGCCAGCACCGGGGAGACCTGCTGCACCCCGGAGGATCCGACCAGATAGAACGAGCGAGCGCCGGAGGCAGTGGCCACGGTCAGCACGTCTCCGATCGCCGACCCGGTTACCACGGGGCTGGGCTGTCCGCGGTCGACGAGCGCCGGCGCGGTGAGCACCGGTGACGGGCTGATCGCTCCAAGCAGCGCCGAGGAGACGGTCACCGCCGTATCGATCAGCGCCGGGGTCAGACCGAGCGCTGCCTGCGCGGCGTAGTCGGTGCGGCCAACCTCGGCTCGCGTGTCGCGGTAGAGCAACCACAGCTTGGACGGGTCGGTCACCGGCTTGACCAACACTGCGCGGTTGTCACCGAGATCGGTTCCGCCGTCGAGCATGTCCGAGCCGGCGATCACCGCGGTGGTGATGTCGCCGGAACGCAGCAGCGACAGCGGGACGGCGGTGTCGCGCCAGTCGCACACCGTCCATGTCGCGGTGTCGTCGGTGCGCGGCGTGAGCAGGTTGGGCGCGTTCGGAATCCCCATGAGGGGCCCGGTCGGCATGCTGCGTAGCGCGGTGTCGGTGACAACTTTGGCTTCGTCGGGGTTGCCGACGATCAACCTCGCGGATGCGAGGTTGGTCACCGGGTGCAGGCGGCCGTTGAACTGAACGAACATGCCTCCGCTTCGGGTGGTCATGATCGACGCGACACCGGCATCAGGCTTGGGACTGATCAACGACGCGACGAATGCTGCGACCAGGATCAGCACCCCGAACACCATGCCGACGCTCATGCCGCCGCGAAGCCGGGTCAGCGGCGAACCGAGCCCGCGCACGTCCTGGCGTGAGAGCGCCTCGTCCACGCGATTGAGTTCGCGCTTGAACCCCTTGATCTGGCGTGGGGTTGTCAGATACCACGGCACCTGATGTCTCCTTGCTTGTCCGGCCCGCAGCTGCTCGCGGGACCTTGTCGGCTCCGAGGGTGGCCAATCGGCAAAAGAACACGCCGCTGGGGCGCGACTGGGCCCCGGCCTGCGCCGGCGTCCCTCGGCGTGTCTGCCGCAGCTGTCCGGAGAGTCGTCTGCGATCGATACGGTGCGCGCATGAATAGCAGCAGCCGCCGGTTCAGCTGCGCCCCTGCGGTGATCGGCGCCGATTCCACCGTCGGGTTCGGTGACGCCGGCCCGGACACCGACTGGCTGAGCGGCCACGAGCGCAACGCGCGTGCCGCCGGTCAGACTCTGCGGGCGGATGCGTTGGCATGGCTGATCGCGGAGTTCGATCTGCGGGTGGTGCTGTTCCCCGGGGCGACCGCCGTCGACGTTGACCCGGACGTGCGGCCACGGGTGTGCGCGGTGGTGGGCAGTTACCGGTTCTTCGAATTCGCTGCGGCCAGAGAGGAACGGCGAGCCCACCGCGGCGCGGTGCTCACCGAGCACAGATTGATCCGCGAGCACGGATTCGCTTATAGCGCCGGCTACAGCGACCAGAACCCGACCTACGACAAGGTCGCAGCCGACGAGATCCATGCCTGCATGGGCAACTTCCTGGGCGTGGTCGGGTACGCCCCCGAGTTCGATGCGGCACCGGCGCTGTCTCGCTGGACCGACACCGTCGACAGCGACGTCCCCGAGGAACTGCAGGAGTTCACCGCGGAATACCTCGCGACGTTGCGGGCGATCGAGGAGCTTCCGGCATCCCACACCGAGGCGTTGCAGGCGTACTCGCGGGCGCTGGCCGCCGTGTACAGCGCCCCGACGGCGCAATTCGAGGCCGCGGCTGGGCGTGCACACGCGTGGCACGTGGTGCTCCGTGACGAACGGTGCCGGTCCGTCCCAGAGGCGCAGGCAGCAGCGCGCGACTGACACAGGCCAGCCGACGGTATTCAGCCATGGCCGGCCAGTCAACGCAAGGCCGCGTCACCGGCACCCAGACGCATGAACACCGGCACGCCGAATCCGGCTTGCGCGATGCAGCGCCAGACCGTCACACAACTTCTCCTGCTATTCTCCATTTTAGAGAACTATGTGAGGAGGAGTCATGGGCGACAACACCAACGGCACCATTGCCGAGCCACTGCGCTACAGCAGCACCGTCACCGACGTCGCGATCGGCGCAGCCATCCGCCGGCGGCGTACCGGCGCACGGATGCAGCTCGACAAGCTCGCCGACAAAGCCGGGGTGAACCTCAAAGTCATGTCACGCATCGAACTGGGTCAGCGGCCCTGCCGGGTGCCGGAAATGGTCAGCATTGCGCGGGCTCTGCGGCTGTCACCTCAGACGCTGATCAAAGAGGCCACCGAGATCCAGGCGGCCGGCGCCGCCGCCAGCCAGGCCAGCTGATCACTATGCATATAGCCACGCCGCGCCGAGCCACCGCGACTGGTCCGACACTCGGCGGGATCGGTCAGCTCGGACTCGCGCTCGTGGATCTGCTGCTGTCGCCGTCGCTGCCAGCCAGGCCGTGTCCACAGTGTGGGGCACCGATTCCCGGCGGGCCGAAGCCGTGGCCGAGCTGCTGCACAACGGACGTGACAGTCGCTGGCGGCTGCGCCGCTGTGGATCGAACTCGCGGGTGCCCAGGCACCGGCGATCCGTGCTGACGCACTTGCATATACTTCACGCCGCCGCTGAGCCAACCGAACAGGAGCAGTACATGCCGCTACGGACGTTTCTCGGACTGGTGGGTGCCGTCGGCCTCATCGCCGGAGCGCTGGCCCTCCTGCTCCCGATCAACCTCCATGACGAAGCCACATCCAGCGAGGTGCGGTGCAGCCAACCGTTCTCCATCGAACTCAGCCATGCGCGGCTCCTGGACAAAGAGAGCGCCGAGAGCTGGCGTAACCGGACTCCGACCGATCACGTGGGTGAGTGCAAGTCCGCAGCCACGTTCCGGAAAGCGTGGGGCACCCCCGCACTGATCATTGGTGGGATCCTGCTCGCCGGAGCCGTCCTCGTCCGTCCCGCCGGCACGCCCAAAACCGCTGAGCCACCGGCGGCGAACAACTCCTGAGCACCTCACCACGAACGCTGGCTTGATTGGACGCAGCGGAAGCAGGTTTCGGTTCACCGAATTCGTGCGTAGTCGACGCGACGCACTCCGCGGTGGCAACGCCTGACCGAGGCGGGATGTCAGCAACACGTGATAAAGCTGAACCCGTGGGGAAGACATATTTGGTGCATGAGGTGCAACCTGCCGACACCACCGACGCCGCCCTCCTGATCTCCGCGCACACAGGACTCAGCCAGCCGGCGGCACAGAGGATCGCAGAGGATCGCAGCACTCTCGTCGCCGTCACACCCGACGGGGAGGTCTGCGGCGTGCTCGGCGCCGGCCAGCCCACCGCCACGACTCTGCGCGTCCTGCGCGAGCAACGCGGGCAAGCGTTCGACCCGTCAATCGTGCCGTGGTGGAAGATCCACGCCCTCGCCGTCGCCGAAAAGCACCGCCGCGCCGGGATCGCGCGATCCCTACTGGCAGAAACGGTGCGGCGCCTCCCGCGCCGACACGTAGGCCTCTACGGCAACGTCGAGAACCACCGCCGCGAATCCATCAACTGGTATCGGCGCCAAGGGTTCTACATAGGCCCCTTCTCGGGCCTCACGCCCACCGAACGCGCTGGAGGCGCTGGTGGAATTCGTGTGCAGCCGATCGACGGCGAGACAATCTTCCGGGGATACCGCAGCACGCTGCGCGAGCATCTTGCCAACCGCGAACACCCCAACTGGGAGCTGAGAACAGCCCGCGCCGAATTCACACGATGGCGCACCGCAATCAGCCAAACCCAGCCCCCCGCAGCCGACCTCGGATACCGGCTCTATGCGCGCATCATCGCCACACAGATCGATCCATCCACCTGTCTTCACGCGGCGTTTGGCCCGCGCCCGCTGATGGTGATCGGCTGGGACCCGGACCACACACGCGCGTGCTGGGAGTGCGCCGAACGACAGGCGCTGCGGGTGGAGCGGTTCGACAGCGCCACACTCTGCGACGCGTGCGGACAACATCAACCCGACGTTCACGTCTCCTGGGCATCCGACGAAGACCAGCAGCTCATCGTCTACGCCGGACTGTGCCCGCCATGCCGCCGCGGCGATCGGGAGCCATCGCCACATCGACCCCGCTCGCACGGATCCAAGTAGTTCTACCGATTCGTGACGCCGCTGCTTTGACTGACGATGGAACCATGAGTCAGGAACAGGCCCGAGACCGCGCCGTGCTGCTGTCGATCACCGCTCTCGCCGCGATGGCCATCGCCTACCTGCTGATCTGGGCGGTGCTGCGCGACCCCGACATGACCGACAAGCTCATGAACGGCATCGCGCCACCGGGTACTGCCGTGGTCGGCAACCGGGTCGCGGTGATCGGCGGAATCATCGCCGCGCTCGGTGCGTGGACAGCCGCGATCACCAGCCGGCGGGTGATCCCGGTGCTGCTGGTGGTGCTCGCCTCGGTGCCGTTCGCGCCGATGACACTGTTCACGCTGGCGCTGGCGTTCGACGGCTGAGGACGCCGCGGCGCACAGCCGTACTGCTGGGCAGCACGCGGGTTCCCGGCGCTGCTTCGCGCAAATCAGACGGGACACCGACGACTTCGACGTCACTCACCCCGCCAGGCCGGCACTCGACAGCCGGGCCATGATCAGATCAAGGTCGGCCGCAGAACCTTTGTAGCTTGCAGGGATGTTCGGTCCCCGATATGTGCTTGCATGTAAGGGTCCAAGGACTGCCTCTGCATGTTTCCACGTGGTCATCTCGCTCACGCGCTCGAATTCGCCGCCGCCGAACATCTGGTAGGCGATCCAACCCCGGCAATCACCGATTGTCGGGTTGCCCGGCTCTTCGTCGAAGATGAGAAGCCCCCGGCGTCCACGCCTGTCGAACACTTTTGTTCCGCCTGCAAAGTCACGGTAGGTCATGGCTCTCGATTCTCTCATCGGCCTTCACGGCGGTGTCCGCGGAAAGGGCGTGTCGACCCGCTGCGCCAGCAGCCAGCCGCCCAGTTCCAGAACCCCGTCCCCGCAAGTCCACAGCGGGCTGCCTGTCCGAGGACGGCGCCATGCCCGCCAGCCCCGCGCACTGACGCTTTCGCGCTTGCTCGACAACCGAGGGTTCAAGCGTCCTGAGCCGCCAGGTCGGCCGGGCGTCGAATTGGCGCACAGCGCCCACATCCGGCGGGCATAGGCTCGGAACCAGGCAGACTCGCAGCACGTCCCGCGAGCGTCACGCCTCCCGACCGGGCGTCCCTGTGGCGCGCCACCCGCGCTGCGGTCCAAACCCACCACGAAAGCAGATGGAGTTCCGACACCATGAACCGTCCGAAAACTCTTCTCCGCCAACTGGTCACCGCTGCCATTCTGACGCTCGCCGCGACGACAGCCGTGGCGTGCGGCACCGAGGAGAAGCCGCTCACCATCGACGAGATGCGCAACATTTTCGCCGACAAGACCCTGCCCGCCCCGGCGTCACCGTGGTCGAACATGGCGCCCGTCGGCGACGACAGCGCATGCGCCACATCGGAATCGGCGATGGTCGACGTGCCTGCCCGCAGCGCCCTTGAGCCGCAGCTGCGGCTGCCCGAGCCGCAAGGCTGGACACGGTTCACCCAGCTCGACAGCGAACTGATCCGATACGCCCTGGTCAACCGATCTTTGATCGCCGAGCAGTTCGCGCCCAACATCGTCATCACCATCGAGGCCGCGCCGCCGGGTGATGCGCAGACCGTCTACGGCCAGGCCCAACAGAACCTCACCCGCATCGCCGGCGCCAAAGACATGAGCACCGAAGCAGTCACCGTCTGCGGCCTGCCCGCTGAGAAGCTCCAGTTCCGTACCCCGAGCATGGGCGCACCCGGACCCGACCAGCACGTCCAGGCACTGCAGATCCTCACCACCAGCGGCACCCAGCCCTACCTCGTCACCGCCACCGTGCAGACCAAAGACCCCGACAACCCCACCTACCAGCGCGACGCCGGCCTGCTCCTGACTGGGCTGCAGGTGCTGGCGCCGACGACGAATCAGTAGGTGCGGGGCGGCGCGATTTTCACACGTAGAGACGCCGCCCCAGCTCGGTGAAATCCACCTCGACCATGTCTTGGTCGCGCGTCACCTCGCAGTAGCCGAGCCGGCGAAGTTCCTCCAACGCCTCCCACGGCGGCCCCTCGTGACGCAGGGACCACCCGATCGCCGTCGGCGGGCCGTCGTGATGGTGGTCGACGAGTTGGTCGAGGATGCGGACGGCCGCGGGGCTCGGCGGTGGCGGTTCGGGCGCGGGCGCGGGACGGTCGCTTCTGCGCCACGGGAACCACCTCATTGGTGGAACTGTAGGCGGGGCGCTGACGACCGACACTGCGCCGGCCATCTGGATGCCGCTGGCTGCGTGGTACCGGTGCAGTCTCGGGAACCCGCGCTCAACGTCGAATGGTCCGCCGAGGGTGTGAGGCTGCGACAACAGCTTCACGTCGAGCACCGGCCACACCCGGTGACCGGCGCTCCCCGCACCACGACATTCTTCGCGGCCGACACCACAGCCCAGACGCCGCCAGGCGTGGACTCACGAGGTCGTCGGTGACGGCACAGACGCTGGCATGGTTGAGGTGAGCCCTTCGTAGTGGTCCAGTCGTTGTGCGACTCTGTTGCCCGGTCTGCGGGCAAGGAAGAATCAACAAC
>NZ_LQOL01000037.1 GCF_002101555.1 Mycolicibacterium canariasense
CACCGCCCGAGCCGGCCGAATCAACCGAAACGGAGGTCGCCTGAAACACCCCGATCCACAGGTATTGACAATTCCTCGCGGCGATGCCGACGACTGGTACTACAACAACGGCATGCATGTGCCAGGGAACGACCGGTCCAACACGTGGTCTGTCGCTCAAGCCAATCGCGATTTCATCACACAGCAGTCGAATCGAGGGCAGATCGTCGGAACCGCGCCACTGCCATCGGCCAACTCGCTAGATCCACTGGCTCCATCTAAAGCCGGTTTGGTTCCAGGCGACCTCATCTACTACCGCGATGCGAACGGAAACATCAACCACACAGCCGTGTACGTGGGACAGAGCATGCAGAACGGCGTTCTCACGGACGTTGTAGACCAGCATGCCAACGGCGACAACAATTTCCGCAACGACTGGATGCCGGATGGAACCGACTTTATTGGTGGCTCCGCAAGCGCGGAGTTCGTGCACTTGACCTATCCGGGGGAATGATAGGAATGCCTGCATTAACGGTACGCCGAACCGCGTTGATCGGCGTTCTCACAGTTGTGGTGGTCGCCGCGATCGCCGCGGTGATTGCGTTCTACCTGTCGGCGAGTGATGACTCCGCGAACGCGATGAAGGACTACACACCTCAGCGTCAGCAAGCGGCAGCCGAATCAATCGTCGCCGGTCTCAACACACACGACCCGAAGAACGTGCCGCTACTACGCAACACCAGCGCCGTTCCGGATGCCGACGCCGACAATGCACAAATCAACGCCGACATCATTGCCGCGATGCCACCCCCGGGATGCCGTTACATGTTGGCCTCGGTTACCGATCGCGGCGACCAGGGCGTGCAGAAGCTGCCGTGGTTCAGCCCGCACGAGACACGACGGTTCGACATGACCGTCCATCAGATCTGCCCCGGACAAACTGAGGTCGAGCGCACGATCGGCGTACTCGCCATTCCCTCCGGGATGGGTGGCTACTGGGCCGAAGCATCACTCGTCGTGAATCCCTAGCCCCAGCGTTCTGCCGCCCGCCGGACGGCGAGCGGCAGAACAGGAGCAGGTCTAAGGGGTCACCAGCACGGGATCGGGTGGAACAGATTCCACAGCGGGCCGCCGCAGCGCATGTGGAAATCGGGCTCTTCACAGATGAGGGTGTAGAGGTGGTTGGCGCGTCGTTGCCGGGATAGAGGTCGAGGTCTCTCGAAAATCT
>NZ_LQOL01000038.1 GCF_002101555.1 Mycolicibacterium canariasense
ACCACCACCGATGTTCACGTAGAACACCTGCATGCGCTCCAACTCGTCGATGATGCCCTTGCACTGCTGCGTGCTCAGCTCACGCGGATCGCGGCGACCCGACGACGACAGACAGTGCACACACGACAGGTTGCACGCATAGGTCAGCTCCCAGGTCAGGCAGATCGGGGCATCCAGACCCAGTTCGAACTGGTCAGTGAGGGTGACCGCTGGCGAAAACGTCGTCATGACTGCACCAGCATCTCGGAGTGCGCCAGCGCGGCAAGCGCTTTGGTATAGGGAGCGCAGTCCTGCACCCCGGCCGCGGCCAGGGCGGCCGCGGCACTGGGGTGCTCGGGCAGGGACTGCACCACCTCGACCACCGTGCGGCTCTTCAGGAACGACAGCTTGCGGGTACCGAAGTGGTACAGCAGCGCGCCGAACGGTTCGGGCCGGACGGCGACCTGCGGGTGCAGTCGCCAGGCGCCGTTCGGATCGAACGGCATGTCAGTACACCCCGCACATACCGTCGATGAAGACCTCCTCGACCAAGGTCTCCTCGACCAGCGGCGTTGCCGTCGTGGCGGTTTCGGTGGCGTCATGAGTGGGCATCGGTACCTCCGGGGCTGTGATGGACACCACTCACGCTAAGTCACGCCGATGTCACACAACACTGGCCGGACGGGCAGTTGGGCACCCACCCGATCAGGCGCCGATCGCGCCCAGTTGGTGCGGGCGGACCCGACGCCCTCGCCAATAGCGTTGTACACCATGACCGTTGCCCTTCTGGATCCCGCCGAGGTCGATCCCCTCGCGCCGTCTGCGGTTGGCGTGTGGCAGGCAGACGGGGTGCGGGTGTTGCGCCGCCCGCGGTCGAACGCCCGGCGCGGGGCCCGGTTCACGGCCTCTCGCGACGGCGCCGTGTTGACGGTGCGGCACGACCTCACCCCGCACGAGCTGAACGACGAACTGGCGGTGCTGCTGACCGAGCAGCTGGGCACTTGGTTGCGGGGTCGGCCGGAGTTCGAGCAGGTGTTCACCGGTGTGGTGCGCTCGACGGTGGACGGCGGTATGGCGGCGTGGCTGCGGTTCTACCGCAACTCCGTGGCGGCGCTGGAGGACGGCAGCGCGGCGTTCGCCCCGATCCATCGGCGGGCCGCCGAACTGGTTGTCGGCGCCCGGTTGATCGACCTGGGGTCCTGCTTCGGCTTCTTTCCGCTCCGCATGCGGCGCGTCGGTGTCGACGTCCTGGCCACCGACCTGAGCGGACCGACGATGGACCTGCTGGACGCGGTGAGCCATCGGCTACAGCGCCCGGTGCGCACCCTGCGGTGTGACGCCGGCCGGGTTCCCTTGCCCGACCACGCGGCCGACACCGTCACCGCGTTGCATCTGCTCGAGCATCTGGACGAGCCGACCGGAGACCGGGTGCTCGCCGAGGCGTTGCGGCTGGCCCGGCGCCGGGTGGTGGTGGCGGTGCCATTCGAGGAGCAGCCACAGGCCTGCTACGGGCATATCCGCCGATTCGATATCGCCACATTGCGAACACTCGGTGAACGGCTCTGTGCCGCAGACCCATCCAGGCACGTGACCGTCTTCGAACACCACGGCGGCTGGCTGGTGCTCGACCGGCGCTAGCGGCTAGCGCAGGACCGGATCGCCCCCGAGGCAGAACCGCTCCACGTCGGCCAGCGTCGGGCTGGATTCCCAGTCACCCGGGGTCATGCACAGTATCGCCCCGCACGCGTTGGCACGCCGCAGCCGCTGGGCCACCGACAGTCCGTGCAGCCACCCGCTGAGATAGCCGGCAACAAAGGCATCGCCGGCGCCGACGGTGTCAACCACGTCGACGGGGATCCCGGCGCCGTGGATCTGTTCACCGGGCAGGTGCACCGTGGCGCCGTCGGCGCCCTGTTTGCGCACCACCTCGCTACGACCGGAGCGGACCAGGCGTGCGGCCGCCTCGGCCGGGTCGGAGTCGGGGAACAGCACGTGCAGTTCCTCCGGGCCGCCGAACACGATGTCGGCCTGTTCGGCGAACTTGCGCAGCAACGGACCGGCCACGTCGGCGGGCGCCAGGGCGGACCGGTAGTTGATGTCGAAGCTGATCCGCACCCCCGCACCGCGGGCGCGGTCGAGCGCCGATTGCATGCAGTCGCGTGCGCTGTCGGACAACAGCGCCGTGATGCCCGAGACGTGCAGTACCGACACGTGTTCGATCCAGCCCGTGGGCACGTCGTCGGGTCGCAGCCGAGATCCCGCCGACCCGCCGCGGTAGTACAGCACGGCGGTGGAGCGAGTGGTCGGGCGCTCCTTGATCATCAACCCGGTGGGGGCGTCGGGGTCGATGACACCGTGGACATCCACGCCTTCGGCCCGGATCTCCCGGGTGACCCGCTCCCCCAGCGGGTCGTCGCCCACCCGGCCCAGCCAGCGGCTGTCGATTCCCAAGCGCTGCAGCCCGATTGCCACATTGCTCTCGGCGCCGCCGATGCCCAGGATCAGATCGGACACATGCCGCAGGGAACCGATATCCCTGGTGCGCATCAGGGCCATGGTCTCGCCGAGCGTGGCGACCCGCGCCGTCATGGCGCGTCCCGCCGGCACGCGGCGACGAAGGCCGCTGCCCGCTGCCGGAGTTCGCCGAGATCACCGCCGCGTACGGCGTCACCCAGCAGCGGGCCGCCCACGCTGACGGCCGCCGCCCCGGCGGCCAACCACGGCCCGACCTCGTCCAGGCCGATACCGCCGGAAGGGACGACAGAGATTCCGGGGAAGGGTCCGCGCAGATCCTTGACGTACCCGGCGCCCACCTGGTTGGCGGGGAAGATCTTCACCGCCGCCGCCCCGGCCCGCCACGCCGAGAACAGTTCCGTCGGCGTCAGTCCGCCGGGAACGATCGGCATACCGGCCCGGTGCGCGTCCTCCACGAGGCCGACATCGGTGATCGGGGTGACCACGTAGTGGGCGCCGGCATCGACGGCGGCCATCAGCTGCCCGGCATCGGTCACCGTGCCCACTCCGATGTCCGCGGCGGCACCGTAGACCGCCAGCAACCGCGGCAGGCGCTCCAGGGTGCCGGGTGTCGTCAGGGTCAGCTCGACGCTGGCCACGCCACCCTCGACGAGGGTCTCCAGGATGCGGTCGTAATCGGTGGCGTGCTGGGCGCGCACCACCACGATCAGCTTGGCCTCGGCGGTGCGGGCCGGAATCGCCAAGCGGCTCAGGGTGTCACCAGTCATGGACCGTTCCGTCCTGCAATCGATTCACCGGGAGGTAGGCGGCCGTATAGGTGAAGGCGGCCGCCGCATCCTCGTCCAGTTCGACGCCGAGGCCCGGCGTGTCACCGGGGTGCAGGAAGCCGCGCTCGAAGGTGAACGACGTCCGGAACACACCCAGCGTGGTGTCGCTGTGCGGCATGTACTCCTGGATACCGAAGTTGTGAATCGCCAGGTCCAGGTGCAGGGCCGCGGCCATCCCGACCGGGGAGATATCGGTCGGTCCGTGCATCCCCGACCGGATCCCGTAGATGCCGGCGAAGTCCAGCAGTTTGCGCATCGCCGTCACGCCGCCGGTGTGGGTGACCGCGGACCGCACGTAGTCGATGAGCCGTTCGGTGATCAGGGTTTGATAGTCGTACACCGAGTTGAACACCTCGCCGATGGCCAGCGGCGTGGTGGAATGGCTGCGCACCAACCGCAACGCGGCCTGGTCCTCGGCCGGCGTGCAGTCTTCCAACCAGAACAGGTCATAGGGTTCAACGTCTTTGGCGAATCTGGCCGCCTCGATCGGAGTCATCCGATGGTGCCCGTCGTGCAGGATCCGTAACTGGCTGCCGAAGTCCTCACGGATCTTGGCGAAGATGCCGGGCATGTGGGTGAGATAGGCCCGGGTGTCCCAGGTTTCCTCGATCGGCGCGGTCGCGCCGCTTCCGTCGGCCGCGCGGTGCGCCGGCTCGTAGTCATAGCGCGCGCCCGGCTTGTTGGTGGCCACACCGTAGATCTGCCCGAGGCCGGGCACACCGGTTTGCACCCGCACCGCGGTGTACCCGGCCTCCACGTACCCCGCGATGGCGTCCTTGAGGGCGGGATAGTCGGGGCCGGACGCGTGCCCGTAGACGCGGATGCGGTCCCGGCTGGCCCCACCGAGCAACTGGTACAGCGGCACGCCGGCCTTCTTGGCCTTGATATCCCACAGGGCCATGTCGACGGCGGCGATGGCGGCCATGGTGACCGGTCCGCGCCGCCAGTAGGCGCCGCGGTAGAGGTACTGCCAGGTGTCCTCGATGCGATCCTCGTCGCGGCCGATCAGCATGGAGGCCAGGTGTTCGGAAAGGTAGGCGGCGACCGCCAATTCGCGTCCGTTCAGCGTGGCGTCACCCCAGCCGACGATCCCGTCGTCGGTGACGATCTTGAGGGTGACGAAGTTGCGTCCCGGGCTGCAGACGTTGACGTCGATCTTGTCGATGCTCATTGCGTACTTTCGTGGCTTCGGTTCGTATTCGGTTCGGTCACATCGCGGCGCGCGGGTCGGTCAGGTCGCGACCGGTCCAATCCTTGGCCCACACGGCCACGATCAGTGCCGACAACGAGTACAGGCCCATCATCACCATGATCGGGATCGGACTGCCGGTGGCGGCGGCCACCCAGGCGGCCGCGACGACCGGGCCGATACCGGTCGCGATGACGGCGGCGATTTCGCGGACGACAGCGGTGAGCGTGTATCGGTTACGGGCGCCGAAGATCTCCGGGATGGACACGTTCTCCAGGGATGCCGGGCTGAGCACCGCCACGTTGTGCAGCACCACGTAGCCGACGAACACCCACAGCAGGTTCTTGGAGTCGATGGCCAGCATGGTCGGTACGATCACCACCAGGGCGGCCGACATCACGATGATGTACATGCGGCGGCGGCCGAATCGGTCGCCCAGCCAGCCGATCGTCGGAATGGTGAGAAAGCCGACGATGGACGACACGATGACGGCGTTGGCGCTGACGCTCTTCTGCAGGGCGAGAGTCAGTGTCATGAACGAGATGAGGTAGGTCTGGATGAGACCGGAGTTGCCCGCCTGCCCGAACCGCAGGAAGAAGGACACCAGCAGCGCCTTCACCGGCTTGCGCTCGATGGCCTCCAGCGTGCGGGTGTCGGCGCCGCGGGTGGCCCGGTCGACGATCTCGGCGCGCGAGAGGGCGCGACCGTCGATGACGTCCTCGCGCTCCTCGAATACCGGGCTCTCCTTGAGGTTCAGTCGAATCCACACCGCGAACACCATCACCACGGCGCTGGCGATGAACGGGATGCGCCAACCCCAGGCGATGACATCGCTTTCCACCAGCACGCCGAGCAGGATGGCCCAGATCGCCGAGGCGAACAACGTGCCGCAGTTGGTTCCCAGCCCGACCAGGGAGGCCACGAACCCGCGCCGCTGCGCGGGAGCGTATTCGGCGAGCATGACTCCGGCACCACTGATTTCGGCGCCGGCGCCGAAGCCCTGCAGCAGTCGCAGGGCCACCAGCAGGATGGGCGCGAGCATGCCGACCTGGTGGTAGGTCGGCAGCACACCGATGAGGGTGGTGGCCGCACCCATCAGGGCGATGGTGTAGAACAACACCTTCCGCCGGCCGATCCGGTCACCCAGCCGTCCGAAGAAGACCGCTCCGAGCGGCCGGGCGATATAGCCGACACCGTAGGTCGCCATCGACAGGACGACCGCCATTCCCGGGCTCTCGCCGGAGAAGAACAGCTGGCTGAATACCAGCGCGGCGGCCAGCGAGTAGAGCTGGAAATCCATGAATTCCAGTGCCGTGCCGAGCCATCCGGACACGGCGGCGCGCACCAGGTCCGCCATGCTGCGCTGGGAGGTGGCGGGCTCGGCGGGAGCCTGCGGTTCGTGGGCGGTCGTCATCGTCATTCCTCGTGGGGTCGGGTTCGGATTGCGATCAGAACTGCAGGAGCACCTTGGCCGAGGCCGAGGCGTCGCGGGCCAAGGTGAATGCGTCCACGGCTTGCGATGCCGGGACGGCATGGGAGATGACCGCGTCGAGGTGATCGTCGGCGGCGAGAATGGCCACCGCCTCATCGATTTCGTCGGCGAAGCGGAAGGCGCCGACCAGGGTGAGTTCCTTGCCCAGCATCGGTGCCAGGTTCACCGCGATCTCGGTGTTCGGCAGGGTGCCGACCTGCACGACGATGCCGGCCCGCCGGGCGGCGCGTACCGCCTGGGTGAGTGACACCCCCACCCCGGAGCATTCGAAGACGACATCGTAGGACTCGTCGGCGATGCCGTCCCGGCCGACCAGAACGGTGTCGACGGCGCCCAGCGCACGCGCCCTGGCCAGTGGCTCGGGCCGAAGGTCGCTGACCCCGATCTCGGTCGCGCCGGCGTGCCGGGCGGCGGCCACCGCGAGCAGGCCGATCGGACCGGCGCCGATCACCAGAACCCGACGGCCGGAGAGGTTTCCGGCCAGCGCGACGGCGTGCAGCGCCACCGCCAACGGTTCGGCCAGGGCCGCGCGGCGCAACGGCAGTCCGGCCGGCAACGTGCGGAGCATGTGGTCCTCGACGACCAGCAGTTCGGCAGCGCCGCCCTGCCGGTGGGGGAACGTGGCCGCGCTGCCGAGATAGTCGCCACCCGGGTGCAGATGTGGACGGTCGGCCAGACCGGGCACCGGCTGCCCGTACCGGGCGGGGTGCACCGTCACCGGTGTACCGGCCGGGTGGCGCCCGGACGGGTCGAGGTCGACCACGGCCGACAGCTCGTGACCGGGTGTGAACGGCTCGCGCACGACGTTCTCGCCATTGGCGCCGTGAAAGTAGTAGTGCAGATCGGAACCGCAGATGCCGACGTAGCTGACCCGCAGCCGAACCTGCCCCGCGGCCGGGACGGGTTCGCTGCGGTCTTCCCAGCGGATGTCTTCTTTGCCGTGGATGGCAAGGGCTTTCATCGCAGCGTCGTCCTGTCCTCGGTTGCGGAGGTGGCCTCTCGTGCGGCCGCCGTTATCCCGCCGCGGGCGATCGTCTCCACCAGCTGTGCCACCCGCTCGCCGAATGCCGGCTGCGCGGTCAGCTCATCGGGCAGAAAACCGTTGTCCAGCACCGCGAGTGCGTGCTCGCGGGGCCCGGTCGTGCCGCGGGTCGCCGCTGCGAGTCGGTGCCGCGCGGGTTCGCGGATCTCACCGGCGTACGGACCGGGATCGAAACCGGGCGGTGGCGCAACAGCGCAGATCCAGCCGGCGACCGTGAGTGCGAGCAGGTGCGGCACCCGCCCGGCCCGCAGTGCGAACAGAGCCGGCTCGGGAATGCGCTGCAGCAGTTTCACCGAACCGTCGGTGCCGACTTGCGAGGTGCGGTGCCCCAGCGCGGCATTGGCCCAGCGGTGTGACAGCGACTCCAGATAGCCGTCCGTGTCGAATCCGCGCGGCAAGGTGATGCTCGGTAGATAGTCAGCAGCGATGCAGGCGCGCACCGCATCCTTGACGAAGTCCTGCGCCCAGGCCTCGGCGATGGTGGCCCGACCGTCGAGCAGGCCGAGATACGCGATCAGCGAATGTGATCCGTTGAGCAGTCGCAACTTGACGAGCTCGTAGGCGTGGACCTCGTCGCTGAGCACCGCACCCGCCCGTTCCCAGGCCGGCCTGCCGGCTGCGAACGTGTCCTCCAATACCCACATGGTGAAGTCCTCGGCCGGCACCGGACAGCGATCGTCCACCCCGAGTACCTCGGCCACCGCCACCCTCGTCTGGTCCGTGGTCGCCGGCACGATGCGGTCCACCATGGAGTTCGGGAAGCTGACGTGTTCGGCCACGAACGCCAGCACGTCCTCGGATGCCGAACTGGCGTGCAGGAATTCGGTCACCACGGCACGGGTCGCCTGCCCGTTGGACTGCAGGTTGTCACAGGACAGGACGGTGATCGGCGCTCCGCTGGCGGCACGCATCGCCAGTCCCCGGGCGATCAGCCCGATGGTGCTGCGGGGATGGGCGGGGTCGGCGATATCGCGGCGAACGTCGTCGAGACCGACGTCCAGGGCGCCGGTCCGCGGCGACCGGCAGTAGCCCACCTCGCTGACGGTGAGGGTGAGGATCCGGTGGCGGGGGTCCGCGACGGCCGCCACGAACGACTCCGGTTCGGCGGCCAGCACCCCGAGACCGCGGTGCACGTCGACGACACCCGCGCGCCGGCCGTGGTCGGAGTGTTCGAGCACGGCGTATCGGCCGTCTTGGGCACGCATCGCCGCGACCACCTCCGATGAGCGGTTGGCGAATCCGTAGATGCCCCAGTCGCCGGTCTCGGCTGCCAGCGCCTGGGCGGTGTACACCGCGGCGTGTGCCCGGTGGAAGTTGCCCAATCCCAGGTGCACCATGCCCGTGCCGGGGTTCGCCGAAGCCCCGATCACGGCACCGTCCGGGGTGCTCGAGCGGGTCAGCCGACGCATCGTTGCGCTCTCCCAGATGTCTCACACCAAGCCGGTGCGTTCCGTATTATGAACCGTACGTATCGCATTGCGAAACTACGGTGACATGTGGGCCATGCTGTGTCAAGGGTCACCACGGCAACTGTGCCAAGCTCTGGGATACGGCGACTCAGAAGGGAGACGCAGCATGGACGGCAAGGGTGCGGCCCCGGTCGGCAGTGTCGACAAGGCACTCGCGCTCATCGAACTGCTCGCCGCCGCCGGGCCCGACGGGCTGGCGCTGCGGGAGGTCGTCGAGGCCAGTGGCCTGAACAAAGCCTCCGCCCACCGCACCCTGCAGGCGCTGCAGCACCGGGGCTTCGCGGAGCAGGACGCACACCAGCGCTACCGGCTCGGGTCCCGGCCGGCAATGTTGGTCGAGCAGTTTCTCCGTGAGGAGAACCTGCCCGCGCTCTTTCGCCCCACGCTGCTGGCCATCTGCCAACAGGCCCAGGAATTGGTGCACCTGGGCATCCTGGACGGACACAACGTGCTCTACCTGGACAAGGTGGAACCGGACCGCACCATCCGGGTGTGGTCACGGGTGGGACGGCAGGTCAGCGTCGTGACCACGGCGCTCGGGCGGGCCATGATCGCCGCCGAAGGCGGCGGTGACACCCTGCTGGCCGCCTACACCAGCGATGTCGATCCCGTTGTCGCCGAACGCTTCACCCACTCGGTCGCCGAAGCCAGGGTGGCCGGCTATGCCACCGAGCGCGAAGAGAACGAGGCCGGAATCTGCTGTGTGGGTGTGGCTTTGCGACGCCCCACGGGCCGGCCGGTGGCCGTCAGCGTCACCGGCCCCAGCCATCGCATGGGTGCCGACCGCCTCAAGGCGCTGGGCAACCAACTGCGCGACGTGTTGAGCGTTTCGGCACCGCCGGGATTCGCACTGGCCCCGCGCGATGCCGCCGCTAGCGTGCCGGGATCGTGAACGTGAACGTGCTGCCACGGCCGGCGCCGGCACTGGCAGCCACGATACGACCACCCTGTGCCTCGACGAACGCCCTGGCGATCGCCAGACCGATACCGGCACCGCCGTGCCCACGGTCCCGGGCGGTGTCGACGCGGTAGAAGCGCTCGAAGACCCGGTCCAGGTGTTCGGCCGGGATGCCATCGCCGGTATCGGAGACCGAGACCTCGACGGCAGCACCCGCCGACCGTGCGCCGATCCGGACACGATCACCACTGTGCGTGTGCCGCAAGGCATTGTTGAGCAGATTGGTCAGTACCTGCCCGATGCGTTCGGGATCGCCGACGACGGACGGAAGCCGGGGGTCGATATCGGAGTCCAGCCCGACACCCTTGGCGCGATACTGCGGTTCGAACGAGGCCACCGCGTTGGTGACCAACTCCGCGACCTCGACCGGGCGCGCCTCGACCGCATCCGGGCGCTGCTCCGCGCTGAACAAGGCGCCGACATCGGCGCTGAACCGGGTGAGCCGGCGTGTCTGGTCGCGCAGCACGCCGATCGTCTCCGCGTCCAGGGTCTGTACGCCGTCCTCCAGCGCCTCGAAATAGGCCTCCAGGACCGCCACCGGGGTGCGGATCTCGTGGGCCAGGTCCGCCAGCATCTGCCGCCGGGTCCGGTCGACGTCACCGAGCCGCTGCGCCATCGTGGTGAACGCCGCGGCGATCTCGTCGAACTCCTTGCCGAGCCCGGCGGGTGAGACCCGGACGTCGTAGTGACCGTCGGCGATTGCCGTTGCCGCGCTGGCCAGTTCGGAGGTTGATCGGTAAACCCGGCGACTCAGGTACCAGCTGAGCACCAGCGCCGTCACCGCCGACACCGCCAGTGCGGTCCCCACCGACATCGCCGTCGCGCGCGTGAAGGCCCGTTGGTAGGGACGATCGGTGGCACGGCCCGGCTGCACGGCCGCATCCATCAGCCGCTGGAACATCGGTGGACCCACCAGCATGGCGACCACGATCGTCGTGGCGATACTGGTGACGACGACAACGGAATTGGCCGCGATCAGCCGGGTACGGATTCCGAACCGGGCGGTGTCGCCGGCCATCACTATCCCCTGCCCATCCGGTAGCCGACCCCGCGCACGGTGGTGACGTAGCGGGGCTGCGTGGGATCGTCACCGAGCTTGCGGCGCAGATGCCCGATGTGCACGTCGACGATATTGTCGTTGCCCACCCAGTTGTCCCCCCAGACCGCCTCGATCAGCTGACGCCGTCCCAGTACCTGACCGGGGCGCGCCGACAGCGCGGCGAGGATATCGAATTCCGTTCTGGTCAAGCGGATTTCCTGCTCGTCGAGATGCACCTCGCGGGCGCCCATGTCGACCCGCAACGCGCCGATGGAGCGCGGCGGCTGTGGCGCACCGGGATCGTGGGCGCGGGTGTCGCGGCGCGGCCTGCGCAGCATCGCGTGGATCCGGGCCACCAGTTCGCGCGGGCTGAACGGCTTGGTGACATAGTCGTCGGCGCCGACCGACAATCCGACCACCGTGTCCACCTCGGTGTCCCGGGCGGTGAGCATCACCAGATAGGCGTCCGAGAACATCCGCAGCTGGCGGCACACCTCGAAGCCGTCCATGCCCGGAAGCCCGACGTCGAGCACCACCACGTCGGGGTCGACGGTGCGGGCCTGCGCCAGCCCGGCGGGACCGTCGTGGGCGGTGTGCACCTCGAAACCATTCTTGACCAGGTAACTGGCCACCACCGTCGTCAACGGCACCTCGTCGTCGACGATCAATGCGCGCAGCGTCGTCACGCCCGCAGTATCCGGCATTTCTCCATGATGCCCGGGCCGGTGCCACCGGCCAGGACCTACATCAAATCTTCAGAATCCGATCAATCAATCATCGCCAAGGCCCGGCAAGGTCAGGTCATCAACCCAACCAACCAGGAGATTCCCGTGCTCATCACCGCCATCACCCGCGCGGTGGCCTGTGCGCTGGCCGCCGGGGCCGGCATCGCGATCGCCCTGGCACCCGTCGCCGCCGCCGATCCCAACCCGGTGCTGCCGTACGGCACCAACCCCCAGGTGCCCAGCCTCGTCGGCCCGCACACCGCGAATCATGACGAGCTGGACACCACCAACGGCCGGCTCGATCTGCCTTTCTGAGTACATCGGAGGACGAGCACGCGAGGAGAAGGCAATCTGGACAGCATGAGCCATGACAACCAGCGGGGCTTCGGCCTCAATCGCCGCGACGCCCTGGTCGGGCTGGCCGCCGTCACCGGCGTGGTGGCGGTCGGCGCCGGCGGGCTCGCCGTCGCTTCGGACTGGCTGGGTCCGCCCCGGCTGACGGCCGCACGATTCACCGACCGGTTCGAACAGCTCTACGGCCGCCACGACGGTTTCCGCCGCAACCACGCCAAGGGTGTCGCCGCTTCCGGCACCTTCACCAGCACCGGTGCGGCGACGGAAGTCTCGAAGGCATCCGTGTTCCGCGGCGGCACCGTGCCGGTGATCGCCCGTTTCTCACTGTCGGGCACCCTGCCCGACCAGAAGGACCAGCCCGCGACGGTGCGGGGATTGGGGGTGCTCTTCCAGACCCCGGACGGTCAGCAGTGGCGCACCGCCATGGTCAACATCCCGGTGTTCCCGGACAGCACACCCCAAGGGTTCTACGACCGGATGCTGGCCTCCAAGCCGGATCCCAAGACAGGCAAGCCCGATCCGGCGGCGATGGCGGCGTTCCTGGCCGCCCATCCGGAGACCGCAGCGGCCATGAAGGTGATCAAGGCGGCACCGCCGAGCCCCGGCTTCGCCGACAGCACGTTCTGGGGACTGAACGCGTTCCTGGCCACCGCCGAGAACGGGCACACCACACCCATCCGGTGGTCGCTCGTCCCGGCACAGCAGGCCAGCACCACAGCACAGGGCGACGATTTCCTGTTCGACGCCCTCATCGAGCAGGTACAGCGCGGCCCGGTCTCCTAGCGGCTGGTTCTGACGTTGGGCCAGCCCGGCGATCCCACCCACGACGCCACCCTCGGGTGGCCCGCCGACCGCCGGACGGTGGAGGCCGGTGTGCTCACCATCGACCGGCTGGCCACCGAGGCACCCGGCAACGCCCGCGACATCAACTTCGATCCGCTGGTGCTACCGGACGGGCTGGCCGCATCCGACGACCCACTTCCGAGGGCACGCTCGGCGGTATACGCCCAGTCGTTCAACCGGCGGGCCCGAGAACCCAAGTCGCCCAGCGAAGTCGACGTCGAAAAGGTGATCCATGACGAGCACTGACTCCCCGCCCGCCACGATGCCCAAGTTCACCCTGCTGTCCCGGCTGCTGCACTGGGCAATGGCGGTCATGGTGATCGGCCAGTTCTTCCTCGGCGTCACCATGGTCGCCGCACTCACGTATTACCCCCTGCTGCTGGCGATTCACCGGCCGCTGGGGATCGCCATCCTGGTGTTCGCCGTCGTCCGCCTGATCAACCGGCTCACCCACCGGCCACCGCCGTTCCTGGCGACCATGGGTAAGGCCGAACGCAAGATCGCCACCTATTCGGAGTACCTGCTCTACGCGCTGCTGCTGGCACAGCCGCTGGTGGGCTGGGCCATGCTCTCGGCCGCGGATTCACCCGTCACGATGTTCGCCGGGCTGCACCTGCCCGGCATCGCACCGCACGGAATCGCCTTGTACGCGGCACTGCGGACCACCCACACCGTGCTCGCCTACTTGCTGTTCGCCGCGTTCACCGCCCACATCTGTGCCGTCACCTTCCACACCGTGGGGTTGCGGGACGGGTTACTGAAACGGATGTCCTTGTGGCCCAGCAAGTGGCCGAGCAAGTCTCGATGAGCGCTTTCGACGCCACCCTGGATCCGGAACGTGTTCAGCTGGAGGCGTTCATCGAGGACTACCGCACGGCGATCGAACGGACGCTGGACGGTCTGACCGAGGAACAGGCACGCCGGCGGCTCGTCCCGTCGGCGACAACGTTGCTCGGCCTGCTCAAGCACGTGACGTGGATGCAGCGGGTGTGGTTCGAGCAGTGCGTCGGCGGCACGCCGCGCAGCGCGTTCGGTGTGCAGAGCGTGGACGAGTCATTCCACCTCGGCGAGGATGACACCATTGCCACCGTTCTCGCGGCGCATCAGCAGGCTTGCGCGACAGCCCGATCCATCGTCGCCGACCTGCCCCTGGACACCGTGGCGACGGGCCACGCCGCGGGCCCGCGCACCCTGCGCTGGGTGTACCTGCAAGTGCTGCGTGAGCTGGCACATCATTGCGGGCACGCCGATATTCTGCGCGAGCAGATCCTCGCGGATTAGATCTCCAGGGCGTGGCGGATGGCCGCCAGTCGTCGAGCGTGCACCCAGATCGGCCGATTCCACGTATCCATGAGCTGCGTGCACACTCGGCGTCAGATCAGGCCGCGCTTGCTGGCCGCGTACACCGCCTCGGCCCGGCGGCTGACCTGCAGCTTGCGCATGATGTTGCTGACGTGGAATTTCGCGGTGGTCGCCGAGATGAACAGCTTCTCACCGATCTTGTTGTTGGACAGTCCCGTTGCCAGCAGGCGCAGCACTTCGATCTCCCGGTCGGTGAGCTGCTCCCGCGGTTCGGTGCGGCCGCTCAGCGAGCGCACCACCGCGGCGGCGCTGCGCGAGTCGAATGCGCTCTCACCGATCGAGATGGCCCGAATGGCGCGGACCAGTTCGGTGGTGTCGACGTCCTTGACGACGTAGCCTCGGGCACCAGCGTGCACGGCCCGCACCACCAGGTCCTCGTCCAGGAATGTGGTGAGCACCAGCAGGCCGACCTGCGGGTGCGCGGCGGACAGCTTGGCGCACAGGGATAATCCCTCGAAGTCGGAGCCGGCCGACAATTTCAGGTCGAGCAGCACGACGTCCGGACGTACCGCCGCAACCATGGCCGCCGCCTCGTTCTCGCTGGATGCCTCGCCGACCACCACGAGGTCGTCCTCGCGCTCGAGCACCGACCGCAGCCCCTGCCGCAGGATCGGGTGATCATCGACCAGGGCCAGCCGGATGGCCGTCCCCGGCTGGCCGGGCACGGCGTCGGCCGTGCTGCTGCGGACGTGCACCGTCATGATGGAATCCCCTTCCTGGGTATGGTCGCGACGACGCGGACCCCGCCGATGCGGGAGCGCTGGACCGCGAAGGTGCCGCCGTGTTCCCGGCAGCGGGCCAGCATGTTGGCCAGCCCACGGTGATGTCCGTCGACGTCGGTGGCCTGGGCCATCCGCAACATCAGGCGCAGCTTGTCCGGGTCGCCGGTGCCGTCGTCGGAAACCGACAGCGTCACCGCGGCCGGCCGGTACCGCAACCGCACGATCGCCCGGGTCGCGCGGCCGTGCATGGCGGTGTTGAACAGTGCCTCCCCCGCCACCCGCAGCAGTGCGTGCTCGACCTCACCGGGCAACTCCGCAACGACCCCTTCGACTTTCAGGCAGACACGCAGGTCTTCGGGCATGTGCACGGTGGCCAGCTGCTCCATCAGCTCGGGCAGCGTGGACCGGCCGGCGTCACCGGGCTGGTTGAGGGTGTAGATCGCCGAGCGCAGCTGTTCGGTGGCCGACCGGGTGAGTGTCTTGGCCGTGTGCAGCCGGTCGAGCAGGTCGGAGGATCCGGCCAGCTCCCCGGCCCGAGCTTGAATCTCGCTGCGGCACACCTCGATCTGCATGCCTGCCGACAGCACCGTCTGGGCGACGCTGTCGTGCAGTTCGCGGGCGATCCGGTGGCGCTCCGAATCGAGCACTTGATGTTGCTGAGCCGCACCGAGTTCGCGCTGGGTGGCCAGCAACTCGGCGTTACGCGCCTCCGACTGGGCCAGCAACGTCTGGGCACGCTGGAACAGCTCGCAGTTGTGCAGCGCGACGGCGGTCTGGCTGGACAGGATCCGCATGACGGTTTCGTCGGTGCCGTCCAGCATGCGATCGGTCGGCGTCCAGGCCGCGAACGCGCCGATCACCCCACCGTCGAGTTCGATCGGCACGTGCGCGTGGTGTGGTTCGATGACCGGCAACCGGAACTGGGCGAGCTGTCCACGCAGGATGTCGTTGAGCCGATTGAGCACGGCGTCGGGCAGGTGCGGCACGGGATGCTTTGCGCCGGAAAGGCCTTCGAACGAATAGGCGTGCCCCTCGGCATCCAGGATGAGGTGGCGCGGGCGGGCCTCCGGCAGGGCACCGTCGGCGAGAGCGATGAGCACCCACTGGGCGCCGAGATGGGTGCGGGCCGCCTCGGCCACGGCCCGAACCAGGTTCTCCGGCCCGTTGACCGTCTGCACCAGCGCCCGCGAGATGGCGTCCAGCGCAGCGATGACCCGTTCCGTGCGCAGCGCCGCCACCCGGAACTCCGGGTAGAACGTGCCCTTACCGGAGCGCACCCCGGTGAGCCGCTCCAGGTCCGGCTCCGGGCGCCGCAACGAACCGGAACTCACAACGCGGCCCGGAACAAGGCCCGCAACTGCGCCTCGTCGGCGGCCCGCGGATTGGTGGTGATACACGCGTCGGCCATGGCGTTGTGCGCCAGCACCGGCACGTCCTCTTCGCGCACCCCGAGTTCGGCCAGGCCGCGGGGCACCCCCACCTGCCGCGCCAGCTCCTGCAGCCGATCGGCCAGCGCCAGTGCCGATTCCAGCTGGGGTGCCCGCTGGTCGGCGATGCCGAGGCAGGCCGCGATGGTAGCGAACGGCGCCGGATCGGCCTCGGCGTTGAACCGCACCACATGCGGCAGCAGCACGCCGTTGATGACGCCGTGCGGAAGATCGAGCAGTCCGCCGACCTGATGGCTCATCGCGTGCGCGGCCCCCAGGATGGCGTTGGTGAACGCCAGGCCGGCCTCCAGCGCCGCCTGCGCCATCAGCACCCGGGCCGACATGTCCTGCGGCCGTTCGATGGTGGTGACCAGGTTCTCGGTCACCATCACCACCGAGCGCAGCGCGTGATGGTCGGTGAGCTGATTGTGCCCGAGCGAGACGAACGCCTCGATACCGTGCGTCAGGGCATCCAAACCCGTTGCCGCGTTGAGCCATTCGGGCATGGTGGTGAGCAGCCGCGGGTCGATGACGGTGATATCGGGCACCAGGGCCCGGCCCAGGATGGTGATCTTGGTGTTGCGGGTGGTGTCGGTGACGATGCAGAACTGCGACACGTCGGCCCCGGTGCCCGACGTCGACGGCAACACCACCAGCGGCGGGATCGGCATGGTCGCCTTGTCCACACCCGCATAGTCCAGGATGTCGCCGCCGTTGGCGGACAGGATGGCGATGCCCTTGGCGGCGTCGATCACCGAACCACCGCCGAGGGCGATCAGCACGTCGCACCCGTGGGTTCGATAGAACTCATGGCCCGCGGTGATCTCGTGGTCTTTCGGGTTGGGTGTCAGCGCACTCCACACCTTGACCGCGACGCCCTGGTCCCGCAGGTGCCTGACGAGTTCGTCGACCCAGCCGGCTTCGATCAGCCCCGGATCGGTGACCAGCAGCGGCCGCAGCCCGCCCAGGCGCAGCGCGGCGTGGGCGGCCTCGGCCATCGAGTCGAGCCCGAACACGATCTCCGGAGCGTGGAATTTCAGCAGTCGACTCGGCAGGCCGTCGCCCCGGGTCGTCGGCACCGAGAGGGGTGCCACCTCCGCTTGCGCTATCACCTCGCCCGCCCACTCCCTGCTGTGTGATCCACGTAACACACCCACCCTACGTCGGTGGATGGGTCTGACCAACGTGCAGGTGGACAGGGTGGGCACCTGCCCGATCGGGTAGGTCCTCGGGTGAGCGCTAAGAAAGAGCGTGGGCCAGTTCGGCGGCGCGGGCCAGCAGCGCGTCGGCGTCACCGGCCACCACGACCTTGTCGCACACCTGGGCGTAGTCGGGCATCGCGCAGGTGGCCTGGCGCCAGTAGCGGTGCGGCTCGGGAGTCACCCAGGCCAGCCGGTGCACGCGCCGGCGCAGCGCCCGCAGCCGCTCCACGCCGGGCGGCAGCCCGCCGCTGCGGCCGTCTCCGACGATCAGCACGGCGGTGCGGGAATCCAGCGCATCGGCCTGGCCGCGCAGCATCTCGCCGAACACCTGCCCGTAATCGCTGCTGGCCTGCAGGTCCAGCTGACCCTCGGCCAGCACGGCGGCCAGCGCGTCGTCACCGCCGGCACGCAACAGGATCTCGGTGACGTCGACGGGCCGGTCGACGAAGGCCATCACCCGGCAACGGTGGGCGCGGCGGTGCAGGGCCTGGGCCAGCCGCAGCGTGAACGCGGTCACCGGGCGCACCGACAGCGACACGTCGGCGATGACCAGCAACCGGATCCGGTCCGGCAGCGGCGTGCGCATGACCAGATGGAACGGCACCCCGTCGGTGCGCAGGCCGGCGCGGCTGGTGCGGCGCATGTCGAGGCGCCCCCTGCCGCGTTCGCGAGGGCGCGGTCGCGGTGCGCCCCGCATCCGGCGCAACACCTCATGGCAGGCCAGGTCGATATCGGCGGCCAGGCCGGTGTCGGCGGCGGTGTCCGGTGTGTCGGCCGCGGCGGTGAGCCCGGCGCGTTCGGCCAGCGCCGCGACGAATCCCTCGACCGCCTGTGTCAGCTGGCTCAACTGTTCGGCGGTCAACGGCTCACCGGCCTCGCCGCCGTAGGTGCGGCTCGGGTCGTAGGCGTCCAGCCAGGCCAGGATGGCGTCGGGATCGTCGAAGCTCAGCGACCCGGCCACCACCGGGGCGACCGAGTCGGCGAGATCCCCGGCGACCGCGGCGGCGGCCCGATCCACCTCCACGGTGTAGCGCACCCCGCGCCGGCCCTCATCGGCTTCGGCCGACACGGTCAGCTGGTCGTCGGCCGCCGTCACGCTGTAGTCGTCGTCGTCCTTGTGCGGGTTGAACCCCTTGTCGGCCTCCGGAGTGTCGAAGTGCTCGCCGACCTCGGCGGCCCGCTCGTTGTACTCGGCGTACCGGCCGACCTCGGCATCCTCGTCGATATCGAGGTGGTCGGGCAGGCCCGAGCCGGTGTGGGCACGGCTCGGGCCTGCCTCGTGCTCGTGGTGAGCCCGCGGCGTATCGCCGAACATGGCGTCGAACGCCCGGTCGAAACCTCGTTGTTCGCGACCGTATTTCGCGCAGGTGGCCCGTAATGCGGCGCGCAGCGCCCCGCGGTCGGCCGCACCGAGCAGGCCCAGCACCCGGCGCACCTCGATCACCTCGGCCGGTGAGGTGGCCACCCCGGCGCGGCGCAGCAACTGGCCGAACGCCGCGGCGACGGCGTCGAGCAGCTGCGACGGTGTCATCGCCGGCCACCCCGCGCGCGGAAGGCCGCGGTGGTGGTGTTCGCCGGCCGCGATGCCACGGTGACCCGTTCGTCCGGCTCGGCGGGTACGGGCTGCTCGGGTGTGGAGGCCAAGTGCCGCAACGCGATATCGCGGTCGCTGCTGAATTTCACCAGCGCGGAGAGCAGCACCCCGTCATCGGTGGCACCCAGGATGGCCGCCGCCCGAGCCGCGTCGATCACCTCGGAGATCGACGGGCTCTTGCGCAGCGGCAGCTCGCGCAGCGTGCGGGCCAGTTCCACCACGCCGGCCACCACCGCCGGTTCGACATGGGGGGCGCGAACCCCGACGATCGCCCGCTCCCGTTGCGGGGTGGGGAAATCCAGGTGGTAGTGCAGGCAACGGCGTTTCAGCGCCGCGGACAGTTCCCGGGTGTCGTTGGACGTCAGCACGACCCACGGGACCGACCGCGCGACGAAGGTTCCGATCTCGGGGATGGTGACCTGCCGCTCGGCGAGCACCTCGAGCAGCAGGGCCTCCATCGCCTCCTCGGTACGGTCGACCTCGTCGACGAGCAGCACCACCGGTTGTTCGGACAGCACCGATTCCAGCAGCGGCCGCACCGAGAGGAAGGCTTCCGAGTAGAGCCCGAAGTCGCGCTCGGCCAGATACCGCGAGGCCTCTTCGATATCGTCGATGCCCGCGGTGGCCGCGGTGATCCGGTCCCGCAGCAGCTGCACGTGCAGCAGTTGCTTGGCGTAGTCCCATTCGTAGAGCACGCGGTTGTCGTCCAGACCCTCGTAGCACTGCAGGCGGATCAATCGCCTGCCGCCGGCCGCGGCCAGCGCCTTGGCCAGTTCGGTCTTGCCCACCCCGGCCGGTCCCTCCAACAGCAGCGGGCGGTCCAGCGCGGTCGCCAGGTGCACGACGGTGGCCAAGTCGTCATCGGCGATGTAGTCCTGCTCGCGCAGCGCGGCGGAAAGATCGGCCGCGTTGTCGAAGGTGACGGGGTGGTCCAGCGTGCGGACCGTCTCAGCGGTCATCTCGATCTCCTGTTGTGTGGACAGGGCCCGTTCAGCGGCTCGTGCTGCCGCTGAACGGGTCCGCATCAGTGCCTAGTAGGACTCGTTGATGGCGTGCCCCACAACGGGAATCATCGACTCGACGGTGACCTCGCGGGGATTGCCGGGCGTGCACCAGTCGTCCTGGATGTGCTCGGAGATGGCCAGCACGGTCTTGTCGTCGCCGGTGATGACATCGCCCCGGCCGGCGTACTTCCCGGTGTTCATCCGGTTCTTCGCGTACGAGTCGGTGCGCACCTGGGAGAAGTTGTCCGGGATGCCGACGTCCTGGGACAACCGGATGGCGGCCTCGACCGCGGCGTCGGCGGCCTGCACGGTGGTCATGTTGCGGGTGTCCACCCCCATGGCGGTGGCCAACTGCGCGTAGCGCTCGTAACGCGACGGCAGGTTGTACTCCCACACCCGCGGCAGCGCGATGGCGTTGTTCAGTCCGTGGTGGCTGTCGAAGAACGCCGAGACGGCGTGGCTGATCGAGTGCACGATGCCCAGGCCACCGGAGTTGAACGCCTGCCCGGCGATGTACTGCGCGTTCATCATCCCTTCGCGGGCCTTGAGGTTGCGTGGCTCGAACACCGCCTCACGCAGGTGCTTGGCCACCAATTCCACCGAGTACAAAGCGTTTCCGAGCGACGGAGCGAAATCCAGGCGGGACACGTACGGCTCGCTGCCGTGGGCCAGCACATCGAATCCGCAGTAGGCGGTGAAATGCTGCGGGCAGGTGTAGTACAGCAGCGGGTCGTCGATCGCCAGGGTGACGATGGTGGCCTCGTCGAAACCCACCCACTTGTGCGGGTGCTCCATATCGGAGGTGTCGGTGATGACATAGGCCCAGGACGTCTCCGAACCCGTCCCGGCCGTGGTGGATACCGCGATGTGCGGCGGGTTCTGCTTGTTGGTCGACTTGGCGAAGCCCTCGAATTCGTTGATGTTGCGGCCGTCGTGGGCGATGACGACGCGGGCACCCTTGGCGGCGTCATGGCTGGAGCCGCCGCCGATGGAGATAATGCTGTCGCATTTCTCCTGCTGGTACAGCGCGGCCGCCTCCATGACGTTGTAGTCCTTGGGGTTGGACTCCACCTTGTCGTAGAGCACCACCTCGACGCCCTGGTATTCGATCTTGCCGGTGAGCTCCTCGATGATGCCCGAGCCGCGCAGGCCGGTGGTCATCAGCAAGGTGCGCTTGAAGCCGAGGTTCTTGGCCTCCACACCGATGATGTCGTGCGCGCCGACACCGAGCAGCGCGCGGGGAAACGGATGGAACTCCTTGATCGGGAAGTCCCAAATCTGGTTCAGCTCAATGGCCATCAGCGTGCTCTTCCGTGGTCGATGAATGCTTGCACCGACCACGGTGAGCCCCTGTGGCGCCAGTCACAATGGGTTCGGCGATCAACCGACCGACCGGGCGCCCGAAACCGTCCACTCGGGCAGGTGCCGGCGGCCCGGCGCCCTGACCGCTGAGACGGGGTAGCGCCTCAGTCGACGCCGGCGTCCATCGGATACGGATGGTCGGCGTCGGTCTCGTAGCAGATCGCGAACGGCTTGTTGGTGATGAACAAGAAGGTGACATCGTTGTCGGCGGTGGCACCGTGTTCCATCCACCCACCCTCGGGAAACCACACGAAGCTGCCGGGCCCGTACTGGCCTTTGTGGGTGTTGAGCACCCCGTCGAGCACGTACATGCCGTGGCCGTGCGGGTGGGTGTGCCACACATTCGTGAAGCCGGCCGCGTACCGGAGCAGGAACACCTGCATGCCCGTCTCCGGATCGGAGAACAGCTCCTTGGACGGTATCTCCGCACCGATCTGAGGCACCACGAAGGTGTCCCACGGCATCCGACTGGAGTCGGCGACGGTCAGTTCGATCTGGTTCGACGGCGTCTTCAACGGGAAATCCTCTCGTCAGGCCACGCGTGGCGCGTGGCTACCGAAAGGACGGTAGGAGGTCAGCGTTTCCCGTTGGTATCCAATGGATTACACCGCGATTCAGCAGGTAATGGCGATGTAAAACATCTCGGGTCAGAAGTTGACGGTGACCCGGAACAGTTTCGACGGCTCAGCGGCGCGCAGCCGGATGGGGCCGTCGTCGGCGGCCACCCATGCCGCGGTGCCGCGTGCCAAGGTCACCGTCTCCGATTTCGCGAACACCTCCACCGAGCCCTGCGTGCACAGCAGGATCTGCGGACCATCGTGCTCGGCGGGAGCATCGACCTCGTGACCGAGGTACTCGCCCTCGACCGACAGCACCGAGACCGCGAACTCCGGTGCCGGGGTGTCGTATACCCATTCGAGGCCGTCCCGGACGGCGCGCGGGACGATCTTGGCGTCCCCCGTCGGGGTGAAATCCAGTACCCGCAGCAACTCCGG
The DNA here is from genome assembly GCF_002101555.1 of Mycolicibacterium canariasense. Classification (GTDB taxonomy): domain Bacteria; phylum Actinomycetota; class Actinomycetes; order Mycobacteriales; family Mycobacteriaceae; genus Mycobacterium; species Mycobacterium canariasense. Next base: position 22,061 of record NZ_LQOL01000038.1, read on the forward strand.
CACATCGACGTGCTTGGGGGTCAGACCGCCGCGTAACACGTTGTCGGAGTTGGCCATCACCTCGAACCCGACACCGTGCAGGTAGGCGTGCAGGTTTCCGGCCGACAGGTAGACCGCCTCCCCCGCCTGCAGGGTGATCCGGTTGAGCAGCATCGCCGCCAGCACACCGGCATCCCCCGGGTAGCGCTCCCCGAGTTCCAGCAAGGTCTTGGCCTCGGCCTGGAAATCCGTCTCACCGGAGCGCAGGTAGCCGACCGCTCCGTCGAGCACGGCGGGCACCAGGATGTCGAGGTCCGGCTGCGGCGCGGTGATCCAGGTGGTGAACAACGCCCGCAGACCGTCGGCATCGGGCTGGTCCTTGAGCAGGGTGATGAACGGGTCGAGGTCGGCGGCGGGGTTGGCCTGCGCCAGCGCCCGCATGAACTCGACGGTGCGCGCCGCGGAGCGGAATCCGGTGAGCGCCTCGAACGGCCCGAGTGCGACGATCAGTTCCGGCTTGTGGCTGCGATCGCGATAGTTGCGGTTGGGCGCCGAAACCGGAATGCCAAGCCGCTCTTCCCGCTCGAAGCCCTGCTCGGCCTGGCGGGCGCTCGGGTGCGCCTGTAGCGACAGCGGCTCGTCGGCGGCCAGCACCTTGGCCAGGAACGGCAACGCGTTGCCGAACCTGGCCCTGATCGGTTCGCCGAGCTGGCCTTCGGGGTCGGCATTGATCATCTCCAGCAGCGAACGCCCGCCGTCGGCGGTCTCGCATTGCGCCGGATCCCCCGGATGCGCTCCCAGCCACAGTTCCGCCTCGGGATGCACTGTGGGACTGGGCCGTCCGGTGAACTCGGCGATCGCGGTCCGCGATCCCCAGGCATACTTGCGCACCGCGCCGTGCAGCAGATTCACGATCTCACCCTCGCGCCAGTCTCAGGTACACGGCCGTCATCTCCAGCCGTACGGCCAACATGGCCAATTGTTGTTCGGGTCGTCCGGCCGCTCGCGGTGTCGCCATGTCGGGCACGTCGTCGGCGCTGAGCACCATGACGTCGGCCAGGCTCTCGGTTCGCGTGACCACCGCCTGCCGTTGTTCGTCGGAGGCCAGTACCACCACGCGGACCCGCGCCGGCAGCGGCCCGTCGATCTCCTCGTCGTGGAACAGCGCCGTCTCGTAATCGGCCGGCCCCGAATTCATTTCGCCCGCCGCGACCAACGCGTCGGCGAGACCGGCGGCGGCGACCACCTGGTGGCCGATGCGCAGCAGCACCGCGGTTGCATGGTGGGCCAGCGCGACGGAGGCGCTGGTGTCACCGGCGAACACCACGTCCCGCCCCGTCAATTGTTCGGCGATCGTCTTGGCGGGATTGGTGAACAGTTCGCGGGAAGCGCTGTTGCGCAACGCCTCGGCATCCAACTCGTCGGCCAGCGCGCCGACATCGACGCGCATGCCCGCATCCAGGGCGGCCAGCACCGCCGCACCGGCGGCCAGGTAACGGCACAGCCCGAACTCCTCGGGCACCGGCAAGCGCGGCGGCAACAGCGCCGCGCGACCGGCCGTGACGTCACGCAGCGGGCCCTCGTGCGGCGCGACGACGATCACCCTCGCGCCCCGGCGCACCCCGGTGGCGGCGGCCGTCACCAGGGCCGGGTCGCCGGCGTCGGCCCCGGCCACCACCAACACGTCCAGCGCGCCGATCCACGGCGGCACCTCGGCGGCCGACACCATCGGCACCGATGTCGAGGCGCCCAGCGCCGTCGACAACATCGTTCCTGCCGTCACGGCCGGGCCGCCGGTGGCAACCCAGATCAGGGTGCGGGGCGGCAGGTCGGAGCGCACCGGGTCGAGGGCACCCTCGTCGACAGCGGCCGCGACGGCCCGCACCTGGGCTCCGGCCATCGCAGCGGCGCGCAACAGACCCTCCCGGTCGGCGGCGAGTAAACCCTCGACGTCGTCCAGATCGATCGTGGCGGCCCGCGACGTCACGGCACCGACTCGCTTGCCCCGGCAATGAGTTCGCCCACTTCGCGGACGATCTCGTCGACCTCTTCGCCGGTGCGTGCCTCCACGTTGAGCCGCAGCAGTGGCTCGGTGTTGGAGCTGCGCAGGTTGAACCACCGACCGTCACCGAGATCGACGGTCACGCCGTCGAGGTGGTCGATGGAATGGATCCGGGTGCCGAAAGCGGTGAGCACCGAGTCGACGACCGCAGGCGCGTCGCCGACCGTGAAGTTGATCTCGCCGGAGGCCTCGTAGCGTTGGTAGTCGGCCATCAGCTCGGACAGCGGGCGCTGCTGCTCCCCCAGGGCGGCCAGCACGTGCAGGGCCGCCAGCATGCCGGAGTCGGCACCCCAGAAATCGCGGAAGTAATAGTGCGCCGAATGCTCACCGCCGAAAATCGCGCCGCTGTCGGCCATCAGCGCCTTGATATAGGAGTGGCCCACCCGGGAGCGCACCGCGGTACCGCCCCGTTCGACGACCAGCTCCGGCACGGCGCGGGAGGTGATCAGGTTGTAGATGATCGTGGCCCCGATCTCGCGTCCCAACTCCCGGCCGGCCACCAGCGCGGTGACGGCGGAAGGCGAGACCGGAACGCCCTTCTCGTCGACGACGAAACACCGGTCGGCGTCGCCGTCGAAGGCCAGGCCGATATCGGCCCCGGTGGCGATGACGTGTGCCTGCAGATCGACCAGATTGGCCGGATCCAGCGGATTGGCCTCGTGGTTGGGGAAGGTGCCGTCGAGTTCGAAATACAACGGCAGGATGGTGAGTCCGGGAATCTCGCCCAACACGGCGGGCGTGGTGTGCCCGCCCATCCCGTTACCGGCGTCGACGGCCACCCGCAGCGGGCGCAGGCCGGCCAGGTCGACGAGTGAACGCAGGAAGGCGCCGTAGTCGGCGAGCACATCGCGGTCCTGCACGCCGCCGGGCGTGCCGTCATATGCGGGCACGCCGGCGATGACCTCTTCGGTGACCGTCGCCAAGCCTGTCTCGCGACCGACCGGCTTGGCGCCGGCCCGGCACAGTTTGATGCCGTTGTAGGCGGCCGGGTTGTGGCTGGCGGTGAACATCGCACCCGGGCAATCCAGCAATCCCGAGGCGAAGTACAGCTGGTCGGTCGAGGCCAGTCCGATCCGCACCACGTCCAGCCCCTGCGCGGTGACGCCCTCGGCGAACGCCTCGGACAGCGCGGGCGAACTGCTGCGCATGTCGTGGCCGATGACCACCTGGGTCGCCGCGCGGGAGGGCTCGTCGCGCACCAGCCGGGCGAAGGCGGCGCCGACATCGCGCACGAATGCCTCGTCGATCTGCTCTCCGACCAGACCGCGCACGTCGTAGGCCTTGATCACAGCATTCACTGCGGCGGCGGGCCGAGGCATGGCTGTCCTCGCTCTCTGGATCGACCGGGCTGGGGAATGGTGACTTGGCAGCCAGCCTAGTGGCTCCGGTATTCCGCCGCGGTAGGTCCCGCCGCTGCGCTACTCGCCGCCGGTCTCCGGCGGGTCCGGCAGCACCCGCAGGTGACCGCGGCGGCGTCCGTTGGTTTCCGGGCGGCGGATCGGCGGCGCGATCAACGCGCCCCCGGGAACGCCGGTCGACGGATCGGAGAAGCCCGCGGTCACGCCGTTCACCATCGAGGGCAGGCCGTCATTGCGTTCCCGCACGGCGTCGGCGAGCGCGACCAGATCATCCTCGTCGGGGTGCGCGGGCAACGGCCCGGCATGGCGCACCAACTCCCAGCCCCGCGGCGCGGTGATCCGTCCCGCATGGACGACGCAGAGATCCCACGAGTGCGGCTCGGACACGGTCGCCAAGGGTCCGACGACGGCTGTCGAGTCCGAATAGACGAAGGTCAGCGTCGCCACGGCGTAGTGCGGGCACCCGGGCCGGCAGCAGCGACGGGGAACATTCACGCTGCGAAGATTATCGTGCGGAAACGTCGCGGGCACACGGACACGCGCAGTGCGACAAGCGCCGATCTCCAACCGTTACCATCTCATCCGTGGCGCAGCGCAACCATCGCGGATCACGCCGCGGCCGCGACATGCGCGGGCCGCTACTGCCGCCGACCGTGCCGGGCTGGCGCAGCCGGGCCGAACGTTTCGACATGGCGGTGCTGGAAGCCTACGAGCCGATCGAGCGCCGCTGGCATGACCGGGTGGCCACCCTCGACGTCGCCGTCGACGAGATCCCGCGGATCGCCCCCAAGGATCCCGACAGCGTGCAATGGCCACCGGAGGTGGTCGCCGACGGTCCGATCGCCCTGGCACGGCTGATCCCGGCCGGCGTGGATGTCCGCGGGAATTCCACCCGCGCGCGAATTGTGTTGTTCCGCAAACCGATCGAACGCCGCGCCAAGGACACCGACGATCTTTCGGATCTACTGCACGAAGTACTGGTGGCACAGGTGGCCACGTATCTGGGCGTCGAGCCGTCTGTCATCGACCCGTCGATCGAAGACGATTAGCCACCTACGCAGAACGGCTCAGCCGGGAGGCCGAGCCGTTCGCTTCAGATGATGCCGCGCTTGAGTCGGCGTCTCTCCCTCTCGGACAACCCACCCCAGATACCGAACCGCTCATCGTTGGCCAGCGCGTACTCCAGGCAGCGATCACGAACCTCGCAGCCCTGGCAGATGCGCTTGGCCTCGCGAGTGGAGCCGCCCTTTTCGGGGAAGAAGGCCTCAGGGTCGGTCTGCGCGCACAGGGCACGCTCCTGCCACTGATCGTCTTCTTCGTCGGCCGCGACCGCGTCGAAGTCCATGCGTTCCGGTACCAAACTCAATTGCGGGCGTCCGGTCACCTCGAACGGCACCGAACCGGTAGTGGTGTGCGGTTCGTTGTCCACTGAACCGAGCTGCCGGTCGTCGAACCGGAGCACGCGGTCGAAATTGACCTGCTCAAAAGACATGTTCCGCCTCCTCACCTGATTAATAGTCCCCATTTTGGAGCTCTACGGAGCTCCACTCCCGCCATCACTATTGTGGTGTAAGGCCATCCCCGATACGCTCACTGTCGAAGACCTTCGAACAAGTGATCGAATCTCGGTCTGCGACACCGGAACCGGGGTGCAACCGCGAAATGACACTGATGTGATTAGACACTTGTTAGCTGCCAGGGTCAAGCGGTGGAAGTGATTTTCATACCATCTCGTGACATAGATCCGGCGTGTCCCTGTACCGGCGTGTTCGCCACACCCGCCGCGATGTCGGCCACACAGGGGTGCTGGCCTAGGGTCTGAAGGCGTGAAGGTCACCGTTTTGGTCGGCGGCGTGGGTGGCGCCCGGTTCCTGCTCGGCGTGCAGCATCTGCTGGGGTTGGGCCGGTTTGCCAGCCACGGCGGCCCGTCCTCGTCCGGCCTCGAGACGCCTGAGCATGAGCTGACCGCCGTGGTCAATGTCGGCGACGACGCATGGATGTTCGGCGTGCGCATCTGCCCGGACCTGGACACCTGCATGTACACCTTGGGTGGCGGCATCGACCCCGAACGCGGCTGGGGCCACCGCGACGAAACCTGGCACGCCAAGGAGGAACTCGCCGCCTACGGGGTACAGCCCGACTGGTTCGGCCTCGGCGACCGCGATCTGGCCACCCATCTGGTGCGCACCCAGATGCTGCGCGCCGGCTACCCGCTGTCCCAGGTGACCGAGGCGTTGTGCGACCGGTGGCAGCCCGGCGCCCGACTGCTGCCCGTCACCGACGACCGCAGCGAAACGCATGTCGTGGTCACCGATCCGGACGGCGAACGCCGGGCCATCCACTTCCAGGAGTGGTGGGTGCGTTATCGCGCGCAGATCCACACTCACAGCTTCGCCTTCGTCGGGTCCGACAAGGCAACCGCCGCACCGGGTGTGCTCGACGCGATAGCCGGGGCAGATGTCGTGCTGCTGGCCCCGTCCAACCCGGTGGTGAGCATCGGGACCATCCTGGCCGTCCCCGGAATCCGGGGCGCGCTGCGGTCCACGGCGGCCCCGGTGATCGGGTACTCCCCCATCGTGGCCGGAAAACCGTTGCGCGGGATGGCCGACGAATGCCTGCGGGTGATCGGGGTCGAATCGTCTTCACAGGGCGTCGGGGAACACTTCGGCGCCCGGACCGGCACCGGAATCCTGGACGGCTGGCTGATCGACCAGGGCGACACCGCCGACATCGACGGCGTACAGGTGCAGCAGGCGCCACTGTTGATGACCGACCCGGCCGCCACCGCGGAGATGGTGCGCGCCGGCATCCGTTTGGCAGGCGTGACGCTGTGACTTCGCACCCCGACCACGGCACTTCGGCGGCGATCGAGATCATTCCCGTCCACGGGCTCGGTGAATTCAGGCCAGGGGACGATGTCGCGGCGGCCATCGCCGCTGCCGCGGACTGGCTGCGCGACGACGACGTCGTCGTGGTCACCAGCAAGGTGCTGTCCAAGGCCGAGGGGCGCATCGTCGCCGCACCCTCGGACCCCGAGCAGCGGGACGCGTTGCGCCGCAAACTCATCGACGACGAGGCGGTCCGCGTCCTGGCCCGCAAGGGCCGCACCCTGATCACCGAGAACGCTTTCGGGCTCATCCAGGCCGCCGCCGGCGTGGACGGATCCAATGTCGACGCCGCCGAACTCGCGCTGCTGCCGGTGGATCCGGACCGCAGCGCGGCCGCGGTGCGTGACGGCCTGGCGCGCCGACTCGGGGTCCGGGTCGGTGTGGTGGTCACCGACACCATGGGCCGGGCCTGGCGCAACGGCCAGACCGATGTCGCGATCGGCGCGGCCGGCCTGACGGTGCTGCACGGCTACGGCGGCTCGCACGACGGTTTCGGCAACGAACTGATCGTCACCGAGATCGCGGTCGCCGACGAACTGGCCGCCGCCGCGGATCTGGTGAAGGGCAAGCTGACCGGCATCCCGGTGGCCGTGGTGCGCGGCCTGACCCTGCACGACGACGGCTCCGGTGGCCGCACCCTGGTGCGCAACGGCGAGGACGATCTGTTCTGGCTGGGCACCGCCGAGGCGATCGCGTTGGGCCGCAGCCAAGCCCAGCTGCTGCGCCGCTCCATCCGCAGCTTCGCCCCCGACCCCGTCGATCCGGCACTGATCGAGGCGGCGGTGGCCGAGGCGCTCACCGCGCCCGCACCCCACCACACGCGACCGGTGCGGTTCGTCTGGCTGCGTGAACCGGCAACCCGCACAAGACTTTTGGACGCGATGAAGCGCCGCTGGGAGACCGATCTCACCGGCGACGGACGCCCGCCCGACGACATCGCCCGGCGGGTGCGCCGGGGCCAGATCCTCTACGACGCCCCCGAAGTCGTCATCCCGTTCATGGTTCCCGACGGTGCGCACAGCTATCCGGACCCGGCCCGCACGGCGGCCGAACACACCATGTTCACCGTGGCCGCCGGCGCCGCGGTGCAAGGCCTGTTGGTGGCCCTGGCCACCCGGGAGGTGGGCAGCTGCTGGATCGGGTCGACCATCTTCGCCGCCGACACCGTCCGCCGGGAGCTGGAGTTGCCGGGCGACTGGGAACCCTTGGGCGCCATAGCGATCGGCCACCCACTCGAACCGCCGGCGCCCCGCGAGCCGGCGGACACCGACGGTCTGCTGGTGTTGCGATGACCCTGCACGACTCCGTCGTCGACGTGCTGACCCGTTGGGACGCACCCGATCCCGAGCAGGACGCCCTGCGGCAGGCGGTGCTGGCCTTCGTGCTGGCCCGCCCGGACGCCTGCCGGCGGGCGTGCGAACCCGGCCACATCACGGCATCGGCATTGGTACTCGACGACACCGGCACCCGGGCACTGCTGACCCTGCACCCGCGGATCGGGCGCTGGCTGCAGCTGGGCGGGCATTGCGAGGACGAGGACGTCGACATCACCGCGGCCGCGCTGCGCGAGGCAGCGGAGGAATCCGGGATCGCCGGGCTGCGCCTGGATCCCGCGCTGGCCCGAGTGCACGTGCACCCACTGACCTGCTCGCTGGGCCTGCCCACCCGGCATCTGGATCTGCAGTTCGTCGTCCGCGCACCGGCCGGCGCGGCCATCGTGCGCAGCGAGGAATCACTCGATCTGCGTTGGTGGCCGCTGGACGCGCTACCCGACGGCGACCCGGCCCTGGCCGCCCTCGGCGCCGCGGCGCGGCACCGTCAGACGTCGGTGGAGTAGCGGATCCCGCCGTCGGGGATGGTCACCCCGGGCCACACCCGGGCGCCGCGCAGCAGTTCGCAGCGCGCGCCGATATCCGCGCCGTCGCCGATCACGCCGTCCCGGATCAGCGCACGCGGCCCGATCCTGGCGCCGAACCCGATGATGGAGCGTTCGATCACCGCACCGGCGGCCACCCGGACCCCGTCGAAGATCACCGCACCGTCCAGCCGCGCGCCGGCACCGATCTCGGCGCCGCGGCCCACCACGGTCCCGCCGATCAGCAGCGCGCCGGGCGCGACCGCGGCCCCGTCGTGCACCAGCCGCTCACCGCCCTGGCCGTTGAGCGCCGGCGACGGTGCGATCCCGCGCACCAGGTCGGCCGAGCCGCGCACGAAATCGTCGGGCGTGCCCATATCCCGCCAATAGCTGTTGTCGACATATCCGCACACCTTGCGGCCCTGTGCCAGCAGCGCGGGAAACACCTCGCGCTCCACCGAGAGGGCCCGGCCCTTGGGCAGTTCGTCGATGAGCTCACGCCGGAACACGTAGCAACCCGCGTTGATCTGGTCGGTCGGCGGATCCTCGGTCTTCTCCAGGAATGCGGTGACCCGCCCGTCGGCGTCGGTGGGCACACAGCCGAACGCCCTGGGGTCACTGACCCGGACCAGGTGCAGCGTCACATCGGCCTGGTGTTCTTCATGGCAGGCCAGCAGGGCACCCAGGTCGGCTCCGGAGAGCACGTCACCGTTGAACACCAGCACGGTGTCGTGCCGCAGTTTCGGTGCGACGTTGGCGATCCCGCCGCCGGTGCCGAGCGCCTGCTCCTCCACCACGTACTCGATGTGCAGGCCCAGCTTGGAGCCGTCGCCGAACTCCGCCTCGAACACCTCGGCCTTGTAGGACGTGCCCAGCACGACGTGTTCGATCCCGGCCGCGGCGATGCGGGAGAGCATGTGCGTCAGGAACGGCAGCCCGGCCGTCGGCAACATCGGCTTGGGCGCCGACAGGGTCAGCGGGCGCAACCTGGTGCCCTGCCCACCGACCAGGATGACGGCATCGACTTTCGACGGATCGACCATGCCTAGAGCCGTCCTTTCGCCTGTCTGCGCCGGGAGTTACCGACGACGAGTCCAGCCCGGGCAGCCAGGGCCCCCCTAATAGTCCACCGCAACGGTGCCCGCCACCAGCCGGGATGCCGATCGGCGAGGAAAGTGTAGGTGCTGCGATGATGCGCGGCCAAGTTCTTCGCGGGATCGCGGCCGGCCGCGTGACCCTTGTCGTGCACGATCTCGGCGGACGGCACATAGACGTTCTGCCACCCGGCGGCGGTCAGCCGATCCCCCAGGTCGACATCCTCCATGTACATGAAATAACGCTCGTCGAAACCGCCGATCTGGTCGAACGCCGCGCGCCGCAGCAACAGACACGACCCGGACAGCCAGCCCACCGGCCGCTCGCTCGGTGCCAGCCGCTCCTGCCGGTAGGCCGCCGTCCACGGGTTGTTCTTCCACACCGGGCCGACCACCGCGTGCATACCGCCGCGGATCAGGCTGGGCTGGTGCCGCGCCGAGGGGTACACGGTGCCGTCCGGATCCCGGATCAGCGGCCCCAGCGAGCCGGCGGCCGGCCACCGCTGCGCGGCGGCCAACATCTCGTCGATGCTGTCGGGTCCCCACTGCACATCGGGATTGGCCACCACCAGCCAGTCACCGTCGGTGACGAACTCGGCCACCGCGCGGTTGACCGCGGTGCCGTACCCGAGATTCGACCCCGTGTGGAACAACCGGGTGTTCGGATACCGGCGCACGGCTTCCTCAGGGGCACCGTCGGTGGACCCGTTGTCGGCCATCACGACCGTCACCGGTCGCTCGGTGGCATGCGCCAGCGAAGCCAGGAAACGGTCCAGATGCGGGCCCGGCGAGTACGTCACCGTCACGATGAAGAGGTGGTCACTCACGGTCGTAGAGGGTAGCGGCGTGCCACGCTGTGTCCTGCACCTCACCGGCGCCGCGACACGAAACGCTTAACGGGCAAGCACTCCGGCGGTGTACTTCGGCTGCCAATCCGAGGTCAGCAGCGCGCCGAAGTTCGCCTCCCGGTCGTTGCGGTTGGCGGTGTCCAGATCGCGCACCGCGTGGATGAACGCCGGACCGGTCCAGCCCACCGCGGCGGCCGCGGCCAGCACGTCGGTGATCTGCTTGGCCTGCTCTTGCTGGCTCACGCCGTCGCCGGGGATGTCACTGGTGGACGCGCCCAGCTCGGTCAGCCAGATCTTCTTGCCGCCGTCACCGTGGGCGTTCATCACGTCCCGCATGCGCAGCACATCCGACCAGCCGTGGTTGCTGTCGGCGGCCAGACCGCCGGGGAAGACGTACGGGTGCGCGGCGGCGGCGTCGAAGAAGCCACCGGCACCGGCGTCGTAGAGCTGCTGCAGGAATCCGGGCGGTGAGTCCGGTCCGTCGAGCGGGCTCAGCCCGGCCGCGATCACGGTAGCCCCCGGCTGCACCGACTTGATGGCGCCGTATGCCGACTTCAGCATGTCGGTGTAGCGGCCCGCCTTGTTGTCGGCGAAGCCCATGAACAGCGGCAGGTTCGGCTCGTTCCAGACCTCCCACGCGTTGATCCGGCCGGCGTAGCGCTTGGCCGCGGCCGCGGCGAAGGCTCCGTAATCGGATGGATTGCGCGGCGGCGACGACGGGAAGAGCAGCTGCGCGCCCTCCAGCCGGGCCCACAGCGGGGTGTTGGAGATGATGCCCATCACCCGCAGGTTGTTCGCGCCCGCCGAGTTCACCAGGTTGTCCAGGTAGCCCCAGTTGTACTGGCCCCGGCTGCCCTCGATGACACCCCAGTCGACCGGCACCCGCACCCAGGAGGCGCCGGTCTTACCGACGGCGGCGATCTCTCGGCTGGCATCGGCCTGGCTGCCGGTGGCCCAGGTGTAGCCCTGGGCGAACCCGTAGCCGTCGGCGGGCGCGACCACGGCGGCGTGCGCCGTCACCGGTGATATCGACACCATCGACGCGACCAACACGACCAACATCACGAACCGGCCGACAACCCTGCTCAGAGGCGTGTGCATGCCCGCCAATGTACCGGACCTGCGCAGATGGCCGGACCTGCGGATCTGCTGAGCGTTCGGGCGGCGCGGTGCGGGCTGGCACGCCGGTGCGCGCTCCCGCAACTTCGACGGCAGCGCCAGTAGCCTGAGCCAATGCAGAAACCGGGCCGGGAGGCGGAGCACGCGTGAAGGTGACCCGGACCATCGCCGTCATCGCCGCTGCCGCCATCGTGGTGTGCACCGGCGTGGCCTGGAGCACCGTGCGCTCGTTCGAGGACGGCATCAACCACGTCAACTCGGCGGCGCTCGGCGGCGGCGGTGACGACGGCGCCATCGACATCCTGTTGGTCGGGCTGGACAGCCGCACCGATGCGCACGGCAACCCACTGTCCGCCGAGGAACTGGCCACGCTGCGCGCCGGTGACGACGTGTCGACCAACACCGACACCATCATCCTGGTCCGCATCCCCAACAACGGGCGCTCGGCGACGGCCATCTCGATCCCCCGCGACTCCTATGTGGATGCCCCCGGGCTGGGCAAGATGAAGATCAACGGCGTCTTCGGCGAGGTGAAGCTCGACAAGATGAAGCAGTTGGTCGAGGTTCAGGGCGAGGACCCCGCCACGGCCGAGCCCAAGGCGACCGAGGCCGGGCGCGAAGCGCTGATCAAGACCGTCGCCAAACTCACCGGGGTGACCGTCGACCATTACGCCGAGATCGGGCTGCTCGGGTTCTCGCTCATCACCGATGCGCTCGGCGGCGTCAACGTGTGCCTGAAAAACGCGGTGTACGAACCCCTTTCGGGTGCCGACTTCCCGGCCGGCTGGCAGAAGCTGAACGGGCCGCAGGCGTTGAGCTTCGTCCGGCAGCGCCACGACCTGCCCCGCGGCGACCTGGACCGGGTGACCCGCCAGCAGTCGGTGATGGCCTCCCTGGCGCACGAGGTCATCTCCAGCAAGACCCTGTCCAGCCCGTCCACTCTGAACCGGCTGCAGGATGCGGTCCAGCGTTCGGTGGTGCTCTCCGACGGCTGGGACATCATGGATTTCATCCAGCAGCTGCAGAAGCTGGCCGCCGGGTCGGTGGCGTTCGCGACCATCCCGATCCTGCAGGAGGACGGCTGGAGCGACGACGGGATGCAGAGCGTCGTGCGGGTCGACCCGACGCAGGTGCACGACTGGGTGGAGAGCCTGCTCAACGACCAGGCCGCGGGCAAGACCGAGCAGCTCAGTTATTCGCCGGAGAAGACCACCGCCGACGTGGTCAACGACACCGATATCAACGGGCTGGCGGCATCGGTGTCGCAGGTGCTGACCGGCAAGGGTTTCACCGCGGGCGCGGTGGGCAACAACGAGGGCGGGCACGTCACCAACAGCCAGGTGCAGGCCGCGAAATCCGACGACCTTGGGGCGCAAGCGATTTCGAAGGAACTCGGCAACCTGCCGGTCGTCGAGGACGCCACGCTGGCGCCCGGCACGGTGCGCGTGGTGCTGTCCTCGGACTACACCGGGCCCGGCTCGGGCCTGGACGGCCCCACCGGGCTGTCCGGTGATTCCGCCGTCATCGAGCAGAGTTCGGGCGGTACCGGCGATTCGGCCGAGCCGCCCCCGCCGCCGTCGCCGATCCTCACCGCGGGTTCCGACGACCCGGCGTGCGTGAACTGACATGGCGACGATCAGCGCGGCGCTGCTGGATCCGCTGATGCGGCGCGACCCCGTCGGGCCGCGGATCACCTACTACGACGACGCCACCGGTGAGCGCATCGAGCTGTCGACGGTGACGCTGGCCAACTGGGCCGCCAAGACCGCGAACCTGTTGCGCGACGAACTCGGCGCTGGCCCGGGCAGCCGGGTGGCGGTGTTGTTGCCCGCGCATTGGCAGACCGCGGCGGTGCTGCTGGGCATCTGGTGGATCGGCGCGGAAGCGGTGTTCGGACCGGAGCCGGCCTCAGAAACAGCCTTAGAAACAGCCCCCTCCGATATCGCGCTGTGCACCGCGGACCGGCTCGACGAGGCCGACGCCGCCGCGGCGGCCGGCGAGGTGGTGGTGCTGTCGCTGGACCCGTTCGGGAAACCGGCGCCCGGCCTGCCCGTCGGTGTCACCGACTACGCCACCGCGGTGCGGGTGCACGGCGACCAGATCATCCCCGAGCGCGTGCCGGGCCCCGCCCTCAACGGCCGGACCGTCGGCGAGGTGCTGGCCGCCGCCGCGGACGCGGCCGGCGCGCGCGGCCTCACCGACAGCGACCGGGTGCTGTCCACCGCGGGCTGGGACACCGCCGAAGACCTGATCGCCGAGCTGCTGGCCGTGCTGTCGGCGGGCGCCTCGCTGGTCCTCGTGGCAAACTCGGACAGCGGCGCACTGGAGCGCAGGCGCGCGATGGAGAAGGTCACCACGGGCTGAGCAGGGCGGTTGCGCTCGCACCAAATATCCTTTGCGTCAATAATGTGATGCTATATGCCAGATGGGTGCCTCATGAGTACCCTGTGACAGGTGGGAAGCATCGCGATGAAATTCGCTGCATATCGGCACTTCGGGCATCGACGTGTGCAGGGCTATACGGAGTCGGCGGCCATCGGGTTGCTGCAGGCCGTTGACGAGCAGCAGCGGGCGGCCGGTATCCGTGGGCCGATCGCCGAGATCGGCGTCCATCACGGCCAGCTCTTCATCGCCATGAAGTTGCTCCAGCAACCGGGCGAGCAGGCCATCGCGATCGACCTGTTCGAGAACCAGGCGGCTAACATCGACAAGTCCGGCGAAGGCGACCGCAGTGAGTTCCTGCGCAACCTGGACCGCTGGGCCGACCGCACCGACCTCGTCGTGCACCAAGGGGATTCCACCCAGATCGTGCCCGGTGACATCCCGGCGCTGTCGGGGGTGCGGCTGTTCTCGGTCGACGGCGGCCATACCGAGGAGATCGTGCTCAGCGATATGCGGCTGGCCGAGAAGAGCCTGATCGACGGCGGGGTCGTGATCGCCGACGACGTGTTCAACCAGCAGTGGCCCGGGGTGTGCGTCGGCACCGTGCACTACCTGGAGCAGGGTGGCGCCCTGGTGCCGTTCTACATCGGCTACAACAAGGTGCTGTTCACCCAGCCCGAGCACGCCGACCGGTACCGCCACGCGCTGGACCGGGCCTACGCCGACCGCACCATGACCGCGGTGTTCGAGTCGGTGTTCGTCAACCACCCGGTGAGCGTGCTGGTGCCGGTGCCCAAGCACCCGGCCCATATCGCCCGCCGCAGCGAGACCGCCCGCGCCGCCTACCGCAAGGTCGCGTCACTCTGGAGCTGACGCGACCCCGCGACCGCGCGTTCAGCGCAGCAGCTGGCGGGACATCACCAGGCGCTGAATCTGGTTGGTGCCCTCGTAGATCTGGGTGATCTTGGCGTCGCGCATGAACCGCTCCACCGGGAAGTCCACGGTGTAGCCGTAGCCGCCGAACAGCTGCACGGCGTTCGTGGTGACCTCCATGGCCACATCGGAGGCGAAGCACTTCGACGCCGAGGCCAGGAACTGCAGGTTCGGCTCACCGCGCTCGGCGCGGGCAGCGGCGGTGTAGACCATCAGCCGGGCGGCCTCGATCTTCATCGCCATATCGGCCAGCATGAACTGGGTGTTCTGGAAATCGGCGATCGAGCGGCCGAACTGCTTGCGCTCCTTGGTGTAGGCGATCGCGGCGTCCAGCGCGCCTTGGGCGATGCCCACGGCCTGCGCACCGATGGTCGGGCGGGTGTGGTCCAGGGTGGCCAGCGCGGTCTTGAACCCGGTGCCCGGCTCACCGATGATCCGGTCACCGGGAATGCGGCAGTTCTCGAAGTACAGCTCGGTGGTGGGCGACCCCTTGATGCCCATCTTGTGTTCCTTGGGGCCGGCCGAGAAACCCTCGTCGTCCTTGTGCACGATGAACGCCGAGATGCCGTTGGCACCCTTGTCCGGGTCGGTCACCGCCATGACGGTGTACCAGGTGGACTTGCCGCCGTTGGAGATCCAGCACTTGGTGCCGTTGAGGATCCAGTCGTCGCCGTCGGCCACGGCCTTGGTGCGCATGGCGCCCGCGTCGCTACCGGCCTCGCGCTCCGACAGTGCATACGACGCGGTGGCCTCGCCCGCGGCGATCGAGGGCAGCACCTTCTGCTTGAGTTCCTCGGAGCCACGCATCAGCAGACCCGTGGTGCCCAGCTTGTTGCAGATCGGGATCAGCGAGGACGATGCGCACACCCGCGCCACCTCCTCGATGACGATGCACGCCGCGACGGCGTCGGCACCCTGGCCGCCGTACTGCTCGGGGATGAACACCGCCGAGAAACCCGAGCCGTCCAGCGCCGCCAGCGCCTCGTCGGTGTAGCGCGCCTGCGCGTCGACCTCGGCGGCGTACGGCGCGATCTCCTTCTCGCACAGGGCGCGCAGCACGGTGCGCAGCTCGTTGTGCTCGTCGGACAGCTGGAACAGGTCAAAGGACGGGTTGGCAACCATCGGATCTCCTCGCTACTCGCCAGTAACCATAGCCGGTTAATCCCGATTCACTCAATCGCCGAGCAGTCGGCTGCGCAACGCCGCGTCTTTCTCCAGCACCATCTGCTCCAGACCCGCCTGGAAGTCCTCCATTCGGGAGCGCAGTGCGGCGTCGCTCGCGCCGAGAATCCGCACCGCCAGCAGGCCCGCGTTGCGCGCCCCGCCGATCGACACCGTCGCCACCGGCACCCCGGCCGGCATCTGCACGATCGACAGCAGCGAGTCCAGCCCGTCCAGGCGCGCCAGCGGC
Source organism: Mycolicibacterium canariasense (assembly GCF_002101555.1). GTDB lineage: Bacteria > Actinomycetota > Actinomycetes > Mycobacteriales > Mycobacteriaceae > Mycobacterium > Mycobacterium canariasense. The sequence continues at coordinate 37,990 of NZ_LQOL01000038.1, forward strand.
ACCGGCACACCGATCACCGGCAGCGGGGTGGCCGCCGCGACCATGCCCGGCAGGTGCGCCGCCCCGCCGGCGCCGGCGATGATGACCTCGATGCCCCGGCCCGCCGCGGTCTGGGCGTAGTCCAGCATCCGGCCCGGAGTGCGATGCGCGGACACCACCCCGATCTCGAACGGGATGTCGAACTCGGCCAGCGCGGTGACCGCGGCCTCCATCACCGACCAGTCGCTGTCGCTGCCCATGATGACCCCGACGCGGGGGCTGCGCTTGTCACTCACTGTCTAATGCCCGTCCCATCCATCGGTCCACTCGGCGTGCGACAACCAGTGCGCCGCCCGCTGCGCTCGTTCCCTCAGTGCCGCAACGTATTCCGAGTCATCGCTGGACCCCTGGCCCCCGCCGCCGACGATGTTGACGTGGCCGATCTTGCGGCCCGGCCGCTCTCCCTTGCCGTACAGGTGCACCTTCGCGTCGGGCATCCGGCCCATCAGGTGGTGCACCCGCTCGTCCATCGACATCTGCGGGGTCTGCGCCGCGCCCAGCACATTGCCCATCACCGTCACCGGGGCCAGCGCCGCGGTGTCACCGAGCGGGTAGTCCAGCACCGCGCGCAGATGCTGCTCGAACTGACTGGTGCGGGCGCCGTCCATGGTCCAGTGCCCGGAATTGTGGGGGCGCATGGCCAATTCGTTGACCAGGATCGCGCCGTCGGTGGTCTCGAACAGCTCCACGGCCAGCACCCCGACCACACCGAGCTCGTCGGCCAGTCGCAGGCCCAGCGCCTCCGCCTCGGCGGCAACCTCCCCGGGCAGGCCCGGCGCGGGCGCGATGACCTCCACGCAGATCCCGTCGCGCTGCACGGTCTGCACCACCGGCCACGCCGCGCCCTGCCCGAACGGCGAGCGCGCCACCAGGGCGGACAGCTCCCGGCGCATGGCGACGCGCTCCTCCAACAGCACCTCGACACCGTCGGCCAGATAGCCGGCGACCGCCTCCCTGGCATGCGCCAGGTCGCGGGCAAGCACCACACCGCGGCCGTCGTAACCGCCGCGGATGGTCTTGATCACCACCGGACCGCCGATCCGGGCGGCGAACACGTCGACGTCGTCGACGCTCGCCACCGCCGAGAACCGCGGGATCGGCGCACCGAGCGCCTCCAGCCTGCGCCGCATCACCAGTTTGTCCTGGGCATGGATCAGCGCCTGCGGCGGCGGCGCCACGTTGACCCCCTCGGCGACCAACCGCTCCAGATGGGCGGTCGGCACATGCTCGTGGTCGAAGGTCAGGGCGTCGGCTCCGGCGGCCGCCCGGCGCAGCGCCTCCAGGTCGGTGTGCGCGCCGAGCACCACGTCGGGACTGACCTGAGCGGCGGGCTCGTCGGCGGCCGCCGCCAGCACCCGCAGCGTCTGACCGAGGGCGATGGCCGCTTGGTGGGTCATCCTGGCCAGCTGTCCGCCACCGATCATGGCGACGACGGGCGCGGCGGAGCTCTTGGGAGTACGTGGCACGGCACCATGTTTTCATGGCGGTTCCCATGGCGTACCGGGGCCGCCCACACCCACCGCGACCTGCGCAGGTTCACGTTGGCCAGTGAGTTTCCGTAGACTGTCTCTTCGTGTCCTTTGCTGATGCCACGATCGCGCGGCTGCCTCGCCCGATCCGGCCGTTCGCCGAGCGGCACCATGAACTGATCAAATTCGCACTGGTCGGTGCCACCACCTTCGTCATCGACTCGGCGATCTTCTACACCCTCAAGCTCACCGTGCTGGAACCCAAGCCGGTGACCGCCAAGATCATCGCCGGCATCGTCGCGGTGATCGCCTCCTACATCCTGAACCGGGAGTGGAGCTTCAAGGACCGCGGCGGCCGCGAACGCCACCACGAGGCGCTGCTGTTCTTCGTGGTCAGCGGCGTCGGGGTGCTGCTGAGCATGGCCCCGCTGTGGGTGTCCAGCTACATGCTGGGGCTGCGCGTGCCCGAGGTGTCACTCACGGTCGAGAACATCGCCGACTTCGTCTCGGCGTACGTCATCGGCAACCTGCTGCAGATGGCCTTCCGATTCTGGGCGTTCCGCCGCTTCGTCTTCCCCGACGAGTTCGCGCGCAACCCCGACAAGGCGCTGGAATCCACGCTCACCGCCGGCGGTATCGCCGAGGCGTTCGAGGACCATCACGAGCAGGCCAGCGGCACCGTCACCCCGTTGCGGCGGTCCCGCCGCGCGGCTCAGCTGGGTGATTCCTCGGAACCCAGGGTGTCGAAGACTTCGTGATACAGCAGGGAGTGCACCTGCTCCACCCGCGGGATGTCGTGGAATTCCAGGGGATCCTGCGCCGCTGATTCGATGACCAGCGTTCCGGTGCGCAGCATGCGGTCCAGCAGGCCGTGCCGGAATTCCACACTGTTGATCCGGGCCAGCGGGATATCGATCCCACTGCGGGTGAGCAGCCCGTGGCGGAACATCACCCGGCGGTCGGTGATGACGAAATGCGTTGTCCACCAATTCAGGAACGGCCACACCGTCAGCCACCCCACCAGGATCAGCCAGATCACGCCGATGACCGCGAACAGGATCCGTTTGGCGTTGCCGTCCCAATCGGTCTGGTTCACCCAGCCCGCGCCGAAGGCCGCCAGCGCGGTGGCGACCAGCAGCACCAGTACCGCGCCGATCAACCGCTTCCAGTGCGGATGCCGGTGCAGCACCACCCGCTCATCCTTGGCCAGCACGTTCTCCGGGTAGCCCACGGTGTGACTTTACTCAACCGCCCCGTCGCCCGCGGGCCGCAAATGCACAATATCGGCCGCCGAAACCACTTCACTGCCGCTCTCGGTACCGATGCGCAGCCGGCCCTGCCCGTCGATGGCCTCGGCCATGCCGACGATGTCCCGGCCTCCCGGCAACTGGGCACGCACCCGGGCCCCCAACGTCGCGCTGCGGGCGCGGTAATCGTCGAGCAGCGCGTCGGTGTCACCGGTCCGCCATTGCCCGATCCGCTCCCCCAGCCGCGCCAACAACGTCCGCACGATATCGGTGCGATCCGCCTCGACCCCGAGCTGATACACCGAGGTGGCCTGCGGCTGGCCGATCTCCTCGGGCCGGACGGCGACGTTGAGCCCGATCCCCAGCACGATGACGGGTTTCGGGGAGGCCACCTCGGCCAGGATCCCGGCGATCTTGGCGGTGCCGATGAGCACGTCGTTGGGCCACTTGAGCCCGGCGTCGATGCCCGACGCGGACAGCGTGTCGACGACCGCGACGCCGGCCAGCAGCGGCACCAGACCCCAGCGCTGCTCGTCGACGCCGTCGGTGGCGATACCCACCGACATGATGATCTGCCCATGCCGGACACCCGCCCAGGACCGCCCGCCGCGCCCACGACCGGCGGTCTGATGCTCGGCCAGCAGCACCGCCCCGGCTATGTCGTCACCGTCGCGGGAGCGTGCGATGAGGTCGGCGTTGGTGGATCCGGTGACCTCGACGATGTCCAGGCGGCGCCACGGTCGCGCCGCGGTGTCCTCCGTGTCGAGTGCGGCGCGCAGCGCCGCGGCGTCCAGGGCCCGCGGTTCAGCAGTCATCGCGCACCGGCTGGTCGGCGAAACGTTTTGCCATCCAATCCAATTGGGAAGCCAGGTCCACGTCTCCATGCCCCTTCCCCGGTTCGAACTGCACCGTCACCGTTCCTCCCATGGCGCATGCCTTCGCGATCGCTGCGGCCGTCCAGGCCGAGTCGACCAGCGTATCGGCCCCGCCGTACCAGACCGACAGCGGCGCCGACAGCGGACGCTGCGGCAGCGCCCAGTCACGCAGCAGCCGGCGCAGCCGGTCGGCCGCGGCGGCGTCGCGGGGCGCCACGAATTCGGGGCGCAGCTGCGCGCCGGCGTCGCCGCGCTGATAGATCTCCGGCGCCTGGCAGGCGGTGAGCACCTGCCAGTACTTGGTGGCCGCACCGGACCGGTAGTCGTCGCGGTTGAGGTCGGGATGCCTGCGGGCCAGCGACTCCACGATGACCGGCATGGCCAGCAGCTGGTCGGGGGTCAGGGTGTGCGCCAGCGCCTTGTCCACGAACCCGGACACGTCGGCGGCCGGTGCGGCGGCCACCGCCCCCATCAGGGTCAGGTCGGCCGCGTACCGGCCGGCCTGCTCGTCGGCGGCCCAGGTCGCCGCGCCGCCCTGCGAATGGCCGAACGCCATCCAGACCGGAGACACGTCACCGAAGGTGTGCCGCAACGCCCGTACGCTGTCGATGATGTTCAGGCCTGCGGTGCGGGCATCGAGATACGGGTGGTTTCCCTTGCTGCCCAAGCCTTCATAGTCGGCGACCGCGACGGCGAAACCGCGGCCGGTGAACGCGGTGACGAACGGCAGCAGGCCCATCATGTTGTCGGACAACGACGGTGCGCAGGGCCCGTCGATGCCGAGCGTGCCGTGCCCGACCGCGACCACCCGCCAACCACCGGGCGGCGGGGTTCCCGTCGGGACGAACACCGACCCCGACACGACGGTCTGCTCGCCGGTGTCCCCGTTGGTGGACCGGTACAACACCCGCGCGGCCCGCAGCCCCCGCGCCTCGATCCTGCGGGTCACCCCGGGCATCGTGGTGGCCGACACCAGCGTCCCGGGGCCGGAACCGCTGCGGTCGGCGCTCTGGATGGGGGCCGGCGCGCCGCCGGAGGACGGGAAGAGGTTGAGATAGGCCAGCCCGACCGGGACCGCGAACGGCAGAAGTGCCACGGCCGCCGCGATTTCGGCGACGACGACGGCGATCAGTGCGACGGCGACGATTGCGCGCCTGATGCGGCGCGGCCGCCGCGTGTCGGAGGGGATTCCAGGGGTTTCAGACACGGACCGCGGCACGAATCCACGCTACCGAAGCCGCGACGGCGGCCCTGGTCAGTACGCGCCCACCCCGCCCAGCACGGTCCGCACGGTCTTGAAGGCGATGACGAGGTCACCGCTGATGGACCAGTTCTCCACGTAGGACAGGTCCAGGCGGACCGAGTCGTCCCAGGACAAGTCCGACCGACCGCTGACCTGCCAGAGGCCGGTGATACCGGGCAGCACCAGCAGCCGGCGGCGCACCTGATCGGTGTAGGAGTCGGCCTCGCTCGGCAGCGGCGGGCGCGGGCCCACCACGCTCATCTCCTTCTTCAGCACGTTGATGAACTGGGGCAGCTCGTCGACGCTGTAGCGGCGCAGGATCCGGCCGATCGGGGTGACCCGGGGGTCCTGCCGGATCTTGAACAGCACGCCGCCGTCCATCTCGTTCTTGTCGGCCAGGCTGGCGACCATCTTGTCGGCGTCGGCAACCATGGTGCGCAGCTTGATCATCCGGAAGGGCTTGCCGTCCAGGCCGATCCGCTCCGACAGGTAGAACACCGGGCCGCGGCTGGTGAGCTTGATGGCCAGCGCGCTGGCGAGCAGCAGCGGGAAGGCCATCAGCAGCACGGTCACCGCCACGCACACGTCGAAGGCCCGCTTCTGCAGCTTCTTGGTGCCGCTGTACTGCGGCTTCTCCACGTGGATCAACGGCAGGCCGGCCACCGGGCGCATGGTCAGGCGGGGGCCCGCGACGTCCACCATGCCGGGCGAGACGACGAGATCCACGCCGAGGCGGTCCAGTTCCCAGGACAGCTCACGCACGCCGTCGGGTCCCAGGTGTTCGGTGGCGGTCAGCGCGACGGTGTCGGCGCCGACCTGGGCGATGGCCTCCTCGACCTGACCTTCGTCACCGAGCACCGGCAGCGCGCCCACGCCGGGCACCTCCAGGGTGCCGCCGCCGGGCCGGCCGGTCAGGCACACACCGACCACCGAGTAGCCGTACCACCAGGTCCGGTCCAGCGACTGGACCAGGCTCTTGACGGCCACCGGGTTACCGACAGCCAGCACCGAGGTGACGCACCGTCCGCGGCGCCGGTAGAAGTTCAGCACGCGGCGGCAGCCGCTGCGCCCGAGCATCAGGAACACCAGGCCGAGCGGGAAGGCCAGCGCGAGATAGCCGCGCGCGTACTCGGGCCGGAAGATCATCAGCGTGACCGCGACGACGCCGATCGTGGACAGGGTGGCCGACAGGACGCGGCGGTATTCCTCCATGCCGGCGCCCACGACTCGTGGCGACCGGGACCGGTACGCCGTCAGCAAACCAAGCCACATAAAACCGAAGATGACCGAGAGCAGGCCGAAGTACTTGGTCAGCGGATCGAAATCGGTAACTGGCCGGCCGAGCCGGACCATTTGGGCGCACGCCATCGCGGCACCGACCACGAAGACGTCGGTGATGGTCAGGGCCAGAACGTAACGACGCTGCCAGTGCAACCCACCGATACGAGCAACGGCAGGTTCGGCACGTTCTACGGCGACTGGCGCTGCCGTCTCTCTCACAAGAGTCACCTGGAGGTCCACCTTCTTTGCTGCGCCAGTCGAGCGTTGTTGCTCGCAGACTATCGCGGCTCGCCTAAACTATCGCTTTCTTTCGCGTAAGTTGCAACATCCAGCGCGTATTTTTCGCTGTGTGAGCGATGTCGCACCCACCCTTTTCCGACCGTTGCCCGCCGTCGAGAACGACTTTGCGCGCCGGCCAACCAAGGGGTTGGTTCCGCGCCGTGCGAACAGTGCGATCTAACCACGAACCACGCCCGGGGGCCGGATAAACCGAGGACAATATTTACGTTGCCGTCGAATCCTGTCAACTGTGGTGACGACGTTTGCGTTGTACCAACTCTTGTTGATATCGCAAACGCGATGCCGGGCGTACCCCACGATGCAGCTAACGGGCAGCTATCGGGGCACCTCGTGGGCACTGACCTGCGGCTCAGGCCGCCGCCGGAGGCTCAGGCACAGCCGCCGGAGACTCAGGCACAGCCGCCGGAGGCGGGGGTGCCGTGCATCCGGTCGAGCAGCCAGCCGAACTGCTCTCCGACGTCCAGGTCGCCGTGGCCGTGCTCGGGCTGGAATTCGGAGATCAGCTGCGTGCCCATGGCGCAGGCGGCCTCGATCGCGTGGGCGGTCCACGCCGGGTCGATGTACTCGTCCTCGCCGCCGTAGGTCACCGACAGCGGGCCGGTGGCGCGCTGCTGGGGCAGCGCCCACGCACGCAGGTGGTCACGCAGCCGGTCGGCCGCCGCCGCGTCGTGCGGGGCGACGTCGCCGGGCCGGATCTTGTCGATGACGGCCTCGCGGTCGCGCACCGCATCACCGGCGCATGCGATGAGCACGTCCCATTTGTCCGCGACGATGCCGCGCCGGTAGTCGTCGCGGTTGATCGCCGGGTCCAGCCGCGCAATCGACTCGATGACCAGGACCAGGGCCGCCGACTGTTCCTTGCTCAGGGTGCCGTCGACGGCCTTGTCGACCAGGCCGGCCACGTCGGCGGCCGGCGCCAGCGCCACCGTCGCGATCAGGTTCAGGTCCGGGGCGTAGCCGCCGGCCAGCTCACTGGCGGCCCACACCGCCCCACCGCCCTGCGAACCGCCCCAGGCCGCCCATCGGTCGGACACGTTCGGAAAGGTCTTGCGCAGGGCGCGCACCGAATCGATGATGTTGCGGCCCGCCGTCCGCGAATCCAGGTACGGGTGCACCCCGGGCGCGCCCAGGCCCTGGAAGTCCGCCAGCGTGACCGCATAGCCGGAGGCGATGAACTTGTCGACCACCTCGGCCATGCTCAGCAGCGAGGCCGACAGCGACGGCGCGCAGGGCTCGTCGATGCCGACGGTGCCGTGGCCGAGCGCGATGACCGGCCACCCACCGGCCGGCGCGTCGCCCGGCGGCACGAACACCGACGCCGACACCTCGGTGGGCGCGCCGGTGTCGCCCTCGGTGGAGTGGTAGACCACCCGGGCCGCGTTGATCGCCGCGCCCTGCGCCCGCTTGTTGAACTCGGGCATGGTGCTGGCGCTGACCAGCGCACCCGGATCCTGTCCGCCCAGCTGGGCGCCCGCCACGGGCTGCGCCCCCGTCTCGGCGCCCTGACCCACCGGCTTGGCGTCGTCGCGCCGGATCACCAGCACGATGCCGATCACGACCACCACGACGACGGCCAGGGCCGAACCGCCCCACCACAGCTTGTGGCGCATCAACTCTTCCGGAATCGCTTGACCAGGCCCAGGCCGGGTTTCTCGACCAGATAGTAGGTGGCGGTGGAGAGCAAGATGGTCACCGCCGCCACGACGGCGATATTGCGGAACATGCCACCCCAGGTGTCCCCGGCGGCCAGCCCGTAGCGGCCCAGCAGCAGCAGGATCGGGTAGTGCCACAGGTACACCGACAGCGAGATGACGCCGACGAAGTGGAACGGCTTGTAATCCAGGAAGCTGGCCAGTTTCGAATTCCCGCCCCACGCCAGCGGCAGCACGATCAGGATGATGAAAACGGCTGAGACGAAACCGATTCCGGCCGTCGCGAAGGCGCTTCCGGTCATGGTGATCGCCAGCGCGGCCACCATCGCGACGAACAGTCCGGGGATGGACAGCAGCCAGATCCGCTTGGCGGCGCGGGGGCCGACGACGCCCTGCTCGATGGCGACGAACAGGATGGCGGCGAACATGCCGTACGCGAACAGATCGGCATTGGTCAAGAAGCTGCGCATGAACACCGCGGCCCAGTTCGGACCCCAGTTCTGCATGGCCACGCTGGTCTCCCCGGTGGCCTGGAACACCAGCGGCGCGAACAACCGGCCGATGACGCCGAGCACCAGCAGGATGGCCGGGGCCAGGCAGGCCAGCGTCAGCGGCGCGACACCGGTGCGCTTACGCAGTCCGAACAACAGCATGCCGAGCAGCGGCAGCGACGCGTAGAACGCGATCTCCAGCGTCAACGACCAGGACGGGCTGATGCCGGTCTGCACGTACTCCGGGACGTAGGTCTGGGTGAGCGTCAGGTTGGCCAGCAGCTCCCACGGATCGGTGATCATGCCGGTGCCCTGATCGGTGCCCAGCTGCTGGGTCGCCGAGTTCTGGATGTAGGCCACCTGCAGCACGAAGTTGCAGATCAAGAAGATGACCAGATAGCCGGGGAACACCCGGAACACGCGGTGCAGCGCGTACTGCCGCGTGTCGGGCATGGTGGCCTTGTCCGCCGGCTTGGTCAGCTTGCGGATATAGGGCAGGAACAGCAGGAATCCGCTGAGAACGAAGAACAGGATGAGCGCCAGGCCCAGGATGTCCAACTTCGCCTTGTGATGCACGATCGGCGAATACGCGATCCCGACGTGACCGGCGACCACGGCCAGGCAGCCCAGCCCGCGCACCCCGTCCAGGCCGATGATGCGCCGGTGCGTCGGCGACGTCGCCAGCACCTGCGATTCGATGACGGGCTGGGCGTCCTCGCGGGCGGCGTTGGTATCTGTCATGGCGTTCTCCGGGTCGTCGCGTCCGGGTCAGGTGGTCTTCAGGATCGAGGGTCCACCTTCGACGGTGCACGTGTTGTCGGCCGGGGCGTCGGCGAACCGCTTCTGCACCCAGTCCAGCGCCACGATGGGGTCGAAATCGCCGTGATGGCGGCCGGCCGCGATGAACGACGCCAGGGTGTCCCCGAGATCGCAGGCCCGCTTGACGGCCTCCTCGGTCCACTGCACCGGAACCGTCTCGTCGGCGTCACCGTGCACGATCAGCATCGGCGCGCTGGCCTGGAACCGCGGCAGCCCGCTCATCCGGTTCAGGTAGCCGCGCAGTTCGTCGGTGGCCTGCGGGGTGGCCGGGCGCAGGTCGTCGGGCTGCACCTGGTTGGCGATCTCCAGGCGCTTCTGCGCGTCGACATCCGAACAACCGGTCAGCAGATCCCAGTTCTCCTTGACCAGTCCCCGGCGGAAATCGTCCAGATTCAGGTCGGGGACCTGGTTCTTCAGCGCGCGCAGGAACAGCGCCAGCGCGACGGCCTGCTGCGGTGTCAGCCTGCCCTCGGCGGCGACGTCGGCCAGACCCGTCACGTCGGCGGCCGGCGAAACGCTCACCGAGCCGACCAGCCGGGTATCCCCTGCGCCGTAGGTGTTCACCAATTCGTTTGCGGCCCAAGAGGCTTGGCCGCCCTGGGAGACGCCGAAGGCCACCCACTTGTCCGACGTGTCGGGGACCAGTTTGCGGACCGCACGGGCCGCGTCGATCATGTTGTGCCCGACGGTCGCGGCGTCCAGGTACGGGTGATAGGTGTCGTGGGTGCCCAGGCCCTGGTAATCCGGCACCACCATGACATAGCCGAGCTGGATGAGCGCGCGGACCGCGTCGGAGAACCCGAACAGGGTCGGCGACAGCGAGGGCGCACAGTCTGGCTCGACGCCGGTGGTGCCGTGCCCGAAGACGATGACGGGCCAGCCACCGTCCGGCGGTGCACCGTTGGGCGCGAACACGCTGCCGGAGACCACCTGCGGGCTGCCGTCGATCCCCGAGGTGGACGTGTAGGTGAACCGGGCCGCGACCGAGGACACCCGCAGCATGCGGCGGTCGATGGTGTCGAACTTGGTGGCGCTGATCAGCGTGCCCGGCCCGGAACCCGAGTAGTCGGCCGGCAGCTGGATCGACGGCTCCCCCGAGCCCGCCGGCGGTTGCGCGGGCTTGGCCTGCGAGCAGCCCGCTATCAGGCCGGAGGCCAGCGCCACCGAAGCCAGGACCGCCGCCGCGGACTTCCAACGTCGCATCCGCAACTCTCTCCTACGCGTTACCGGACATCGCCTGCTTGGCGATGTGATTCAGCTGTGCCGGGGTCAGCACCTTGTCCCGGGTGATGCCCACCGCGAGCACCAGGATCAGGCTGAGTGCGAAACCCACGCCTGCGCCCACCGCGACACCCTTGAGCATCGGCGCGGGCACCCTGGTGGCCGTCGTCGCGGCGTCCACCGGCACCAGTTCGGCGATCGGGCCGGTGTACTGGATCGGGTCGGTGGGCTGGGACTGGGTCCATTCCAGCTCCCGCGAGATGGCCATCAGGTTGGCCGCCACCGCATTGACCAATCCGACCGCGCGGCGCGGATCCGGATCGGTGACCTTCACCCGCAGCAGGGCCGAGTTGGGCCGGCCGAACCGGTTCACCCCGCCGGGCTCCCAGGTGGCCGAGGTCTCGGCGATCAACTGTTCCGGCGTCATCCCCAGACCCGGGACCTGATCGATGGTGCGCCGGGCCACCAGATCCGACTGCGCCAGCCCCACATAGGTGGCGATGCGGGCGTTGGCGCCCATCCCGCCCGCGTAGGCCGAGAAGGTGGCCGGGTCACCGGCCACCTGCGCCATCAGCAACACCGACGCCTCGTAGTCGCGGTCGCGCAGCAGCTGTTGCGCCCCGTACGCCGCACCCGCCGAGGCCAGCGTGGCGAGCAGGATGACCAGCCACCCGCCGGCGATGATCTTCAGGTAGTCGCGGAACCGCGGGACGTCGACCGGGGCTCTCAACTTCGGCCCGCGCAGTCATCCGGCGGTGGGGCGATACCGGCCAGCCGGTCCATCAGCCAGGGCAGGGTGTACCCGCTGTCCAGATCGGCGTGCCCCTTCCCCGGCCCCTTCCTGATCTCCATCGGGCTGCCCATCGCACAGGCGCGGTCCAGGGCCCGTTCGAACCATTTCTCGTTGACCAAGGTGTCCTGCGTGCCGTAGCCGACGATGATCGGCGTCTCGATGCGCGCCTGCGGCACGGCCAATTCCTGCAGCCGATCCCGCAGCCACACCACGTCCTCGTAGGTGGCCGGTTTCAGATCGGCGTTGGTCATCAGCGAGCGCACCCGCGCGATGTCGTCGAAATTGGGGGGAATGCAGTCCAGCAGCTCGTCCCAGTTCTCCGCGGTGGCACCGCGCCGGTAGGCGTCCAGGTCCATCTCCGGGTGGAACCACTTGAGCGACTGCAGCGCGAACACCATGGTGATCCGCTGGTCCGGGGTGAGCGTCTCGTTCCAGGCGGCGTCGGCCAGTCCGGACATGTCCGCGGCCGGCGCCATGGACACCGTGCCGAGCAGGTTCATGCCCTTGCCGTAGCTGGGCGCCTGTTCGGCGGCCGCCCAGACCGCCAAGCCGCCGGCGGAGTGCCCGTAGGCCAGCCACTTGTCGCTGAGGTCCGCGCCGACCCGGCGTGCCGCGCGTACCGAGTCGATCACGTTGTAGCCGTAGGTTTTTGCGTCCAGGAACGGATGCTGGAAGCCCTCCACCCCGGCGCCCTGGAAATCGGTGACGGCGACGGCGAAACCGGCCTGCACGAACACCGACATGGTCCACTGGTTCAGCGGCAGGCTGCCGTACAGACTGCTGGCGCATTTGTTGAGCACACCCTTGGTGCCCTGACCGAACGCCAGGATGGGCCAGCCGCCCTTGGGCGGGTTGCCCGGCGGGATGGCGATCGCACCGGACACCTGGGTCGGCGAGCCGTCGACCCCGGACGTGGACCGGTAGACCACCCGCATGTAGGTGGCGTCGTCCTGGTCGAGCAGGTCGGCGCCCTTGAGCGGTTCCACCGAGATCAGCGAGCCGGGACCGTCATCGGTCATATCCGGCGGGGACAGTCGCGGCTTGCCGTTGAACAGCGGCGTCAGCGTCTTGATGGCCGGCGTCTCGTCCGGCGGTGGCGGCGCCGGCGCCGGCGCACACGCCGACACCAGGAACACCACCGATGCGGCGGTCGCCAGCAGGGCGGCCGTCCGCGATACCAGCGTGGACACCGGACTCAACCCGTGGTCTGCGACCTGGCGAGGTGGCGTGCGCCGTCCTCGTCCGGACCGTCCTGTGACGCACCCTGGTCACCGGCGGCGTTCTGCTGCTTGCGGTGTCCGCTCAGTTCCCGGCGATGACCCGGTTCGCAGGTCGCCACCACGCCGAGCACTCCCGCGTGCGCGGTCTCCAGCACCTTGAGGGCCTTGCGCAGCGCCGAGGACTTGGTGTGGCCGATCCGGCCGAGCACCAGGGCGCCGTCGCCGAGCGCCGCGGCCACCGCGCCGTCGGAGTACTTGGTCAGCGGCGGGGTGTCGATGATGACGTAGTCGAAATGCCTGCGCAGCACCTCGAGCACCCGCGGCACCGCCTCGTCGCCCCACAGCTCACCGCGCACCGTCGGCACCGGTCCGGCCGCCAGCAGCGAGAAGCCGCGATCGGCGACGTCGATGACGGTCTCGGAGATGTCGTGCTGGCCGGCCACCAGGGTGGTGAAGCCGTTGGTTGCGGCACGAGCGGTGTCCTCGGGTGCCAGTTTCAGCAGTGCCGGCAGCGACGGGTTCACCAGATCCCCGTCGACCAGCAGCACCGAGTGACCGGATTCGGCGAACGCCGCGGCGAGGTCGATCGCGGTGGAGGACCGGCCGTCCTGCGGGGACGGGCTGGTGACCGCGATGACGCGGGGCTGCTGGCCGCCCGCGGTGCGGGCGAACTGCACGTTGGTGCGCAGTTCCCGCAACCGTTCGACGGCGGGCCCGCCGGCGGCGATGTCGGTCACACTGTCGCGGCTGTCGTCCTCGATCAGGGTGCCCAGCAGCGCCACGCCGGACACTTCCTCGACGCGTTCCCGGCGGCGCAGCTTGGTGTCCGACGCCCCGACGGCCAGGGCGATGAGCACACCGACCAGCAAACCGCCCACGGCACCGGCGGCGATCCGGGTGGGCAGGCCCATGGACGGCACCAGGGTGCCATAGCTGGCCTCGTCGACGATCACCGCGCCGGCTGCGGCCTCGCCGCCGCGCCGCGACGTCTCCAGCTCGGCGGTCACCTTGACCAGCTGATCGGCGACGGCGTTGGCGTACCGCTGCGCCGCGGCCGGGTCGGCGTCCTTGACCGTGACGTCGAGCAGCACGGTCTGCGGCATGGGCACCGCGGTGATCTTCGCCCGCAGTTCGTCGGTGGTGATGGGCGCCTTCAGCTGGTCGAGGGCGCGCACGGCCACCTGCTCGCTGGTGGCCAGGCCGGCGTAGGAGAAGACGCGTTCTTGCGAGAACAAGTTGTTCTGGTAGGCGTCACCGACCGAGGTCCCGCTCTGGGTCGTGACGAACAGTCGGACGGTCGATGCGTATTGCGGTGTGGCAAACAACGTGGTCAGGTACCCGACCACGGCTCCGAGCGCCAGCGCCCCCACGACCACCCACCACAGCCTGCGGAAAATGCGCAGGTAATCACCGATGGCCAAGAAGGACTCCCATTCGCTCTCAGTCGAGACAACAGTGCAACGATAGCGTCCACGACAAGGTTGCACACCGGATGCCGGTCGCACCCTGGTGGCACGTCCAGCGAAACCAATGCAAGGATAGTTAAATGCGTGGCGGGTGCAACAATGCAGTGGACATCATTGCCGGATGAGGGCGGGTCCGAAATGAATCTGGGCGCGATATCCCGGCGCGATGTGCTCATCGGCGCCGTAATCATTGTGATGGCCGCCGTCGTGGGTGCCGCCGCCGCGGTCGGCGGGAAAATCGCGATCTTGGGCGTCGCAGCGCTGCTGGCGGTCGCCGTCGGCGTGTACATCGGGCTGCGTCATCCGCTGTGGCTCTACTGGGGCATGGCGATTGCCATCGGCGCGCTGCCGTTCGGTTACTTCCCCGGTGTGCACGTGCCGCTGTATCTGCCGTTCGCCGCGGGCGCTTTGCTCGCCGCGTGGGTGCACCCCACCGCGACCAAGCGCTGGCCGACGCTGGCCAAGGCGGTCCTGATCCTGGTCATCGTGTCCGGCATCGCGATGGTGTGCACGTACACCTCGATCGTGAATGTCATGGACTACACGAAATGGGCGATTGCCACATCCGCGTTCTTCGCCCTGCTGGCCCTGCCGGCCGAACATCTCGCCAAATTCGGCCGCATCTTCGTCTACGCGGCGACATTCAATGCCGCATTCGGTATCGCGTCGGTGGCAATTGGTTCCAATCAGATGCTGCTGCAGCCATTTCGGCTGTTCGGCTATGCGGTGGCCAACACCGAGCGGTTCTATTTCACCGGCGGTGTCTCGAATCTGCCGCGCACGGACCGGTTCGCCGTCGGTGCCGGCAGTCAGAGCTTCACCCGCCTCGGCGGCCTGTGGCTGGATCCCAATGCCGCCGGCATCGGTCTGGTGATCGCCTTCGTCATCGCGATGATCCTGCTGGTGGGCTGGCAGCGGGCGGTCGCGGTGACCATCCTGGGCCTGGCCATCGCCCTGACCCTGAGCCGGTCGGCGATCGTCACCACCCTGGTCGGCGTGGCCCTGGTGTTCCTGTTCCACAAGATGCGCTCGCGGGACCGTCAGCTGCTGGTGGGTGCGCTCATCGTGGCGTTCACGACGGCCATGCTGGTGCCGTCGGTGCGCACCCGACTATTGGGCACTTTGGGCTCGAATGACGCCGGCGCCACCGACCGCATGGACTCGATCCGGGAATTCCCCGGCCGAATGAGCGGGCATTGGTTGTTCGGCTGGGGTTGGTCGCAGCGCGAATTCAAAGACGGCGCCTACGCATTTATCCAGAATTTCGTCTCCAACGCTCCACTGATCGCCATCCACCGCGCCGGCATCTTTGTCGGCATCGCGTTCATCGCGGTGGTGATCATCGGCTGCGTGATCGGATTCCGACTGCTGCGAGCAAACTCGTTACCCCGCGCTCTGTATGGCGGTGTCTTTATCGGTTTCTCGGTTGTCGCGTTGAATCTGGATCACCCCGTGGTGGTCATCCCGCAGATCGTGTTCCTGTACACGATCTTCCTCACCTTCCTGGCGTACGCCGACGAACTCCGGCAAACCGCACAGGTGGTCGAAACCGCGCCGGCCGCGGCGCGGATACCGGCCGCCGCAGTCCCGGCGCGCGCTCCCGGTTAGCCGACCGAGGCCGGTGCCGCCCCGGACAACAGGCCCTCGACCGCCCCGTGCGGGCGCCGCTCCTGCCAATATTGACGATTGCGTTGGTAAATCCGGTCGCCGGCGTCCGCGGCGGCGCCGGCGTCGAGTAGGTAGCGACGGCATTCGGCGATGAACGCGTCGTCGTCGTCGTGGACCCGCAGATCCAGCAGCGAACCGAGTGACCCGACCGCCGGGGTGCTCCCGACGACCGGTAGTCCCATCCTGGCGGCGTCCAGGATCTTGACCCGCACGCCACCCCCGGTGCGGATCGGCGCGATCATCGACCGGCAGGTGGCCAGGAACGCCGGCAGATCGTCCACGAACCCCAGATCGCGAACTCCGCTGGGGTAGTGGGGATCCGGCGCCGTGGAGTGTTTCGCGCCGATCACACACAGCTCGGCGCCCGGGATGCCGTCACAGATCCGCGGCCACAGCCGCAGGGCTTCCAGGAAAGCCTCCTGGTTCGGCGGCCAGTCCCGGGTGCCCATCAGCACCAGCCGGGGCGGCGTCGCGGCCACGTCGACCTGATCCAGCGGTGGCAGCGTCAGGTCCAGCCAGCGGGCGTCGCGCACCCCGTGCCTGCGGTAGAAGGCGGCCTCCTCGGCATCGAAGGTGCCGACCGCGTCGGCGGCGCGGGCCACCCGCAGCTCGTCGCGCAGCAACTGACCGACCTGCAGCCGGCCCAGCAGGCCGCGGCTCGCGCGCCATACCAGTGACTCGCTGACATGGGTGTTCACCACGAACCGGGCGGAGCCGGAATGCCGGCTGCGCAAGAAGGATTCGGCCATGTAGC
This sequence comes from Mycolicibacterium canariasense, assembly GCF_002101555.1. Lineage (GTDB taxonomy): Bacteria > Actinomycetota > Actinomycetes > Mycobacteriales > Mycobacteriaceae > Mycobacterium > Mycobacterium canariasense. The sequence goes on from NZ_LQOL01000038.1 coordinate 54,528, forward strand.
TGTGCTCGGCGACGAAGATGTCGGCCGACGACGCGTCGATGGCAGCGACCAGTTCGTCGTTGTCGAACCGGACGTGGACCAGGCTGCGCCGGGTGCGGGCGGCATCGATCAGCAGGCGCGCCGGCCGCACGCCCGACTTGGGCACCCGGGTCAGCGGCAGGCCGCCGGGCAGGATATCGGTGTCCAACGCACCCGGCGGCTGATGCGACAGGCAGATCGCCGACACCGCATACGAATCCGCCGCCAGGCCCATCACCAGCCGGGACAACTCCAGATCGCCGCCGTGTTCGGCAACGGGATCCTTGGACAGCAGGAACGTGACTTTGGTGGCGGGACTGGTTGGGGGTTCGGTCACCGATCAACTTTCCGGTAGAGCACGCGGGCGTAGATGGCCAGCAGGATGGCGTCGGTGATGACGGTGGCGATGGCCGCGCCCACCGCGCCCGCACCGACCAGCAGCGCGACCAAGCCCAACTTCACCGGGACCAGGCCGAGGTTGGCGGCCAGCCGGATCCCGTCGCGGCGCTGGTTGTAGAGCACCGCCTGGAACACCGAGCTGATGGTGCGCATGGCGCAGAACAGCGACATGACCATCATCGCCACCGCCAACTGCGCGGGGGCCGGTGAGATGAGCAGCCCGATCCCGGCGAGCAGGATCAACAATCCCGCCGCCGCACCGAGGATCAGCGTGCTCTTCAGCGGCGGGCCGGCCGACAGGTCGCCCTCCCCCGCGCGCAGCGTGTGGTTGTAGGACATCCCGAAGGACTGCCCGACGGCGACCACGGCGATGGTGGCGGTGGTGGTGATGGCGTAATAGCCGACGATGGTGTCGTTGGTGAGCCAGCCCAGCAACAGCACATCGCCCTGCAGATAGGCGGCCAACCCGAGGGTCTCGCCGACCAGGATGGCCATCAGTTTCGGCGAGCCCGGCAGTCCCGGGCGGTGCCGCGGCACGACGAAGGCGATGCCCACCGCGGCGACGGCGTACGGCGACACCAACCACAGGCTGGCCGCCTGCAGCGTCGGATCGTCGGCGATGAAGAGGTAGCCGGCGGCCATCACCACACTGGCCACCTGACGGAAGGTGTCGATCTGCGCGACGCGTTGCGGCTGGCCGTCCCTGGCGGCCTGGCTCTGCCAGGATTTCAGCGCGATCTCGCCGCCGGCCACGAACAACCCGAACCAGGCGATGTAGTTGACCTCGACCAGCGCGGCACCGACCACCATCAGCGCCACCCCGAGCAGATAGCGGGTGGTGCGTTCGGCCAGGAAGCGTTCCTGCGACTCGCGCACCGAGCGCACCGCGAAGGGGTTGTCCAGCGGCGGTCCGATCAGCGAGAAGCACGCATAGGCCATGCCGTAGCGGCCGTAGTCGGCGACGCCGAGGTGGCCGATCAGCAGGACGGTCCACAGCAGCCCGACGCCGCGGCCGCCGTACAACCAGAACACCGCCCACAGGGTCTGGATCAGGTGCCGCGAGGTGGAGGCGTCCTCCTCCGCCCCGCGGGAGACCTGCTCGGGCACCGGCTCAGGCATCTTCCGGCTGCCCGGCCAGCGTGCGCGACCACAACTGCACGAACGCCTCGGCGGTTCGCGCGGCCGATCGGGCGTGCCGGGCATCGTCGGCGTTGCGCCCCAGTTCGGTGAGTCGGCCGCGGTCGTTCAGCAGCCCGGTGATCTCGCGGGCCAGGCCGGCGGCCACCTCACCCTCGACGGGCGGCACGGTGACCACCCCGTCCGCGGTGCCGAGTTCGGCCAGCGAACCGTAACCGGTGCACACCACGGGGGTGCTGTAGGCCATGGAGTGCGCGACCACGCCGGAAGCCGGGTACGTCTCGGCGTAGAAGTGTCGCTTGCCGTACGGCAGCGCGATGGCCCGTACCGAGGCGAAGAAGGCGTCCTCGGCGGGGCCGTCCACCCCGCCGAGGATCTCGATACCGTCGGCGCGCGGCAGCGACTCGGTGCCGCGGCCGGCCACCCGGATCGCGATGTCGTCGGGCAGCTCCGCGCGGATGCGGGCAATCTCCTCGAATCCCTTTCCGCGGTAGACGAATCCGAAGAATCCGACCGCCTTGGGACGGTCCTGCGCCGGCGTGATGGCCGGCCGGTCGCGCACCAGGTGCGGGATGAACGCGGTGCGGGTGCGCGGGTAGGTGCGCTCGATGGACTGCCGGCCGGTCTCGGTGAGCGCGACCAGGGTCCGCTCGCCGTGCAACACGCCCTCGATGGCGCGCGACACCGGCCGCAGCGGGTAGTGGATGCCGTGGGTGAGCAGCCGGGACTTGGCGACGAAACGGGTGCGGCCCAAGAACCACAGGCCCTGCGGCGGGTCGTGCACGGTCGCGGTCACCGGAACACCGTCGATACCGGCCACCGACCAGAACGTCGGCAGCACCCCGGTGGACAGTTCGGCGTGCACCAGCGTCCGGCCCGGCGGGCCCTCGGCGATCAGCCGGCGCACCTGCGCGCGGTGCCGGCGCAGGTCGGCCAGGCTGTCCCCGCCCGGCCCCAGGGTGCGGTGCTGGGCGATCTCCCCGAAATGCGGCCGCAGCGCGGTGACGAGGTCCTCGGCGTAGTCGCCCACCGCCGTCTGGCCCTCGGCCGGCGCGATGAAGACGAGCCGGTGATCGGAGAACGCAGCCATCAGTAGAACAGCGGCCGATGCTTGTTTTCGTACTTCAGCGCGTCGGCGTCACGTTTCCCGATGACCTTGGCCGGGACGCCGCCGACGATCTCCAACTCGCCGACATCCTTGTTCACCAGGGCGTGCGCGGCGACCACGGCACCGCGGCCGATGAGCGACGGCAGCACCATCGCCCGGGACGCGATCCACACGTAGTCGCAGACGACGGTGGGGATCGGCACCGGCAGGAAATCGGGGTGGTTGATGTCGTGCCCGCCGCCGATGAAGTGCACATCGCTGGCGACGGTCACGTTGTCGCCGATGTACAGGCCGGCGCGCGAATCCAGCAGACAGCGGAAACCGATCGCCACACCGTCACCGATGGTGAGGAACTCGATGTCCAGCACGGTGGTGCCGCGCAGGATCGACGAGTTCTTACCGATCTTGGCGCCCATCAGGCGCAGATAACCCTGCCGGATGGTGTGCGACGGGATGAAGGTGATGAAGCTGTTGAAGATCAACTCGCCCAGCCGGTTCCGGATCTTCCGGCCGCGGGTCATGCCCTGCATCTTGTAGTCGACGACCCGGCCCTCGTCGTTGAGCACCCAGACGGGAGCGGGCGGGGTCCGCAAGCCGGGGGCCGCCGCCTGCTTGCGGGCGACATCGGCGGGATCGGCCGACGCGGGTTCACGAGTCATGGGCGGTTAACTCCTTCGGGGATTTGCGTCACAACCATAGCCATCCGGGCAGCAACGCCGCCCGTCGAGTCGTTACGGTCTGCTCACCGATCGGCATCCCGGCCGGCGCCGTTTCGTTCCGCGGCCAATTCGTCGACCGCGGCGTAGAGCGATTCCGCGTAGCGCGCTTCGGTGAACCGGTCGGCGTGGGCGCGCAGCGTGTCCGGATCGAAGTCGGCCGCCTCGAACCGGTCCAGCGCGCCGGCGATCGCGTCGGGTTCGGGGCGGTCGAAGTACACCCCGGTGCGGCCCTCGACGACGGTGTCCAGGAAGCCGCCCCAGCGCAGCACGACGCTGGGTCGGCCACACACCGCCGCCTCGATGGGGGTCAGGCCGAAGTCCTCGTAGCTGGCCGCGATCAGTGCGTTGCACGAGCGGTACAGCCAGGCCATCTGCGCGTCGGTCAGCGCGGACAGCATTGCGACATTGGGGGTTTTGATGCGTTCGAGGTGCGCCGCCTCGGGGCCGTGGCCCACCACCACGAGCCGACGTTGCGACCCGGCGAACGCCCGGATCACGGCCTCGACGTTCTTGTACGGCAGCAGCCGGGACACACAGAGATAGAAGGAGTCGCCGTCCGCGCCGGCCCAGTGCTGCACCTCGGGCACCGCCTCCACCGTGGAGGTCTCCTTGATGGCCACCGGGGACGGCAGCACGTCGGCACTGATGCCGTAGGCGTCCCTGATCCGGTCCCGGATGGTGGTCGAGACGGCCAGGTAGCGGTCCACGGTCCGGGCGGCGCGGCGGTCCCAGGACCGCAGATACGGTGCGCCGGTCTTCAGCACCGCCCGCTTGAGCCGGTCCCCGTCGGGCTTGAAGTAGTACTCCGCCGCGTAGAGCCAATGCGCCGGCGTGTGGCAGTGCACCAGCTTGCGCCCGTTGGTGCGGAAGCCGTGTGCCCAGCCGCTGCTGCTGGTGACGACGACGTCGGCGTCGACGTACATCGACGACGCCGCGACCGGCAGCACCGGCAGCGAGAGCCGGTGATTGCGGCGGAACAGCGGTATCCGGTTGACGCCGGACACCCGCACGTCGCGGTCGGCGAATTCCGGATAGGTGTGCTCCGGGTCGTACAGCAACGTGTAGATCGGCGCATCCGGGAACGCCCGGCTCATCGAGAGCACGACCTTCTCGGCGCCGCCGCGCTGCGTCAGATAGTCGTGCGCGATCGCCACCTTGGGACCGTCGACACCGTCGAACCTGCGCCGCACCTCAGCCATCGGTTCCACGAGCGATCCTGCCTCCCATTGGCTGGTGCATATGTCCTCAACAGTGGATCGGCGATACCCGCGACGGACCGGCCCGGGCCGGTCCGTACGAGCCTGTCGAGCGGTATGTTACCAACCCCGTTAATATCCGACAGCAAAGCCGACGGGCCGAAGGTTCGATCGCTGCTCAGCGGCTTCACCGGCACTGTCCTCCGTCATCGGCACCGGATCGGTCACTTCCGGGGTTGCTGATAGTTGACCACGCAAACGCGCTCTCCGCTCGTGACGCCGGCACGGCCCGCTCACCCGCGGCCGGAGCCGGGGCCCTGTACGTGAAATAGGAAAGATATCGCGGTCCGCGCCTGCCGAAGTTTTGCTTGTATGGCACACGATGGGCGCGCAGATGCACGGGAAATCCCCATCCCGATGCCGGCGATCATCCCGACGAAAATTGACGCGGACACGAAATCTGTTGAAGCGCAGCGCGGACTGATCACCGGCCGACGGGCGCCCGGATGTTTTTCGACCATTTCCGCCCACCGGAAGATGCCCGACGGTAACGTCCGAATTCCATCTGTTGACTTTGCGGGGGCAAGCCGATGACGCTGAATTACCTCACCGAGACGCCCGGGACACCGGGCGGCGTCCAATACTGGGACTTCGCCGAGCTGTGGCAGGGCTATGACGAATCCGTCCTGGAGCTGGCCCGCCGGGAGGGGGTGCGCTCGGTCGCCGAACTCGGCGGCGGCGCGAACCCCGTCGTGGGCGACGCCCAAAAGTGGGGCTTCGCCGACCATCGGGTGGTGGTCGACATCTCCGAGGTCGAACTCGGCAAAGCCGCCGTCGACGTGCAGACCCGGGTGGCCGACCTGTGTCAGCCGATCGAGGACGAACTGGGCACCTACGACCTGGTGTTCTCCAAGATGCTCTGCGAGCATCTACCCGATCCCGTTGTGTTCCACCAGAATTGCTTCAACCTGCTGCGCCCGGGCGGGCTCTCGGTGCACTTCTTCCCTGCACTGGGGACATTCCCGTTCCTGATCAACAAGATGATCCCGGAGCACACTGCGCGCCGGATCCTGGACAGGGTGCAGCCCGGGCGCCTGGACATGCCCAACCTGGAGAAGTTCCCTGCCTATTACCGCGGCACCACCGGCCCGACCAGGAAGGCGTTCCGCAAGTTCGAGGAGTTCGGCTTCCAGGTCGAGCAGTGGAAGTCCAGCTTCGGGCACACCTATTACTCGGTCATCCCGCCGTTGCACGCCCTGGAGAACGCCAAGAGCAGCTTCCTGCGCAAGCACCCGATCCCGCGGCTGGCCAGCTTCTCGGTGATCGTGCTGCGCAAGCCCGCCTGACCGGTTCAGAGGTGACGCTGCCGGCCGTACGCGACGAACTCGGCATCCAGTGACCGCTTCTGGGCATCGTCCATCGGCAGGTACACGGGCCGCGTCCCAGCCCGGCCCGGCCACCGGTACACCGCCTCGTCCGTGTGCCAACGTTGTTGTTGCAGTTCCCGTTTGAGAACCTTGTTGGAACCGGTGACGGGCAGCTCGGCAGACACCCGCAGCAGGCGCGGCAGCCCTTTCGACCCCAGATCGCGCTGCTCGCAGAGGAATTCGCCGAACTCGGCGGCATCGAAGCGGTCGGGTCCGGCCACCTCGATCGCCGCCATCACCTGGTCACCCGACCGCGGATCGGGCACCGCATAGACCCCGGCCGCCACTACCAGCGGATGCCGGCGCAGCACACGCTCGATGGTCAGGGCCGAGATGTTCTCACCGTCGACGCGGATCCAGTCACCGCGCCGCCCAGCGAAATAGAGGAAACCCGCAGGGTCGAGGTAGCCCAGATCTCCGGTCCAGTACCAGCCGTTGCGGATGCGTTCGGCATCGGCATCCTCGTTGCGGTAGTAGCCCTCGAAGCTGCGGGTGCCGTACTTGTCGACGATCTCGCCGACGGCGTCGTCCGGGTTGAGCACTCGGCCGTGAGCGTCCAAAACCGCTGTCGCACAGTCGGCCAACGTCTGCGGGTTGACGATCGCCACACCGTCGTGGGCCGGCCGGCCGAGCGCCCCGGCCGGTGCGTCGGGTGCCAGGACGACCGCGCCGCCGCCCTCGCTGGAGCCGTACCCCTCGAACAACTCGGCAGCGAACCGGCGCCGGAACTCGGCCTGATCGTCGGGCGACGCCTCGGTCCCGAACCCGCGTTGCAACGGATTGTCCGCGTCGTCGGCCCGCTCGGGGGTGGCCATCAGGTAGCCCAGCGCCTTACCGACATAGGTGAAGAACGTGGCCCCGAAATACCGCACGTCCGGCAGGAACCCCGACGCCGAGAACGCCGGCGTCAGGCACACCGTCGCGCCGACGGCCAACGCCGGCGCCCACAGCGCCATGATGGCGTTGCCGTGGAACAGCGGCATACAGCAGTAGTCGACGTCGTCGCGGTGGTGCCCGAACTTGTCCACGGCGGTGGAGGCGATGCGGGTCAACCGGCCCTGGCTGCATTTGACGGCCTTGGCGGTTCCGGTGGTGCCGGAGGTGAACAGCAACAGCAGCAGGCTGTCGGCCGTCACGCCCGGCGCGACGGCCGGCGGAACCCGATGGGTGTCGATGAGTGCGGTGTACTCCGGTGTGTCGACCACCAGGATCCGGTCGGTCTCAATGCCGAGGTCCAATCCGCGCAGCCGGTCGGCCCCCGCGCGGTCGGTGACGATCAGCCGGCAGTCGGCGTGCCGGATCTCGGCGGCCAGTTCGCTCTCACCGCGGGTCGGGTTGACCCCGACCACGGTGGCCCCGGCCAGGGCGGCACCGCCGAGCCAGAAGACGAAATCGGGCACGTTCGCCAGCAGCACCCCGATATGGAAGGGCTCCTCGCGGCGCAACGACCGCGCCAGTGCTCCGCGCGCGGCCGACTCGGCGACCACGTCGTCCCAGGTCCAGTCCCGCTGTCGGGTGCGTAGCCCGAGCCGGTGGTCACCGACCCGGTCGAGCAGCAGGGCGGCGATGGAGTCGCGGGCGGCGGGCGGCACCGCCCCAGCCTTACCTCCGACGGCGACACAGTGACAAAACTCGCACCTCTCTTATGCAGTTCTTAGAAGTGCCGCTAGCATCGACACCCATGACGAGCGTTACTGATCCGTCCGCACCGGCCGCGCCGCACGTAGTCGACATCCACACCACCGCCGGCAAGCTGGCCGATCTGCGCAAGCGCGCCGAGGAGGCGCAGCACCCGGTCGGTGAAGCGGCCGTGGAGAAGGTGCACGCCAAGGGCAAGCTGACCGCACGCGAGCGCGTGCTGGCGCTGCTCGACGAGGGATCGTTCGTCGAACTCGACGCGCTGGCCAAGCACCGCAGCACGAACTTCGGCCTGGAGCACAACCGCCCCGTCGGCGACGGCGTGGTCACCGGTTACGGCACCATCGACGGTCGCGACGTGTGCATCTTCAGCCAGGACGCCACCGTCTTCGGCGGCAGCCTCGGTGAGGTCTACGGCGAGAAGATCGTCAAGGTCCAGGAGCTGGCCATCAAGACCGGCCGCCCGCTCATCGGCATCAACGACGGTGCCGGCGCCCGCATCCAGGAGGGCGTGGTCTCGCTCGGCCTGTACAGCCGGATCTTCCGCAACAACATCCTGGCCTCCGGCGTCATCCCGCAGATCTCGCTGATCATGGGTGCGGCGGCCGGCGGGCACGTCTACTCCCCCGCGCTGACCGACTTCATCATCATGGTCGACCAGACCAGCCAGATGTTCATCACCGGTCCGGACGTCATCAAGACCGTCACCGGCGAGAACGTCACCATGGAGGAACTGGGTGGCGCGCACACCCACATGGCCAAGTCGGGCACGGCACACTATGTCGCCTCCGGCGAGCAGGACGCCTTCGACTACGTCCGGGACCTGCTGAGCTACCTGCCGTCGAACAACTACGCCGACCCGCCGCGGTTCGCGGCGCCGCCGCACCCGGGCGCCATCGAGGACAACCTCACCGACGAGGACCTCGAGCTCGACACCCTGATCCCGGATTCGCCCAACCAGCCGTACGACATGCACGAGGTCATCTCGCGCATCCTCGACGACGACGAGTTCCTCGAGGTGCAGGCCGGTTACGCGGGCAACATCATCGTGGGCTACGGCCGGGTCGACGGCCGCACCGTCGGCATCGTGGCCAACCAGCCCACCCAGTTCGCCGGCTGCCTGGACATCAACGCCTCGGAGAAGGCGGCGCGTTTCATCCGCACCTGCGACTGCTTCAACATCCCGATCGTGTTGCTGGTCGACGTGCCCGGCTTCCTGCCCGGCACCGATCAGGAGTACAACGGCATCATCCGGCGCGGCGCCAAGCTGCTGTATGCCTACGGTGAGGCGACGGTCGCCAAGGTCACCGTGATCACCCGCAAGTCCTACGGCGGCGCGTACTGCGTGATGGGCTCCAAGGACATGGGTGCCGACGTCGTGGTGGCCTGGCCGACGGCGCAGATCGCCGTGATGGGCGCCTCGGGCGCGGTCGGTTTCGTGTACCGCCAGCAGCTCAAGGACGCCGCCGCCAAGGGCGAGGATGTCGACGCGCTTCGCCTGGAGCTGCAGCAGGACTATGAGGACACGCTGGTGAACCCGTACGTCGCGGCCGAGCGCGGTTACGTCGACGCGGTCATCCCGCCGTCGCACACCCGTGGCTATGTGGCCACCGCGCTGCGGCTGCTGGAGCGCAAGATCAGCAGTGTTCCGCCGAAGAAGCACGGGAACATTCCACTGTGAGCGGGGCGAACGATTCAGCCACTGTGAGCGGGGCGAACGATTCAGCCACTGTGAGCGAGGAGAACTCGGTGCCGGAAGCCGAAGGCGCAGAAGCGACCACGCACGAGCCACACATCCAGGTGGTCAAGGGCAACCCGACCGCCGAGGAGCTGGCCGCGCTGATCGGTGTGCTGTCCGCGGCCGGTGGCGGGCCGGTCGACACCACGCCGCCGTCCCGGGATCTGTGGGGCCACCCGGTGGACAAGCTGCGGTACCAGGTGCACAGCTGGCAGCGGGTGACCCTGCTGGAGCGCACCCACATGAGGCACTGAGCGCTTGACCCGGCTGGTCCTGGGCTCCGCCTCGGCGGGCCGGCTGTCGGTGCTGCGCCGGGCCGGGGTCGACCCGGTGGTCGTGGTCTCCGACGTCGACGAGGATGCCGTCGTCGCGTCGCTGCCGGGGGCGCCCCCGGCCGAGGTGGTGCTGGCGCTGTCGGCCGCCAAAGCCGACCGGGTCGCCGCCGTACTCGAAGCCGATATTGGCACGGATTGCGTTGTGGTCGGCTGTGATTCGATGCTGGAACTGGACGGCCGGCTGCGCGGCAAGCCGGGCAGTGTGGATGCCGCCCGGGCGCAATGGCGGTCCATGGCCGGCCGCCCCGGCATCCTGCACACCGGCCACACCGTGCTGCGGCTGCGCGACGGCGTCGTCGTCGCCCGCGCCGGCGAAACAGCGCACACCACGGTTCATTTCGCGAAGCCGGAGCCGCCCGATCTGGAGGCGTATCTGGCCAGTGGCGAACCGCTCTGGGTCGCAGGCGGATTCACCCTCGACGGCCTGGGTGGCTGGTTCGTGGACCGCATCGAGGGCGACCCGTCCAATGTGATCGGGCTCAGCCTGCCGCTGTTGCGCAGGCTGCTCGCCGATCTCGGGGTGGGCCTGAGCCCGATCTGGCGGCCGAATCCGATCGGCTGACCGGGTAGGACGCCGCCGCGGCGCTAGGTAGGCTCATCTCGTGCCTCTTGCCGCCGATCCCGATCCCGCCCTCGCCGCGTACGCCCATCCCGAACGCCTGGTCACCGCCGACTGGCTGTCGGCCAACCTGGGCCGACCGGGACTAGCCATCGTCGAATCCGACGAGGACGTGTTGCTCTACGACACCGGCCACATCCCGGGGGCGGTGAAGATCGACTGGCACATCGACCTCAACGACGCGACCGTCCGCGACTACATCGACGGCGCCCAGTTCGCCGAGTTGATGAACCGCAAGGGCATCTCGCGCGAGGACACCGTGGTGATCTACGGCGACAAGAGCAATTGGTGGGCGGCCTACGCGCTGTGGGTGTTCACCTTGTTCGGCCACCCCGACGTGCGGCTGCTCGACGGCGGCCGTGACCTGTGGGTGTCGCACGGTCGGGAGACCACGCTGGACGTCCCCACTCGGCAGAGCACCGGCTATCCCGTGGTCGAACGCGACGACGCCCCCATCCGGGCGTACCGCGACGACGTGCTGGCCGCGCTGGGTAGCCAGCCACTGATCGACGTGCGCTCACCGCAGGAGTACACCGGCGAGCGCACCCACATGCCCGACTACCCGGAAGAGGGCGCGCTGCGCGGCGGCCACATCCCCACCGCGGTGTCGATCCCGTGGGCCAAGGCCGCCGACGACAGCGGCCGGTTCCGTAGCCGCGCCGAATTGGACAAGCTCTACGGGTTCCTGACTCCGGACGATGAGACGATCGTGTATTGCCGGATCGGCGAACGCTCCAGCCACACCTGGTTCGTGCTGACCCATCTGCTGGGCCTGCCCGGCGTGCGCAACTACGACGGATCCTGGACGGAATGGGGTAACGCCGTGCGCGTCCCGGTGGTCACCGGAGAAGAGCCGGGCACCGTATGACCCGGTCCTCGGGGATGCCGGCCGCACTGGCGGAGGTGGTCGCCGAGTTCCGCGAGGTCACCGGCCAGGACAAGCTGCAGCTCCTGCTGGAGTTCGCCAACGAGCTGCCGCCGCTGCCTGCGCACCTCGAGGAGGCGGCCATGGAACCCGTCCCGGAATGCCAGTCGCCGCTGTTCCTGGACGTCGACGCGACCGACCGTGACCATGTTCACCTTTATTTCAGCGCGCCGGCCGAAGCGCCGACGACCCGCGGCTTCGCGGCGATCCTGGCGGCCGGTCTGGACGGTCAGTCCGCGGCCGACATCCTGGCCGTGCCCGACGATTTCTATGCCGACCTCGGATTGGCCAAGCTGATCAGTCCGCTGCGGTTGCGCGGTATGTCGGCAATGCTGACCCGGATCAAGCGCCGCCTGGATGCGAGCTAAGTAACACACGCGTCATCGGATCGGTCCGTTTCGACCCTGCACGAAGCCGATCGCTTGGAAAATCACCGCTACGCCAATGGGGAAAGCGGTCAGCACCGGCGCATTGTCTGTGCACATGCAACAATAGCGGGACGGGGGAAACCCGGTGCGGCGTTCGCGCTCACCAGCCGAAGCGATTAGCCCGGCAAACAAAGTGTCAGCGATACGAAAGGGTTCCGCCTCGATGAACCGTCAGCGCAGGGATGTGATCCTCTACGAGCTGAACGAGGTGCCGTGGGATGTCATCGACATCTACGTCAAACATCGTCCGCAGTCCAATGTGGCCGCGTTGTTGGCCGAAGGCCAGTCCCTGACGACGGTGCACGAGGACCGGGAAGACCTGCAGGGTCTGCAGCCCTGGCGCACCTGGCCCACGCTGCACACGTCGACCTATGACCACAATTCGTTCGATCTCGGCCAGGACCCGACCACCTTCCGCGGCGACCCGATCTGGGATGTGGCCGAGAACGCCGGGCTCTCGGTCGGCCTGTTCGGGCCGATGCAGAGCTGGCCGGCCCGCCAATTCCGGCACGGCGGCTTCTATGTACCCGACACCTTCAGCCAAGACGCCAAGACATATCCGGCCGCGCTGGAGCGCTTTCAGGCCTTCAACCTCGCGATGACCGGCGCGAACGGCTTCTCGCCGGACGCCCTGCTGAACCCCAAGACGCTCGCCGCCACCGCGGCCGACCTGGTTCGGCTGGGACTGACCCCGCGCTCGGTGGCCACCCTGAGCACGCACTTGGTCAAGGAGCGCGTCGACCCGCGCTACAAGGCGTTCCGGTCGGCCATGCAGGCGCCGCTGGGCTTCGACATGTACTGGAAGCTGCAGCGCAAGCACAAGCCCCGGCTCAGCGCGTTCTTCACCAACCACGTCGCCGGGATGATGCACCGGTTCTGGGGCGACGGGATGCCGGGCTACACCGAGAAGTTCGAGTACACCGCCGACGAGGTGTACGGCAGCTTCATCGTGGCGGCGATGGACATCACCGACCGCCAGTTGGGCCGCATCCGCAAGTACCTGGCCAAGAATCCGCAGGCGATGCTGGTGGTCGCGGCCAGCATGGGCCAGGGTCCGGTCGAGGTGATCAAGGTCGACGACAACCGTTTCGTGCTCGAGGACCACACCAAGCTGGTCTCGACGCTGAAACTGGCCCCGGCCGAACTGGGCCTGGCGATGTATCCCATGGTCTCGCTGGTGTTCGACACCGAAGAGCAGGCGCAGGCCGCCACTGCACCGTTGACGTCGGTGACGGTCCCCGGCAAGGGACCGCTGTTCGCCCGCGTCCGGGTGGAGGGAAAGACGGTCACCTTCGGCATCGACTACTCGCAGGGCAGTGACGCCGCCGCGCTGGAGTTCCAGCCGATCGGCTCCGAGCCGGTCACGGGCAGCCCGGCGGATATCGGGCTGGAGGTCCAGTACCGCATCGGCGGGGTGAACACCGGCTACCACATCGAGGAGGGCATCCTGCTGGCCGCCGGCGCCGGTGTGCGGTCGGATCCGTCCCGCAAGGAGGTCGACGTGCTGGACGTGACGCCGTCCCTGCTGGCCAATGTCCTCGGTGTCGAACCGGCGCCGTCGATGCAGGGCATCCCGACGTTGTTTGCCTGACCACCGCCCACGCCGAAACCCGGACCGGCGGCACCCACCCGGGTGCCGCCGGTCCGGCGTCTCCGGGCGGTGTACTCGCCAGTAGTTACATGTGTTTACCGAAATGGCAACGGTGACTTGACAATTTTGGGGTGCCGACTCGCCACCCCCGGAATTGGACGCATACACTTCGCCCGATAGATTCTTAAAGACGTTTCTTAGAGATACCTGCCATCAGGAGGCGCAGTGCCCAGTCACGCCAGCTCGAAGATCTCCAAGGTGCTCGTAGCCAACCGCGGTGAGATCGCTGTCCGTGTGATCCGTGCCGCCAAGGACGCCGGGCTCGCCAGCGTGGCCGTCTATGCCGAGCCGGACGCCGATGCCCCGCACGTGCGGCTCGCCGATGAGGCGTTCGCGCTCGGCGGCCAGACCTCCGCCGAGTCCTATCTGGTGTTCGAGAAGCTGCTCGACGCCGCCGAGAAGTCCGGCGCCAACGCGATCCACCCCGGCTACGGGTTCCTCAGCGAGAACGCCGACTTCGCCCAGGCCGTGCTCGACGCGGGACTGATCTGGATCGGCCCCAGCCCGCAGTCCATCCGCGACCTCGGTGACAAGGTCACCGCGCGCCACATCGCCGCGCGCGCCCAGGCGCCGCTGGTTCCGGGAACCCCGGATCCGGTCAAGAACGCCGACGAGGTCGTCGCCTTCGCCAAGGAGTACGGCGTGCCGGTGGCCATCAAGGCAGCCTTCGGCGGGGGCGGGCGCGGTATGAAGGTCGCCCGCACCATCGAAGAGATTCCCGAACTGTTCGAGTCGGCCACCCGTGAGGCCATCGCCGCCTTCGGCCGCGGCGAGTGCTTCGTCGAGCGCTATCTGGACAAGCCGCGCCACGTCGAGGCGCAGGTCATCGCCGACACCCACGGCAACGTCGTCGTCGCGGGCACCCGCGACTGCTCGCTGCAGCGCCGCTTCCAGAAGCTCGTGGAAGAGGCGCCGGCTCCCTTCCTGACCGACGCGCAGCGCAAGGAGATCCACGAGTCGGCCAAGCGCATCTGCAAGGAGGCCGGCTACTACGGCGCCGGCACCGTGGAGTACCTGGTCGGCCAGGACGGCCTGATCTCCTTCCTCGAGGTCAACACCCGCCTGCAGGTGGAGCACCCGGTCACCGAGGAGACCTCCGGTATCGACCTGGTGCTGCAGCAGTTCAAGATCGCCAACGGCGAGGCGCTGGACATCACCGAGGATCCGACGCCGCGTGGCCACTCGTTCGAGTTCCGCATCAACGGCGAGGACGCCGGCCGTGGCTTCCTGCCGGCCCCCGGCCCGGTCACCAAGTTCGAGCCCCCGACCGGCCCCGGTGTCCGGATGGACTCCGGCGTCGAGAGCGGCTCGGTCATCGGTGGCCAGTTCGATTCGATGCTGGCCAAGCTGATCGTCACCGGCGCCACCCGCGAAGAGGCCCTGGCCCGGTCGCGCCGCGCGCTGGCCGAGTTCAACGTGGAGGGCCTGGCCACCGTCATCCCGTTCCACCGCGCCGTCACGGCCGACCCCGCGTTCATCGGTGACGGCGAGAAGTTCGACGTGCACACCCGCTGGATCGAGACGGAGTGGAACAACACCGTCGAGCCGTTCACCGGTGGCGAGCCGCTGGACGAAGAGGACAACCTGCCGCGCCAGAAGGTGGTCGTCGAGGTCGGCGGCCGCCGCCTGGAGGTCTCGCTGCCGGGTGACCTGGCTCTCGGCGGCGGTGCCGCCGCTGCCGGTGCCGGGGTGGTCCGCAAGAAGCCCAAGCCGCGCAAGCGTGGGGCCTCGGGCGCCGCCGCCGCGTCCGGCGACTCGGTCACCGCGCCGATGCAGGGCACCGTGGTGAAGGTCGCCGTCGAAGAGGGGCAGACCGTCGCCGCCGGTGACCTGGTCGTCGTGCTGGAAGCCATGAAGATGGAGAACCCGGTCACCGCGCACAAGGACGGCGTCATCACCGGGCTGTCCGTGGAGGCCGGCGCCGCCATCACCCAGGGCACCGTGATCGCCGAGATCAAGTAGTCCACCCCGCGCGAACGTCGATTACCGCTCGAAGAAGTCGGCTTTCTTCGAGCGGTAATCCACGTTCGGCGGGAGATGAGGGGGGCTGATGGAACCCGTAGAGATCAACAACGGCCAGTGGTACCTGCGCGGGTTGCGCTGCGACGAGCGCATCGACGACCGGTACGCGCTCGCCGACCTGGGTGAGACCGATCTGGACTACGTGCACGACGCCGAGGACGGCTGGGCCGACGACACCCGCTACACCTGGGCGGTCTGCGAGCCCACCACCGGTGAACTGCTGGCCGAGGTCGTCCTCGACCCCGTCACCGGATTCCTGAGCAGCCGCGGCCGGCCCGGCTTCGAGGACGCCGCCGCGATCTCCGAGGACACCGTGCGGCGGTACGCGCAGCAGGTGCTCGGCCTGGAGGTCCGCACGTGAGCAAGGTCGTCACCGTCACCGGCGCCGCCGGCCAGATCGGCTACGCCGCCCTGTTCCGCATCGGGGCGGGGGCGTTGCTCGGCCGGGACGTTCCGATCACGCTGCGCCTGCTCGAACTGCCCGCGGCGATCAAAGCCGCCGAGGGTGTGGTGATGGAACTGGTGGACAGCGCGTTCGACCTGCTGGTCGACATCGAGATCCACGACGACCCGGTCCGCGCCTTCGACGGCGTCGACGTGGCCCTGCTGGTGGGCGCCAAGCCGCGCAGCAAGGGCATGGAACGCGCCGACCTGCTGGCCGCCAACGCCGCGATCTTCGCCGACGCCGGCAAGGCCCTCAACGCCGGTGCCGGCAGCGACGTGCGGGTCGTCGTGGTCGGCAACCCGGCCAACACCAACGCCCTGGTGGCCTCGGCGCACGCCCCGGACATCCCGGCCGACCGGTTCACCGCGCTGACCCGACTGGACCACAACCGGGCGGTTGCCGCACTGGCCGCCCATGCCGGGGTGCACGTCGGGGACGTGTCCAGGGTGACGGTGTGGGGCAACCATTCCCCGACGATGTACCCCGACATCTTCCACGCCCGGGTGGGCGGCCGCCCCGGCGCCGACTTCGCGGCCGATACCGATTGGCTGGCAAAGGATTTCATCCCGACGGTGGCCAAGCGGGGCACCGCGATCATCGAGGCGCGCGGCACCTCCTCGGCGGCGTCGGCCGCCAACGCCGCCATCGACCACGTCCGCGACTGGGTGGACGGCACCGAGCCCGCCGACTGGACATCGGTGGCGCTGCCCTCCCCCGGGGTGTACGGCATTCCCGAGACAGTGGTGGCCTCGCTTCCGGTGCGGGCGGTCGACGGCGCCTGGCAGATCGTCGAGGGGCTGGACATCAACGACTTCTCCCGGGCCCGTATCGACGCCTCGGTGGCCGAACTGCTCGACGAGCGGGCCGCCGTGCAGCGGCTGGGGTTGCTCTAGCGCTGATCGATATCCAGCCCGGTGGCCAGGTCGCCACACTCGACCTCGACCACATCGGCCCGCCCCCGCAGGAACGGTGCCGCCCCGGTGTCGCCGTGCAGCGCGGCCAGCAGCTGCGGCCAGAAGCGCCGCGCGATGACCACCGGATGTCCGGGTCGGCCGCCGTACACCGCCCGGGCCAGCCCGGTCGCCGACGCCGCCGCCAGCACCCGCCGCACCACGTCGGCGCCGACGTCGGGGGTGTCCACCACACTGATGACGGCCAGCTCCGCGTCGATCGCCGCGATCCCCGCTCGCAGCGAGGCCGACAGCCCCCGCGCCCAGTCCTCGGCCGGCACCGCGCGGGCCGGTGCGGGCACGTCCGCCTGCGCCGCCCCGAGCACCACCACGACGTCCTCGCAGCCGCCATCGTGCAACGCCGCAACCGCGCAGCGCAGCCAACTACCCTGCTCGGCCAGGACTTTGGGCATTCCATAGCGCGCTCCCGCGCCGGCGGCCAGCACCACCCCGGCAACTTTGCGCGCACTCGACATGCGAACAGTGTGAAGGTGACCGATTCTTGAACGATGACGGCCCCGCCTGAGTCGCTCAAATCGGCGCACACCAAACGCACGCACCCGGTCGACGAGGTGCTTCCCGTCGGCAAGCTCGCCACCTACGGCTTCCAGCACGTGGTGGCGTTCTATGCCGGCGCGGTGCTGGTACCCATCATCATCGCCGGTGCGATCAACCTGCCCCAGGAAGACCTGGTCAAGCTGATCACCGCCGACCTGTTCACCTGCGGCATCGCCTCGATCATCCAGGCCGTCGGGTTCTGGAAGATCGGGGTCCGGCTGCCGCTGCTGCAGGGTGTCACCTTCGCCGGGGTGTCCCCCATCATCGCGATCGGACTGGCGCACGGCGGCGGCGCGTCCAGTCTGCTCTACGTCTACGGCGCGGTGATCGTCGCCGGCGTGTTCACCTTCCTCATCGCGCCGGTCTTCATCAAACTGCTGAAGTTCTTCCCGCCGGTGGTCACCGGAACGTTGATCACCATCATCGGGCTGTGTCTGGTGCCGGTGGGTGCGCTGGACGCCGTGACCAACCCGCACACCCACGAGACCGACCCGACCAACATCCGGTGGTTCCTGTACGCGCTGGGCACCATCGCCGTCATCGTGGCGATCCAGCGGCTGTTCCGCGGTTTCATGGCCACCATCGCCGTGCTGCTCGGACTGGTCATCGGATGCGCGGTGGCGTTCGCGCTGGGCGACATGAACTTCGAGAAGGTCGGTCAGGCCGCCGCCGTCGGCTTCACTCCCCCGTTCCTGTTCGGCCTGCCCAAGTTCGACTTCGTCGCCTGCCTGACCATGATCATCGTGCTGCTCATCACCGCGGTGGAGTCGACGGGCTCGACCATCGCCACCGGTGAGATCGTCGGCAAGCGGATCAAGGCCGCCGATATCGGCAACGTGCTGCGCGCCGACGGGTTGGCCACCGCCATCGGCGGCATCTTCAACTCGTTCCCGTACACGGCGTTCTCCGAGAACGTCGGGCTGGTCCGGCTGACCGGCGTCAAGAGCCGCTGGGTGGTGGCCGCCGCCGGGGTGATCATGATCCTGCTCGGCTTCCTGCCCAAGGTCGCCGCGGTGGTGGCCTCGATCCCCAACCCGGTGCTGGGCGGCGCGGCACTGACGCTGTTCGCCACGGTGGCCGTGGTCGGCATCCAGACGTTGGGCAAGGTCGATTTCACCGATCACCGCAATCTGATCATCGTGACCACCAGCCTGGCGCTGGCGCTGTGGGTGACGTCCTATCCCGATATCGCCAAGGCCATGCCGACGGGGCTCAACCTCATCTTCGGCAGCGGTATCAGCATCGGCGCGGTGGCCGCCATCGTGCTCAATATCGTGTTCTTCCACACCGGTTCGCGTGGCCCCCGGGTGGCCGGCGGCGGTTCGATCACGCTGGCCGAGGTGAACACCATGACCGCCGAACGCTTCACCGAGGTGTTCGGGCATGTGGTGCAGGACGTGCCGTGGGCCGTCGAGCGTGCCTACGCCCAACGTCCGTTCGCCGACACGAAGGCGCTGCGCGAGGCGTTCCAGGACGCGGTGCTGACCGGGTCGTCCGAGCAACAACTGGAGCTGCTCAACGCCTTCAACGACCTGGGCGCCGAGGACGAGACCGGACACGCCCTGGCCGTCGACCACGTGGCGCTGTCCAACCTGGACGAGTCCGACCACAATGACGTGGTGGAATTGGCAACCGCGTACCGCGAGCACTTCGGTTTCCCGTTGATCATCTGTGCCAGGGAGACCGAGCATTTCGACCGGGTGCTGCGCAACGGCTGGTCCCGGATGGACAACTCCGACTCCGCCGAGAAGGCGTTCGCGTTGATCGAGGTGGCCAAGATCGCCAACTACCGGTTCACGGATCTGGTGGCCGACGCCAATCCGATCGCCGCCGCGCGGTTCGGCCGCCTCAACGAACTGTCGTGAAAGCGATCGGCCTGCACGGCTTCAACGCGCTCACCGACCGACAACGCATGCACGCCCTGTTCGAGGTGTGCTCGTCGACCATCTGGGCCCGCCGGGTGCTCGCCGGCGCGCCGTTCCCCGACACGCAGGCGCTGCTCGACCGCGCCGACCGGGTGCTCGCCGAGCTGCCCGACGCCGAGATCGACGCGGCCCTGGACGGGCATCCCCGCATCGGCGGCAAGGTGGACAACGCGGCGTCGGCCCGCGAGCAGGCCGGTGTGGCGTCGGCCGCCGACGAGGTGAAGATGGCTCTGGCCGAAGGTAATCGGGCCTACGAGGACAAGTTCGGCTATGTCTATCTGGTGTGCGCCAGCGGACGGGAGGCCCAGGAGCTGCTCGACATCCTGACCGAGCGCCTGGACAACGATCCCGACACCGAGCGCCGGGTGATGCGCAGCGAGCTGGCCAAGATTAACCGGCTGCGCCTGGAGCGCCTCTTGAGCGATCCGGCATGACCGCGCCAGGATCGTGGGCATGACACACCTGAGCACCCATGTCCTGGACGCCGTGGCGGGCACGCCCGCGGCCGGGATCACCGTGACACTGACCGACCGCGGGGGTGCCGTGCTGGCGTCGGCAGCCACCGACGACGACGGCCGCGTCGCGGCACTGGCCGACGGCCTGACACCCGGGGTGTACCGGTTGACCTTCGACACCGGGTCCTACTTCACGGCCACGCCGACCTTCTACCCTGAGGTCACCATCACCTTCGAAGTGGCCGAGGGATCCGGCAAATACCATGTCCCGCTGCTACTTTCCCCGTTCGCGTACTCCACCTACCGAGGAAGTTGACCATGTCGCAGATCATCCTGGGCAAGAACCAGTACGGCAAGGCCGAGAACCGGGTGGTGCGGATCTATCGGGACACGCCGCGCCACGAGATCCGTGATATGAACGTATCCACCTGCCTGCGTGGCGATTTCGCCGCGGCTCACCTGGCCGGCGATCAGTCCGATGTGCTGCCCACCGACACGCAGAAGCAGACCGCCTACGCCTATGCCAAGGAGAAAGGCGTCGGCTCCATCGAGGATTACGGCCTGACCCTGGCCCGGCATTTCGTGCAGGATGTGGCACCGGTGCAGGCCGCCCGGATCGAGATCGAGGAGTATGCCTGGGAACGCGCCGTGGTCGACGGTGCCGAGCACGACCACACCTGGATCCGTAAGGGACAGGAGGTCCGGACCGCCGCCGTCACCGTCGAGGGTGACAGCGAGTACGTCGTGGGCGGGCTCAAGGATCTGGTCATCCTGAAGTCGACGGGGTCGGAGTTCGCGGATTTTCTCACCGATCCCTACACCGTCCTGGAGCCGACCCACGACCGGGTGATGGCCACCTCACTGGTGGCGCAGTGGCGGTTCACCAGCACCGACGTCGACTGGGAGACGGTGTACGGCCGGGTGAAGGCGGCACTGGTCGAACAGTTCGCGGTGGTGCAGTCGCTGGCGCTGCAGCAGACCCTCTTCCAGATGGGGCGGGCGGTGTTGGAGGACCATCCGGACATCGCCGAGGTCCGGCTGTCCGCGCCCAACAAGCACCACTTCGTCTACGACCTGTCCCCGTTCGGCCTGGAGAACAACAACGAGGTGTTCAACGCCGACGACCGGCCGTACGGGCTGATCCAGGCGACGGTGACCCGTGACGATGCCCCGCCCGCCGGCCCGGCCTGGGATCTGCAGCAGGGCTGGCTGGCCTGAGCTGCGGTGTTTGACCGCCCGGCGAGCCGGGCACCCTGACCGCATGGCCGCACAGGAACAGGAATACGGCACGCTGCCACCGGACGAGGCAACCGACTCCGACGAGGTCCGCAACGCCGACGGCGACGAGGTCGTCGACCCGCCCGAGGACTGGCAGGGATCGGACAAGTTCGGCATGTCCAGCCAGGAGGCCGCCGAGGGCGAATCCCTGGACGACAAGCTGGCCGCCGAGGTGGCGGACACCCGGCCGGAGCAACCGGCCCGGGACCCCGACGCCGATGAGAAGCCGGGTGTGAAGCTGCCCGAGGAAGGCACCCCGGAGGACGGGTCGTCGTTCTTCCCGGTGGTGCGGTAAACCCGAGAGAAAGGCAACCGGCATGCCCAAGACCACGAAGAGCGGCAAGGCGCGCCGCGACGAACTGCCGAGCACGCTGCAGAAGTCCGACGCCAAGGCGCAGCGCACCTTCGCCAAGGCGCACGACGCGGCCGCCGAGGAGTACGGCGAGGGTGAACGCGCCCACCGGGTGGCGTACTCGGCGCTCAAGCACAGCTACGAGAAGGTGGGCGATCACTGGGAGGCCAAGGACACACCCGGCCCGTCCGACGACCGGGCACGCAGCGGCGGCCCGAACGCGCGCGGTGAGACCGCCGAGGGCGTGGACGCGAATGCGACCAAGAAGCACCTCATGGACGTCGCCCGCCGGCTCGATGTCCCCGGCCGGTCGACGATGACCAAGGACGAATTGGTCGAGGCCATCAAGAAGGCGAACCGGCGAGAGACCCGCACGGCCCGGTCCTGAGCTGTCCCGGCCCTTTGCCGCGACCACTGGATCCGCACATCGTGCCCCGACGGCGCGACGGACCGAACCGAACGGCAAAGTTGTTCTACGACAATCTCGTTCGGAGGTATAGGAGCGGTGAGGAGGTAGCGGCAGAGCGCCTGTCGGGCGAGCATTGGCCATCACACTGCGGATTCCGCAGGTCAGACGGATTTCGAGGAAAGCGGTCGGCCGATTCGATTGTTCGGCCGCCACAGGTGGCGTAGTGTCAGACGAAGGTTGAGTTCACAGCCTGATGCGAGCGTCATTGACGTGGGGGACAATTAGCACGGTCCTGCACCATTGGGACCTTCGACCGGTCTTGAACTATTTGGCGTGACCACAGTACGAATCCCGTATTACGACTGATGGAGTCACAAATGCACAACCTCACCGTTCCTCAATCGAGGCGCAACTCCGCCTCGAATATCACCGAATGCGAGATGGCGGCCTACTGCACCAAGTGGCTCGCCCCGGCCACGGCCGTGCTCTCGGTGTTCGGCGAGCTCGACGCCGCCAACAGCCGCGAGTTCTCCGACTACGTCGTTCTGCATCTCCCGCATGTGCGCGAACTGGTGCTCGACCTGACGGGTGTGGAATTCTTCGGCACCGCAGCGTTTTCGGCGATGCGCACCATGGGTGCGCGCGCCGCCGGCGAGGGAATCGACTGGTCGGTGGTGCCCAGCCACGCGGTCAGTCGTCTGCTTCGGATCTGCGACCCGAATTCGCTGCTGCCGATCGAAGAGTCGGTGGCCTCAGCGCTGCTGCGGCTGCAGCGCGATCCGTCGGACCTACTTCAGATCGTCGCGAAGGCGCGCTAAGGACTTCGCCAGCAGCCGCGACACATGCATCTGCGAGACCCCGATGCGCTCGGCGATCTGGGTCTGTGTCATGTTCTCGAAGAATCTGAGCACCAGCACCGTGCGTTCTCGCTCGGGCAGGGCGTCCAGCAGCGGTCGCAGCGACTCCCTGTTCTCGACCTGCTCGAGCGCGAGGTCGTCGCTGCCCAGCGTGTCGCCGATGGACGGTGCCTCGTCGTCGCCGCCGGTCCCGCTGTCGATCGACAAGGTGTTGTACGAACTGCCGGCGACCAGCGCCTCGACCACTTCCTCACGGTCGATCTCCAGCTCGGCGGCCAGTTCGGTGGCGTTCGGGGCGCGGCCCAGCCGTTGGGCCATATCGGCGGTGACGCTGCCGATCCGCACGTGTAGTTCCTTGAGCCGGCGCGGCACCTTGACCGACCAGCCGTTGTCGCGGAAGTGCCGGCGTACCTCGCCCATCACGGTGGGAACCGCGAAGGACGCGAAATCCGATCCGGCGGTGTCGTCGAAGCGGTTGACCGCGTTCACCAGACCCATCCGCGCGACCTGAACCAGGTCTTCGTGGGATTCACCGCGCCCGCCGAAGCGGCGTGCGATGTGGTCGGCCAGGGGTAGACAGCGTTCGACGATGCGTTCACGTTGCCGTGCGAACTGAGTGGAGTCCTCAGGTAGCGCGCGGAGTTCACGGAACATGTCGATGACGTCCGTGTATTCCGAGGTCACTGCAGCAGGCCCACTCGTTTCGCGGTCAACGAGATCCCGACCAGGCGCCCGGCCCCGGCATGTTGACCGTCCCCGAAGGTCCGAACATCGGACACCAGCGAACGCAGCACGTGCCAGCTGAAGCTGTCGGGCGCGACGATGTCGTCATCACCCTGGCAGGTGGTGGACGCATGGACCTTCACGGCTTCGTCGTCGGGGTCGATCTGGACCACGAGGACGGAATCCGGCGCCGCCGAACGGATCAACCGGGTGCACGCCTCATCCACGGCCAGGCGCAGGTCGGCGACGGAGTCGATGTCGAGATCCTCGAACGTCGCGGCCGCCGCGACCAGCGTGCGCAGCACCGCCAGGTTCTCCAGCCGTGCGGCCACCCGAAGCTCGACAGAGCGGTCGCCGGAGGCCGGCACGCCGACGTCGCCGTTAATCCCAGTCATCTGACCTCCCGGGGTATCTGCACGGAGGCTACCCCACGTCGTTGCGGTATCAATCGATTGCACTGGGCCACCCGACTCGCGTGTGTTCCGAAGGCCCTGCGGGTACTCGGATGGCATGTCCAAGCTCGACCCCGACACGCGACGCCGCATCCTCGTGGCGGTGGCCATCGCGGTCGGCGTTCTGGCGTTGATCGTTGCGGGCGTCTACGCCGCCGTATTCATCATCCTCGGACCGATGATGGCCTGACCATGCCATGCCGGTGTCATACCCTGCTGTTGCCAGGGTTCAAACGCGGTTGCCGGATTTGACCTGGGACGGCCGTTGTGCAAGTAGACGCTCAGAAACCGGACGGGGTTCCGTTACCCAGGTAGGTCAGCCCGGTTCCGGCCAGCCCGGTGCGGTCCAGCAGGTTGCGGGTGTCGATCACCACCGCGCCCGGCGCGTGCTCGGCGATGCGCGCCCAGTCGAGGTCGCGGAACTCGGGCCACTCGGTGAGCACCACGATGGCGTCGGATCCCTTGGTCGCCAGATAGGGGTCGTTGACCGCCGTGATCGCGCAACGGCGCAGCACCGCCGTGTCGATCACGTCGAGCCGCGGGTCGTGTCCGGTCACTTCGGTGCCCGCCGCCGTCAATGCCCCGCAGATCGCCAGCGCGGGTGAGGCCCGCACGTCGCCGGTGCCGGCCTTGAAGGTCAGTCCGAGGGCGGTGACCCGCATCGAGGCCAGCGGTCGGCCGGTGTGCCGGGACAGCGTCGTCAGGATGCGGTCGGTCTGCGCGGCGTTGGTGGCCCGTGCGGCGGCGACTTCGGACAGTTCCAGGCCGTGCTGCCGGCCCGTGTGCAACAGCGCCGCGGTGTCCTTCGGCAGGCAGGACCCGCCCCAGCCGGGACCCGGCTGCAGGAAATGGGCACCGATCCGCTCGTCGGCGCCCATACAGCCGGTCACGTCGCGGATGTCCGCGCCGACCTCCGCGCACAGCTGAGCCAAGGCGTTGGTGTAGGAAAGTTTCACCGCGAGAAAGGCATTGCTCGCGTACTTGGCCAGTTCGGCGCTCTCCCGGCTCATCCACAGTACTTTGGTCGACGGCTCGCTGCCGTCGGTGCCGTAGAGCGCACCCACCCGTGCGGCCACCTCGCGGTCCGGGGTGCCGATGACGATCCGGTCCGGATGCATCGCGTCGGCCACCGCGTGCCCCTCGCGCAGGAATTCGGGGTTGGATACCGCGTGAATTGCGCTGGCGGACAGGAAGTCCGCGGCGGCGCCGGTGGTTCCGACCGGTACCGTCGACTTGATCACCACGATCGCCCCGGCGGTCAGCACCCGCTTCAGCTCGGCGAGGCAGGCGTGCACCGCACCGAGATCGGCGCCACCGTCGGCACCGCTGGGCGTCGGTACGCACACGAACACCGCATCGCAGCCGGCCAGGGCGCCGTAATCGGTGCTGAATTCCAGTGTCCCGGCCGCAATACCCGCGGCGAGCAGCTCGGTCAGACCGGGCTCGTCCAGCGCGCAGGCGCCGGTCCGCAACCCGTCCACCTTGGCGGCGTCGGTGTCGACACACACCGTGTGCCGGCCTCTGCGGGCCAGGCCCACGGCGGTTGCCAGACCGACATAACCGGCGCCCACCACACCGGCCCTCATGCGCACTCCTGCAACAGGGTTCGGCCGGCCTCGAGCACCCGTTGCACGGTGATCAGCAGCAAGCCGGCATGCGGCTCCTCGGCGTGCGGATCTCCACGGTCGCCGGCCCAGAGCACGATATGCCTCCCCGTTCCAGGTGGTCCCCAATGCTGCGGGGGTGTCGGACCGAAGAGCAACACCGACGGTGTGCCGGTGGCCGAGGCGATATGCCCGACGCCGGTGTCACCGCAGATGACCAGGCGGCTGTCACTGATCAACGCCACCAGCTCGAGGAGTTCGAGGCGTCCGGCCAGCACCGACTCCGGTGCCAGACCGGCCTGGTGCGCGATGCGATGGGCCAGTTCGCCTTCGTCGGCGGAGCCGGTGATCACCACGCAGTGGCCCTCGTCGTGCAGGGCGGCGGCGACGTCGGCGAACCGCGGTTCGGGCCACCGCCTGGCCGCCGCGCCGGCACCGGGATGGATCACCACCACCCCGGACCGATCCGGGAACCCCTCCGGCCGTTCGATGCCGAGATCATCCGGATCGCAGGGAATTCCGGCCCATTCCAGCAGGCTGCACCAGCGCTGGACCTCGTGCACATCGCTGCGCCACGGCGGTCCCGGCAGGTCGGGAAGGTCGGGGTGCCGATGGGTGAGGATGGATCGGGGCTGCACCGCGAGCAGGTGGGCGATGCTCGCCGGGCCGCACCCGTGCAGGTTCACCGCCAGGTCCGGCGGCCGGCGCCGCGGACGCAACCGCCCCAGGCCGGGAGTCGGTTGGATGTCGTCGATCGCGCGGGACAACCTCGCCAACGGGCCCAGATGTTCCGGGGTCGCCAACACGATCCGGGCCCCCGGGTGTGCCCTGCGTAACGCGCGCAGGGCCGGGAACCCGGTCAGCAGGTCGCCCAGCCCCAAGGCACGCAGTACCAGGATGTCGGTCGGGCCGGCACCGGTCACGGCCACGACGGCTCCGTCGACGCACACACCACCAGCTCCCGAACCTCACAGCCGGCGGGCTGGGAGAGGGCGAACAGGATGGCCTCGGCAACATGGGCGGGATCGTTGAGCTTGGCGTCCGGCGGTGGCTTGTACTGTTCGTCGCGGCCGTCGAAGAACGCCGTCTGCATGCCGCCGGGGATCAGCATGGTGACGCCGACCTCGCCGGCCAGTTCCGCGGCCAGGGCTCGGCTGAACCCGACGACACCGAATTTCGACGCGCAGTAGGCGGTTGCATCGCTGACCGCCTTGATACCCAATGTCGAGGCGCAGGTGACGATCCGGCCATGGCTGGATCGCAGGAACGGCAGCGCCGCACGCACGGCGGCCGCGGTGCCCAACAGGTTGACGTGGATGACCCGCTCCCAGTCCTTGGTCGCGATGTCGGTCAGCTTGCCGCAGGCATCCACGCCGGCTGCGGTGAGCAGCCCCTCGATCCGGCCGTCCACCTCGTCGGCCATGGCCCGCACCGCGACGTCGACCGCCTCGCTGTCGGCGACGTCCACGCACAGGTAGGGGTACTTTCCCGTCGGGCTGCTGCGGTCCAGGATCAGGGGCGTACCGCCTTGTGCGGCAATCGCTTCCGCCGTCGCGGCACCGAGCCCCGACGATCCACCCGTGATGATGACGTTTCCGACATGACCAGCCGGCATGTTGTGCTCCTTACGTTGTCATGACCGCGCGGCGGCGATCAGTTTCGTCGATGAGTAACCGGCGACCGTGGGCAGCAGCACGACCTCACCGCCGTGCCGGGCGACCACCTCGGCCTCGGGCAGGCGGGTGTCGGCGTAATCGCCGCCCTTGACCCAGATCTGGGGCCGCAGCCGCTCCAACACGGCTTCCGGTGAGCTTTCCTCGAAGACCACCACGGCGTCGACGCACGCCAGCGCCGAGAGCACCCTGACCCGGTCGACGTCGGGCACCACCGGTCGCCCGGGCCCCTTCAGCGAGCGGACCGAGGCATCCGAATTGACCAGCACCACCAACGCGTCGCCGAGTTGGCGGGCCTGCCGCAGCAGCCGGACGTGCCCGGTGTGCAGCAGGTCGAAACAGCCGCCGGTGGCCACCAGGGTGCGCACCCCGCCGGCGAGCAGGCGGTCACGGACGGAGTCGACATCGCCGGTGATGGCGCCGTATTCCGGGGCGAGCGAAGCGACGGGGGAAATGACCGGGGCGAGCGAAGCGACGGGGGAAATGACCGGGGCGAGCGAAGCGACGGGGATGTGAACCGGGGCGGCGGTCGAAACACCGCTGGCCCCGCCGGCGGCGACGAACCGGCTGGCGGCCGACACCGCGGCGGTGACCGCACACCGCACGTCGCCGGTGCGGGCGAGCTCGACGGTCGCGGCCACCGCGAACCGGTCACCCGCGCCGCACGAATCCTGGTGTGGCGCGGCGGCGTGACCGTCGGGCACCGGGATGTGCACGGGGGCGCCGTCACCGCAGTCCAGGACGGCCCCGTGGGCACCTCGGGTCACGCAGACCGCGCGGGCGTCCCAGCCCGTGCGCAGTGCCGCCGCCGTCGCGGCACCGGCCTCACTGTGATTCGGGGTCACCAGGGCGCAGCCACCGACCGGATCTGCCCCGCGCGGGTGCGGATCCCACACCACCGGGATACGTTGTGCCGCTGCGGTAATCAGGCGCCGCAGCTGCGGGTGTGCGGTGAGGCCGCGCCCGTAGTCGGCGACGCACACCGCGGCGGCGCGTTCCAGCGCGCCCGCGACGTCGGCGGGCAGGTCGGTGCCGGCCGCGGTTCCGTCGCCTTTGTCGATCCGCAGCATCGGGTGGCCGTGGGCGCGGATCCGGGTCTTGCACACGGTGGAGCCCGCCATGGGCAGCGCCACCACCTGCACCCCGGCCGCCGCCAACAGTTCGGTGAGGGTCTGTGCGTCGGCGTCGTTCCCGACGGCGGTCACCAGGACGACCTCGTCGGCGGCGCGCGCGGCGAGCATCGCGGCCAGCCCCGCCCCGCCGGGACGGTGCCAGACGTGTCGGGTATCGACCACCGGCACAGGCGCTTCCGGGCTGAGCCGGTCGGCGGTGCCGTCGATGTCGACGTCGAGCATCGAGTCGCCGACGACCACGATGGGGCTAGCCACGGTGACCGCCGAGCAGGTGCTCGTCGAGTTCGATGCACAACGCGTGCACCAGGACCAGGTGCATCTCCTGCACGGTGGCCGTGGTGGTGGCCTCCACGCACACGGCATCGTCGCACATGGCTGCCAGCGGATTGGGCGCCGGCCCCGTCAGCGCCCACGTCGTCATGCCCACCTCGTGCGCCGCCTTGACGGCGGTGAGCACGTTGGGGCTGGTGCCGCTGGTCGACAAGGCGACGAGCACATCGCCGGGACGTCCGTGGGCGCGCACGCCCCTGGCGAACATCTCGTCGACACCGTAGTCGTTGGCGATCGCGGTGAGCGCCGAGGTGTCGGCATGTAAGGAGATGGCCGACAATGGTTGTCGCTCGTCGCGGAACCGGCCCACCAGTTCGGCGGTCAGGTGCTGAGCCTCGGCCGCACTGCCGCCGTTACCACAGGCCAGCAATCGGCCACCGGCGCCGAGCACGCCGGCCAACTGCCGGCCCCACCGAGCGATGCGGTGTTCCTCTCCGGCGATGTGGTCAGTAGCCTGCCGCAGCGCGGACAGATGCGTGGCGATCATCGTTGTCTCCTGATTCTTCGACGGCGGTAACCACTTCGGCGTCGCTGATGCCGTCCAGGCACGGGTGGCCGGGTATGGGGCAGGTACGTGCCCTGCTGTCGCGGCACGGCGCGTTCTGATCGCCGAGCCGGATGACCCTGCGCGCGTACGGCATCCACTGCGATGCGGGTACCACGGGTGCGAACAGCGAAACCACCGGTGTTCCGACCGCCGCGGCCAGATGCGCCGGCCCGGTGTTGGGCGCGACGACCACCCGTGCGGCGGCGAACACGGCGGCCAGCTCGGCGAAGCTGGTGCGGCCACCCAGGTCGACGGCGACATCTCCTGCGACGTAGGCGGTTTGGCCACGTTCGGCGGTGTCACCGGTGACCACCACCCGATGGCCGGCCGCCACCAGCGCCGCGACCATACGCTCGCTACGCCGCACCGATGGTTGGCGGGCGGGGACGGCGGCGCCGGGATGGAACACGACGTACTCACCGCGGCCGATGACGCGGCGCAACCCGGTGCTCAGGTCCGGCGCCGGCACGCGTAACTCCCCGGCGTCATCGGGCGGCAACGCGCAGCCCGCCGCACGCGCCAGCGACAGTGCGCGTTCCGGTTCGGGGATACCGGCCGGCACGTGGTGGCGCAGATCGAGCAGGGTGCCGGGATAGTCCTCGCTGATCGCACCGATCCACGGCACGCCCGCCATCCGGCACAGCAGGGCCAGCGGCAGCGGCGATTGGTGGAACGAGGTGGCGATGTAGACCCGCTCGGGTGCGATCTCCCCGAGAGTGGCCAGTAACCGGTCGACGTGGGCCGCGGTCACCGGGGGTGAACCGAAATCCACCCAGGGCGCCTGCCATTCGACGATGCCGCGCACGCCGGGCAGCAGTTCGGCGGCCGCGCGGCCGCGCGGCCCCACCAGCAGCGTGACCGGGCCGTGCGCGGCCGCCACCGCACGCACCGCGGGCCCGGTGATCAGCACATCCCCCGCGCTGTCCAGCCTGGCCACCAGCGCCCCGCTCATCGGCAATCCCTGAGCACCATGTCGACGGCCGCCCGCAACGTCGGCGCCACCCGGGCCCGACTGCGGGCCGCCGAGATCTCTTGGGACAGTGTGCGTTCCGTCGGGACCAGCACGGCGTCGGCGTCGGCGGCCAGTGCCGCTTCCACGTCCCCGCCGGTGTCGCCGATCAGCACACACCGCGACGGCCGTACCCCCAGCGCGTCCGCGGCTGCCTGCACCATGCCCGGTGAGGGCTTGCGGCAGGCGCAGTTGTCATCGGCGTCGTGCACGCAGACCTGCCACGAATCGAACGGTCCGAGCACCTCGTCGACCCGGGCGTTCACCGACGCGAGCTGGTGCGGTGTGATCAGTCCCTTGGCCACCCCCGACTGGTTGGTCACCACCCCCAACCGCAACCCGCGGCGCCGCAACAGGTCCAGCGCCGTGGCGGCGCCGGGCACCGGGCGCACTCCGCCGGGGTCGTTGAGGTACGGACCGTCCTCGATGAGGGTGTCATCGCGGTCGAACAGGACGGCAAGCGGTGGATCACGCAGGGCGCCGCGATGATCCCACCATCCCCGCAGCCGGTGCGCGACGGCCACGGGTGGGATCGCCACGGTGCTGACGGCCAGTCGGAGCGCTTCGGCCGCCGTCCGCGGACCAGCGGCGAACCTGCGCACACCGAATTCGGTGCTCAGCGCCAGCCAGGCCGCCGCGGCCACGCCGGCCGCGTGCCGGCGACCGGTGGCCAACGCCGACAATGCCGCCACGCCGGCGACCGTGGTGGCGATATGACCGGGCAGCCGGCCGCGCCCCTCCCCGATGGCGCGGCGCCAGTGCCTGCCGTGCTTGCGCCGCAGCAGGGCGTCGTCGCGATTGCCGATCTGCGCCCGCACGGCGCTGCGCCAGTCTGCTCGGGCCACCGGGTGCGTGCAATGCCGCTGCCCGCGGCCGATCTGCCCGCCCAACCGGGTCACGCGCAGCGCCAGGTCCGAATCCTCGCGGTACGCCCGCGGGAACCGTTCGTCGAAGCCGCCCACCGCGACCAGCGCCGATCGCCGGTAGGCCATATCGGCGGTGATCCACCGTGCCTGGGCCAGCCGCTGGGTGCGCCGCTCGTCGTCGGTGGCGCGCCGTCCCGGCTCCGCCGGCACCGTGAGCCGCCCTTGCGTTGCGGCCCAACCGTTCTGCTCGGCCTCCTCGAGGTCCGAACCCAGCCGTGCCAGCCAGTCGTCGTCGGGTATGACATCGTCGTCCAGAAAACAGATCCAACGCACCGACGCACCGGCGCTGCGCCACCCGGCATTGCGGGCGGCGGCGGGGCCGCGCCCGCCGCTGCGCAGCACGGCGACCGGCAACCGTTGCGTCCCGGCCGGCAGCGGTGGTGCCGTCGCGCGCCGGTCGTCGACCACGATCACCGCGGCCGGGGCCGGGCCGGCTGAGCGATCCAGCACCGCGAGCAGCCGGTACAGCGACTCGCGCCCGATGGTGGGGATGACGATGGCGACATCGGGGATGGCCGTCATCGCGGCCTCCGCACCAGGCAGGGGCCGATGGCCAGCACGTCGATCGGCGCGCTGCCGAAGCACTCCAGCGCATCGCGTGGGCTGTCCACCATCGGCCGACCCGCGGTGTTGAAGCTGGTGTTGACGACGACCGGCACCCCGGTGGCCTCGGCGAATACCCGAATGGTGTTGTGCAACAGCGGATGATCGTCGGGTGCCACGGTCTGGATGCGGGCCGTCCCGTCGACGTGGGTGACCGCCGGGATGAGGTCACGCCACTGTGCTGCCACGTCGTGCACGAACAGCATGTACGGGCTGGGAATCGGGCCGCCGGAGAAGATGTCGCTCGCCCGCTCGGCCAGCACCATCGGGGCGACCGGGCGGAACTGTTCGCGCCCCTTGACGTTGTTGAGCCGCTCCAGGTTGTCGACGTGCCGGGGATCGGCCAGCAGCGAGCGCTGGCCGAGGGCCCGCGGACCGAACTCGGAACGGCCCTGGAACCAGCCGATGAGCTGGTTATCGGCCAACGCCTCGCCCACCGCGGTGGCCAGATCCGCGGGGCGTTCGAAGGGCACGGCGGCGTCCTGTAGTGCGCGCACGATCTCGTCGTCCGACCAGCCGCGGCCCAGCGCGGCCGAACCCATCGGCGTGATCGCTTCCCCCGCCTCGGCGGCCAACGCCAAGGCGGCGCCGAGTGCGGTGCCCGAGTCACCGGCCGCGGGCTGTACCCACACCCGCTCGAACCCGCCTTGGCGGTGCAGTATCGAGTTGGCCACACAGTTGAGCGCCACTCCCCCCGCCAGGCACAGGGTTTCGTGATCGGTGCGGGCGCGTAACCAGTGCACCAGCCCCAGCAGCACCTCCTCGACCACCCGCTGCACGCTGCAGGCCAGGTCCACCCGGTCGTCCCACCCCGATCCGAAGGACGACCAGTCCGGCGGGTGCGTGCGGAAGCCGCCGTCGTCGGTCAGGTACACCAGCCGCCGGAATTGCTCGACGAAACGCGGCTTGCCGTAGGACGCCATCGCCATGACCTTGTATTCGTCGCTGGACCGCTGGAATCCGAGATGTTCGGTGAGATCCTCGTACAACAGGCCCAGCGAATGCGGCAGTTCCTGGGTGGCCAGCACGTCGAGCTTGTCATCGGTGTACACGCCGGCCAGCATCGACGTGCGTTCACCGCGCCCGTCGACCACCAGCACCGCACAATCCCGGCTGGGCGCGGCCAGTGCACTGGACGCCGCATGCGCCACGTGATGCCGGACGAAGCGCACCTTGGCCGGATCCAGCCCGGGCAGCGCAGTTTTCAGGAACTGGGGGGCACGCCGGGCGTACATCGTGCGCAGGTACTCCCAATCCCGGTCCAGCCCGGCCAACTCCGCCGGGGCCTGGCTGGATAAGTCCATCAGCCGCGGATCGTAGGAGTAGCCGACCGCGTCCAGATCGGCCGGCTGCAGGCCGGCCTGGTGCAGGCACCAGCGTGCCGACTGCACCGGCAGTTCCCACGTCGAGAAGGGCACCGCCTGTTTGCCGTGTTTGCGCCGGCTGAACCGCTCTTCCTCGGCCGCGGCGACGATCCTGCCGTCCACCACCAAGGCGGCGGCGGGATCGTGAAACACCCCGTTGATTCCCAAGATCCGCACGTTCTCCCCATCCTCTACTTGCTGTCTTGCGCGGGGGCCGCCTGGCCCGCGAACCACTCGACCGTCTCGGCCAACCCTTGCTTGTATGTCACCTGCGGATACCAGCCCAAGAATTCGGCCGCCGCGCCGATGTCGGGGCAACGCCGTTTCGGGTCGTCACCCTGGGCCGGCACGAATTCGATGGGCGATGTGCTACCCGCCAGGTCCCGGATGATCTCGGCGATCTGCACCACGGTGAGCTCATCCGGGTTACCGATGTTGACCGGGCCCGCGCAATCCGCGGCCGCCAGGGCGACAAGGGCATCCACGGTGTCGTCGACATAGCACAGTGAGCGGGTCTGCTCACCGGATCCGTGCACCGTCAGCGGCCGCCCCGACAGCGCCTGGGCGCAAAATGTCGGGACCACCCGCCCGTCGTCGGCGCGCATCCCCGGCCCGTAGGTGTTGAAGATGCGCGCCACCCCGGTGTCGACCGAGTTGGCCCGCCGGTGCGCGAACGTCAGAGCCTCGGCGAAGCGCTTCGCCTCGTCGTACACGCTACGCGGCCCGATGGGATTGACGTTGCCCCAATAGCTTTCGTGCTGCGGATGTTGCAGCGGGTCGCCGTACACCTCACTGGTCGAGGCGAGTACCAGCCGTGCCCCGAACTGCTCGGCAAGCGCGATCACATTGGCCGTGCCCAGCGCCCCCGTGCGCAGCGTCTGCACCGGCAGCCGCAGATAGTCCACCGGGGAGGCCGGTGATGCCAGGTGGAAGATGACGTCGACCTCGGGCAGCTCGCCGGGATCGAGTGGATCGGCGATATCGCGCCGGATGAACCGGTAGCCGGGGTGGCCGGCCAGCGCGGTATCGGCCCGCGGTGCACTGGTGGACAGGTTGTCCAGGCTCACCACCTGCGTGCCGGCGTCCAGCAGCCGGCGGCACAGGTGGCCGCCCAGGAAGCCACCGCCGCCGGTGACGAGGGCGCGTCGTTGTTCAGTCATGGTTTGCCAATCGTTGCCGTGGGTAGCCGTGCCGGTTATGACTCACCCAGTGCAGCTCGATGACCGGATGTCCTTCGTGATCGCCACCCGTGATCGCGGTGACGAACTGGAAGCGGTGGTCCAGCGGTTGCTGGACACCACCAGGTGCCCGATTGTCGTGGTGGACAACCACTCCCGCGACGATTCGGTGGCGCGGATACGCCGGATCGCTGCCGGTGAGCCGCGGGTGCAGGTGCTGGCGCTGGGCGCGAACCTGGGGGCGGTGGCCCGCAATATCGGTGTCACGAACAGCCGCACCCCGTACATCGCGTTCTGCGACGACGACTCGTGGTGGGCGACCGACGCCCCCGGTCGCGCAGTCGAGCTCTTCGACCGCCATGCCGACCTGGCCCTGCTGGCCGCGCGCACCGTGGTGTGGCCCGGCGGCGACGAGGATCCGATGGTGGCACACCTGGCCGGCAGTCCCCTGCCGAGCCGGGCGGATCTGCCGGGTCCGACCATCCTCGGCTTCATGGCCTGCGCCGCGATGGTACGCAAGAGCGCCTTCGAGGCGGCGGGCGGATTCAGCCCGATCCTGCATTTCCGCGGCGAAGAGCAGTTGCTGGCAATGGATCTGGCGGCGTCGGGATGGCAGCTGTGCTACTGCCCTGAGCTGACCGCATTCCACCAGCCGTCGCAGCTGCGCGAGCCGACGGCCGCCCAGCAGGCCAGGGTGCTGCGCAACACCGCGCTCACCTCGTGGCTGCGCAGGCCGGTCGGCCACGGATTGCGCAGTGCCGTAATCCTGTTCGGGTCCGCCATCCGCGACCCCGCCCACCTGCGGGCGGCCGGGCAGGCGGTGCGATTGCTGCCGTCGGTGCTGCGCGAGCGGCGGCGCCTGCCCGCCGCCGTCGAACACCAACTCGCAGTCCTTGAGCATCCTCATCCCGACGACACCTTCGTCCGTGACCGCGGGCGGCCGAACCCGACCGGGCAGAGCCGGTCGTAGAGCCGCAGGGTATCGGCGGCGACCCGGTCCCAGGAGTACCGGGCCCGGGCCCGGTCCCGTCCGGCTGCACCGAGCCCGCGGCGCGCAAAGTCGTTGCGCAGAAGCACGTTGACCACGTCGGCGAACACGTCCGGCCGTTTCGGCGGGACCAGCCGACCGGTCACGTCGTCGACGACGGTATCGAGCATTCCGCCCACCGCGGCGGCCACCACGGGCACCCCACACGCCATCGCCTCCAACGGGACGATGCCGAACGGTTCGTACCACGGCGTACACGCCACGACATCGGCCGAGCGCAGCATCGCCGGCATATCGGCACGGGCCACCGCGCCACACAGCCGCACCCGGTCGGCCACGCCGAGTTCGTCGGCCAGGGCCAGCAACCGCTTCGCCTCGGCATCGCCGTTCAGGCGGGCGGCATCCGGCCCACCGACGATCACGAACTCGGTGTCCGGGATCGCCGGCAACGCCCGGAGCACCACGTCGAATCCCTTGCGCTGCACGAATCGGCCGACGCTGAGGATGCGCCGCCTCTTGCCACGCTGCGCCACCGGGCCGTCGGGGGTGAACAGGTCGATGTCCACCCCACACGGCACCACCGAGGTGCGGGTCCGAGACCGACCCAACCGGATCAGCTCGAACACCTCGTCGGTGCAGGTGGCCGCCACCCAGGTGGCGTTGCGCGCGACCAGCGCCTCCAGTTTGGTCCGTTCGGCCGGACTGGTGTCCTGGCCGCCCTGGTGCCTGCGTTTCACCACCCCGAGAGCGTGAAAGGTCTGCACGGCAGGGATGTTCAGCGGTTGCGCAGCCAGCTGTGCGGCGACGCCGGACATCCAGAAGTGGGCGTGCGCGACATCGGGCCGGTTCGACGACCAACGCTGGTGCAGGAACCGGGCGAACTGCCCCATATAAGGCAGCATGTCGTCTTTGGGAATGGGCTCGGCAGGTCCGGCCGGCACATGCACCACCGTGTATCCGTCCGGCGTGCGCACGCATTCGTCGATGCCGGCGTCGTCGCGGCGGGTGTATACGTCCACCTCGTGTCCGCGGCGGGCCATCGCCGCCGACAACGCCGCCACGTGGACGTTCTGTCCGCCGGCGTCAACTCCGCCCAGCGCCGCAAGCGGACTGGCGTGCTCGGACACCATCGCTATCCTCATTGCGCCTTCCTTCTCCCAACAAACTTCCCGACGTCGACGGCAGGCCTCATGTGCGGCAACGGTCCTCGATGACCTCGTCCCACTCGGCCAGGAACCGGCCGAGCGCGAAATGCTCGACGGCGTAATCCCTGGCGGCCTTACCTGCCGCGGCGGCGGCGGCCGGATCCCGGACGAAGCCCTCCACGGCGCGGGCCAGCGCCGGGACGTCGGCGCTCACCACGCCGGCTTGGGTCGGCACCACCAGCGGTGCCATCGTCGAGGCGACCGCCACCACCGGCATGCCCAGATACATCGCCTCGATCAGCGACAGCCCCAGCGACGTCCACCGGGCGGTGTGCAGATACACCCGCCGCCGCGCGACGTGCCGCCACAGCTGCGGGGCGGTCACATCGCCTTTGCCGCGTACTTTTCCGGTACGGCCGGTCCTGTCGTGGTTGAGCTCCTCGGTGTCGATCCCCCACGCATCGACGGGAACCGACCTGGACAGCTCGGCCAGCAGATCGGCACCCACGGTGCGCCAGCGCCGTACCGGCTCGTTGACCATGGTGGCCGCGGCCGCCACGTCGCCGGTGTAGAGGTGGCCGGGGTCGGCCACGCCGTGGTCGATGACGAAGGTGGGTGCGATCCCGTTGTCCCACATCAGCCGGTTGTAATCGGTGACGTGCACGATCGGGATGTCGCGCCGGCCCGCGAGGGGATGCACGCTGTCCACCGGATGCGGCCGCGGCGCATTG
This sequence comes from Mycolicibacterium canariasense, assembly GCF_002101555.1. Taxonomy (GTDB): domain Bacteria; phylum Actinomycetota; class Actinomycetes; order Mycobacteriales; family Mycobacteriaceae; genus Mycobacterium; species Mycobacterium canariasense. Next base: position 91,523 of record NZ_LQOL01000038.1, read on the forward strand.
TGCTCGACATAGACGGCCGGGATGTCGGCTCCCGGCCGCCGACCCAGCCACAGGTACGTTGCGGCCAGGTCTTCCGGTCGCTGCAAGACCACCAGGTCGATGTCGGTCTCGCGCAGCTCGGCAAGTGGAACCTCTTGCGCGCGTGGCCAATTACGGCCCATCAGGCCGCGGGCCTCGTCCTGTTCGCCCGCTGTCGCGACCGGCACGAGGTAGCGATGCGGCCCCGCCGTGAACGATTCGGTCCAGGAACCGTGCACGTGCCATACGAGCACGTTGCGCTGATGGTCCGTCTGCATGGGGGCCGAAGTACCCTGGCACTTCTCTCTTAAACGTGCGAAGTGTTTTTGATCTTGGCGGTCCGGGTACCCCGCTCGCATGGACCGCGAACAGTTCCCCGATGCGGTGCCGGAGGCCGATGCGGTCGAGCAGCTCCGCGATGTCACCGAACCGGTGCCCGACGAAGAGAACTCCGTCACCGACCCCGGCGCACCTCCGCTGGAGGCGTCCGCAGCAGATTGGCAGGAGCAGAACGAAGTCGTCGACACCGGTGACGACGACTTCGGCAGGGAAAGCTGAGGCCCGCGATGGAGCCGTCCGAGAACGTGATCCCCTACCCCGGGCACACCGCGGACATGGCGAATCCGCCGCGCGACGAGATGCGCGAGTACGTCGGCCGAGATCTGCTCGTGGGGCGGCGGGCCCTGATCACCGGTGGTGATTCCGGTATCGGCAGGGCGGTCGCGGTGGCGTTCGCCAAGGAGGGTGCCGATGTCGCGATCGCCTACCTCGAGGAGGACGAGGACGCCGCGTACACCGCGTCGTTGGTGAGCGCGGCTGGGCGCAGGTGCGTGCTGCTGCCCGGCGAACTCGCCGACGCCGGGCACTGCGCGACGGTGGTGACGCGTACCGTCGGAGAATTGGACGGTCTGGACATCCTGGTGAACAACGCCGCCTACCAGGCGCCGCGGCAATCGTTGTCGGAGATCTCCGACGAACAGTGGCGACGCACCTTCGCCGTCAACATCGACAGCTTCTTCCGCGTCACCAAAGCGGCGCTGGAACACCTTCCCGACGGCGCGGCCATCGTCAACACCGCGTCGGTGAACGGGTTGCGCGGCAACAAGACGCTGATCGACTATTCGGCCACCAAGGGTGCCGTGCTGGCCTTCACCTACGCGCTGGCGCAGTCCCTGGCCGACCGCCGGATCCGGGTCAATTGCGTGGCGCCCGGTCCGGTGTGGACACCGCTGATCCCCGCCACCATGCCGCCGGACAAGGTGGAATCGTTCGGCGGCCACACGCCGTTGGGCCGCCCGGCGCAACCCGATGAGATCGCGCCGTCGTACGTCTTCTTCGCGGCCGACCTGCTGTCGTCGTACTACAGCGGCGAAGTCCTCTCGCCCCTGGGCGGCGAGACCCTGCCGGGCTGAGGACCGGTCATGCAGCGCAAGGGAAGACGGCCGCGGGCCATCCGCACGTCGCTACTCGCGCTGCTGTGCGTTGCGGCGCTCGGCCTGTTGCTGACGCAGTGCCCGGCCAACCGCGACGGCGCGCCCGGCCGACTGGCCCAGGCAATGGAGGAGAGCACCGCGGCCGCGCGCAGCGGCGCCCTGGCACTCGACCTGTTTCACCGCGGCCGGTCCACCGCGCAACTGGCCGCCGTCCAGCTCTCCGATGCCCGCGACGAGGCGGTCAAGGCTTACCAGGGCATTGCCGAACTGCGGGTGCAAGATCCGGTCGACGTCGGCAGGCAGGGCATGCTGGCCAACGCCGTCACCGGCATCATCACCGAACTGAACACCGCATCGGTTGCGGTGCGCGGCGTGCCAGGGCAACCGCCGCTGCCGACACTGCACGACCGGTTGCTGACGGCGGCGGCAACCCTGGAGAGCGGATACCGCTGATGAAGAAGTTCTTCGCGGTGGCGCTGGGCATCCTGACCGCCATCGGCGGTTTCCTCGATATCGGGGACCTGGTGACGAACGCCGTTGTCGGATCACGCTTCGGGCTGGCCCTGGCCTGGGTGGTGGTCGTCGGTGTGGTGGGCATCTGCTTGTTCGCCCAGATGGCCGGTCGGGTGGCCGCCGTGAGCGGTCGGGCGACCTTCGAGCTCATCCGCGAACGCCTCGGTCCGCGCACCGCTGCGGCCAACCTGAGCGCGTCCTTCCTGATCAACCTGATGACGCTGACGGCCGAGATCGGCGGTGTCGCGCTGGCCCTACAGTTGGCCAGCGATGTCGGCCGCATGGTGTGGATTCCGTTGGCCGCCTTCGCGATATGGGTCGTGGTGTGGCGGGTGAAGTTCAGCATCATGGAGAACATCACCGGAGTCACCGGGTTGTGCCTCATCGTCTTCGCCGTCGCCGTGTTCGCGCTGATGCCCGACTGGTCGGCGCTCGGGCATGCCGTCACGCATCCGGTCATTCCGGAATCCGAATCGGCGGCCACCTACTGGTATTACGCCATCGCCCTCTTCGGTGCGGCGATGACACCGTACGAGGTGTTCTTCTTCTCCTCCGGCGCGGTCGAGGAGCATTGGACGACCGAGGATCTCGGCGTGTCCCGGCTCAACGTGATGGTCGGATTCCCACTCGGCGGCGTGCTGTCGGTGGCGATCGCCGCGTGCGCCACCATCGTGTTGCTGCCCGGCGGGATCGAGGTGACGTCGCTGTCGCAGGTCGTCATGCCGGTGGTCGCGGCGGGCGGCAAACTCGCACTGGCCTTCGCCATCATTGGCATCGTGGCGGCAACCTTCGGTGCGGCGCTGGAGACGACGTTGTCCAGCGGCTACACCCTCGGCCAGTTCCTGGGCTGGCGGTGGGGCAAGTTCCGTAAGCCCGCCGACGCGGCCCGCTTCCACACGGTCATGCTGGTCTCGATCGTCCTCGGCGTCGCGGTCCTCTACACCGGCGTGGATCCGGTACTGGTGACGGAATACTCGGTGGTGTTCTCCGCGATCGCGCTGCCACTGACCTACCTGCCCATCCTCATCGTCGCCAACGACCGTGACTACATGGGCGATCACGTCAACGGGAGGGTGACCAACGTGCTGGGATCGGTGTATCTGGTGATCATCGTGGTCGCGTCATTGGCCGCGATCCCGCTGATGATCGTGACGGGAGCCGGGCAATGACGAAATCGACGACGGCCTCGAAGCGGATCCTGGATGCCCGGCTGCACCTGCTGGACCGCCAACTCGTCGACGAGGACGGCGATCCGGTGGGCATCGTCGACGATCTGGAACTGGACGGCGTGGAACCGGATCGCGACATCCCCACGGGCGCACCGGCCCCGAAGGTCACCGGGATCCTGTCCGGTCAGGTGCTGGGAACCCGGATCTTCGGCGGCGCCCCGCCCCGGTCCCGATTGCAGGAGATCCCGTGGGACAAGGTGACCCGGGTCGGTGTCACCGTGCAGGTGGCCCCGACGGACGTCGTCACCGATGTGCACTGGGTGGAACAGTGGCTGCGCGATCATGTCATCGGCCGCATCCCGGGGGGCCGGCATGCAGCTGAGTAGGCTTCTCGGCGTCGCCCTCGTCGACGCCGGCCATCATCCGGTGGGCACCGTGGTCGACATCCGGCTCTCGGTGCCCGACGACTGCCGGGGTAGCCCCGAGGTGCTCGGCCTGGTGGTGAGCCCGCGTACCGGCTCGTCGTATCTGGGTTATGACCGCACCGGCACGAACGCCCCGGTGTTGATCGCCGCGCTGGCCCGTTGGTGGCACCGCGGCACCTTCGTGGCCGGCTGGTCCGATATCGCGCGGATCGGCTCGGAGCGGATCACCTTGCGGCCCGGTTACACCCGGGCGCCCGCGGCGCTGCCATGACGATGTTTCGGCGCGGGTGATGCCGGGAATCCCGGGTCACATGTTGTTGCGCAGAGTCGCCCGTCCGTTGCTGTCCGTCGCGTTCATCGGGCAGGGTATCGAGACCCTTCTGGACACCAAGTCCGCTTCTGATGTCGTACGCCCCACGCTGGAAGGTCTGCAGACCCTCCCCGAGCCCGTCGGCACCAAGGTCCCCTCCGATGCGGTGACCGTCGCGCGGGTGAACGCCGGCGTCCAGATCGGCGCGGGGCTGCTGTTGGCCACCGGCCGGATCCCGCGCGTCGCGTCCGCGCTGCTGGCCGCCACGGTGATCCCCGGCAACCTCGGTGATCACATGTTCTGGAACGAGTCCGATCCAGAGCGCAAGGCGGCCAAACGCCGGGGATTCCTCACCGATCTGAGCCTGATCGGCGGGCTCGTGCTGGCATCTGCCGACACCGCGGGCAAGCCCTCCCTCGGCTGGCGCGGACGGCGCGCCGCACGGCTGGCGGCGGGCGCCGTGTCGGCCGCGCTGCCGATCGGCGACAGCGGCACGGACGGCGAGATCGCCGAGATTGCCGAGAAGCTCGGACACGGCCTGCAGGTGGGTGCCGAGCGCGGACGCGACCTGGCCGCCACCGCGATCGAACGCGGCGCGCCGATCGCCGAGAAGGCCCGCCGGAAGGGCGCCGAACTCGCCGAAACCGCCATCGAACGCGGCACCCCGATCGCCGAGAAGGCCCGCCGCAGGGGCGCCGAACTCGCCGAGACGGCCATCGAGCAGGGCAGCGACCAGCTGCACCGGCTGCGCCAGCAGATCTGATCATGGCCGACATCACACGTGGCATGCCCGCACCGGCAGGCCCGCTGTCCGGCGCGGTGATCGACCGATTGACCACCGGTGCGCCCCTTGACGGTTCGTCGAACGCCGCGCTGGCCGAATCGGATCCCTACGGTCGGGACGTCCAGCTGGCGCTGCAGTTGTGCTACGAGTTGTTCTATCGCGGTTTCACCGGGGTGGATGCGGGGTGGGAGTGGGATCCCGCGCTGATCGAACTGCGCAACCGGCTGGAAGCGGCATTCCTGGCCGATATCCGGCGGGGAGTCGGAGACCTGACCGGGCTCGACGCGGCCGACGAGATGGACCGGCTGTCCACCGAACCCGTCGACGGCAGCGGCCCGTCCCATTTCCTGCTGACCGAAGGCAGCTGGGAGCAGATGCGCGAGTACTTCGTGCACCGGTCCATCTACCACCTCAAGGAGGCTGATCCGCACGCCTGGGTCATCCCCCGGTTGGTCGGTCAGGCCAAGGCGTCCTTCGTGGCCGTCGAATTCGACGAATTCGGGGGCGGTCGGGGCGGACAGGTCCATCAGCAGTTGTTCGCCGACCTCTTGGCGGCCGCCGGATTGGATGACGGCTATCTGGCGTACCTGGAGACCGTTCCCGCCGAGTCGCTGGCGGTGGTCAACCTGATGTCGATGTTCGGCCTGCACCGGCGCTGGCGGGGTGCGACGGTCGGGCACTTCGCGGCCACCGAGATCACCTCGCCACCGGGATCGCAGCGGCTCGCCGACGCGCTGGACCGGATGGGCGCGCCGGCGCCGTGCACGCGGTTCTATCTGGAGCACGTGGAGGCCGACGCCGTCCACGAGCAGGTGGTGCGCACCGACGTGGTCGGTGACCTGTTGGCCCGCGAACCCGATCTGGAGCCCGATGTCGTATTCGGCATCCGGGCCTTCGAACTCGTCGAAGACCGGTTGGCCGATCACCTGATGAAATGCTGGCGCGACCAGCGCAGCTCACTCCTGCTGCCGCTCAGCTGATTTCGGCGTCGATGTCGCCGCTTTTCTGATTTTCTTGCGGTGGCTGGTGTCGCAGAGTGGGTAGGTCCGGGACCGGCGGCACGCACAGATGGCCACCTTGAACCGGTCGGATTCCACCACCCGGCCGTCGGGCATTTCGATGGAGACCGGGCCTTCGATGATCACCGGACCACCCGCGACGACCCGCACCACGCGCCGCTCGGTCATCCCAGCTCGGCCCGCAGCGCGGCCAGCAGCGGCTCGGCCGCCTCGGCCAGGAACTGGTCCTGCGCCTGCCCGCCGACCTGGACCAGCGCGATATCGGTGAATCCGGCGTCGCGGTAGGGCCGCACGGCCTCCACGATGGCGTCCAGGTCGGGTCCGCACGGGATGCTCTCGGCGACGTCCTCGGGGCGGACGAACTTGCTGGCGGCGGCGAAGCCGGCCGTCGTCGGCAGGTCGGCGTTCACCGACCAGCCGCCGCCGAACCAACGGAACTGTTCGTGCGCCCGCTGTATTGCCTTGTCCCGGTCGGGATCCCAGCACACCGGCAGTTGGCCGATCACGCGGCCGTCGGGCAGACCCACCGCCCGGCGGCGACGTCGCCACGTCTCGACGACATCGCCGTCGGGTGCGGTGTCGATGAAATGGTCGGCGAAATCCGCCAGCTTCTCGACCGATTTCGCCCCCGTCATCGACACCGCCAAGGCCACCGGCACGTCCGGGATGTCCCACAGCCGGGCCGAGTCGACTTCGAAGAACTCACCCCGAAAGTCGACCAACTCCCCGCTGAACAGTTCCCGGATGATCTTGATGGCCTCGGCAAGCATGTCGATGCGCCGGCCGACGGTGGGCCAGTCCTTCCCCACCACATGCTCGTTCAGGTTCTCGCCGCTGCCCAGGCCCAGGGTGAACCGGCCATCGGCGAGGATCTGCAGCGTCGCGGCTTGTTGCGCGACGACGGCCGGGTGGTATCGGATGGTGGGACAGGTGACATACGAGTACAGCTCAACCCGTTCGGTCACGTGCGCCACCGCGCCCAGCACCGTCCACGCGTGCGGCGCATGGCCTTGGGCGGCCAGCCATGGTGAGAAGTGGTCGCTGCACACCTCGAAGTCGAAACCGGCCGCCTCGGCGGCCGCGGCGTTGCGCACCAGATCCTTGGGGCCGCTCTGTTCGGTCATCAGGGTGTAGCCGAAGCTGGTCATGCTCCACCAGGTACCCGAGCATGCCCGGCGACAAACCCGCGTTCAGGGCGGTGCCCGATTCGCCCTTTCAGGGCGGTGCCCGATTCGCCCTTTCAGGGCGGTGCCCGATTCGCCCTTTCAGGGCGGTGCCCGATTCGCCCTTTCAGGGCGGTGGCCGCGTGCGCAGCACCAGCGGCAGCACCAGCCACAGCCCGATCAGCGCCAGCGCGGTCACGCCACCGGCGAGGATGCCGGCACGGGAACCGACGACCACATCGAAGATGAGCACCGACACGCCCGCCAGCGCGAGTGCGAGCAGCATGAGCCCGTAATACGCCAGGCGGTGCGCACCCGCGACGATCACGTCGAGCCGGTGCCGGCGGAACATCATCCGATGCATGCCGATGGGTGCCACCAACAGCATCGTGGCCCCCAGCGAACAGCTCACGGTGATCAGGTAGACCACCCGCATCGCGGCGTCCAATCGGTCGAACCGGTTCTGGAACGGCAGCATCAGCAGCAGACCGGTGAGCAGTTGCACGCCGGTCTCGACGACCCGCAGTTCCTGCAGCAGGCTGGACCAATTGCGGTCGAGCCGTTGGGCTGCCGTCTCGCCCCTGGCCGCGTTGTTCCACTGCTGGTCACGTTCGGGATGATCGACGTCGACGCCCATGACCGGTCTCGGGCTAATACCAGTAGCGGCGACCGCCGACCGGCCGTCCGACCGATCCGAGCAACCAGAACACGGCGCCGACCACGAGCAGGATGACGCCGATCACCCACAGCACGTAGACGTTGAGGACGAGTCCGAGAATGAGCAGGACCGCTCCGAGAACCACCATGATTACCTCATTTCACCGATCACGCAGGAACGTATGACGGCATGGCACTGGGCTCGGGCAGCCGGCAGTCGACCACCTTGGGATTGACGCCGGCATAGTTCAGTGGCCCGGCCAGCACGGTGAGCGCAATCTGACCCGCTGTGGCGCAATTCGTTTGGCCGCTGTGGAAGTAGTCGCGTTGCCAGGCCGCCAATACCCCGATCAACAGCCAGACCAACACGATCGTGCCGGCTAATCCCCGGAACATGGAAGCCTCCATCGGTCGAATCCAGTGGCAGGCGAATACCCGATCGCGTGGCAGGCGAAACCACGCCCGAGCGCGGGATACGCGGCGAGCCCTGGGGTTTGGGCGCGGGCCGTGACGGGAAACCCTCGGCTGTACGCGGCAGTGCCGCCGTGTAGGACACCAATCCACTCTGGTTAGCGGAAAGGTAATAATGACCGACAAGAAGACCGGACCCGAAGAGGCCGTCAGCGGCGTCGTCGAGGACGCCAAGGGCAAGATCAAGGAAGCCGTCGGTACGGTGACCGGCCGCCACGACCTCACCGAAGAAGGCAAGGCGCAGCAGGACAAGGCGGACGCACAGCGCGACGCCGCCAAGAAGGAGGCCGAAGCCGACGCCGCCCGCGGTGGCGCGCAGGCAGCCGAACAGCGCCAGCGGGCAGAACAACGCCGCTGACCCGCCGGCACGATGGGAACCACCCAGCCCAGCAGCTCACCCGAAGGGGTCTGCTGGGCTGAGTGCGGTCAGCTGTTGGGGTGCTGCCGTGGCACGTCGGGATGTGCTGCGTACCAACGATCTTCGATCCTACGCACCCGGACGTGTTCCAGCGTCAGCCACAGCGCGCCCACCAGCAGCCCGGCGCCGGACAGCGTGGCCATCGTCAAGCCGACATCGAAATGCTTTGTCGCAAACGCCGCGAGGCTCGCAACGAACAGCACCAATGCCACCCCGATGAGGATGAGCGCCGGCATGATCAGATTGTCCTTCATGGACTCCCCGGCATGTGGCCGCGTCGTGCGAGTGTGATCGACCGGGTCTTTCGGGCCCTTCATGGCAACCCTCCTTCTCCCTCACCTCCCGGCCACTGCGAGCCGATGGAAAGGCTGTAATCAAGGGTAGATCGCCGATGTCGGCAACGGAAGGCACATCGTCTTCAGGTGTACCGCGGGTATCCGCCGGTGCGCAGCGCCTCAGCCAGGTGCGCCGCGTTGCGGGCTGCGGCCACCGTTGCCGAGGAAACCGCCTCGGGAACCTGGTCCAACTCCAGGTAATCGGTGCTGCCCATGGCCTCACCGTTCCAGTACGTGCACCCTTGCGCCGGTATGGAGAAGCCGATGTCGTTGAGCGCCTGGAACAGATCGGCGACGGTCTTGTGCGCACCGTCCTCGTTGCCGACCACGGCGACGACGGCCACCTTGTCCACCAGGACGGGCCTGTCCAGTTCGTCGGTAGTGGACAATTCGGCGTCCAAACGCTCCAGTACCCGCTGCGCGACGCTCGAAGGGTGGCCCAGCCATACCGGCGTAGCGAGCACCAGGATGTCGGCGGACAGCACCTTCTCCCGGATCGGTGGCCACTGGTCACCGTCGCCCATATCGGCCTGCACGCCGGGGGCGATGGCATGGTCGGCACAGCGCAGCGTCTCGGTGTCGACGCCCATCGTGCGCAGTGCCGAGCAGACGTGTTCGGCCATCAGTTCGCTGCTCGACGGCGCCGGGCTGGGCTTGAGGCTGCACACCAGGGCCAGGGCGCGCAGCGGCGACACGGCGGTCACGATCCGAGCACCGGACCGGCCATGGCGGGCAGGCCCATCGTCAGTGTCAGCAACATCAGCAACATGAGGAACCAGCCGGCCCCCTGCCAGGCCCACCAGGCGTGCCGCTGCTTCCAGGCGCGGTACGTGCGGACGAAGGCGTACAGTCCACCGATCAGCAGGATGATCGGTGCGCCCAGGGCCAGCGCCAGGCGCTGCGGCGGCCCGCAGGCGGCCGAATCCGCGATCGCGCCGTGACAGGAACTCACCAGCAGCGCGGCCACCACCAGGAAGCTCACCCCGGCCACCGCCGTGAGGAGGCCGAACCGCACCGCCGCGCGGACGTCGTCGTTGTCCTGCATGGTTGCCCTCATCACCGCCGGGTTCCCGGGAACCCGGCCGCTAAACGCATGTCCGAGGCTACGCCGGGCCGGTGCCCTCGGCGATCCGCTTGATGGCCGCCAGCCGCTGGTCCCACCGCCGGCCGATGCGGTCCAGCTCCGCGCCCAGCGCGCTGAGCCTGGCGCCCAGCGCCCGATAGCGGATCTCTCGGCCGGCCCGCACCGGTTGCACCAGCCCGGCATCGGCGAGGACGGCGAGGTGCTTGGCTATCGCCTGCCTGCTGACCGGCATCCGGGTCGCCAACGCACTGGCCGACAGGTCTTGTGCGCCGAGTTCGGTGAGGATCTGCCAGCGGGTTTCGTCGGCGAGCACCGCCAGCACTCCCGGGACCGCCGTCACGGCCGGCGCTGCACGAATTCGACGAGTTCGCCCAGTTCGGCGGTCCAGCCACCCGTGTTGTCGGCGTGTGCGGCCTGCGGATCCTGCAGTTCCTCGAAGCCGGTCTCCAGCAGGTCCAGCCGGGTGCCGCCGTCGATCTCGGTGAGTTCGAACCGCACCACCGTGGAATTGCCCGGCGCCGGATCGACATCGGCGGTATGCGCCCAGCGGTACACCAAAACCCTTGGCGCTTCGATGTGTTCGACCACCACCCGATGCTTGCCGTGGTGTTCCCAGCCGAAATAGCCGGTGCCACCCGGGACGGCGTCGAATTCGCAGGTGTCGCCGAACCATTGGGCGATCAGGTCGGCTTGGGTGAGCGCCGACCACACCCGGTCGATGGGGGCGTCGATGTCGATGCTGCGGGTGATCGAGAGGGTGTCCACGGGGTCTCCTGGGGTCCGTCCGGGCTGATGTGCAACTCCAGAGTTGCATATTGCTCGGAGAACTGCAACCCCTCGGTTGCAGAGATTGAGCATGCGATTCCGGCGCGGCTTGATTACCGTCGACGGGTGGATCTCAACGACGTCGAGGTGATCGACACCCCGCGGCACCGCGACGAGCTCTGGCCACTCGGCCCCGGCGACGCCGTGTTGGCCGGCGGCACCTGGCTGTTCTCCGAACCGCAGCCCCACCTGACCCGGTTGGTGGACCTGGCCGGCCTGCGGTGGCCGTCGGTCACCCGCACCGCCGACGGCGTCGAGCTGGCCGCCACCTGCACCGTCGCCGAGGTGTCCCGGTTGTCCGGCGAGCTCGGTGTGCCGCTGCTGCACCAGTGCTGCACGGCCCTGCTGGCCTCGTTCAAGATCTGGCACACCGCCACCGTCGGCGGCAACCTCTGCCTGGCCTTCCCGGCCGGCGCGATGATCTCGATGGTGTCGGCGCTGGCCGGCACGGTGACAGTGTGGCGTCCCGACGGCACCGAATACCGCTGTCCGATCGACGGATTCGTCACCGGTGAGTCGACCACCGTGCTGGCCGCCGGTGACGTCGTGCGGTCGGTGTTCCTGCCGGCGCACACCTTGGGCGCCCGCACCGCCTTTCGCAAGCTCGCCCCCACGCCGCTGGGCCGCTCCGCGGTGGTGGTGATCGGGCGGCTCGACGGCGACGGCCGGTTCACCCTGTCGGTCACCGCAGCGACGGTGCGGCCCTACACGTTCACCTTCGCCGCGGTACCCGGTCCGGACGCGTTGGCGGCCGCCCACGGGCAGATACCCGACGCCGCCTGGACCGACGATGCCCACGGCGACCCAGACTGGCGGCGCGCGATGACACTGGTGCTCGCCCGGCAAGTGGCGGCGGAGCTCACATGATCATCAATGACGAACCGGCGCAGGACGATCCGCGGCCCGGTCAATGCCTGCGTACCTACCTGCGCGAGCACGGCCACTTCGAGGTCAAGAAGGGCTGCGACGCGGGCGACTGCGGCGCCTGCTCGGTGCTGGTCGACGGCACCGCGGTGCACTCGTGCGTGTACCCCGCGTTCCGCGCCGTCGGACGTTCGGTGACCACGGTCGCCGGGCTGGGCACCCCCGACGACCTGCATCCGGTGCAGCGCGCCTTCGCCGACGCGGCGGGCTTCCAGTGCGGCTTCTGCACGGCCGGAATGATCACCACCGCATCGGTGCTGACCGCCGACCAACGCGCGGCGCTGCCCGAGCACCTCAAGGGAAATCTGTGCCGGTGCACCGGGTACCGCGCCATCACCGACGCGCTGGCCGGGACCGTCAACACCGGCGACGCCTCCCCCGGCGCGCCCGCCGCGCGCCGCGTGGTGACCGGCACCGAGCCGTACACCATGGACCATGCGCCGCACGGGTTGCTCCACCTCGCGGTGCTGCGCAGTCCCGTCGCCCACGCCCGGATCACGTCCATCGACACCTCGGCCGCCGAGCGGGTCGCCGGTGTGCGGCTGATCCTCACCCACCTCGACAGCCCGCCCGTACCGTTCTCCACCGCGCGGCACGAGGACCGCACCGACGATCCCGACGACACCTACGTGCTCGACCACACGGTCCGGTTCATCGGTCAGCGGGTGGCGGCCGTGGTCGCCAACAGCGTCGCCGCCGCCGAGAAGGCGTGTCGCGCCATCGCGGTCGAATATGCCGAACTGCCCGCGGTGTTCGATCCAGAGCAGGCCCGCCGACCCGGCGCGCCTGCCATCCACGGCGACAAGGACGCCTCGGCCCGTATCGCCGATCCGCAGCACAACATCGTGGCTGAAGTGCACGGCGGGGTGGGCGATATCGCCGCCGGTATCGCCGCGGCCGAGGAGGCCGGCGGCGCGGTGGTGCGCGGGCGGTGGTCCACCCAGCGCATCCAGCACAGCCACCTGGAAACCCACGGCAGCACCGGCTGGATCGACGCGGACGGCCGGGTGGTCATCCGCACCAGTTCGCAGGTGCCGTTCCTGGTCCGCGACGAGCTGTGTCACATCTTCGGGCTCGACAAGGCCCGGGTGCGGGTGTTCACCGCCCGGGTGGGTGGTGGCTTCGGTGGCAAGCAGGAGTTGCTCACCGAGGACCTCGTGGCGTTGGCGGTGCTGCGCCTGGGCCGCCCGGTGCGGTACGAGTTCAGCCGCACCGACGAGTTCATCGCCGCCCCGTGCCGGCATCCCTTCCGGGTGGCCGCGACCGCCGCGGCCGGTGCCGACGGCGTGCTCACCGCGTTGGCCATCGAGGTGCTGGCCGACGCCGGCGCCTACGGCAATCACAGCCCCGGGGTGATGTTCCACGGCTGCGGCGAATCGATGGCCGTCTACCGGTGCCCGAACAAGCGGGTGGACGCCCAGGCGGTGTACACCAACAACCTTCCGTCCGGCGCCTTCCGCGGCTACGGCCTGGGCCAGGTGATCTTCGCCGTGGAATCCGCGCTCGACGAGTTGGCGGACCGGCTCGGGATCGACCCGTTCGACCTGCGCCGGCGCAATGTCGTGGTGCCCGGTGATGCGTTCGTCGATTCGCACGTGGCCGACGACGACCTCACCTTCGGCAGCTACGGTCTCGATCAGTGTCTCGACCTGACCCAGGCCGCGCTGGCCCGGGGCAACGGTGCCGAGCCGCCCGACGGACCCCAGTGGCGCGTCGGCGAGGGGATGGCGGTGGCGATGATCGCGACGATCCCGCCGCGCGGCCATTACTCGGACGCCTCGGTCACCCTGGACGCCGACGGGACCTACACCCTCTCGGTCGGTACCGCCGAGTTCGGCAACGGCACCTCGACCGTGCATCTGCGGCTGGCGGCCGAGGCGCTCGGTGTCCCGATGAGCCGGTTGCGGCTGCGCCAGTCCGACACCGACGTCACCGCCTACGACACCGGGGCGTTCGGCTCGGCGGGCACCGTCGTCGCCGGGCTGGCGGTGCAGTCCGCCTGCCGCGAACTGCGCCAGGCGTTGGAATCCGAGGCCGCCTCCGGTTCGGTGACGCGCCCGCTGACCGGCTACGGCCGCCACGAGGGCACGCCCCGATCGGTGGCGTTCAACGTGCACGGGTTCCGGGTGGCGGTGAACGTCGAGACCGGTCAGGTGCGCATCCTGCAATCGGTGCAGGCCGCCGACGCCGGGGTGGTGATGAACCCCGAGCAGTGCCGCGGCCAGGTGGAGGGCGGCGTGGCCCAGGCCATCGGCACCGCCCTGTTCGAGGAGATCCGGGTCGACGGACGCGGCGAGGTCACCACCAAAACCCTACGCAACTACCACATTCCGCAGCTGGCCGATCTGCCCGTCACCGAGGTGTACTTCGCCGACACCTACGACAAGCTCGGGCCGCTGGGCGCCAAGTCGATGAGCGAGTCCCCGTACAACCCGGTGGCCCCGGCCCTGGCCAATGCGATCGCGCGGGCGTGCGGGGCGCGGATGTACCGGCTGCCGATGACACCGGCCCGGGTCTGGCGCGCGCTGCACGGGGATGTCGGCCCGGCGTCCTAGTATGCGGCCGTGCGTATGCGACTGCTGCTGGCGATCGGGATTGCCGTCGGTGTGGCGGCCTACATCTACGGGCAGCAGTGGCAGACCGCCCTGGCGTGCGCGGTCGCCGTACCGGCGGTCCTGCGCATCGGCCCACACTTCGTCGCCGGGCTGCGCACGCCCTCGCCCCGGGAGGACACCGTCGGCGCGATGTCGGGCACCGAGTTCGAGGATCACATCGCCCGCATCGCGCGGTCGTGCGGCGTCCCGGTGATCATGACCTCGCTGACCGGGGATTGGGGCGTCGACCTGATCGTCGGACGCCGGCCGAATCGGCTTGCCATCCAATGCAAACGCCAAGCCCGGCCGGTGGGCACCGGCGCCGTCCAGGAGGTGGTGGCCGGCGCCCCCATGCAGGACTGCACCCGCACCATGGTGGTGACCAACCACGAGTTCACCCCGGCCGCACGCAAACTCGCCGAATTGCATGGTTGCACCCTGGTCGGCGGCGCCGAGCTGCCCAGGCTGCGGTCCACCATCCGCACGCTACTCGCGCAGAGCTGACCGCACCGGCTGCGGCCCGACATAGCGAGCCCGCGGCCGGATGATCTTGCGGGACAGGGCCTGTTCCAGGATGTGCGCCGACCAGCCCACCACCCGGCTCACCGCGAACGTGGGTGTGAACATCGCGCGCGGCACCCCGCACTGTTCCATCACCACGCCGGCATAGAACTCGACATTGGCGCGCAGCTCCCGGCCGTGCCGTCGCTGCGCGAGCACCTCGGTGACGTCGCGCTCCACCCGCACGGCGCGATCGGCGAGCTCACCGCCCAGGCCGGTGGCGATCGACTTCAACAGTTCGGCGCGCGGATCCGCGGTGCGGTACACCGCATGCCCGAACCCCATGATGCGCTCGCCGCGATCGAGCGCGGCGTGCGTCCAGGCCGTGGCGTTGACCGGGTCTCCGATCGCGTCCAGGGCATCCAGCGCGCGGTCCGGCGCACCGCCGTGCAACGGGCCCGAGAAGGCACCCAGCGCGGCGCAGATCGCGGACCCGACATCGGCGCCGGTCGAGGCCACCACCCGCGCGGTGAACGTCGATGCGTTGAAGCCGTGGTCGACGGTGGCGATCAGGTACTGCTCGATGGCGCGGGCGTGTTCGGCGGCCGGCCGCCGCCCGGTCAGCAGGTAGAGCCAGTGCGCCGCGGCGGGCAGGGTGGGGTCCGGTGGCACCGGCTCCAGGCCCTGCCCGATCCGGTACAGGGCCGCCAACACCGTCGGGGTGATCGCCGCCAGCAACAGCGCGTCGCGGCGGCGGGCGTCCTCGTCGAGATCCCACACCGGTTGCAGACCGAGTGCCGTGGCCACCGCCGAGAGCACCGTGCGCAGCGCGGCCAATGGGTGTTCGGGGGCGCCGCCGAGTGCGACCATCCGCAGGATCGGAGCGACATCGGCCGGGATGGCGCGCAGCGTTGCGGTGTGCGCGGCGAACTCGGCCGCCTCGGCGCCCGAGGGCAGCCGGCCGTGCACGAACAGGAACCACACCTCCGCGAAGGTGCGGGTGGCGGCTAGCTCGACGGCCGAGTACGGCCCGTAGTGATAGAAACCTTCATCACCCCGGACATCGCCGATCGCGGTGTCCGCGGCCACGATGTTGGCCAGCCCGGGTGCGGCCTCGATGAGGGTGTCGGCCATCGTCGGTCCTCCTTCTACTCAAGCGGTACAACCACATTCGGATCAATATTGACTACAGTCAATGTTGACTCGATCAATATGAGGGATGCTGCCATGGCACCACAACGGCGACATACGCGGCGCTGGCCTGCCGCGATCGACCACGACGGGCACGATTACCTGAGCACCGCACAGGTGGCCAAGGTGCTCGGGATCAAGCGCGAGTCGGTGTATGCCTACGTCAGCCGCGGACGCTTGCACAGCGTGCGCATCGCCGGGGTACGGGGCAGCGTGTTCGCCGTCGCCGAGGTCGAAGCGCTGGCCGGTGCCGGCGTGCGGGCCCGCCCGCCGGCCGGGGTGGTGGAGCGGATACGCACCCAGCTCACCTCGCTGTCCGGCGATGAGCTGTGCTATCGCGGCGTCCCGGCCCGCGAGTTGGTGGACCGGGATTTCCTCGACGTAGCGCGGTTGTTGTGGGGCCACGAGGTACCGGCGCAGCAGTCGCCGCTGGACGAGGGCGCGACCGCCCACCTGCGGGCGGCCCTACCGCATACCGCGGGGTTGCTGGACGTGGTCCGCATCGCGGTGGACCTGGCCGGCGCGTCGGACCCGCTGCGTCATCAGCGCACCGGTTCGGTGGTGGCCACCAAAGGGATGCAGATCCTGGAAGCGGTGTCGTCGGCACTGCCCACCGTGCGCGGCGACATCACGACGGGGTCGTATGCAAAACGCTTGTGGCCCAAGCTCTCGCCGCTGTCCCCCACCCGCGACAGGGTGGGCGTGCTCAACGCCGCCCTGGTGTTGCTGGCCGACCACGACCTGGCGGCCAGCACCGTCGCCGCCCGTGTCGCCGCCAGCGCACGGGCGGGCGTGTATTCGGTGGTCGCCGCGGGGCTGGCTGCCCTCGACGGTCCCATGCACGGCGGTGCGGCCACCGCCGCATACCGTTATCTTCATGCGGCCCTTGCCGATCCGGTCGCCGCGGTGGCGTCGAGCCTGCGCTCCGGGGAGCGCATTCCGGGCACCGGACATCGCATCTACCGCGAACATGATCCGCGCGCACTGGATCTGCTGGATCTGCTGGCGCGCGCGGGTGGCGGCACCCGCGTTCGCACCGCCGTCGAAACCATCGCTTCGGCAGGCGATTTCGTCAACTCCGATCTGGCGCTGGCGGCCATGGCGCTCCAGTTCCGGATGCCCGCCGACGCGCCGGAGGCCGTTTTCGGCATCGCCAGGATCGTCGGCTGGGTGGCGCATGCGCTGGAAGAGTACGACGAACCGATGCTGCGGTTCCGCCCCGAGGGGGTGTACGTGGGTAAGCGCTCGAACTAGACCGAATCTAGATCGAACTAGGTCGCACGCAGCGCGTCCCGCAGGGCGGCTCGTACCGCGTCGATGGCCGCGTCCAGTTCGGCCGGCGTCACCGTCAGAGCCGGCCGGAACCGCACCGAATCCACCCCGCTGGGCAGCATGATGACACCCCGGTCCCACAAGGTGCGCACCAGTTCGTCACGGCGCGCGGCCGTGGGCATGCTGAACGCACACATCAGGCCCCGGCCCCGCGGATCGAGCACCAGGTCCGGGAATTCGCCTGCCAATGACCGCAATCGGTCCAACAGGTACTCACCGAGCACGCGGGCGTTGTCGATCAGGCCGTCGGCCTCGATCACTTCGAGGATGCGCCGGGACCGCACCATGTCGGTGAGGTTGCCACCCCAGGTGGAGTTGATCCGCGAGCTGACGGCGAACACGTTGTCCGGCACCTCGGCGACACGACCGCCTGCCATCACCCCGCACACCTGGGTCTTCTTGCCGAACGCCACCACGTCGGGGCGTACCCCCAACTGCTGGTAAGCCCACGCGGTACCGGTCATCCCGCACCCGGTCTGCACCTCGTCGAAAATCAGCAACGCATCGAACTCGTCGCACAGGTCCCGCATCGCTGCGAAGAACTCGGGGCGCATATGCCGGTCCCCGCCCTCGCCCTGGATCGGCTCGGCGATGAAACAGGCGATGTCGTCGGGGTAGCGCTCGAACGCCGCACGCGCCTGCCGCAGCGATTCCGCTTCCAGCGCAGCGGGATCCGTGCCCGGACGCACGTACGGTGCGTCGATCCGCGGCCAGTCGAACTTCGGGAACCGGGCCACCTTGGTGGGATCGGTGTTGGTCAGCGACATGGTGTATCCGCTGCGACCGTGGAAGGCGCCGCGCAGATGCAGTACGCGGGTGCCCGGGGCGGTACGCCCCAGCACCTCGTTGTGCCGGCTCTTCCAGTCGAACGCCACCTTCAGCGCATTCTCCACCGCCAACGCTCCCCCGTCGATGAAGAACAGGTGCGGCAACGCGGGGTCGCCGAGCACCCGGGCGAAGGTGTCGACGAACCGGGCCATGGGCACGCTGTAGATGTCGGAGTTGCTCGGCTTGTTCACCGCGACGGCGCCCAGTTCGGCGCGGGCCTCGGGACTGGTCAGCGCGGGATGGTTCATGCCGAGCGCCGACGACGCGAAAAACGTGAACATGTCCAGGTACCGCGCACCGCTGCGGGCGTCGACGAGGTAGGAACCACGCGACCGCTCGGTGTCGAGGACGAAGTCGAACCCGTCGGCCAAGATGCTGCGGCTCAGGACGGCGGGCACCTCGGCGGCAGATACGGTCACGTCACGGTCGGGCAGGACAGCAGTCATACCCGCGATACTAACGCAATATTTACGGTTTGACGTATCGACAACAGGAATATCTACGGTAGGTATTCGCGACCTTCGTAAAAAGTCTGTAAGATGACCGTGCTGCGTGTGCGTACGTTGGCGGCCGTCCGGATCTGTTGCAGCAGGTCTTCCAGACCCCGCGGCGACCCCACCCGCACGAGCAGGATGTAGCTCTCCTCGCCCGCGACCGAGTGGCAGGACACCACCTCGGGTATGTGTTCCAGGCGGGCGGGCGCATCATCGGGTTGAGACGGATCAAGAGGGGTGATGGCCACGAACGCCGACAGCATGTTGCCGACCGCT
This sequence comes from Mycolicibacterium canariasense, assembly GCF_002101555.1. GTDB lineage: Bacteria > Actinomycetota > Actinomycetes > Mycobacteriales > Mycobacteriaceae > Mycobacterium > Mycobacterium canariasense. Next base: position 110,287 of record NZ_LQOL01000038.1, read on the forward strand.
TCGGGGTCGATGCGCGCCGCGTACCCGGTGACCACGCCACGCGATTCCAGCCGCCGCACGCGGGCCTGCACGGCGGACACCGACAAGCCCGCCGTCGTGGCCAGATGCGCCAGGGTGGCCCGGCCGTCGACGAGGAGTTCGCGCACCAGCGCCCGGTCGATATCGTCGAGATGGTCGGCATCGGACATGGCCGGACCCTATCGCAGGGGCGCACGCCGATGATCCGTCCTGCACAGCTGCGCGCCGCCTTTGCCGCGGCGCTGTCGGCCATGTACGGCACCGAGGTGCCCGCCTACACCACACTGGTGCAGGTCAGCACCGAGGTCAACCGGGACTGCGCCGGTGCTGCGGACAGCAACCGGCTCGGTTCGCTGCAACGCGTCACCGCCGAGCGGCACGGCGCCATCCGCGTCGGCAATGCCGCCGAGATGGCCGATGTCGCGGACCTTTTCGCCGCCTTCGGTATGTACCCGGTCGGCTTCTACGATCTGCGCGACGCCGCCTCGCCGGTGCCGGTGATCTCCACCGCGTTCCGCCCGATCGAGGCACAAGAGCTGGAGCTCAACCCGTTCCGGGTGTTCACCTCGATGCTGGCCACCGCGGATGCCCGGTTCTTCGACGCCGATCTGCGGGCCAGGGTGGACCGGTTCGTGGCGCAGCGCCGGCTGTTCGACCCGGCCTTGATCGCCGACGCGCGCCGCATCGCCGACGCCGGTGGGGCCCGCGCGGACGAGGCGGACGATTTCGTGGCCCGCGCCACCGCCGCCTTCGCGCTGTCCCGCTCGCCCATCGACAAAGTGTGGTACGACGAGCTGAGCGCGGTGTCGGCGGTGGCCGCCGATATCGCCGGTGTCGACACCACCCATATCAATCACCTGACACCGCGGGTCCTGGACATCGATGAGCTCTACCGGCGGATGACGGCGCGCGGGATCACGATGATCGACGCCATCCAGGGGCCGCCCCGCACCGACGGCCCCGCGGTGTTGCTGCGGCAGACGTCTTTTCGCGCACTGGCCGAGCCGCGCCGGTTCCGCGGTGCCGACGGTGCCGAATTCGACGGCGCGCTGCGGGTGCGCTTCGGCGAGGTCGAGGCGCGCGGAGTGGCGCTCACCCCGCTCGGGCGGCAGCGATACGACGCGGCCATGGCCGACCCGGCGCGCTGGAGCGACTACTTCCCCGGCACCGACGCCGAGATGGCCGCCGCCGGTCTCGCCTACTACGTCGGCGGAGACCCGGCCAAACCCGTTGTCTACGAGGACTTCCTGCCCGCATCGGCGGCGGGCATCTTCCGGTCCAACCTGGATCGCGACGCCAGTGTCGTCGAAACATCCGACACGTCCCACTACAGCCTCGACTGGCTGGCCGGCGCGATCGGCCACCACATCCACGATCCTTACGATCTCTACCAGAAGGCGGCATCATGACCACCATGCAATCCACCCTGCCCACCGCCGGGGAGCTGCGTGACCGGGTACGCCTGGCACTGCAGGCCATCGGCGCCGACCTCACCGAAGCACCGGCCGGCCTGCCTGCCAGCACCCCCATCACCGGCGACGTGTTGTTCACCGTCGCCGAGACCTCGGTCGCCGACGCCGGAGCCGCCATCGCCGAAGCCGCCGAGGCCTTCACCGCCTGGCGCACCACCCCGGCCCCGGTGCGCGGTCAGGTGGTGGCGCGGCTCGGCGAACTGCTCGTCGAGCACAAGGCCGATCTGGCCACCCTGGTCACCGTCGAGGCCGGCAAGATCACCTCCGAGGCCCTCGGCGAGGTGCAGGAGATGATCGACATCTGCCAGTTCGCGGTCGGGTTGTCCCGGCAGCTGTACGGCAAGACCATCGCCTCCGAACGCCCCGGGCACCGGCTGATGGAGACCTGGCATCCGCTCGGGGTGGTCGGCGTGATCACCGCCTTCAACTTTCCGGTGGCGGTGTGGGCGTGGAACACCGCCGTCGCGCTGGTGTGCGGTGACACGGTGGTGTGGAAACCGTCCGAACTCACCCCGCTGACGGCGCTGGCATGTCAGGCGCTGGTCGAGCGCGCCGCGGTCGAGGTCGGCGCACCGCGGCAGATCTGCCGATTGATCCAGGGCGGCAGGGAGATCGGTGAGCTGCTGGTCGACGATCCGCGGGTCGCGCTGGTGAGCGCCACCGGTTCGGTGCGGATGGGTCGCGAGGTCGGCCCCCGGGTCGCGCAGCGGTTCGGCAAGGTGCTGCTGGAGCTCGGTGGCAACAACGCCGCGATCGTCACCCCGTCGGCCGATCTCGATCTGGCGTTGCGCGGCATCGTGTTCTCCGCTGCGGGCACCGCCGGGCAGCGCTGCACCACCCTGCGCCGGGTCATCGCGCACCGGTCGATCGCCGACGAGTTGATCGACCGGATCACCGCGGCCTACCGCAGCCTTCCGGTGGGTAACCCGGCCGCCGACGGCACCCTGGTCGGCCCGCTGGTGCACGAGCGCGCCTACCGCGACATGGTGGGTGCGCTGGAACAGGCCCGCGCCGACGGTGGCGAGGTGATCGGCGGAGAGCGCGTCGATCTCGGGGAGAGCTCGTACTACGCGCGACCGGCGGTGGTGCGGATGCCCGCCCAGACCGCGGTGGTGCACGACGAGACCTTCGCCCCCATCCTCTACGTGTTGACCTACGACACCCTCGACGAGGCGATCGAACTCAACAACGCGGTGCCGCAGGGCCTTTCCTCGGCGATCTTCACCACCGACATCCGCGAGGCGGAACGGTTCATGGCGGCCGACGGCTCGGACTGCGGGATCGCCAACGTCAACATCGGCACCTCGGGCGCCGAGATCGGCGGCGCGTTCGGCGGCGAGAAGCAGACCGGGGGCGGTCGCGAGTCGGGTTCGGATTCGTGGAAGGCCTATATGCGCCGGGCCACCAACACCGTCAACTACTCATCCGAGCTGCCGCTCGCCCAGGGGGTCCAGTTCGGCTGAGCTCCGCTGGGCCGAACCCCCGGGTCATTGCGCCCCGGACCACCAGACATAAAATCCGCGGTGTGAGCGAGCAGGTCGAACACAGGGAATTCCAGGCCGAGGCACGTCAGCTTCTGCAACTGATGGTGCACTCCATCTACTCCAACAAGGACTCGTTCCTGCGGGAGTTGATCTCCAACGCCTCCGACGCGCTGGACAAGCTGCGACTGGCGGCCTACCAGGACAAGGATCTGGACGTCGACACGTCGGATCTGCACATCGACATCGAGGTCGGGACGAGCGAAGCGACCGCAGAGGGCGCGGATCGCAGCGCGCGGACGCTGACCATCCGCGACAACGGTATCGGCATGTCCCGCGACGAGGTGGTCGACCTGATCGGCACGCTGGCCAAGTCCGGCACCGGTGAGCTGCGCCGCAAGCTGAGCGAGGCCCAGCAGGCCGGTGACGCGACCGACCTCATCGGTCAGTTCGGCATCGGGTTCTACTCGACGTTCATGGTGGCCGACTCCGTCGTCCTGCTGACCAGAAAAGCCGGCGAAACCACCGCCACCCGTTGGGAGTCCAGCGGCGACGGCACATACACCATCGCCGCCGTCGACGACGCCCCGCAGGGCACGTCGGTTACCTTGCATCTCAAGCCCGAGGACGCCGACGACGAGCTGCACGATTACACGGCGCCGTGGAAGATCCGACAGCTGGTCAAGAAGTACTCCGACTTCATCTCCTGGCCGATCCGGATGGAGGTCGAGAAGACGGTCCCCGCCACCGAGGACGGCGCCGAGCCGACCGTCACGGTCGAGACCGAGACGATCAACTCCCGCACCGCGTTGTGGGCCAAGCCCAAGAGCGAGGTCTCCGACGAGGAGTACCAAGAGTTCTACCGGCACATCGCACACGCCTGGGATGAGCCGCTCGAGGTCATCACGATGAAGGCCGAGGGCACCTTCGAATACCAAGCGCTACTGTTCATCCCCTCGCAGGCGCCGTTCGATCTGTTCAACCGCGACGGGCGCACCGGTGTGCAGCTCTATGTCAAACGCGTCTTCATCATGGGTGACTGCGACGAGCTGATGCCCGAATACCTGAGGTTCGTCAAGGGTGTCGTCGACGCGCAGGACATGTCGCTCAACGTATCCCGCGAGATCCTGCAGCAGGACCGCCAGATCAAGGTGATCCGGCGCAGCCTCACCAAGAAGGTGCTGGCGGCGATCAAGGACCTGCAGACCAACCGTCCCGACGATTACGCGACCTTCTGGACGCAGTTCGGCCGGGCCTTCAAGGAGGGTCTGCTCTCCGATACCGACAACCGCGACACTGTGCTGGCGTTGTCGTCGTTCGCCTCGACGTTCTCCGAGGATGTTCCGACCACCCTGGCCGACTACGTCGGGCGGATGAAGGAAGACCAGGAGCAGATCTTCTACGCGACCGGCGAATCGCGCCAACTGCTGGAGCACTCACCGCATCTGGAGGCGTTCAAGGCCAAGGGCTACGAGGTGCTGCTGCTCACCGACCCGGTCGACGAGGTATGGGTCGAAACGGTCCCCGAATTCGAGGGCAAGAAGCTGCAGTCGGTGGCCAAGGGCGAAGTCGATCTGGGCGCCAAGGACGGCTCGGATGCGGACTCGGAGCACCCGGACTTCGCGGATCTGCTGACGTGGCTGCAACAGACGCTCGACGAGCACGTCAAGGAGGTGCGACTGTCGACGCGGCTGACATCGTCGCCCGCCTGCCTGATCACCGACACCTTCGGCATCACGCCGCAGTTGGTGCGCATGTACCGTGCGTCCGGACAGGACGTGCCCGTCGGCAAGCGCATCTTGGAGCTCAACCCCGATCATCCACTGGTCACCGGAATGCGCCAGGCTCTCGCAGACTCCGCCGAGGGGCTCGGCGATGCCGCCGAGTTGCTCTACGGCACAGCGCTTCTCGCCGAGGGTGGCTCGCTCGACGATCCGGCCCGCTTCGCGAGTATCCTCGCCGACCGGCTGGCCAAGACCTTCTAGCCGTCCGCCGCGGGCGACCGCCGCGGGATCACTGTGGAGTTGTCAAGGTGCGTCCGACGCGGTTATGCGGCGGCCGGCAAGTGGGTCATGGTTCGCCGGGCGTGCGAGCGCAGATGCGGCGGTTCGGGACCCGCCGGATCACGGGGCGGGATGAACCAAGGGTGACGGTCCGCGCCCAGGTACACCTGCCAGTCGCTGTGGTGGATCACGGTGTGGTGCCGACGACAGAACAGCACGCCGTTGTCGAGGCTGGTGATCCCGCCGAGCACCCACGGCGTGATGTGGTGGGCGTCGCACCACGACACCGGCCTTCCGCAGCCGGGGAACGCGCAACCACCATCGCGAACGGCCAGCCCTTTGCGAAGCGCGGGAGTGAACAGCCGTTCACTGCGCCCCACGTCCAGCGGCACACCGGCGCCGTCGATGGTCACCGAGGTCCGGGTGCAGTCGCAGGAAATCAGCTCGGCGGTCACGGGGCTGACCGGGCCACCGAATCCGAGGTCGTCCACCCGATCACCCCGCGACGCCGCCGGTTGCGAGGGGGCGGAACGGATCAGGGTGACGTGCGGCAGTACGCCACCGGACATCGGGCGCGCCGAGTGCGACAGGTAGGTGCGCAGCAGCTGCCCGAATGCGTCGGCGCGCCGCCGATCCGCCGGGCGGGGATCCGGGGATCCGTCCGGCAGCGGCACCGGCCGGCACAGCGGATCCAGCGCGGCGCACAGTTCCTCGCCCGTGAGGATGTCGAGGTCGAGTGTGGCGCTCAATCGGCCGTCGTCGTTGTGCGCCAACGTCATCTCGTTGAGGTCGGCGTTCTCAGCGACCGGTACCGTGCCCTGCTCGGCGGGAAGCGCCGCGGCGCGATCGATGGCGATGGCACGGGCCTTCTTCGCCACGTCTGCGGGGGTGGCCTGAACCATCAGCTTCCGCACAACCCCCGCACGATCCTCCTCCGACAGCGGGGTCCGCTTGTCGATGTGGACGATCCCGCGCCCCACGGCGTCGGCGAACTCGATACCGATCCCGCCGAGGCGCTGGGCCGCGGTGAGGGCGGGCAGGGCGTGCGCTGCGCGGCCGACCCGTCCGGCGCGTTGTGCTGCTGCAGGGGCCATGCCGAGGGCGGTCAGCAGATCAGTCGCCGAACGCAGGTGCCGTCGCGCCGGGATTCCGAGCCGCTCGGCCGCTGCGGTAGCGGACGAGATGACATGGTCGAGCAGGTTCCGGGCGGCGACCGCTGCCGCCAACACCGTCAGTAGCGGTTCGTCATCAACCACCCGCCGGGGACGGTGCAATAGATGGAACAACGTGCGCTGAGCCTCGTCGTCCGGGGTGGGGGTCATCGCGAGATCGTTGATCAACGCATCCACAAAAGTGTCGACATCGGCAGCGTCCATGCCGGGAGCCTTTCGAATACCTATAGACAGGAATACATTTCAGGCATCAGCTAGGCACATTGGTTCGAACAGTCCTCGAGAAGGACCGTCGCACCCTCGGCGACCGTCAGTCGCGGCAAAGCCCGTGAGTGTCGACCACGGGCGACCATTTTTCGAACGTATGTTCCACCATACTCCTGTCGGGGATCGGGCGCAAGGGCGCTGCCGCACGCCTGTCCGGCTCAGAACCGGGTGCACCTGAACACCCGTTCGTACGGTAGACAGATCCCATGCGGATCGAGGGCAGCGTTGCCGTCATCACCGGAGCGGGCTCGGGTATCGGACGGGCGCTGGCCCAGGCGTTCGCCGGGGCCGGGGCATCGGTGGTGGCCGGCGATCTCGACGGTGAGGCCGCCACCGCGACCGCCGACGGGATCGGTGACCGGGCCGTCGGCCTGCATGCCGACGCCGCGTCGGTCGAGGGCATCGCCGCGCTGATCGACAGCGCGCGGGCGTCCTTCGGGCCCGTCGACATCTACGTCGCCAACGCCGGTGTGATCGGCGCGCCCGGACTGGGCGGCGAAACCGACTGGGACCGCATCCTGGCGGTGAACCTGCGCGCACACATCCGCGCTGCCGATGCTCTGGTCCCCGGGTGGTTACGGCGCGGCCGTGGGCATTTCGTCAGCATCGCCTCGGCCGCCGGGCTACTCACCCAGGTCGGTGCGGCCGGGTACGCCGTCACCAAACACGCCGCCGTCGGGTTCGCCGAATGGTTGGCCATCACCTACGGCGACAACGGGATCGGTGTCACCTGCGTATGCCCGATGGGCGTCGCCACGCCCCTGCTCGACGACATCACGGACTCGGCCGATGCGGCCACCCGGGTTGCCGGTGCCGCGGTCACCACCGCCGGTGAGGTGCTCACCGCCGAGCAGGTGGCCGCCGCGACGCTGTCCGGGGTGCGCGACGACCGGTTCCTGGTGCTGCCGCACCCGGCGGTGCTGGACATGTACCGGGGCAAGGGCACCGACTATGAGCGCTGGATCGCCGGAATGCGCCGGTATCAGCGCTCGCTGGGCGGGTGAGGCGCGGGCGCGCGTCACCCTGCGCTGTTGGACACGTGCCCATTACCATTCCCGCATGGGTGCCTCACGGCGACGCCTGTCCCCCGACGACCGGCGGACCGAGCTGCTGACTCTCGGCGCCGAGGTGTTCGGACAGCGGCCCTACGACGAGGTCCGCGTCGACGAGATCGCCGAACGGGCCGGGATCTCCCGCGCGCTGATGTACCACTACTTCCCGGACAAACGCGCCTTCTTCGCCGCGGTGGTCCGCAATGAAAGCGAGCGCCTGTTCGAGGCCACCAACAACGCGCCCGAACCCGGACAGAGCCTGTTCGACCAGCTGCGCGCCGGAGTGCTGGCCTACCTGCGTTACGACGAGGAGCATCCGCACGGCGCCTGGGCGGCGTACATGGGCATGGGCCGGTCCGACCCGGTGCTGCGCGGCATCGACGAACTGGACAACGACCGGCAGGCCGACCGCATCATCACCGCGATCACCGGCGCGGCCGGCGACGCACCCACCCCCGAACTGGCCCGCGATCTGCGCGTCACGGTCTACGGCTGGCTGGCGTTCACCTTCGAGTTCTGCCGCCAGCGCGTGCTCGACCCGACGCTGGGCGGCGAGTTCGTCGCCGACACGTGCGCGCACGCCCTGCTCGACGCCATCGGCCGGGTGCCCGGCATCCCCGCCGCGCTGGCCGCCGCCGTGGCACCGGCAGCCCGCTGACAAGCGAGTTCGCTGCGGAATCGCCGACTTGTCGGACCCACCCGGCACTATGAACGCATGGCCACACCCGATCCACTCGGCCGGTTCAGCGAGCTGACCCGGCAGTGGTTCACGGGCACCTTCCCCGCGCCCACCGCCGCGCAGGCGCAGGCCTGGGCGGCCATCGCCGACGGTCGGCACACGCTGGTCATCGCGCCCACCGGGTCGGGTAAGACGCTGGCGGCGTTCCTGTGGGCCATCGACGGCCTGGCCCGCGGTGTGCCCGGTCCCGGCACCAAGGTGCTCTACGTGTCTCCACTGAAGGCCCTGGCCGTCGACGTCGAGCGCAACCTGCGCACCCCGCTCACCGGGATCGCCCGGGTGGCCGAACGTCTCGGTGCGCCGGCCCCGGACATCACCGTCGGCGTGCGGTCCGGGGACACCACACCGCAGCAGCGTCGCGCGCTGATCACCACACCGCCCGACGTGCTGATCACCACCCCCGAGTCGCTGTTCTTGATGTTGACGTCGTCGGCCCGCGACACGTTGGCCACCGTGCACACCGTGATCGTCGACGAGGTGCACGCCGTTGCGGGCACCAAACGTGGTGCGCACCTGGCGCTTTCGCTGGAGCGGCTGGACGCGCTGCTGGATGCGCCCGCGCAGCGGATCGGATTGTCGGCGACGGTGCGCCCGGCCGAGGAGGTGGCGCGGTTCTTGGCCGGCGCCGGTCCGACCACCATCGTCGCCCCGCCCGCCGAGAAGACCTTCGACCTCAAGGTTCAGGTGCCCGTGCCGGACATGGCGAACCTGGCCGACAACTCGATCTGGCCGGATGTCGAGGAACGCATCGTCGACCTGATCGAAGCGCATCGATCGTCGATCGTGTTCGCGAACTCCCGGCGGCTGGCCGAACGGCTCACCTCACGGCTCAACGAGATTCATGCCGAGCGCACCGGCATCGAGCTGCCCGCGGCCCACAATCCGAAGGTGGGTGGCGGGGCACCCGCCCAACTGATGGCCAGCGGCCAGAGCCACGGCGCGCCCACCCTGCTGGCGCGCGCCCACCACGGCTCGGTGAGCAAGGAACAGCGTGCCGCGGTGGAGGACGACCTCAAGAGCGGACGCCTGCGGGCCGTCGTCGCCACCTCCAGCCTGGAGCTGGGTATCGACATGGGCGCGGTCGATCTGGTGATCCAGGTGTCGGCGCCGCCGTCGGTGGCCAGCGGGCTGCAGCGCATCGGCCGGGCCGGCCACCAGGTCGGCGAGATCTCGCAGGGCGTGCTGTTCCCCAACCATCGCACCGATCTGATCGACTGCGCGGTCACGGTGCGCCGCATGCAGGCCGGCGAGATCGAAACCATGGCGGTACCGGCCAATCCGCTCGACATCCTGGCCCAACACACGGTGGCCGCGGCCGCGCTGGAGCCGCTGGATGCCGACGCCTGGTTCGACACTGTCCGGCGCAGCGCGCCGTTCGCGACGCTGCCGCGCAGCGCGTTCGAGGCCACGCTGGACCTGCTGTCCGGGAAGTATCCGTCCACCGAATTCGCCGAGCTGCGTCCCCGCCTGGTGTACGACCGGGATCACGGCAGCCTCACCGCACGGCCAGGTGCGCAGCGGTTGGCCGTCACCTCCGGCGGGTCGATACCCGACCGCGGCATGTTCACCGTCTACCTGGCCACCGAAAAGCCTTCGCGGGTAGGCGAACTCGATGAGGAGATGGTCTACGAGTCGCGTCCCGGTGATGTGATCTCACTGGGCGCGACCAGTTGGCGGATCACCGAGATCACCCATGACCGGGTGATGGTGCTGCCCGCCCCCGGGCAGCCCGCCCGGCTGCCGTTCTGGCGCGGGGACAGCGTGGGCCGCCCCGCCGAACTGGGTGCCGCGGTGGGCAGGTTCACCGGCGAGCTGGCGGCCCTGGGACGCGAGGACTTCGAGGCGCGCTGCCGGGAAACGGGTTTCGACGATTTCGCCACCGACAACCTGTGGCAGCTGCTCGACGAGCAGCGCCAGGCCACCGGGGTGGTGCCCACCGACGCCACCCTGGTGGTGGAGCGCTTCCACGATGAGTTGGGCGACTGGCGGATCATCCTGCATTCCCCCTACGGGTTGCGGGTGCACGGCCCCCTGGCGCTGGCGGTGTCGCGGCGGCTGCACGAGCGGTACGGGATCGACGAGAAACCGACCGCCTCCGACGACGGCATCATCGTGCGACTCCCCGACACCGACGAAAAGCCGCCCGGGCCCGATATTTTCGTGTTCGACGCCGACGAGATCGAGCCCATCGTCACCGCCGAGGTGGGCGGGTCGGCATTGTTCGCCTCCCGTTTCCGCGAGTGCGCGGCGCGGGCGCTGCTGCTGCCGCGGCGCCACCCCGGCAAGCGGTCACCGCTGTGGCATCAACGCCAGCGCGCCGCGCAGCTGCTCGATATCGCGCGCAAGTACCCGGACTTCCCCATCGTGCTGGAGACGGTGCGGGAATGCCTGCAGGACGTCTATGACGTGCCGGCGTTGACCGATCTGATGAGCCGGATCGCCCAGCGCCGGGTGCGGCTGGTGGACGTGGAGACCACCACGCCGTCCCCGTTCGCCGCGTCGGTGCTGTTCGGCTACGTGGGTGCCTTCATGTACGAGGGCGACAGCCCGCTGGCCGAGCGCCGGGCCGCGGCCCTGTCCCTGGACAGTGTGCTGCTGGCCGAACTGCTGGGCCGGGTGGAGCTGCGCGATCTGCTGGACCCCGAGGTCACCGCGGCCACCACCCGGCAGTTGCAGCACCTCGACCCCGAACGGCACGCCCGCGATGCCGAGGGCGTCGCCGACCTGTTGCGACTGCTCGGCCCGCTGACCGAGGACGAACTGAAAGCCCGGTGCGCGGCCGAGGACATCGGTGGCTGGCTGGAGGGGCTGCGCACCGCACGGCGGGCGCTGACAGTGTCGTTCGCCGGGGCAACCTGGTGGGCGTCGATCGAGGACATCGGCCTGTTGCGCGACGGTGTCGGGGTGGCGGTGCCGGTCGGGGTGCCGTTGACATTCCTGGAGAGCGCGGACGACCCGCTGGGTGAGCTGCTCGGCCGCTACGCCCGCACCCGAGGGCCATTCAGCACCGACGAGGCGGCCGCCCGGTTCGGTCTGGGGTTGCGGGTCACCGCCGACGTGCTGGGCCGGCTGGCCGCCGACGGCAAGCTGGTGCGTGGCGAGTTCAGCGACGCCCCGTCGGCGGCGGTCTCCACGACGCGCGAACAGTGGTGTGACGCAACGGTTCTGAAGATCCTGCGACGCCGCTCGCTGGCCGCGCTGCGGGCCGCGGTGGAACCGGTCAGCCCCGCGGCCTACGGCCGGTTCCTGCCCGCCTGGCAGCACATCGGGAGCCAGCACAACCGCGGCATCGACGGGTTGGCCGCGGTCATCGACCAGCTGGCCGGGGTGGCACTGCCCGCCTCGGCGGTCGAATCGCTTGTTCTGCCCCAACGGGTGGCCGACTACCAACCCGCCATGCTCGACGAGTTGCTGGCCTCCGGTGAGGTCACCTGGTCCGGCGCCGGGCAGATCGGCGCCGCGGACGGGTGGGTGGTGTTTCACCTCGCCGAGTCGGCGCCGCTGACACTGGCCGCTGCGGCCGAGATCGAGTTCACCGACGTGCATCGCGGCATCCTGGACACCCTGTCGGCCGGTGGCGCCTACTTCTTCCGGCAATTGGCCGAGCCCGGCAAGGACGGCACCTTCGCCGACGCACTGTGGGAGTTGATCTGGGCCGGCTGGGTCACCGGCGACACCTTCGCCCCGGTGCGCGCGGTGCTGCACGGGTCTCGTCGGGCTCCCGCGCACCGGCAACGCAAGAGCCCGCCCCGGCTGAGCCGCTATCGCGTGGCGCACCCCACGCCGCGCGCCGATCCGAAGGTGTCCGGCCGCTGGTCGGCACTACCGGCACCGGAGCTGGATTCCACCGTGCGCAGCCACTTCCAGGCCGAGTTGCTGCTCAACCGGCACGGTGTGCTGACCCGCGGGGCCACCGAGGGCTTCCCCGGCGGATTCGCGATGCTGTACAAGGTGCTCACCGCCTTCGAGGACGCGGGGCGTTGTCAGCGCGGCTATTTCATCGAGTCGCTGGGTGGCGCCCAGTTCGCCGCCGCCTCGACCGTGGACCGGTTGCGCAGCTATCTGGACGGGGTGGACCCGGAGCGACCGGAGTGGCACGCCGTCGTCCTGGCGGCGACGGACCCGGCCAATCCGTACGGCGCCGCGCTGCCCTGGCCGGCGGGCGGGGACTTTCGCCCGGGCCGCAAGGCCGGTGCGCTGGTGGTGCTGGTGGACGGCCGCTTGGCCTGGTTCCTGGAGCGGGGCGGGCGCTCGCTGCTGAGCTTCGGCGCCGAGCCGGGCGCGCACCAGGCGGCGGCCGATGCGCTGGCCGCGCTGGTGCACGAGCACCGCGTGCCGTCGTTGTTGGTGGAGCGGATCAACGGGGTGTCGGTGCTCGATCCGGTGGTCGACGAGGCACGCGAGGCTGCGCAACAGGCGCTGACCGAGGCCGGTTTCGCCAGGACACCGCGGGGACTGCGGCTGCGCTGAGTACCCAGTAATGTCAAATTTGACAAAACATGCGGCCGCCGGGTTCATACTGGCGGCATGGTCTCGCTCGTCGTCCACCTGATCCTCGGATTCGCCGTCATCGCCTGGATCGTCAGCTCCAACCGCGCCATCTTCACCCGGCCGGCCACCGGACCCCAGCTATCAGCCCTGGAGGCGACGTTCTACGTCGTCGGCATCGCCGCGACCGTCCTGGGTTACTACTTCAACGCCCGCTTCGTCGCCGAGTACGCCACCCCGTCGAGCAACCCGATCTGGGGTCCGGGCAGCTGGCAGCAGTTCATCGCGCTGGGCTACACCAACCCCGCGGCGAGCTCGGCCAGCCAGGACTACACCATCATCAACGTCATCTTGCTGCCGCTGTTCACCGTCGTCGACGGGTACCGGCGCGGGATCAGGCGGCCGTGGCTGTTCTTCGTCTCCAGCCTGTTCACCAGTTGCGCGTTCGCCTACGCCTTCTACTTCGCGGCCCTGGACCGTCAACACCGCCATCACAAGGCCCGCACCGAGGTTGCGGTGTAATGGGGGTATGCCCGAAGGTGACACCGTCTTCCACACCGCCGCCCAGCTGAGGCAGGCACTCGCCGGAAAGACGTTGACGCGCTGCGATATCCGGGTGCCGCGCTATGCCACGGTGGACCTGTCCGGCCGAGTGGTCGACGAGGTGCTCAGCCGGGGCAAGCACCTGTTCATCCGGGTCGGTGACGCCAGTATCCACTCGCACCTGAAGATGGAGGGCAGCTGGCGGATCGGTCCCGCCGGGGTGGCGCCGCATCGCATCCGCGCCGTCCTGGGCACCGCCGACACCCAGGCCAGCGGTATCGACCTGGGCATCCTGGAGGTCCTGGAGCGGACCCACGATCAGGAGGTGGTGGCCCATCTGGGCCCGGACCTGCTCGGCCCGGACTGGGATCCGCGGCTGGCCGCGGCCAATTTGGCCGCCGATCCCGGCAGGCCGCTGGCACAGGCCCTGCTGGACCAACGGGTGATGGCCGGGGTGGGCAACGTGTACGCCAACGAGCTGTGCTTCGTCTTCGGTCGCAGGCCCACCGCCCGGGTGGACAGCGTCGAGGACCCGCTGCGGTTGGTGCAGCGGGCCCGGGACATGTTGTGGCTCAACCGATCCCGATGGAACCGCTGCACCACCGGCGACACCCGGCGCGGGCGGCAGCTGTGGGTGTACGGCCGGGCGGGCGAACCGTGTCGCCGCTGCGGTACCACCATCGAGGTGGACGGCAGCGGCGACCGGATCAGCTACTGGTGCCCGAATTGCCAGGCGGCGTAATCACTTCCAGGGCAGGGCCAGCCGACAGATCTTCTTGACCACCGAGAAGAACTGGGTGTGCAGCGGTCCACCGTTGTACGGCAGGCCGTAGCGCCCACAGATCTCCTTCACCTCGCCGGAGATCTCGGCGTACCGGTGCGCGGGGATGTCCGGGAACAGGTGGTGTTCGATCTGGAAGGACAGGTTGCCACTGAAGATGTGGAACCACTTGCCACCAGTCAGGTTCGCCGAGCCCAGCAGCTGCCGGTAGTACCACTGGCCACGGGTCTCGTCGCGGGTCTCCTCCACGGTGAACTCGTGGGTGCCCTCGGGGAAGTGCCCGCAGAAGATGATGGTGTAGGACCACACGTTGCGCATCAGGTTGGCGGTCATATTGCCCGCGAACACAAAAGGCGCGAACGGGCCGGCCAACAGCGGGAAGGCGACATAGTCCTTGATGGTCTGCTTCTTGACCTTGGCCCACATCTCGGTGAGCATGTCCTTCTTGTCCCGCAGCTTGATCTCGCCGGCGCGGATCCGCTCGGTCTCCAGTTCGTGCAGCGCCACGCCGTACTGGAAGAACACCATCAGCAGGAACGCGTAGAGCGGATTGCCCAGGTAGTACGGATGCCACCGCTGATCTTCGCTCATCCGCAGCACGCCGTAGCCGATATCGCGGTCCAGGTCCACGATGTTGGTGTAGGTGTGGTGCATGTAGTTGTGCGAGTGCCGCCACTGATTGGACGGGCAGGCCGAATCCCATTCGAAGTTCTGACCGCGCAACGCCGGATCGCCCATCCAGTCGTACTGGCCGTGCATGACGTTGTGGCCGATCTCCATGTTGTCCAGGATCTTCGACAGGCCCAGCAGCGCCGTGCCGATCGGCCAGGCCGGCGGCAGGAACAGCAGGGCGCGCCCGCCGACCTCCAGGCTGCGCTGCCACTTGATGATCTTGCGGATGTAGGTGGCGTCGCGCTCACCGAGATCGGCCAGGGCGCGCTCGCGAATGGCGTCGAGTTCGGCACCGAAGGCCTCGAACTGTTCGGGGGTGAGGGTGTACTTCGCGGAGGTCACAGCGGCGGGCGCCGGGGCCGGCGTGGTCGAGCTGGCGGGTAATTCGAGTGTGGTCATGACATGCCTTTCACGTTGGAAGCCAACAGTTCTCAAAGGTCGATCGCCACGTCACCGACGGGAGCGGTGATGCAGATCCGGATGTCTTCGCAGGCGTCGGTGGACACCGCGCCGTTGAGCAGATTGCGCACCGCGCCTTGGGTTTTGGTCCTGGTGCAGCTGAAGCAGATGCCCATCCGGCAGCCGCTCTCGGGCTGCAGCCCGGCCGCCTCGGCCTGTTCCAGCAGCGTCTTCCCGCTGTCGACCACCTCGACGCCGCTGCCGGTGAAGGTGATCGTGCCGCCGCCGGCGGCGTCCGGGGCGGCGAACACGGGCGGCACGAAGCTCTCCGACCGCGCATCCGGGCGCAGCGTCTGCACCGCGTCGACCAGGGCAGGTGGGCCGCACACGAACACCGCGTCGGGGTCGGACATGGCGGCCGACAGGTGATGCGGGGCGAAGTACCCGTCCAGGTCGGCACCGCGATCGTCGCGGGTGTAGCCATGCAGCACCTTCACCCCGGGCAGGGTGTCGAGTTCGTCGCGGTAGCAGGCCTGGGCGGCCGACCGGGCGTAGTGCACGAAGGCGATCTGCCCGGTGAACCCTTCGGCGAGCAGCGTCCGCAGCATCGACATCACCGGGGTGATCCCGCTGCCGCCGGAGACGAACAGGATGCGCCGGGGCCGCACGGCAGGCATGAAGAAGTCGCCGCCGACGGAGTCCAGGCCGACGATCATCCCCGGCTTGGCGTTCTCGTAGAGATAGGTCGAGACAAGGCCGCCGTCGTGCAGACCGATGGTCAGCTCGACCAGTCGGCTGCCCTCGGCGCTGGCCGGCGAGTAGGGCCGGGTGCGCCGGCGGCCGTCGATCTCGACGGACAGGTTGATGTGCTGGCCGGCACGGAAACCGGCGAAGGCGGCGTTGGGTTCCAGCGTCAAGGTGACGCTGCGGGAGCTCTGGCGGCGGACGGCCACCACCTTGGCGCGCGCGCTGCCCTTGATCCAGACCGGATCGACGATCTCGGTGTAGCGATCGACGCCGTGTGGTCCGGTGAGCAGATCCAGCAGCGGCGACCGGAGCACCCGGTCCCGCAACCTGTGCGTCAATGTTTCGGTGAACATATGTACACTGTGAGTCGGTAAGAAGTGCACGGTCAAGGAAAACTAGCAGGTTGTGACGGGCATAACATAGTGAACAGTCGTACTCCGAATTCACAAACACTTGACACCGGAACACCGGCCGGAGCGCAGCCGTGTCCGGTTGTACGCTCGGTGGTTGTGGATAGTGAGGCTCCGAGGTCCCGCACTGGGCGGCCCGCACGCTCGAGTCGGTCGCGGTCGCGAGACACCCTGTCCCGAGAGGAACGCAAAGAGGTCACTCGTCGGGCGATCGTCTCGGCCGCACTGGAACTGCTCGAGGAGGGCAGTTTCACCGGACTGAGCCTGCGCGAGGTGACCCGCAAGGCGGGCATCGTGCCGGCGGCCTTCTATCGGCATTTCGATTCGATGGAATCACTGGGCCTGGTGCTGATCGACGAATCGTTCCGGTCGCTGCGCGACATGCTCCGCGGCGCGCGCGCCGGAAAACTCGATCCGAACCACGTCATCGATTCCTCCGCCGAGATCCTCATCGCGAGCATCAGCGAGCGCCGCGAGCACTGGCGTTTCATCACCCGCGAACGGGCCAGCGGCGTGGCCGTGCTGCGCTACGCCATTCGCACCGAAATCCGGCTTCTCACTTCCGAACTCGCCATCGACCTGGCCCGGTTCCCCGGCCTGAAGAATTGGAGCAGCGAGGATCTCAACATCCTGGCCAACCTGTTCGTCAACGCCATGATCTCGATCGCCGAGACCACCGAGGATGCCGCCGACGCCGCCGCACTGGAGGAGATCAAGCGCATCGCCGTCAAACAGATGCGGATGATCGCCGTCGGGGTGCGGGGTTGGCGCAGTGCAGACTGACGCCGGTGTGTCCGCGGCGCATCACCGCGGCGTGCCGCCCCCGTCGACGATCACCACCTGACCGGTGATGTAACTACCCGCCCCGGAGCACAACAGCAGTGCGGCCCCGACCATTTCGTCGGGCGACGCCAGGCGCTGCATCAAGGTCTTCGCCGCCATCGCGTCGATCGCCTCCGGCGGATTGTTGCGCATCATGTCAGTGTCGACCGGCCCGGGGGCGATCGCGTTGACCCGGATGCCCAGCGGTGCGAACTCCGCCGCCATCGAGCGGGTCACCGACATCAGGGCGGCCTTGGCCGAGGCATAGATGGACAGGGACGGCGCGAAGGTGAATGCGCCCACCGACACCACGTTCAGCACCGCCGCGGCAGGGCTGCGCTGCAGATGGGGCAGTGCGTGTTGGACCAGGAACACCGGGCCCTGCACATTGACCGCGTACGACTTGTCCCACGCCTGCACCGTCATCGACCCGACGGGCTGCGCCAAGGCATTGGCGGCGTTGTTGACCACCACGTCGATCCCGCCGAACTCGGCGACCGTGCGGTCCACCAGCACCGCCAGATCGTCGACGTTGCCCAGATGCGCCGGCACCCCGATGGCGGCCGCGCCCAGGCTCCGCAGCCCCTGCGCGGCGGCCGCACACGCGTCGGGCTTGCGGCTGGCCACCACCACTCGGGCCCCGGCCAGCGCGAAACCCTCGGCCAGCGCGAGGCCGATCCCCCGGGTGCCGCCGGTGACCACGACGGTGCGTCCGGACATGTCGAACAGCGTGTCGAACCGGGTGCGATCCATGCCGGCCAGTAGACCAGATCACGGCAGGTCATCGCCGTCGGATCGGACCAGATCCGGTGGTGCGGCAAATGTCTAGGTTTAGCGCGAGGCGGGTACTTGCGTGCATACTCAGCAATGAACATCGACAGCCACGATGGAGGCGGTCACACCGCTCGCTCGCGACCAACGACGGCCCGGGCAAGTATTTGACGAGCCCGACAGTTAATCTAGGCGCGCACGAGGGGAAATACGAGCCTTGCTGATTAGCGCGCCCCCGCGACGACGGAGGTGAAGATGCAGGTTGCTGGACGCAAGTTGGGGATAATTGCGAGTTCGTTGTTGCAACGCCGACATTATGTCGCCGCCCGCAACATGGTGCGGCTTTACGACCATCCGCTCCGGATGTTCGCCCGTTACCTCGCCGGGACCGGCGAGTATCCGTACACCGTCCGCGTTCGCACCCCGCAGTCCTGGCTGGCGCTGCGGCTGAATTCGGCGCACGACGTGCTCACGGTCAACGAGATCTTCTGCCGCGACGACTACCACGCCGACAACTCCGACGAGGTGATCGTCGATTTCGGATCGAATATCGGCATCTCCGCCGCGTACTTCCTCACCCGCACCCCGGCGGCCTATGCCTACCTTTTCGAGCCGCTACCGTCCAACGTGGCCAAGCTCAAGGACAATCTGCACCCCTTCGAGGGCCGGTACGAACTCCGTGAGGTCGCGGTCGGCGTGAGCGACGGTGAGGTGGAGTTCGGCTGGGAGGACAGCGGCCGGTACGGCGGGGTGAACGCACACCTGGACCACACCCTCACCGTGACATGCGTCAATTCGCAGACCGTGCTGAAGGAAATCATCGGCAAGCACGGGCACATCGACATTCTGAAGATCGATATCGAGGGACTCGAAGCGCAGGTCATCGACAACATCCCGCCGTCGTTGGCCCGCAATATCAACAAGCTTTATGTCGAGTACATCTTCGACCGTAATCCGCTGGCCGAGACGCACACGCTGCGTCACTACGGCGGCATTGCCCAATTCATTCGCAAGGCGAACTGAATCCCGTCCGATCGGCAATTCCGGTCGGTGCAGCGAACGATTTATCGGTCACGTTAATAATGTCCGGTGACTGACGAATTCGCGGAACACGCCGCTGAGGGGGTCCCGGAACGCCAGCCGCTGCGCCAGCAGCCGCAGTGGCCGGGAGAAGTCCCCCGGTGCGATATCGATCACATCGGGATAGAGCGGATCGTTGTCGATCGGGATGCCGATCGAGGCCAGGTGCACGCGCAATTGGTGCGTGCGGCCGGTCCGCGGGGACAGGCGGTAGCGCTCGTTGCCGAGGGCTTCGACATGGGTCTCGGCGTTGGGCTCCCCCGGCACCTCGAAAGCCTGTAACCGGCCGCGTTCTTTGACGATCCGGCTGCGCAGCACCGTGGGCAGTTCGACGGTCGGCGTGCCGGTGGCCCTGGCCAGATACGTCTTGTGCACCGACCCCGCGGCGAACATCGTCTGATACGCGCCACGAACCGCACGGCGCGCCGTGAACAACAGCACCCCGGCCGTCAGCCGGTCCAGCCGGTGCGCCGGGCTCAGCTCCGGCAGCTCCAACTCGCGGCGCAACCGCACCAAGGCGGTCTGGGCGACATGCCCGCCGCGCGGCATGGTGGCCAGGAAATGCGGCTTGTCGACCACCACGATGTCGTCGTCGCGGTACAGGACGGGCATCGCGAAGGGCACCGGCACCTCGTCGGGCAGCTCGCGGTACAGGAAGACATGGGCGCCGGCAGGCAGCACGGTGGATGCGTCGGCCACGGTGCCGTCGGCGCAGAACACCTCGCCGGCAAGCACCTTGGCGCCGCCACCGAAACGCCGCTGCAGCTCGTCGTGCAGATTGCCGCCCTGCACCCGCAGTCGGGACGGGCCGATACCGTCGTAACCCGGCCGACCCGGCACGCTCAATTCAGCGGTACCGGTTCCAGGATCTCGGCCCTGGCCTCCGGCGCGGCGGCCCGCAGCGCGTCGGCGGACGTGTCGTCGGGCTGGGTCTGGGATTGCACCTCGGCCTCCACCCGGGCCAGGTAGGTCCGCACCTCCCGGTCCACGTCCGCGGCACTCCAACCCAGAACGGGCGCAACGACTTCGGCGACCTCGGCCGCACAGTCCACCCCGCGATGCGGATACTCGATCGAGATGCGCATGCGGCGGGCCAGGATGTCCTCCAGATGCAGGGCACCCTCCGCGGCCGCCGCGTACACCGCCTCCACCTTGAGGTACACCGGGGCTGCGGTGATCGGCTCCAGCAGTTCGGGCTGCACCACCCCGTCTGGGGAGGCCATGGCCAGCACCTCGCCGATCAGCGACCCGTACCGGTCCAGCAGATGCCGCACCCGGTACGGGTGCAGGCCGTAGTGCCTGCCGACATGCTCGGTCTGGTTCACCAGTGCGAAGTAGCCGTCGGCCCCCATCAGCGGCACCTTCTCGGTGATCGACGGCGCCACCCGGGTCGGCACGAACTCGGCTGCGGCGTCGATCGCGTCGGCACCCATCACCCGGTAGGTGGTGTATTTGCCACCCGCGATGGCCACCAGTCCTGGCGAGGGCACCGCCACCGCGTGCTCGCGGGACAGCTTCGAGGTCTCCTCGCTCTCGCCCGCCAGCAGCGGCCGCAACCCGGCGTACACCCCGTCGATATCGTCGTGCGTCAACGGGGTGGCCAGCACCGTGTTGACGTGGCCGAGGATGTAGTCGATATCGGCCTTGGTCGCGGCCGGGTGCGCGAGATCGAGATTCCAGTCGGTGTCGGTGGTGCCGATGATCCAGTGCGTGCCCCACGGGATGACGAACAGCACCGACTTCTCGGTGCGCAGGATGATCGCCACCTCGCTGACGACGCGGTCCCGCGGCACCACGATGTGCACCCCCTTGGAGGCCCGCACCCGGAACCGGCCGCGCTCCTTGGCCAGTGCCTGGATCTCGTCGGTCCACACCCCGGTGGCGTTGACCACCACGTGGCCGCGCACCTCGGTCACCGCACCGTTCTCGGAGTCGCGCACCTTCACCCCGGTGACCCGGTCGCCCTCCCGCAGCAGCGCCACCACCTGCGTCGAGGTCCGCACCACCGCGCCGTAGTGGGCGGCCGTGCGCGCCACCGTCATGGTGTGCCGGGCGTCGTCGACGACGGTGTCGTAGTAGCGGATACCGCCGATGAGCGAACTCCGCTTGAGCCCCGGAGCCAGCCGCAACGCCCCGGCCTTGAGCAGATGCTTTTGTGGCGGAACGGATTTCGCGCCGCCCAGCTGGTCGTAGAGGAAGATGCCGGCGGCGACGTAGGGCCGCTCCCACAGCCGTTTGGTCAGCGGGAACAGGAACGGCAGCGGCTTGACCAGGTGGGGGGCCAGCGTCGTCAGCGACAGCTCGCGCTCGTGCAGCGCCTCGCGAACCAGGCCGAACTCCAGTTGCTCCAGGTAGCGCAGGCCACCGTGGAACATCTTGGAACTGCGGCTCGACGTTCCGGATGCGAAATCGCGGGCTTCGACCAGGGCGACCCGCAGTCCGCGCGTCGCGGCGTCCAGTGCCGCTCCGGAGCCGACCACACCGCCACCGATGACCACGACGTCGAACTGTTCACTGCCCAGCCGCTGCCAGGCCGTCGCACGCTGGTCGGGCCCGAGCTGAGCTTGACCATTGCCTGAGATCGGGTCAGTCACGATTCCGAGCCTACGTTGCCCCACCCGGCGATGCGCCGCGCCGCGGTGCCGAACTCGCCTTTAGTCCAGGTCGCTAGTCGAGATCGTCATGGGCCATCAGCCGGCGCGCCGCTTCCACGATGGACCCGGACAACGACGGGTACACCGACAGCGTCTGGGCCAGGTCACCCACCGAGATCCGGTTCTGCACCGCCAGGGCGATCGGCAGGATCAACTCCGACGCGATGGGCGCGACCACCACACCGCCGATGACCACGCCGGTGGCCGGCCGGCAGAAGATCTTGACGAAACCGAAGCGCAGCAACGACATCTTTGCGCGGGCGTTGGTCGTCAGCGGCAGCATCAGGGTTCTGGCGGGCACGGTGCCGTCGTCGATCTTGGTCTGCGGCACCCCGACCGCGGCGATCTCGGGCCGGGTGAAGGTGGCCGACGCGACGGTGCGCAACCGGATGGGGTTCACCCCCTCGCCGAGCGCGTGATACATCGCGATGCGGCCCTGCATGGCGGCCACCGAGGCCAGCGGCAGCAGACCTGTGCAGTCGCCGGCGGCGTAGATGCCCGGCGCCGTGGTGCGCGACACCCGGTCCACCGCCAGGTAGTTGCCGGGGCCGAGTTCGATACCGGCGTTCTCCAGACCGAGGCCGCCGGTGTTGGGCACCGAACCGACGGTCATCAGGGCGTGGCTGCCCTCGACGGTGCGGCCGTCGGCCAGTGTGACCTTGATCCCAGCATCGGTGCGGACCACCGAGTCGGCGCGGCCGTTCTTGACCAGCGACACCCCGCGCTCGGAGAACGCCTCCTCCAGCACCGCGGCGGCGTCGGAGTCCTCGTGCGGCAGGATCTGGTCGCGGCTGGCCACCACGGTGACCTTCACCCCGAGTTCGGTGTACGCGCTGCAGAATTCCGCGCCGGTGACCCCCGACCCGACGATCACCAGATGCTCGGGCAGCTCGGTCAGGTCGTAGAGCTGGCGCCAGTTCAGGATGCGCTCGCCGTCGGGGACCGCCCCCGGCAGCACCCGCGGGGTGGCGCCGGTGGCGATGAGCACCACATCGGCCTTGAGCACCCCGACCTTGCCGTCGGGCGTGGACACCTTGACGCGGTGATGAGCCATGCCGGGAACGCTGTCGACGAGTTCGCCGCGGCCCTTGACCACGGTCACGCCGGCATTCAGCAGGGTCGCACCGATATCGGCCGACTGCGAGCGGGCCAGGGTCTTGACCCGGTTGTGGATCTGCGCCAGCGAGATCTTGGCGTCCTCGATGGCGATGTCGAAGCCCAGACCGTTGGCGCGGCGCAACTCGGTGCGTACGCCGGTCGAGGCGATGAACGTCTTGGACGGCACGCAGTCGAACAACACGCAGGCGCCGCCGATACCGTCACTGTCGACGACGGTGACTTGAGCGACGTCGGCGCCGCGGGATGCGGCGACCAGGGCTGCTTCGTAGCCGGCGGGTCCGCCGCCGATGATCACGATCCGGGTGGGCACGTCCTTAACGTAGTGGGTGACTGCGGCCGAACCCACACGTGCCGATCCCCCGGGTCGCTTCGCTCTCCCCCACCGTGCCAATCCCCCGGGTCGCTTCGCTCCCGCCCGCCGGACCGCCTAAAGTTGGCCCGTGCCGCTCTACGCCGCTTACGGGTCGAACATGCATCCCGAGCAGATGCTGCAGCGCGCCCCGCATTCGCCGGTGGCCGGCACCGGCTGGCTACACGGGTGGCGCCTGACCTTCGGCGGCGCGGACATCGGCTGGGAGGGCGCGCTGGCGACCCTGGTCGAGGATCCCGACGAGAAGGTCTTCGTGGTGCTCTACGACATGACCAAGGAGGACGAGGCCAACCTCGACCGGTGGGAGGGTTCCGAGCTCGGCTTCCACAAGAAGATCCGCTGCCGGGTGGACCGGCTGTCCTCGGACACCACCACCGACCCTGTGCTGGCCTGGCTCTATGTGGTGGATGCCTGGGAGGGCGGCCTGCCGTCGGCCCGGTATCTCGGGGTGATGGCCGATGCCGCCGAGATCGCCGGCGCACCCCCGGAGTACGTCCACGACCTGCGCACCCGCCCCTCCGCCAACGTCGGCCCCGGCACCTAGCGCTTTCTTTGGCGAGCGGCAGAAGTCAGACGGCGGAGTGTTCGACGAGGTTGGACATCACCTGGACGCCGACGGCCAGGGCGCGCTCGTCCAGGTCGAAGGTGGGCTGGTGCAGATCCAGCTGGGGGCCGCGGCCGGACCACACGCCGAGCCGGGCCATGGCGCCGGGCACCTCCTCCAGATACCAGGAGAAGTCCTCACCGCCGCCGGACTGATGGGTGTCGGCCAGCGCGTCGGGACCCAACGCCTCGATGGCGTGGGTGAGGATGCGGGTGGAGGTCTCCTCGTTCACCACCGGCGGCACACCGCGGCGGTAGTTCACCGCATGCTCCACCGTCAGCGGCGCCAACAACGACGAGACCGTATCCCGGACAAGGGATTCCAGCGTCAGCCAGGTTTCCCTGCTGGCCGTGCGGATGGTGCCGGCCAACGTCCCGGTCTGTGGAATGGCGTTGGCGGCCACCCCGGCGTTGACGGCACCCCAGACCATCACCGTGCTCAGCCGGGGGTCGATCCGGCGCGACAGCACTCCGGGCACCCCGGTGATCAACGTGCCCAGCGCATACACCAGGTCTCCGGTCAGGTGCGGGCGCGAGGTGTGCCCGCCCGGCGAGTGCAGGGTGATCTCGATCGAGTCGGCCGCCGAGGTGATGGGCCCGGGCCGGGTGGCCACCTTGCCCACCTCCAGGCGCGGGTCACAGTGCAGTGCGAAGATCCGCGACACCCCGGACACCGCCCCGGCTGCCACCGCGTCGATCGCCCCGCCGGGCATCAATTCCTCGGCGGGCTGGAAGATCAACCGGACCCCGACCGGCAATTCCGGGGCCGACGCCAGCGCGAGCGCCGCGCCGAGCAGCACCGCGGTGTGCGCGTCGTGCCCGCAGGCGTGCGCCACGCCCGGCACCGTCGACGCGAACGGCAGCCCGGTGCGCTCGGCCATCGGCAGGGCGTCCATGTCGGCGCGCAGTGCCACCCGCGGCCCGTCGTCGGGACCGAAATCACACGTCAGCCCCGTGCCGCCGGGCAACACCTTCGGATTCAGCCCGGCGTCGGCCAGCAGGTTGGCGACGAACTCGGTGGTGGCGAATTCTTGCCTGCCCAGTTCGGGGTGGGTGTGGATATGCCGACGCCAGGCCACCAGATCGTCGTGATGGGCGGTCACCCAGGCCTCGGTGTGCGCGCGCAGGCTCATGAACGCGAATCCCTCCGTCGCCGGTCGTGCGCGGTTAGCACGCGGTCGCGCTCGGTTGCGTTCTGCGCCAACGCAACCACCGTGCGGGCCAACATGATTGCTCCTTCGACGACGGCCTTGTCGGCGGACGGGCCCGCCGCAGCGGTGGTGAACTCCGGCTGGTGAATCGATGCGCCCCCGGCGTCCACCCCGACCACCGGATGGATCCCGGGCATCACCTGGGTGACGTTGCCCATGTCGGTGCTGCCCAGGGGGAGTGCCGTCTCCAGCTCCTTGGCCACCGGCGTCCGCCCGAACCGCAGCATCTCGGCGCGGAACACCTCGGACAGGAACCCGTCGGGCGCCAGCGCGTCGTAGCTCGGGGCGGTTTCGGCGACGGTGTGCGTGCAGCCGGTCGCCACGGCCCCGGCCGTGAAACAGCCCGCCATCCGCTGCTCCAGTTCGCGCAGCGACTCCATGGTGGTGGCGCGCATGGTGTAGCGCAGTTCGGTGTGCGCCGGGATGATGTTGCTGGCTTGGCCGCCCTCGGTGACCAGGCCGTGCACCATCTGCCCGGGCGCCAGCTGCTGGCGCAGCAACCCGATGGCCACCTGCGTGACGGTCAGTGCGTCGGCGGCGTTGATGCCCAGGTGCGGTGCGACCGCGGCGTGCGATTCCCGCCCGGTGTACCCGACGGCGACCTCGGACAGGGCCAGCGAGCGCGCCGCGGCGATATCGACCGGACCGGGATGCAGCATCACCGTCGCGGCGATGTCGTCGAAGGTTCCGGCCTTGAGCAACAAGGCTTTTCCGCCGCCGGTCTCCTCGGCGGGGGTGCCCAGCAGCACCACGGTCAAGCCCAGCTCGTCGGCCACCTCGGCCAGCGCCAGCGCGGTGCCCACGGCGGAGGCGGCGATGATGTTGTGCCCGCAGGCATGGCCGATGCCCGGCAGCGCGTCGTACTCGGCGCAGATCCCGACCACCAGTGGGCCGCTGCCGTACTCGGCCCGGAACGCGGTCGGCAATCCGCCGGCCGCGGGAGTCACCGCGAACCCGCGCTCGGCCGCCAGCGCCTGCGACTTGGCGCAGCTGCGGTGTTCCTCGAACGCCAGCTCGGGCTCGGCGTGAATCGCGTGGGACAGCTCGATCAGATCCCCGCGATGCCGATTGACGGCATCCTCGACGCTCGACAACGCGGTGATCGTGGGCATCCTGGCAGTATCTCATTCGTGACTGATCCACAGCTGACGGCCGATACCGCCGCGCAGGCGATCCGGGACCGCACCGGTGTCGACGCCCACGATGTGGCCGTGGTGCTGGGCTCCGGCTGGGCGCCCGCCGTCGAGCAGCTCGGGACGCCGAGCGCCACCATCCCGATGGCCGAGCTGCCCGGTTTCACCCCGCCCACCGCGGCCGGACACGGCGGCCGGGTGCTGTCCATCCCGGTCGGTGCCCGCCATGCGCTGGTGCTGGTGGGCCGCATCCACGCCTACGAGGGCCACGATCTGCGTCATGTGGTGCATCCGGTGCGCACCGCGTGCGCGGCGGGCGCGCGCACCGTGGTGCTCACCAATGCCGCGGGCGGGCTGCGCGCCGAGTACCGGGTCGGCGAGCCGGTACTGATCGGCGATCACCTCAACCTGACCGCGCGCTCCCCGCTGGTGGGGGCCCAGTTCGTCGACCTGGTGGACGCGTACGCGCCGCGGCTGCGCGCCTTGGCCCGGGAGATCGACCCGACGCTGACCGAAGGGGTCTACGCCGGGTTACCGGGCCCGCATTACGAGACCCCGGCCGAGATCCGGATGTTGCGCACGCTCGGCGCCGACCTGGTGGGGATGTCGACGGTGCACGAGACCATCGCCGCACGGGCGGCCGGCGCACAGGTGCTGGGCGTGTCGCTGGTGACGAATCTGGCCGCCGGGATGACGGGCCAGCCGCTGTCGCACGCCGAGGTGCTGGAAGCCGGCCGGCAGTCGGCGACGCGGATGGGCGCCCTGCTGGCCGCCGTCATCGAACGGCTCTGAGCACGGGCCCGGGCCGGCGCTAACTCCCGGTGGTCACCACGGCGCGCACCGCGGTCCGTCGCCGGCCGCCCAGCCTGGCCATCCCCCGGGCCAGCAGGGGTGCGGCGAACAGCATCAGCAGGATGCGGACCACTTGGGCGGCGATGATGAAGGTCACGTTGGAGCCGGTCTCGACGGCGGTGGCCAGGACCGCGTACACCCCGCCCGGGCTGGTGGCCAGGTACCCCTCCAGCGGGGTGAGGCCGGCGAGGTGGGCCAGCGCGACGCCGAGACCGGCGGTGGCGACGCCGAGCACCACGATCAGTGCCAGCGCCGTGGGCAGGATGCGGGCGACCGCGCGCAGCGAATCCCGCGTGAAGGCCAGACCGGCCTGCCAGCCGATGACCAGGTAGCCGGCCTGGACCAGCACGGCGGGCACGCTGAGCCCGAACGACAAGCCGGTCAGTTGCAGCACCACCGTCAGCGCCAACGGCCCGAGCAGGCCGGCGCCCGGCAATCGGATCAACCTGCCGGCAGTGGACCCGACGAGCACCAGCCCGACCAGCATGGCCAGGCTCAGATACCAAGGGGCCGTGGCGCTTTCACCCGGGGCGCCGGCGTGTCCGTGGGTTTTGTCGGCGTGGTAGACGAGGGTGACCACCAGCGGCATCGACGCCGTGACCAGCGCGACCCGCAGATACTGCACCACCGAGACCACCCGGTCGTCACCGCCGAGTTCGCGTGCGATGGCCACCAGGCCCGACGCGCCCCCGGCCACCAGGGCCAGCGATCCGGTCAGTGGGCTGACATCACGGTGCAGCCCGAGCAGTGCGCCGGCGAGCACCGACAGCAGCAGGGTGCCCACGGCGACGCCGAGCACCGGCAGCCAGTTCGGGCCGAGGGCGCCGACGGCGTTCTGCGACACCATGGTGCCGATGTACACCCCGAGTACGCCCTGCGCGGCAACCCCGGCGCGACGCGGCACACCCGCCGGGGCCACGGCGGCCAGCGCCAGGGCGATGCCGACCACCAGCGCGGCGAACAGTGCTGCCGACGGCACACCGGCCAGGGTGAGCGGGACCGTGACGGCCACGCTGACCGCCAACAACAACACCCACCTTGCGAACCGTTTCATATCTATATCAAGTATGAACTTGTCTTTATCGACATTCAACCTGAGTGACGGATCTCAAATACCAAGGTTATACTTGTTATATGGTTCACAATGACACCTCGGCCGCCACCGAGCTGCGGGAATCGATGATGGCGGTCACCCGCCAGATGCGCCGGCACCGCCCCGACAACGGGCTCACCCTGAGCCAGCTGGAACTGCTCGGCGAGGTGAGCCGCGCCGGCTCCACCACCCCGGCCGAGTTGGGCGCCCGGCTCCATGTGCGGGTGCAGTCGCTGACCGACGGCATCAACGACCTGGTCGGTCGCGGGCTCGCCGCACGCCGGCCCGATCAGCACGACCGCCGGCGCCAGCTGATCGAGCTCACCCCCGCCGGCCTGGCGCTGCTGGAGGCCGACCGCGCCGAGCGCGACGCCTGGCTGCACGCCACCATGCGCGACACCCTGACCGACCTGGAATTCGACCTGCTCATGCTGGTGGCCCCGGTGCTGCGCAAGCTGGCCGACGCGGACTCGGCGGGAGCGGGCACAATCAGCGCATGACTGGCGAGCGCCCAGCGGCACCGACCCTGACCTTCGGCACCGCCGGCCTGCGCGGCCCGATGCGCGACGGTGCCGATGCCATGAACGTCGGCACGGTGACCCGGGCAACCTGGGCGTTGGCCCAGGTCCTCACCGACCGTTGCCCGCGAGCGGGCAGTACCCCCAGCCTGGGCGGGTCGACGGTGGTGGTCGGCCGCGATGCCCGCCACCACTCCGACGAGTTCGCCATCGCGACCGCCGAAGTGCTTGCCGCCGAGGGCTTCCCCGTCGTCTTGCTGCCGCAGCCCGCGCCGACCCCGGTGCTGGCGTTCGCGGTACGTCAGCTGCGCGCGGCGGCGGGTGTGCAGATCACCGCATCGCACAACCCGCCGAACGACAACGGCTACAAGGTGTATCTCGACGGCGGGCTGCAGATCATCTCGCCGACCGACCGGGAGATCGAGGCCGCGATGGCCCGCGCCCCGCACGACATCGCCCGCCGATCGGTCCAGCCGCACGGCACCGATGTGTTCACCGCGTACCTGGAGCGGGTGGCCACGGTGCGGCGCGGCTCCGGCACGGCCCGGGTGGCACTGACCCCCATGCACGGTGTGGGCGGCGAATTCGCGCTGGACGCATTGGCGTTGGCCGGCTTCGACGATGTGCAGGTGGTCGAGGCACAGTTCGCCCCCGACCCGGACTTCCCCACCGTCGCGTTCCCCAATCCGGAAGAACCCGGTGCCGCGGACCTGCTACTGGCATTGGCCGCCGACATCGGTGCCGACGTCGCGATCGCGCTGGACCCCGACGCCGACAGGTGCGCCGTCGGCGTGCCGGGACCCGACGGCTGGCGCATGCTCACCGGCAACGAAACCGGTTGGCTGCTGGGTGAATATCTGTTGGCGGGAATCGCCGACCCGGCGAGCGCGCTGGTGGCCAGCACGGTGGTGTCCTCACGGATGCTGGCCTCGATCGCCGCCGGCCACGGCGCACGGCATGCCGAGACCCTGACCGGAT
Organism: Mycolicibacterium canariasense; assembly: GCF_002101555.1. Lineage (GTDB taxonomy): Bacteria > Actinomycetota > Actinomycetes > Mycobacteriales > Mycobacteriaceae > Mycobacterium > Mycobacterium canariasense. The sequence goes on from NZ_LQOL01000038.1 coordinate 139,735, forward strand.
TCAAGTGGCTGGCACGGGCCACCGCCCCGGGCGCCACGCTGGTCTACGCCTACGAGGAGGCGATCGGGCACTGCGTCGACCCGGAAGCGGTGCGCGACAAGGACGGCATCAGCGCCGCGGTACTGGTGTGCGATCTGGTGGCCACCTTGGGCATCCAGGGCCGCACCCTGCTCGACGCGCTCGACGACCTGGCGCGGCGCCACGGTGTGCACGAGACGGCCGCGGTGACCCGCCGCGTCGACGATGCGGCCGCCGCGATGGCCGCCTTACGGGCGAATCCCCCTGCCGCGCTTGCCGGTATCCCGGTCACCGTGGACGATCTCGGGCAGCGGCGCGGCCAGCAGCACACCGATGCGCTGGTGTTCACCGGCGCCGGGATCCGGGTGGTGATCCGCCCGTCGGGCACCGAACCGAAGTTGAAGTCCTATATCGAGGTGCGGCGACCACCCACCGACGATCTGACCGGGGCACGCGCCGCGGCCGTCGCGCTGTGCACCGAACTGGTGGACGCCGCGCAGGCCTGGTGAAACCTCAGCGCGGCCCGAACTGCCGGTCACCGGCGTCGCCGAGACCGGGCACGATATAGGCGATCTCGTTGAGCCCCTCGTCCACGGTGGCCGTCACCAGCCGGATACCGGGGGCGGCGCGCTCCAGTGCCGCAATCCCTTCCGGGGCACACACCACGCAGATGGCGGTGATGTCGGTGGCGCCGCGCTGCTGCAGCAGGGTCAGCGTGTGCGCCATCGAGCCGCCGGTGGCCAACATCGGGTCCAGCACGAACACCGCACGGGTGCTCAGGTCCTCGGGCAGCGACGCCAGATAGGGCGTCGGCTGATGCGTGCGCTCGTCGCGGGCGACGCCGACGAACCCGACCTGTGCCTCCGGGATCAGGGCGTGGGCCTGGTCCACCATGCCCAGGCCGGCCCGCAGCACGGGCACCAACAGCGGCGGGTTGGCCAACCGGGAACCGGCCGTCTCGGCCATCGGGGTGCGAACCCGCAGCTCTTCGGAAGGGGCGTCCCTGGTCGCCTCGTACACCAGCATCAGGGTGAGGTCGCGTAACGCCGACCGGAACCCCGCGTTGTCGGTGCGTTCGTCGCGCAGTGTGGTGAGCCGCGCAGCGGCCAGGGGGTGATCGACGACCTGGACATCCATGGGGCGAAAGACTAGCCGGACACCGATCGAGCGGCGCGGTAGGCGAGGCACTCGGCCACCCGCCGGATTCGGGTGGAACCGCCGCCGCCCCGCGTGCGTCATAACCCACATGCACGCCGACACCGCCGCCATCGAACGCACCGGCTTCGCCCTGGGCGGCATCGCCGCCGAACTCGGCGCGCTGGCCGCCGCACTGCCCGCCGTCACCGACTCGGCCCCCGTACTGTTCGGCCCGGTCGCCGACGCCCTGGTCGCGGCGCTGCGCGAAGCGGTGGCCGACACCACGCGGGCGGTCACCGAACTCGGTAGCCAACTGGGGCTCGCCGAACAGACCGCCGGACGCATCGCGGTGTCCTACCGGGACACCGAACATCATGTCGGGCAAGCGATCTCGGCCCTCGGCGGCTGACCATGCCCAGCGCGCTGGTCGCCACGCTGGCCGCACCCCTGCACCAGCTGGCCGCACAGGTCGGGCCGGGCTGGTCGGCGCAACATCCGTCTGCGCTGCTCGAGCACGCCAGGGACCGGCTCGACGAGCTGGCCGCCGGCACCTCCCGCGCCTGGCACGACGCCGAGTGGTCCGGGGACGCCGGCGCCGCGGCGGCGCGGTCCACCGACCAGGTCGCCGTGGCCGTGCACATGCTGGCCGAGCGGGTCGGGTCGCTCGCCGAGCGGGTCGGCGCGGCCGCGGACGCGATCGCGGCGGCCCGCGCCCGGCTACAGGACATCATCGCCGACTTCGAAGCCCACGCCGCCGAGTTGGAACCACTGCTGGACGACCCCGGCGTGGCCGAGGAGCTGGCCGCGCAGGCTCGGCATGCCCAGCGGCGCGCCACCGACGTGGTCGACGGTCTGCGCGCCGAGTTGGACGGCCACGCCGCCACCATCGAGGCCGCGCCCCGCGCGGCGGTCCCACCCGCACCGGCCGGCTTGTCCGGCGCGGCCCCGGCCGCCTTCCCGGGGCTGCCGACCGGAGCCGGGGCGCTCGGGGCCGGGCTGGCACCAGCGCTGGCCGGCGGGCTGGGCGGGGCGCTCGAACGGGCCACGCCCGCCGACCGGCGGCGCGGCGCCGTCGTCGGCGACCCGGCCGCCTTCGGTTCCGGGGTGGCCGTCCGGTTGCCCGACGGCAGCACCGCCACCGCACCGAACGCCGTCGCGGCCAGCGCCGTGCGGCACGCACTGACCCAGTTGGGGGTGCCGTACGACTGGGGTGGCACCACCCCCGGCGTCGGGCTGGACTGCAGCGGGCTGACGCAGTGGGCCTACCGCGAGGCGGGCTTGGACATCCCCCGGCTGGCCCAGGAGCAGGACATCGGTGCCGCCGTAGACGCCGGATCGCTGCGCCCCGGCGACCTGGCGGTGTGGGACGGCCACGTCGCCATGATCGTCGGCAACGGCACGATGATCGAGGCGGGCGATCCGGTGCAGCTCTCCCCCATCCGCACCACCAACGCCGGGCAGGACTTTCAGGGCTTCTGGCGCCCGACGGCGTGAACAACGGGTGTGGCACCCGGGCGCTGCGCCTGCATCGTTACGCTGTGCGCCATGGCGGCTGACATCGTGCCGGTCCGGCTCGGACTGACCAATGGCGACCTGTACACCCTCTGGGCACCTCGCTGGCGCGACGCCGGCGACGAATGGGAGGCCTTCCTCGGCAAGGACGAGGACCTGTTCGCCTTCGAATCGGTGGCGGACCTGACCGCATTCGTGCGGACCAACTCCGACAACGACCTCACCGACCACCCGGCCTGGGAGAAGCTCACCCAGGCCAACGCGCACCGGCTGGACCCCGACGACGCCCATCTGTACGACCTCGTGGAGGTGCCGGCCCTGGTGGCCGACAAACCCTCCGAAGAGTCCGTCGAGGCGGTGCGCCGGGCATTGGTGATCGTCTCGGCCATCGGATCGGTGTGCGACCTGCCCGTCATCACCAAGCTGTTCAACGGCAACCCGGTGCTGGGCACCATCGGCGGCGGACTGGACGCCTTCGCCGGCCGCGCCGGCCGTAAGCGCTGGGCCGAGATCGAGACCGTCATCGGACGCTCGTGGGACTCCGTCATCGACGTGATCGACGGACTCGTCAGCACGCCGGAGGTCGACGCCGCCGAATCCGCCAAGGCGCAGCAGGAACTCGACGAGCCGGCACCCGAGCCCGACGAGGACGACCTCGCGGTCGGTGCCGACGACGATGTCGTCATCGAGGGCGAGGTGGACACCGACGAGGAGAGCGACGCGCTGGAGGCCGAGGCGGCCCGCCAGGTGCTCGGCGGCGACGAGGACTTCTGGACGCAGGTCGGTATCGACCCGGTGCGCATCATGACCAGCGGCGGCACCCTGTACACGCTGCGCTGCTACGTCGGCGACGACCCGAAGTTCCTCGGCCGCAACGGACGCATCAGCGTGTTCAGCTCCGAACGGGCGCTGGCCCGCTACCTGGCCGACGAGCACGAGAGCGACCTGTCCGGCTACAGCGCCTACGAGATCATCCGGACCGCGGCCACCGACGGGTCGCTGCGGGTGGACGTCACCGATGACAACATCTACGTGCTGTCCGGGCTGGCCGACGACATCGCCGACGGCCCCGATGCCGTGGACCGCGACCAGCTGGAGCTGGCCGTCGAATTCCTCAGGGACGTCGGCGATTACGCCGAGGACACCATCGTCGCCAAGACGCTGGAGAGCACGCAGCCACTCGGCGCGCTGGTGTCCTACCTGATCGAGCCGGGCAGTGTCGCCAAACCGGCCGCACCGTATGCCAAGGCCGTGGAGCAGTGGGAAGAGCTGGAGAGCTTCGTCGAATCTCGGTTGCGCCACGAGTGATCACCGATGAGTTTCGCGGTGGCGCCCGGTCCATACCGGCATGACCATCACCGACGGACTCATCTGCCGCTCACTCGACGTCCCCGGCGCCCGCCTGCACTACGAGGTGCGCGGGTCCGGGCCGCTGCTGCTGGCGATCGGTTCGCCGATGACCGCCGCGGAGTTCCTGCCCCTGGCGCACGCCATGGCCGCCGACCACACCGTCGTCACCTATGACCCGCGGGGGCTGGGCCGCAGCTCCATCGACGACCCCGAGCAGGACGCGACACCGGAGCTACGCGCCGACGACGTGGCCGCCATCCTGGACGCGCTGGACGCCGGATCCGCGGACGTGTTCGGGTCCAGTGGCGGTGCGGTGACGGGGCTGGCCCTGGCGGCCCGGCACCCCGGCCGGGTGCGGACCCTGGTGGCCCACGAGCCACCGTTGTTGGAGCTGCTGCCCGATGCCGACCGGCAGCGCGCGGCGACCGAGGAGATCATCGCGACGTTCCACCGGGACGGGGTCGAGGCGGCGTGGCTGGCGTTCATGGCCAACGCCGGCTTCGACCTCGAAGCCCCAGACGCGGGCCCGCCGCCGGGCCCGGAGCCGACGCCCGAGCAGCGGGCCCAGCAGCTCGCCGATTCGGCCCGGTTCTTCGATCGCGAGCTGCGTGACACCACCCGGTACGTGCCCGATATCGCGGCGCTGACCGCGGGGCCCGCGCGGATCGTCGTCGGGCTCGGCGCGCAGTCCGGCCACCTGCTCACCGACACCACCACCCGGGCGCTGGCCGCGCTGCTGCACCGGGAGCCGGTGATCTTCCCCGGCGATCACGGCGGATTCATCGGTGCTCCAGGTGAATTCGCGGACACCTTACGTGCCGTGCTGAGCGGTCCGGCGTGACCGGTCGGCTGTCCCACGGCGAGCGGCTGGTCCCGATCGGCGACGCCGAACTGTGTATCGAGACCTTCGGGGACCCCGCGCATCCGGCGGTCCTGCTCATCGACGGCGCGAGCGCCTCGATGCTGTGGTGGGACGCGCGGTTGTGCGAACGGCTGGCCCACGGCCACCGGTTCGTGATCCGGTACGACAACCGGGACACCGGGCGGTCCACCAGTTACCCGCCGGGTCGGCCGGGTTACGCGTACACCGACCTGGCCGACGACGCGGTCGGCATCCTGGATGCCCTGGGCATCCGGCGCGCGCACGTGGTCTGCCGGTCGATGTCCGGCGGGATCGGGCTCATCCTCGGCGTGGACCACCCCGACCGGGTCGCATCGTTGACCTTCGTCTCCACCTCCACCGGAGCGGACGGGCTGCCCCCGTCGTCGGCGCAGTTCCCGGCCGACCCGGACCCCACCGACCTCGCCGCGGTGGTGGACCACATCGTCGCGTCGGCGAAGGCGTGCGCGGGCGGGTCGCCGTTCTTCGACGAGCCCGCCACGCGCACCCTGGTCGAGCGTGACGTCGCGCGCACCCGCGACAACGCGGCCGCCCTCGGCAATCACTACGCGATGAGCTTCGACGGGGCGTCGCGGGACTTCGCCCGGATCACCGCACCCACACTGGTGGTGCACGGCGACCGCGACCCGCTGTGCCCGCTGCCCCACGGGCTGGCACTGCGCGACGCCATTCCCGGTGCGGCGCTGCTGGTTCTGGAAGGCGCCGGGCACGACCTGCCCGAGCCACTCTGGGACGTCTTCGTTCCGGCGCTGCTGCACCACACGGCGGCCGCCGACCAGCCTCCGATCAGCCGATCAGGACCGCGTACCGCGGTTTGATCACGCCGTCGATGAGGGCCAGCCGCTCGTCGAACGGCAGGAACGAGGACTTCATCGCGTTGATGGTGAAGCGTTCCAGGTCGCTCCAGCCGTAGCCGAAGGCCTCGACCAGCCGCAGCATCTCCTGGCTCATGGTGGTGTCGCTCATCAGCCGGTTGTCGGTGTTGACGGTGACCCGGAACCGGGTGCGGGCCAGCAGGTCGAACGGATGCTCGGCGATGCTGGCCACCGCTCCGGTCTGCACGTTGGAGCTCGGGCACAGTTCCAGCGGAATGCGCTTGTCCCGCAGGATCGCCGCCAGCCGGCCCAGCCGCACCGCTCCGTCGGGGCCGACCGTGATGTCGTCGACGATGCGCACCCCGTGGCCGAGCCGGTCGGCACCGCAGAACGCGATGGCCTCGTGGATGGACGGCAGGCCGAAGGCCTCACCGGCGTGAATGGTGAAGCGCGCGTTGTTGCTTCGCATGTACTCGAACGCGTCCAGGTGCCGGCTGGGCGGGTAGCCGGCCTCGGCGCCGGCGATGTCGAAGCCGACGACGCCCTGATCGCGGAACCGGATGGCCAGCTCGGCGATCTCCCGAGACCGTGCGGCATGGCGCATGGCGGTGACCAGGCAGCGCACCACGATGGTGCGGCCGGCCGCGGCGGCGGCCTTCTCGCCGTCGGCGAATCCGCCGAGCACCGCGTCGACGACGGCATCCAGCGACAGACCGCGGTCGATGTGCAGTTCGGGGGCGAACCGGACCTCGGCGTACACGACGTTGTCCTCGGCGAGGTCCTCGACGGCCTCGTAGGCCACCCGGTGCAGGGCCTCCGGGGTCTGCATCACGCCGACGGTGTGCGCGAACGGTTCGAGGTAGCGCACCAGCGACCCGCTGTGCGCGGCGGTGCGGAAGAACGTCGCGAGCTCGTCGACCTCGGTGGCCGGCAGCTCGTCGTACCCGAATTGATCCGCCAGCTCGAGCACCGTGGCCGGGCGTAGCCCGCCGTCCAGGTGGTCGTGCAGCAGCGCTTTGGGGGCTTGTTCGATCAGGTCGAGGGTCAGCGGCGTACTCATCCGTCCATCTTGCTCGCCCGTGGCGGCGCAGGCGCGCAGATCGCCCGCGCCGACATCAGGTGTTCGCCTACCCGATGCGGTCGATCACCAAGGGGCCGAGCTCCGGCACGCTGTCACCGACGCTCCACCCGCCGTCGAGTTCGGCCAGCGCCGCGGGCAGCCGCTCGGGTGTTTCGGTGTAGAGGGTGAACACCGTCTCGCCCGCGGCGACGGGTTCACCGGGCCGGCGATGGATGCGCACCCCGGCACCGAGCTGGACCGGCTGCCCGGGTGCGGCGCGCCCCGCCCCGAGCCGCCACGCGGCCATCGCCACCGCCATGGCATCGATATCGCCCATCACCCCGCCGCCGGACGCGGTGACGGTTTCGGTGTGCGCACCGAGGGGCAGCGGCTGGCTCAGGTCCCCGCCCTGGGCGGCGACGAGCCGGCGGAACCGGTCCATCGCCGTCCCGTCGCGCAGGGTCTGGGCGGGGTCCACGCCGTCGACCCCGGCGGCGTCGAGCATGTCGGTCGCGAGTGCCAGGGTCAGCTCGACCACGTCGGGCGGGCCGCCGCCGGCCAGGACCTCCAGCGACTCGGCGACCTCCAACGAGTTGCCGACGGTGCGGCCCAGTGGGCGGTTCATGTCGGTGAGCAGCGCCCGGGTCGGGACGCCGTAGGAGTTGCCCAGCGCCACCATGGTGGCCGCCAGCTCGCGGGACTCGGCTTCGGTCTTGAGGAAGGCGCCGCGGCCGGCCTTGACATCCAGTACCAGAGATTGCGCTCCCTCGGCCAGCTTCTTGCTCATCACCGAACTGGCGATCAGCGGCAGCGATTCGGTGGTGGCGGTGACGTCACGCAGCGCGTAGATCAAGCGGTCGGCCGGGGCGAGATCGCCCGCGGCGAAGATGGCCGCCCCGACGTCGCAAAGCTGTTGCCTGATCTGCTCTTTGGACAGCTCCGGGGTGAAGCCGGCGATGGCCTCGAGTTTGTCGAGGGTGCCGCCGGTGTGCCCGAGGCCGCGGCCCGCGGCTTGCGGAACCGCTGCGCCACAAGCCAGTACCACCGGTACCAGTGGGATGGTGATCTTGTCGCCCACCCCGCCGGTGGAGTGTTTGTCCACCAGCGGCAGGCCCAGATCGGTGAAGTCGAACCGGTCACCGGAGGCCACCATGGCGGCGGTCCAGCGGGTGATCTCGCCGGGTGTCATGCCGCGCAGGAAGATCGCCATGAGAAGCGCCGACATCTGTTCGTCGGCGACGCGACCGTGGGTGTAGCCGTCGATCACCCAGTCGATGGCGTCGTCGGACAGGACGCCGCCGTCGCGCTTGACCCGGATGACCGACGGAGCATCGAGATGCGACCCGTGATGAGGAGCATCGAGATTCATGCGCGCTCCAGATCGGCCGGCCCGAAGGCGTCGGGCAGCAGGTCGGCGAGCCGGCGCGGACCGTCGGGGTGGTCGATCAGCAGATCGGGTCCGCCGTGCTCGAAGAGCACCTGACGGCATCGTCCACAGGGCATCAACGGGGCGCCGTCGGCGGCCACGCAACTGAGCGCGACCAGCCGTCCGCCGCCGCCGGAAAACAGGACGCAGACCACAGCGCACTCAGCACAGAGACCTAGGCCATATGAGACATTCTCCACATTGCATCCGCGGATGATTCTGTCGTCGTCGACCAACGCGGCAGCTCCGACCGGAAATCCGGAATACGGCGCATATGCACCCCGTGATGCTTCGATTGCGTTGTCTCGCAACAATTTCCAGTCGATATCGACACTCATGACACACTCCGCGCACGCTGATCTGAATGCATTCCGAAGGCCGGGCATCCGACGGCGACAACCAATGTAGGTAACCCTAACTTTGTGGTAGAACGGCCTCTTTGGGCTCCACGCTAGTTCTAAGTCGGTTCGATTTGGGTTTAGAGTCGCCCCGAGGTTTGGGGACGAATTACAGCCTTGTCCCCGGACGTCCACCGATGGCGTTGGAGGACACCCTTATGAGCACAGCGACGGCTGCGGATTCCGATACACCGGCACCGCGATCAAAACCGGGACGTCGCCGCACCCTGTACCGCGGCGACCCAGGCATGTGGTCCTGGGTATTGCACCGCATCACGGGTGCCACCATTTTCTTCTTCCTGTTCGTCCACGTGCTCGACACCGCGCTGGTGCGCGTGAGCCCGCAGGCCTACAACGAAGTCATCGAGACGTACAAGACGCCGATCGTCGGCCTCATGGAGGTCGGTCTGGTCGCGGCGGTGCTGTACCACGCACTCAACGGCATCCGGGTGATCCTCATCGACTTCTGGCAGCACGGCCCGCGCTACCAGCGGCTGATGCTGTGGGTAATTGCCGGAATCTGGTTGGCCGTGATGATCCCCTCCCTGGGTGTCCTCGGCATGCACATGGCGGAGCGTTTCCTATGAGTGGCGAAAATCCCTACGACCACCTGAGCGAGCGTGGCGGGCCGGCACCGGTCATGCAGCGCAGCTACGACCGGCCCGCCGGTCTGGACAATCCGCGCGCCCCGCGCCGACCCGGCGGCATGCCCAACTTCGAGAAGTACGCCTGGCTGTTCATGCGCTTCTCGGGCATCGTCCTGGTGTTCCTGGCGCTGGGCCACCTGTTCATCATGCTGATGTGGCAGAACGGCGTGTACCGGATCGATTTCAACTACGTCGCGCAGCGCTGGGCCTCACCGTTCTGGCAGACCTGGGATCTGCTGCTGCTGTGGCTGGCCCAACTGCACGGCGGCAACGGCATGCGCACCATCATCGCCGACTACGCCCGCAAGGATTCGACCAAGTTCTGGCTGAACACCCTGCTGGCCCTGTCGATGCTGTTCACCCTGGTGCTGGGCACCTACGTGCTGCTGACGTTCGACGCGAACATCTCTTGAGCTGGAGTTGTAGGAAATGATTGTTGAACACCGCTACGACGTCGTGATCGTCGGCGCCGGCGGCGCCGGAATGCGCGCCGCGGTGGAAGCCGGCCCCCGTGCCCGCACCGCCGTACTGACCAAGCTGTACCCGACCCGCAGCCACACCGGCGCCGCCCAGGGCGGCATGTGCGCCGCGCTGGCCAACGTCGAAGAGGACAACTGGGAGTGGCACACCTTCGACACCGTCAAGGGCGGCGACTACCTCGCCGACCAGGACGCCGTCGAGATCATGTGCAAAGAGGCCATCGACGCCGTCTATGACCTCGAGAAGATGGGGATGCCGTTCAACCGGACCCCCGAAGGCCGCATCGACCAGCGCCGGTTCGGCGGGCACACCCGAGACCATGGCAAGGCACCAGTACGCCGCGCCTGCTACGCCGCCGACCGCACCGGGCACATGATCCTGCAGACGCTGTACCAAAACTGCGTCAAGCACGATGTCGAATTCTTCAACGAGTTCTACGCACTGGACATCTCGCTCACCGAGACCCCCGGCGGCCCGGTCGCCACCGGAGTCATCGCCTACGAACTGGCCACCGGCGACATCCACGTCTTCCATGCCAAGGCGATCGTCTTCGCCACCGGCGGTTCGGGCCGGATGTACAAGACCACCTCCAACGCGCACACACTGACCGGCGACGGCCTGGGCATCATCTTCCGCAAGGGACTTCCCTTGGAGGACATGGAGTTCCACCAGTTCCACCCGACGGGTCTGGCCGGCCTGGGCATCCTGATCTCCGAGGCCGTCCGCGGCGAGGGCGGGCGACTGCTCAACGGTGAGGGCGAACGCTTCATGGAGCGCTACGCACCGACCATCGTCGACCTCGCCCCGCGCGATATCGTCGCCCGCTCGATGGTGCTCGAGGTGCTCGAAGGCCGCGGCGCCGGACCGAACAAGGACTACGTCTACATCGACGTGCGCCACCTCGGCGAGGACGTGCTGGAGGCCAAGCTCCCCGACATCACCGAATTCGCCCGCACCTACCTCGGCGTGGACCCGGTGACCGAACTGGTACCGGTGTACCCGACCTGCCACTACGTCATGGGCGGTATCCCGACCAACGTGCACGGCCAGGTGCTGCGCGACAACAACACGATCGTGCCGGGTCTGTACGCCGCCGGTGAGTGTGCGTGCGTGTCGGTGCACGGCTCCAACCGGCTGGGCACCAACTCGCTGCTGGACATCAACGTGTTCGGCCGCCGCGCCGGTATCGCCGCCGCGGAATACGCCAACAACCACAACCACGTCGACCTGCCGGAGAATCCGGCCGACATGGTGGTCGGCTGGGTCGGCGACATCCTCTCCGAGCACGGCAACGAGCGCGTCGCCGACATCCGTACCGCGCTACAGCAGTCGATGGACAACAACGCCGCGGTGTTCCGCACCGAGGAGACGCTGAAGCAGGCGCTCACCGACATCCACGCCCTCAAGGAGCGCTACGCGCGAATCACGGTGCAGGACAAGGGCAAGCGCTACAACAGCGATCTGCTGGAAGCCATCGAGCTGGGCTTCCTGCTGGAGCTGGCCGAGGTCACCGTGGTCGGCGCGCTCAACCGCAAGGAGTCCCGCGGCGGCCACGCGCGCGAGGACTACCCCAACCGCGACGACACCAACTACATGCGGCACACCATGGCCTACAAAGAGGGCACCGAGCTGCTGTCCGACATCCGGCTGGACTACAAGCCCGTGGTCCAGACCCGGTACGAGCCGATGGAGCGGAAGTACTGATGAGCCGCTTGCGCGAAGAGGAGACAGACCAGTGAGCGCACCCACACTCGACAAGCCCGAAACCGGCGGCCCCGACCTGCCTCCCGTGCCCGAGGGCGCGGTGATGGTGACCCTGAAGATCGCCCGGTTCAACCCGGAGAACCCGGACGCCGCCGGCTTCCAGAGCTTCCGCGTGCCCTGCCTGCCGTCGGACCGGCTGCTCAACCTGCTGCACTACGTCAAGTGGTACCTGGACGGGACGCTGACCTTCCGGCGCTCCTGCGCACACGGGGTGTGCGGTTCGGACGCCATGCGGATCAACGGCGTGAACCGGCTGGCGTGCAAGGTGCTGATGCGTGATCTGCTGCCAAAGAAGCCGGGCAAGCAGCTCACCATCACCATCGAGCCGATCCGCGGCCTGCCGGTGGAGAAGGATCTCGTCGTCGACATGGAGCCGTTCTTCGACGCGTTCCGGGCCGTCAAACCGTTCCTGATCACCAGCGGCAACCCGCCCACCAGGGAACGGATCCAGAGCCAGACCGACCGCGCCCGCTACGACGACACCACCAAGTGCATCCTGTGCGCGTGCTGCACCACCAGTTGCCCGGTGTTCTGGAACGAGGGCTCGTACTTCGGCCCGGCCGCGATCGTCAACGCGCACCGGTTCATCTTCGACAGCCGTGACGAGGGCGCCGCCGAGCGCCTGGACATCCTCAACGACGTCGACGGGGTGTGGCGCTGCCGGACCACCTTCAACTGCACCGACGCCTGCCCGCGTGGCATCCAGGTGACCCAGGCGATCCAAGAGGTCAAGCGCGCCTTGATGTTCGCTCGCTAGTTTCGTCTCTCTGCAGCCCAATGTGAGCTTGGGTGCGAGATCCGAACCGGATCTCGCACCCAAGCTCACGTTCGTCTCGGGGACTACCCCTTGCGGATCAGCTTCTTGTTGACGAATTCGTCGATGCCGTAGCGGCCGAGTTCGCGCCCGAAACCGGATCGTTTGACCCCACCGAAGGGCAGCTCGACACCGTCGGCGCCGACGACGTTGACGAACACCATGCCGGCGTCGATCTTGTCGGCGACCCTGGCCGCCTGCTCGTCGTCGGTGGTGAACACGTACGAGCCCAGCCCGAACGGGGTGTCGTTGGCCAGCTCGACGGCCTCGTCCTCGGATGCCGCTTTGTAGACGATGGCCACCGGCCCGAACAGCTCCTCACGGAAATCCGTTGGCACACCGGTCAACACGCCGGGCGGGAAGTGCGCACCCCGGCGTTCACCCTCGGTGGTCAGCGTCGCCCCGCCGGCCACCGCACGCTCGACCTGCTCGGCGAGCCGCTGCGCGGCGGCCTCCGACGACAACGGGGCCAGCCCGTCGCGCTGCTCGAGCACCTTGGCGGTGAACTTGTCCAGGAACTCGTCGTACACCTGCTCGGCGACGATGAACCGCTTGGCCGCGTTACAGGCCTGCCCGGTGTTCTCGAACCGGCCCGCCACGGCCGCCTCGACGGTGGCGTCCATATCGTCGGAGGACAGCACGATGAACGGATCGGACCCGCCGAGCTCGAGCACCACCTTCTTCAGGTTGCGGCCGGCGATCTCGGCGACCGCCGCCCCCGCCCGCTCCGAACCGGTGAGCGAAACCCCTTGTACGCGTGGGTCGGCGATGATTCCGGCGACCTGCTCGTTGGTCGCATAGATGTTGACGTAGGCACCTTCGGGGTAGCCGGCGTCGTCGAAGATCTGCTGGATGGCCGCCGCCGACTCCGGGCACTGCGGCGCGTGCTTGAGCACGATGGTGTTGCCGAGTGTCAGGTTGGGGCCGGCGAACCGCGCCACCTGGTAGTACGGGTAGTTCCACGGCATGATGCCCAGCAGCACACCCACCGGGCCGCGCCGGATCAGCGCGGACCCCTCGCCGTCGAGCAGCTCGATGGGTTCGTCGGCGAGGAACGTGGCGGCGTTGTCGGCGTAGAACTCGTAGATGGCGGCACTGAATTCGACCTCGCCGGTGGCCTGGTCCAGGGGCTTGCCCATCTCGCGCACGATGATGGCGGCGAGTTCGTCGCGGCGCTCGTTGTGCAGCGCGGCCACCTTGCGGATCAGTGCGACGCGGTCTTCCAGCGTCGAGTTCTTGGACCAGTCCCGGTAGGCGCCGGCCGCCGCGGACAGCGCCTGCTCGATCTGAGCGTCGGTCGCCGTGGGGTACTCGCGGAGCACCTCACCGGATGCGGGATCGACCACTGCGTACTGCGCCATGAAAAATCACTCCTGGTTGTGTTCGTCGGATGAGCTGTCTTCTGCATACGTGCCCGCGCGCCCCGCCGCCACCGGATCGCGGAATTTCAGCGGCGCGGTGGACAGCGGTTCGGTCATTGCGGGGCCGCCAGCGAGGGCACCAGCAGGGTGCGCAGCGCGCCGCCGGCGGCCAGATCGTCCAGCGCGTCCTGCGCCGCCTCCAGGGGGCGACGGCCGGAGACCAACGAATCCAGGTCGAGCTCACCGTCCATGTACAGGTCGACCAGGGCCGGGATATCGCGCTGCGGGTCGACCGAGCCGTAGTTGGACCCGAGGATGCGCTGGTTGGCTTCGGCGAGCACGAGCGGGTCGAACCGTGCCGTGGACCCGGTCGGCGGCAGGCCGACGATGACGGCGGCCCCGCCGAGTCCGAGCGCGGCGATGGCCTGTTCGGTGGTGACGATCTTGCCGATGGCATCGAAGATGTAGTCGAGACCCTCCGGCACAAGGGCTTTCAGCGCTTGGACGGCGTCGGTGGCCGAGGAGTCCACGGTGTCGGTGGCACCGAGCCGGCGGGCGTGCTCCAGCTTGGCCGCGTCGATGTCGACGGCGACGATGCGGCCGGCCTTGGCCAGCCGCGCGCCCTGGATACAGGACAGCCCGACGCCGCCGCAGCCGATGACGGCCACCGTGGCACCTTCCTCGACGCCGGCGGTGTTGCGCACCGCGCCGACGCCGGTGGCCACCGCGCAGCCGACCAGGGCGACCACGTCCAGCGGCGCATCCCGACGGATCCGTACCGCCCCGGAGGCCGGCACCACCACCCGCTCGGCGAACGACGACACGCCGAGGTAGTGGTGCAGCGGTGCGCCGTCGCGGCTCCATCGGCTGGTGCCGTCGAACAACACGCCGCCGGCGGCGACGACGTTCGCGGCCACCTCGCACTGCCACGGCCGGCCGAGTTCGCACTGCCGGCAGCCGCCGCAACCCGGCACCCAGGACAGCACGACATGATCGCCGATCTCCAGCCCCGTCACGCCCGCGCCGAGCGCGGTCACCACCCCGGATCCCTCGTGGCCCAACACAACCGGGGCGGGCACGTCCCACTCCCCCTTGACGACGTGCAGGTCGGAATGGCACACGCCGGCACCGGCGATGGCGACCTCCACCTCGCCGGGTCCGGGCGGGGCCAGCTGCACGTCGACGATGGCCACCGGTGTGCCCGGTTCGGTGAACACCGATGCGCGCACGGTGCGCCCGTCCCGGTGGCCGGTCTGACTCATGGGCCGTCCTCACCTGTTTAATGACACAAAACTTTGGTCGAAGTTATATCCCGCTAAACTGCGCGCTGCAAGGCTTGTCACACCACCACCGCGCCTGAGACGGCCGGCGGCCGCCGGGAGGGGCCCATGCCACGAAGCCAGACCGCCGGCGCGGCGCGGACTTCCGACGTCGACTCGAAGATGACCCGGCTGGGTCCGAAGTTGCGCGCGATACGGCAGGAGCGCGGCCTGACCCTGGATGCGGTCGCCTCCGCAGCCGAACTGACCAAGGGCTTCCTCAGCCTGGTCGAACGCGGTCAGACGGCGGTGTCCGTGCCGAACCTACTGCGCGTATGCGACATCCTCGGGGTCTCGGTGGGCGCGCTGTTCGACTTCCCCGATTCGGCGATGGTGCGCAGCGGTCACGGCGCACCGCTGGAGATGGGTGGCAGTGGCATCCGCGAGTACCTGCTGACCCCGGCCACCGAGCGGCACGTGCAGGTGATGCGCACCGTGCTGCAACCGGGCGGCGGATCCGGTGGCGCGTACACCCTGGATTCCAAGACCATCGTCGCCGTCGTGGTCCGCGGCCGGCTGCGGCTGGCGGTCGACGGCCAGGACATGGTGCTCGGCGCCGGCGACTGCTATACCTTCTCGGCCCGGTCGCCGCACGCCTGGGAGAACGCCGATCCCGGCGAGAGCGAGGTGATCTGGTCGATCGCGCCGCCGATACCGACCGGATCGCCCGGGCGCGGCTAGGGACTGTCACATGTGGCCGGGCTACGTCGTCTGACAGATATGACGACGAGAATTGCTCCACTACCCCCGAAGAAGACCGGCCCGCTGACCCGGATCATGTACCGCTACGCCAAGCGGCGGTTCGGCGAGGTGCCCGAACCGTTCACCGTTGCCGCCCACCACCCGCGCCTGCTGGTCGCCAACGCCGTGCACGAAACGTTGTTACAGCGCGGGTCCACGACGCTGCCGGCCAGTGTTCGCGAACTCGCGGTGTTCTGGACCGCGCGGACCGTCGGCTGCTCGTGGTGTGTGGATTTCGGCTCCATGTTGATGCGGCTGGAGAACCTCG
This sequence comes from Mycolicibacterium canariasense, assembly GCF_002101555.1. GTDB lineage: Bacteria > Actinomycetota > Actinomycetes > Mycobacteriales > Mycobacteriaceae > Mycobacterium > Mycobacterium canariasense. The sequence continues at coordinate 155,746 of NZ_LQOL01000038.1, forward strand.
ACGTGGACCGGCTCACGGCCATCGACGACTACGCCACGTCGCCGGCGTTCGACGACGACGAACGAGCGGCCATCGCCTACGCGGACGCCATGACCACCGACCCGCATCGTGTCACCGATGAGCAGGTGGCCGATCTGCGGGCACGCTTCGGTGATGCCGGCGTGATCGAGTTGACCTACCAGATTGGGGTGGAGAACATGCGGGCACGGATGTACTCGGCCCTCGGCATCACCGAGCAGGGCTTCGGCTCCGGCGACGCGTGCCGGGTGCCGTGGCTCAACCCCGAGACGCCGTCCGAGGCCCCGCAGTGACCCGTGGTCGCAACGGCGATGCGGTGAACTTGTCGGGATTGGCGATATCCCATACCGCACAGACCAGTCCGTCGCGCACGGTCATCACCGTGACCCGCGGCGCCAGCTCGGGGTACCCGTCGGCCGCCGGCAGGCCGGGCGTGTAGCTGCCCAGGTCACCGTTGACCAGTGCCAGCTGATTAGCCGAAAGCCAGTTCGGCCCATAGCGTTTGGCCAGCCCGAAGAGAAAGCGTGCCACCTTGTCGGAGCCGGCGATGACCCGCGCGGCGGTGGGGGCACGCCGGTTGGCGTCGCCGGTGAAGGTGACCTCGGGATGTAGCAGCGCGACGACGGCGGCCATGTCACCGTCGGCCATGGCCGCCATGAGCCTGCCGACGATCTCGGGGTGCGCCGGGTCCGGCGGCGGTGCCGATGCGGCGGCGCGCCGCGCCCGGGACGCCAGCTGCCTGGCGCCGGCGGCGCTGACGCCGAGGATGTCGGCGATCTCGTCGAACGGCACCGCGAATCCGTCGTGCAGCACGAACGCCACCCGCTGATCGGGGGTCAACCGCTCCAACACCACCATCGCCGCGAACCGCGCGTCGTCGGCCGCCACCACGGCGGCCAGCGGGTCGACGGGATCGGCCGAACCCGTCTGAAAACCGGTCACCACCGGTTCGGGCAACCACTCACCGACGTAGGCCTCCCGCCGGTGCGCGGCCGAGCGCAACCGGTCCAGCGCGAGCCGGCTCACCACCGTGGTCAGCCACGCCCGCAGATCGGCGATGTGGGTGTCGGTCCGGTGCCAGCGCAGCCAGGAATCCTGGACGATGTCCTCGGCGTCCGCATAGGTCCCGGTGAGCCGGTAGGCGACGGCCAGCAGGTGCGGACGCAGCGCCTCGAATTCGTCGGCGCGCGCCGCGGTGGTCACGGGACAACACTAGTCCGCAGCCGGCCACCGTCGGACACCCGCGAAAACTAATTTCGTTGTTGACATGCATCCAAACGACTGAAACCGTATTCTTCGTTTGAATTTTGTAGGCAATCAGCAGGGAGAAGCGATGAGCAAGGGCGAACTCACCCTGGAACCGGGCGGCGCCGCCGTCGAGAGCAAGGGCCTCAAGGGCGGTGCGCTTGGCCTGTTGTCCAGCATCGTCGTCGGGATGGCCTCGACCGCCCCGGCCTACAGCCTGGCGGCCACCCTCGGTCTCATCATCGCCAGCGGCGGCGCATTGCTGTCCGGCGTGAAAGCCCCCGCCATCGTGTTGATCTCGTTCATCCCGATGTACCTCATCGCGGTGGCCTACCAGGAGCTGAACAAGGCCGAGCCGGATTGTGGCACCACCTTCACCTGGGCCTCGCGGGCATTCGGGCCGGTGGTGGGCTGGCTGGGCGGCTGGGGCATCATCGCCGCCGACGTCATCGTGATGGCAAACCTGGCCCAGATCGCCGGCTCGTACTCGTTCACCTTCGCCGGTGATCTCGGCTGGCAGTCGGCCGCCACGCTGGCCGGCAGCACGTTGTGGTCGACGGTCGCGGGCGTCATCTGGATCGCGGTGATGACCTACATCTGCTACCGCGGCATCGAGGTGTCGGCCCGGCTGCAGTACGCCCTGCTGGGCATCGAGGTGGTGGTGCTGATCGCGCTCTCGGTGGTGGCCCTGATCAAGGTGTACACCCACAACGCCGAGGACTACTCGCTGCTGCCGTCGCTGTCCTGGTTCTGGCCCGGCGGGCTGGATTTCGGCACCGTCATCGCCCCCGCGGTGCTGACCACCATCTTCATCTACTGGGGCTGGGACACCGCGGTGGCGTGCAACGAGGAATCCGACGACCCCGGACGCACGCCGGGCCGGGCCGCCGTCATCTCCACCTTCCTGCTGCTGGCCACCTACGCCCTGGTGAGCGTCGCGGCCGTGGCCTTCGCCGGCGTCGGCACAGACGGTATCGGCCTGGGCAACCCGGAGAACTCCGCCGACGTGTTCGCCGCGATCGGCCCGGATCTGTTCGGGGACAGCGTTCTCGGCCATGTCGGCATGCTGCTGCTCTCGGCGTCGATCCTGACCTCGGCGTCGGCGTCCACCCAGACCACCATCCTGCCCACCGCGCGCACCACGCTGTCGATGGGCGTGTACAAGGCGCTGCCGGGTTCGTTCGCGAAGATCCACCGCACCTATCTGACCCCCACCACCTCGACGATCGCGATGGGCATCGTCAGCGCCGTGTTCTACGTGCTGTTCACGGTGATCAGCACCAACCTGCTGACGGCACTCATCGGTTCGGTGGGCCTGATGATCGCGTTCTACTACGGCCTGACCGGCTTCGCCTGTGTGTGGTTCTACCGAAAGACGTTGACCCGCAACGTTCGTGACCTGATGATGCGCGGTGTCGTCCCGCTGCTCGGCGGCACCATCCTGCTGGTGGTGTTCGTCTACGGCCTGATCCAGTACGCCAAGCCGGACTGGCTGACCGACGACGACGGCAACAACGTCACCATCTTCGGGTTCGGTGCCGTGGCTGTGGTCGGCATCGGCGCGCTGGTGCTGGGACTGATCCTGATGCTGGTCTGGCGGGTCATGGCACCCGGCTTCTTCAAGGGCATCACGCTGCCGCGCCGCAGCCACGACCTGGTGCTGGAGACCGTCGGTGACCAGGCCGCGGTCGAACCGCGATTCGGCCTGCCGGATTCCGGCGACATGCCCACCGTCATCGCCCCGGATCTGTCCAATCTGCCGCGCGGCGAGCGGGCCATCAACCCGGAGACGGGCGAAGAGTTCAGCAAATCCTGACCGATTCCGTCTACACGCCGCGTCACACCATTGACGGACAGACAGCACCCGAAATTTGACGTTATCGTCATGCCGAATCCCCGTCTCGCAGCGACTGAATAGGTGGCGCATGTCCCGACCGACCAAATCGTCATGGCTGGTGGACGGTTCGAGACATATGGGTCGGGTGGGGGCGCTGGCCGTGGCCGTGGGTATCGGCAGCGCGCTCACCTTTCCACAGGTCGCGTGGGCCGACGACGGCGCATCCGGCGGCTCGTCGTCGGCCGGCGACGCCGGTGGTGGTGCCGATGCCGGCGGCTCCGGTGACGGGACGGGTCCGAGACCGTCGACGGCCTCCGGTGGGACAACGACGGGGACCGCACCGGCCGGGCCGGCCGGCACGCCCACGGCGCAAGAGCAGACCGGTGACGAACAACCCGAGAGCACCAAGAACCCCGAGGACCAGGCCAACGCGCGCCCGGATCACCGCACCACGCGGCACACCCGCCGCGACACCAAGCGGGCCGCCACCCGGGTCGGCTCGGTCAAGACCGCGGCGGTGCGCGACACGTCGGCGCCGCCCCCTGCCAAGGAGCCGCAGACGTCGGACACCCCGGCCGCCGAACGCTCGCCGGCACCGGTGGCGGCCGCGGGCAACACGGCGGGTCAGGTCACCGTGGCGAGCACGGCCACTGCCCTCACCGCCGCGGTCGCGCCCACGCAGAGCACGCCGGCTCCCGGCGTCCGCACGCTGGTCCTCGGTGTGTTGGGGGTGTTCGGGTTCAGTCCCAACCCGGTGCCCGGTCACACCAACAACCCACTGTTGGAAGCGATCTGGGCAGGATACCGGCGCATCGAAACGCTCTTCGACGCCAAGCGCCCCGCCATCACCGCGGCGGCGGTGCACACCAGCCTGCCCACCGCCGCAAAACCCGATATCGCCGGTGATCCGGTCATCGTCGACACCGACGGACCGGCCCCCACCCCACTGACGGCGTCGGCGACCGAACTTCCGGCGGTGATCGCGACCATCACCAAGGTCAACCCGGCGCCGAGCCGACCGTCCTCACCGCTGCGGACGTTCGTGCTCAACGCACTGGGGGCGTTCGGGTTCAACCCCGAGCCAGGCCACACCAACAACCCGGTGTTACAAGCGATCTGGAACGGCTACCGCAAGCTGGAGGCGATCTTCGACAACACCGCGCCGGATATCGACGCGGTCCGGATCCTGGGTACCCGCTGGACCGACGACGGGTACGTCGCCGTGGATCTCGCCGTCGACGTCAGCGACTACGACGGGGATCCGATCTCCACCAGCACCATCACCGGCGTGGCATTCACCAAGAACCTCGACGGGACGTTCACCTATCTGGCCACCCCCGGGTACAGCGGCACCGACACGGTGTACATCGGTGCCACCGACAGCGGCAACCACTACCACCAGGGCACCACGATCTTCGACTACACCGGCAACCACACCCGGGTGGCGGCCATCGCGATCACGGTAATCGCCGCGCCGGCGCTCAGCGCTTCGTGAAAATCGTTCGGTGCCAGGCCTTGTCGGCCACCCCGGTGATATCGCTCATCACGTGTTTGATGGTCAGGTATTCCTCGAACGAGTAGTCGCTCATATCCTTGCCGAACCCGGACGCCCCGACACCGCCGTGCGGCATCTCCGAGATGATCGGGATGTGATCGTTGATCCACACACAGCCGGCGTTGATCTCGCGGGACGCGCGCTGCGCCCGGTAGACATCACGGGTCCAGGCCGAAGCGGCCAACCCATAGTCGGTGTCGTTGGCCTGCCGTAGGGCGTCATCGTCGTCGGTGAAGGCGCGCACGGTCAGCACCGGACCGAAGACCTCGTCCCGGTAGATCTCGGAATCCTCTGCGACATCGGCGATCAGCGTCGGCCGGTAGAACGACCCGGGCAGATCCGGGATGACGCCGCCGGTGACGATGCGCCCGCCCTGAGCGGGTGCCCGGGAGACCATGCCGGCCACCTTGTCGCGGTGCGCGGTGGTGATCAGCGGGCCCAGATCGGTGTCGGGATCGTGCGGGTCGCCGACCACGATCTTGCTCATCACCTCGCCCACCCCGGCGACGAAGTCGTCGTAGAGATCGCGAGCCACGATCGCGCGGGTGGCCGCCGTGCAGTCCTGGCCGGTGTTGATCAGCGCCCCGGCGACCGCGCCCTGGATGGCCGCGTCCAGGTCGGCGTCGTCGAACACCACGAACGGCGCCTTGCCGCCCAGTTCCAGCTGGGTGCGGTGGCCGTGCACGGCGGCGGCCGCCATCACCTTGCGGCCGACCGCCGTCGACCCGGTGAAGGTCACGACGTCGACGTCGCGGTGCCCGGCCAGCGCGGTGCCGACATCGGCCCCGGCCCCGGTGACGACGTTGAGCACCCCGGCCGGCAGCCCCGCCTCGGCGGCGATCCGCGCCAGCGTGAGCGTGGTCAACGGGGTGATCTCGGCCGGTTTGATGACGACGGCGCAGCCGGCGGCCAGCGCGGGGATGACCTTCCACACCGCCATTTGCAGCGGATAGTTCCACGGGGTGATGGTGGCGACCACGCCGACGGCCTCACGCCGGATGCTGGAGGTGTGATCGGCCGAATACTCGGCGGCCGCCTTGCCTTCCAAATGCCGCGCCGCACCGGCGAAGAAGGCCACGTTGTCGACGCTGCCCGGGATGTCGAACTCGGTGGCCAGCCGCACCGGCTTCCCGCACTGGGCCACTTCCTCGGCGATGAAGGTGGCCGCGTTGGCCTCCATCAGTTCGGCGAGCTTGGCCAGCACGCCGGCCCGCTCCACCGGCGCGGCCTTGGCCCAGCCGGGTTGGGCGGCGCGGGCGGCGGCGACGGCGGCATCCACATCGGCGGGGGTGGCCAGCGTGTAGCTCGCCACCACCTCACCGGTGGCGGGGCTGATCACCGCGAAGGGCTGCCCGCCCGTCTGCACCGCCACGCCGTTGATCCAGCTACCAGCGACAACGGAGGTTTGGGTGGTGGTCACGAGCTCATACGCTACCCGAGGACTGCTGCGCATTCCACCGGTCGGAGACATGAAAAACGCGCGATTTAATGGAAATGGTTGCCCCAAACTACGGATTCCGTGCACAATCGTCACCATGTCGAACCCAGATTCACAGCCCGGCGTATCCGCCGTCTCCCTGCGAATCAATCAGTCCCGTCCGGGGGCGGCGTTCCAGCTCGACGAATTGTCCAAGTCGATCATCGAGAAGCTGCAGCAGGACGGCAGGCGGTCCTACGCCGGGATCGGCAAGGCCGTCGGCCTCTCGGAAGCCGCGGTGCGCCAACGCGTCCAGCGCATGGTCGACGCGGGCGTCATGCAGATCGTCGCGGTCACCGACCCGATGCAACTGGGCTTCGCCCGCCAGGCCATGATCGGCATCCGGTGCACCGGCGACACCACCAAGGTGGCCGACAAGATCGCCGCCATCGAATCGGTGGACTACGTGGTACTGACGGCCGGCACCTTCGACGCCATCATCGAAGTGGTCTGCGAGGACGATGACGACCTCCTCGACCTGCTCAACACCAAGATCCGTGCCGTCCCAGGGGTGATATCAACCGAGACTCTTGTCTATCTCAAACTTGTCAAACAGCAATACAATTGGGGCACGCGATGACGACTACTGATGTAGCGCAATCTATTTCGACAGATCTGGCCGCCAAGGCCAAACGCCACCTGTGGGGCCATTTCGCCCGGCACGGTGCCGATATCAATCCGCCCATCATCACCCGCGGCGAGGGTGTGCGGATTTTCGACGACCAGGGCCGCAGTTACATCGACGGGCTCTCGGGCCTGTTCGTGGTGCAGGTCGGACACGGCCGCGAGGAACTGGCCGCCGCGGCGGCCCGCCAAGCCGAGCAGCTGGCCTTCTTCCCCTTGTGGTCCTACGCCACGCCGACGGCCATCGAGTTGGCCGAGCGGATCGCGAACTACGCACCGGGCGACCTGAACCGCGTCTTCTTCACCACCGGCGGCGGCGAAGCGGTGGAGAGCGCCTGGAAACTGGCCAAGCAGTATTTCAAGCTGACCGGCAAACCCGGTAAGCACAAGGTGGTTTCGCGTTCGATCGCCTACCACGGCACCCCGCAGGGCGCGCTGGCCATCACCGGCATCCCGGCCTTCAAGGCGCCGTTCGAGCCGCTCACCCCGGGCGGTTTCCGGGCACCGAACACCAACTTCTACCGGGCGCCGGAGGTCTACGCGCACGACGAGAAGGCGTTCGGGCAGTACTGCGCCGACCGCATCGCCGAGGCCATCGAGTTCGAGGGCCCGGACACCGTCGCCGCGGTGTTCCTGGAGCCGGTGCAGAACGCCGGGGGTTGCTTCCCGCCGCCGCCGGGATACTTCGAGCGGGTCCGCGAGATCTGCGACGAGTACGACGTGCTGTTGGTTTCCGACGAGGTGATCTGCGCCTACGGCCGCATCGGGTCCATGTTCGCCTGCGACGATTTCGGCTACGTTCCCGACATCATCACCAGCGCAAAGGGTTTGACCTCGGGCTACTCCCCGATCGGTGCGATGATCGCCAGCGACCGACTGTTCGAGCCGTTCAACGACGGCAAGACGGTGTTCGGGCACGGCTACACCTTCGGCGGGCACCCGGTGTCGTCGGCGGTCGCGCTGGCCAACCTGGACATCTTCGAGCGCGAGGGCATCAACGCCCACGTCAAGGAACAGGCACCGGTGTTCAAGGCCACCCTGGAGAAGCTGTACGACCTGCCCATCGTCGGTGACGTCCGCGGCGAGGGCTTCTTCTACGGCATCGAGCTGGTCAAGGACAAGACCACCAAGGAGACCTTCAACGACGAGGAGTCCGAGCGGCTGCTGCGCGGGTTCCTGACCCCCGCCCTGTGGGAGGCCGGTCTATACTGCCGCGCCGATGACCGTGGCGACCCGGTGGTGCAGCTGGCTCCCCCGCTGATCAGCGGGCAGAAGGAGTTCGACGCGATCTACGACATCCTGCACGGGGTGCTCAGCGAGGCCGGACGCCGCCTGTAGACGGACGTCGGTAGCGGACCGTGTGAGAACCTCCGGGTGAGGTGTGTGGCCGGGCGAAGGCCCATCACCACCAACCCGGAGGTTCTCGCGTTCGCCGATCCGGCACAAGTGGCCGACGGATCGGTAAACCCCTCGCCTGTCGCGGCACGCCATGACGGTCAAGGGGCAACGAGACGCACGGCCTCCTCCCGCGAGCTGACGCCCATCTTGGCAAAGAGATTGTTGATGTGAGTCTTGACCGTCGCCATCGAGATCACGAGTTCGTCTGCGATGTCGCGGTTGCGCAAGCCGGCGACAATGAGATGCAGGACGCGGACTTCCTGCTCGGTGAGCCCGTACCGTCGTGCGGCGGTCTGGGCGTTGCGACGCGACCGGATGCCGCGCAGCAGAAACTGGGTGGCCTCGGACCCGAAGGGGCTCTGCCCGGCCGCCGCCGATCGGATGGCAGCCACGATCTGCGCCGCACCGTCGGCTTTGGTGATGTAGCCGTGAGCACCGGCCGCCAACGCCGCGCCGATCGAGTCGTCGTCGCCGTAGGTGGTGAGGACCAGAATCCTTGTCGAGCAGCCATGTTCGCAGAGTGCTCGGATGACGGCGTGGCCGTCCACCGACGGCATCTGCAGATCCAACAGCAACACGTCGGGCCGGTGCTCGCGGACCGCGTCGATGGCCTCGGCCCCATCCGCCGCTCCCGCCACGACGACGATCCCCTCCGTCAGCTCGAGAATGGTGATCAATCCCTCGCGGACCGCGGACTGATCGTCGGCGACGACGACGGAGATCATGTCGTTGCCTCGCAGCGCAATTCCCACACCCCGGCCTCCCAGCCGGCGACCAATTCCGCTCCCACCGCTTGCGCTCGCTCCCGCAGGCCGCGTAATCCCCAACCGCTCATCGCCCCCGGCTCCGCCGCCCGGTTACGCAAGCACAACACAACGCCGGCCGCGGTGTAGTGCACCTCGGCGTACGCCTCGGCGGCAGACGAGTGTCGGCAGATATTGCTGACCCCTTCCACCGCAACGGTTCCCAGTAGATCGGTGATGGCAGGCGGCAGCACGGGTGGCGTCCCGTTGACCGTGACGTGCAAGGTGCCCCACCCCTGCTCGGCCAGCTGATCGGCCAGTCGGGCCACCACGACATCCACCGGTTCGGTGAATCGGCGCAGATCGTGAACCGCCTGCCGCGCCTCGTCGAGCCCCTGGACTGCCATGGCGCGGGCAGCGCGCACTCGCCCCACCACGTCGGTGCCCGAACAACTCCGTTCGGCGACGACACCGAGTGCGTCCAGTTGAATCACCAGGGCACCCAGTGAGTGGGCGAGAACGTCGTGCAGGTCGCGACTCAGCCGGGCACGTTCCTCGGCGGCCGCGGCCCGCAATTCGATGTCGTGGAGTTCGCGTTGCCGCATGCTCGTACGGGCCACCTCCACGCTGCGCAACCCCAGGATGGCGCCGACGGCGACGGGCACCACAATGGCCGAGCTGTCAGATAGTTGTGCAGTCCGGGCGAGACAGGTGAGCGCGCCAGCCGCCGCGATCACCGAACAGCTTGCGGCAAGGGCAAAGCCGTTAACCGGAAACGCGCCGGCGGTCAGCGATACGGCCACCGCCAGCGCCACTGTCGCGGCCGCCGACCCGGACAGCACACCGAACATCGCCACCGCACCGATCGCCGCACCAAGACCATAGCGCCACAACGGATGTGCAACTGCGCGCGGCATCGCCGCGCACCACGTCGCCACACCGAAGACCGCCGACGCCGTCGCCGCCAGGCCCACACCGCGCGCCATATCGGTGACCGCGAAGGCAGCGGTCAGTGCCACCACAACGACACGCACCGACATCCGCAGGGTCACAACCTCAGTGTGCCAGCGGACCATGTGGATACAGAGCTCACCAACCGGTGCGACGACGATCTCCACCCACATCTCCACCCAGCGGTGGTGCCATCGCGCGGCATAACGGATCAAGGTGGTGTCATGCATGCCTCACCCCACCTGCGCGCTGTCGTGACCAACATGTTCTGGGATGCCGCTCCCGGTATGAGCGGATACGTGGCCGCCCGCAGCCTGGGCGCAACCCCGGTGCTGGCCCTGGTCGCGGCATCAGTGGCTACCGGCATTCGCGCAATCGTGATGTCGGTTCGCCTGCGCCGGATCGACGGCGTCGCCCTGTTGGTCCTGGCCACCCTCCTCGGCGGGTGCGCCTTGACACTGGTGACGGGCAGCGTGCGGCTGCTGTTGGTCAAAGACTCGATGATGAGCGCGGTCGGCGGCATCACGTTTCTGGCCAGTGCGGCCTCCCATGCGCCACTGGCCTGGCAGTTCATGCTTCGCTCTGCCGGCGCGGACGCGGCCGGACACCGCCAAAGGTGGAGCATGGACGCCGGGTACCGCCGGACATGGCGGTTAATCACCGCGGTGTGGGGCGGTGGGCTCTGTATGGAGGCCCTGGCGCGGGTCCCGATCGCGTTGTGGCTTCCGCTTGACCGTGCAGCGCTCGTCTCCAGCATCATGAGCGTGCCCACGGTCGGCGGTCTTCTGGCGTGGACGCTGTGGTATCGACGCCACACCGCGCCACCGGAACTCGTCGCCTCGGTGGCCTGATGCGCGGCGAGCTGGCCGATGCGGTGGTCGGCATCCTCGTCCTGGCCTGGCTGCTGCGCCGCCAGCTCACGGTGCGGCCCGTTCGGGAGCGCCTGACGAGTGCCCTCGTCCTCACCGCGATCGGTGCGATCCAGACGATCGGCAGCCTTCCGCAGCACGTCATCGGCTCGGCGACGGTCGCCGTCACGTTGGCGAGTGTGGTTGTCGGCCTGGTGTTATCGGCCGCACGGGCCTACAGCATGCGGCTATCGGTCCTCGACGGCACGCTCACGCGGCAGGGGACGGTCGTCACCGTTGTGCTCTGGCTGCTCAGCGTGGCCTCGCATATCGCTCTCGGGCACGCGAACCCTGCGCACTCCGGCGCACCATCACTTCTGGCCTATATCGGGTTGTCGCTTCTGGCACAACAGCTTGTCGTGCGGATGCGGGCCGGCCAGTACCGCCGGAGGTGGTGAGCGCCCTAGGTCTGCGCCACCAGCGCGATGATCCCGCCTTCGGCGAAGCGTGTGAGCGCGTTGTGGCGTTCGTCGGTGTCGTGGGCGTGCATGCGGCCGGCGGTGAGGCTGTCCAGGCGCAGGTTGTTGGCGTAGGTGTGCAAGGTGGCCGCGACCAGGTGCAGGTAGGCGTCGTGGATCGCCGCGTCGTTGGCGGCTGGGAAGAGTGAGCGCAAGGCCGCGATGAAGTCGGCGGCGATGGCGTTGTAGTCCTCGGCGACCAGACGTTTGATGGGGTGTCCGGAGTTGGCGAGCTGAGCGATGAAACGGAAGTAGTTGTCCCACCCTGGATCACCGGCTCGCGCACGCAGGGGTTCGGTGAACGCGTCGATCAGTGCGCGCAGCCGGCGCGCCACGCTCCCTCGGGCGGGCAGTGCTGCCAGGCGGGCGCGGCGCTCGTCGTTGAGAGGTTGGATGCGGCGCAGCAGGACCGCGCGGAAGAGGCCTTCCTTGCCGCCGAATTGGTCACTGACCGAGGCCAGGCGGGTGCCGGCACGCTCGGTGATGTCGCGGACGCCGACGCCGAAGTAGCCGCGCTCGGCGAAGAGTTCTTCGGCACTGTTGAGCAGCCGGTCCCGTAGCTGCTCGCGGTTGGCTTCGCGCACTGAGCGTGGGGCCTGGCCGACCGACGCGGAGTTGCTCATGAGTCGACGATGGTGTGTTCGATGCTGCCGATACCGTCGATGGACAATTCCAGGGTGTCTCCGGGGCGCAGCCAGTGCCCGGTCTCCATACCGCTGCCACCGGGAAGCGTGCCGGTGCCGAAAAGTTCACCGGGAAGCAGATGTTCGCTTCGGGAGGCGTGTGCGAGGACCTCGCCCAGACCGTGTTGCATGCCGGCGCTGGACACCGTGGACACCGTCGAGCCGTTGATCGACACCGCGCCGCGCAGGGTGTCGATGCGGGGCAGGATTTCGTCGGCGGTGACGGCGACCTCTGACAGCGAATTGGCGAAGTGCTTGGCCTTTTGCGGACCGAACCCGCTGTCCATCTCGGCACGCTGGACGTCGCGGGCGCTGAGATCGTTGAGCACGACGAACGCACCGATCGCATCGAGCGCCTCGGCCGGGGTCGCGTTGAACAGGCCACGCGCCAGCACGAATCCGATCTCCAACTCGTAATCCAGCGCGCGGGTGTAGGACGGCGCGGCGATCGGCGTGCCCGACGGTACGAACGTCATCGCGTTGGACATGTAGTACATGGGCTGGGCATAGAACAGCGGCTTGGGTTTGAGCAGCGGGAACGTGCGCCGGGTGAGGGCTTCGACGGTCGTGACGAGTCGGTACTGCCCCGGATGGAAGCGTCGGACCAGCCCGCGACTGGCGTCCAGCACGTGCTGCTCGTAGAGCATGAAGTCGCGGAACGATACCGGCTGAAACGGCAACAACGTCGAGCCGTGCCGCAGGTGCTCGTCGGCGCGGGCGAGTTCCCAGTCCTTGTCGAAGACCCGCCCGCCGAGCGGGGTGTCGTCGTCGGTCGTCTGCCACGCGCCACCGGTGTCCTGGGTCTGCAACTCCAAGGCACCACCGGCGCGTACACGTCGCAGCTTCACCGAGCATCGATCCTCACGTCGGAGCGGAACAGACGTTCCACTGTAGCGCAGAGCGATGGTACTTTCGGAACACTCGTTCCGCCCAAGTGAGGAGATCCGCGTGGCAGAGGCCCCCCTGCTGCAGAAGCTCGCCGTCACGATGTGCGCGGTCACCCGCACCACGGATCTGGCGGCACGGTGGACCGGGGCGGCCCCGTTTCTGCCCGCACTGTTCGTCCTGCGCTACGCCAACATGGGCGGGCTCGACCACGCCCTGTTCGCCGAGCAGGTCCGCGGGGCCCGGTCCTTCCGCGGCGACCGCTGGTGCGGTTACTGGAACCGCATCGCCGACGCCCACGCCCGGCGAGCCACCGACGTGCTGCGCCGCCTGGCCGGACCCGACGTCGCCGCCGTGCCCGACCTCAGCGACCCGGGCCCCACGACCGCCGCCGAGAACGTCGACGGACTGACCGCGTGGATAGCCTCCGCGGCAACGCTGTTCGCCGATCACGGGCCGCAACCGGACACCCGCGCGCTCACCGCGGTGGTCGACGAGTACGCACCTACCGGCGATCGTGAACGAATCACATTGGCGTTCAGCGCGATTGACGCGTGGGTGAAAGCGATCACGTACTACCAGGTCAGCGCCTTCCCCGGGCACGATCCGCATCGGACGCGGGCGTACTGGCGATCACGGCATCTGTTCGACGCGTTGATCGCGGCGTTCGCGCCGGCGCTGGGCCTCACCGTCGAACCGATCGACGTCCCGCTCGCCGACGGCGACACCGTCCACGGCTATCTTGTCCTGCCGCCCGGCTCGGGCCCTCATCCGGTGGTGCTGACGACCAACGGGCTGGAGGGCACCGTCCAGGAACTGGCGGTCCCACAGCTGCGCTACCGCGATTCGGGCATGGCGATGTTCCTGATGGAAATGCCGGGCAGCTACGCCTACACCGATCCGATGCGCCCGGAATCCGAGGCGGTGTACCACCGGGTGATCGATCACCTCGCCGCGGACCCGCGCCTCGACGCCGACCGGATCGCGATGGTGGGCGTCAGCTTCGGCGGGTACTGGACCGCCCGCCTGGCCGCCACCGACGACCGGCTGGCCTGCGCCATCGCCTGCGGGGCGCCCACCCACCGGTCCTTTCACGGCGGTGCACTGGGCACGCCGCAGATCATCCTGCACGCCCTGGCCAAGACCGTCGGTGCGGCCCACCCGATCGAGCTGATGCACAAGCTCGCAGCGCTGTCGATCCGAGATCTCTACCGCAGCATCACCATTCCGCTACTGGTGATCAACGGCGACCACGACACCCTGATGAGCACCCAGGACAGCCGCGACCTCGCCCGGGCCGCCGCGGACGCCACCCTGCTGCTGTATCCCGACGACGATCACTGCGCGATGGGCCACTACCGCCAGTGGCTGGACTACTCCCAGCACTGGCTCCTGGACCGCTTCGCGGCCACGACGAACTAGAACTACGACCGGCAACGCAGCCACCCACGAATCGGGCACATCCGGGCGGGAAACCCGCCCGGCCGAAGCCGAGACCGGACTACCGTCGAAAGCGTGTCGGCCGCGCCTGAGAAACCCGCCATCAACCCCGTCCGCTGGCAGCCGCCGCCGGTGGACCCGCTGCCCGACTATCCGCTCCCCGAGCTCACCCTCGTGCCGGTACCCGGACACGGACCCGAAGATGTGGTGACCGACGCTCAGGGCGGGCTGTGGACCGGACTCACCGACGGTCGTATCGTGCGCCTCGGCGCCGACGGTGCGGTATCGGTGGTCGCCGACACCGGCGGGCGTCCACTGGGCATGCACGTCGCCCGCGACGGCCGGATCCTGGTCTGCGACAGCCACCGCGGACTGCTGGCCCTGGAACCCAGCACCGGCGAGCTGACTACCCTGACCTCCACCGTGCCAGTCGACGGCGTCGGTTCCGCGTCGCGGGGCCGACCCCTGCGGTTCTGTTCCAACGTGACCGAAACGCAGGACGGCACAATCTATTTCACCGAGTCCACCAGCGACTACCACTACGAGTGGTTCAGGGCCGCGATCATGGACGCCCGCGGCACCGGCGGCCTGTACCGGCTGAACAGCGACGGCACCGTCGACACCCTGGCCGGCGGACTGTATTTCGCCAACGGGCTCACCGTGACCGCCGACGGGTCGGCGCTGGTATTCGCCGAGACGCAGGCCCGCAGGCTGTCGAAGTACTGGCTGACCGGTCCGCAGGCCGGCACCGTGACACCGCTGGCACAGCACCTGCCGGGTATGCCGGACAACATCTGCACCGGCGCCGACGGCCGGATCTGGGTGGCGCTGGTCTGCCCGGTCAACAAGCCTGCCGATTGGCTGGCCGCCCGGCCGCCGGTGCTGCGCAGGGTGATGTGGAAACTGCCCGCGGCCCTTCAACCCCAGATGCCCTCGGAAGTGTGGGCGGTGGCCTTCGACCCGGACTCCGGCGGCCCGGTGGCCGGCATCCACGGTCGGCACCCGCGCTTCGGTCAGGTCACCGGGCTGATCGAGCGGGACGGCCGGCTGTGGCTGAGCACCATCGGCTCGGATGCGCTCGCGCATTGCGCCCTGCCGAAGTAGTCACCTTCGTAACACAAACCCCACCCGTCACAGCGCGGCTCCTCGAGATCGGCGCCGTCGTCACCTAATCTGCAGACACGATGGCGACCACGAAAACCCCGCTCCACCGCGCTGCAGCCCTGGCTGCAGCGCTTTTCCTGGCCGTCGGACCGGCCGTGGCACACGCCGAGCCCGGCCCACCCGATCCCTGCCCGTTCCGGGTGACGACTCCACCCGCCGTGGACTCGTCCGAGGTGCCCAAGGCCGGTGACCCGCCGGCCCCGCTACCGGTGCCGGCCACCCCGCTGGGCGGGGACGCGATGGGCAACTGCGGAGTCGTGGTGGCACCCGACACCCCGCCCCTGCCCAACGACATCTCGGCCGAGGCGTGGGTGGTCGCCGATCTCGACACCGGTGACGTCATCGCCGCCAAGGACCCGCACGGCAGGCACCGCCCGGCCAGCGTCATCAAGGTGTTGATCGCCATGCAGGCGATCAACGAGCTGCCGCTGAACCGGCAGGTGATCGGCACCTCCGACGATGCGGCCGCGGAGGGCACCCGGGTCGGCGTGGACCAGGGTGGCCGCTACACCGTCAACGATCTGCTGCACGGCCTGCTGATGCACTCCGGCAACGATGCCGCACACGCCCTGGCCGTCCAGGTCGGCGGTATGGATACCGCACTACAGAAGATCAACTCGCTGGCCAACAAGCTCGGCGGCCGCGACACCCGCGCCGCGACACCGTCCGGTCTCGACGGCCCCGGTATGAGCACCTCGGCCTACGACATCGCGCTGTTCTACCGCTACGCCTGGGAAAACGACACCTTCGCCCGCATCGTCTCCACCCAGAAGTATCCGTTCCCCGGCTATCCGGCCCGGCCCGGCGAGGACAACGACCACCCCGGCTACGACCTGGAGAACGACGTCAAGCTGCTCTACAACTACCCCGGTGCGCTGGGCGGCAAGACCGGATACACCGACGACGCCGGCCAGACCTTCGTCGGCGCCGCCGAGCGTGACGGTCGGCGCCTGGTGGCGGTGCTGCTGCGCGGCACCCGCGAGCCCATCGCGCCGTGGGAGCAGGCCGCACATCTGCTCGACTACGGCTTTGCCACCGCGCCCGGGACCAAGGTGGGCAAGCTGATCGAGCCCGACCCGTCACTGCTGCCCAAGCAGAAGGCCGACGCGCCGGATCCCACCGCGGTCGCGGCCACCGCGCTGCCGCCCGCCGACGCGGTGCCGGTACGGGTGGGCGTGGGCGTGGTCGGCGCGATCATCGTCTTCGCGCTGATCATGGCCGCCCGGTCGATGAACCGCCGGCCTCAGGCCTGAAGCAACCGGGCCGGCGTGGTCGGCTGCATCGGCGCGCGCTGGAAGCGGTGACCCGCTAGCGTCGGCGTAGTCGCGAGATCCCCAGCGCGCCAAGCGCTCCGGCCGCGAACGCGGCCACCGCGCCGGGGACGCCGATGCCCTCGTGCACCTGGACTCGCGGCGTGATCGGCACCGGCCCCGGCGGTTCCACGGGCACCAGCAGCATGCTCTCCTTCGAGGTGGCCGCCCACGCGGTCGCGAACAACACCAGCCGCGCGGTGACATAGGCGAACACCATCAAGCCCAGCACCGGGCCGAAGGTGGCACCGGCCGGCCCGTGCATCACCGAGGACAGGTACAGCGAGGCAACCTGTTTGAAGATCTCGAAGCCGACCGCGGCCAGCAGGCCGCCCTGCACCGAACTGCCGAACGCCACCGGCTCCCGGGGCAGCCGGGCGATCATCCAGGTGAACAGCAGCCACGACACCAGCGCCGACATCAGCCACGACACGACGCCCAGCAGCCCGCCGAACGTCGCGATGTCGTGCAGGCCCAGCCAATCCAGCACCCGGGTCATCACCGATTTGTTGGCCAGCGCGGTCAGGCCGATGGTGAGCACCATGGCCACGAACACCGACAGCAGAGCAATCAGGTCGGACAGCTTGGTTCGCAGGAAGCCGTCTTTCTCGCCGCGCTGTTCCCACATCTGGCTGAGCGCCTCGCGCAGATTGGACATCCAGCCCAGGCCCGCCCACGCAGCGGTGGCCAGGCCGATGACGCCGACGGTGCCGCGCGAGTCGATGGCCGAATCCATCAATTGCACCAGCTGACTGCCGAAGTCCCCCGACACCGTGTCCCGGATCCGCTGCTCGATCTGATCCATCAGCTCCGGGCGGCTGGCCAGGATGAAGCCGCCGGCGGCGAAACCGACCATCAGCAACGGGAACAGCGCGAACACCGTGAAATAGGTGATGCCCGCGGCGTAGAAGTCGCCCTTGCAGTCGTTGTAGCGTTCCTGAGCCCGCATCACCCGGTCGAACCAGGTGTAGCGGCTACGCAGTCGATCCAGCAAACCCGGCTTGTCCGGCTCGGCCATGGCGGTCTCTCCCGGGTGTCAGCGCGTCGGCGGCAGGAATCCCACCTTGTCATATACCCGTTGCAGCGTCTTTGTAGCCACGCCCCCGGCCCGCTCGGCCCCCTTGGCCAACACCGCCGTGAGCTCGGCCGGATCGGCCAACAGCTCGTCGACGCGGTTCTTGATCGGGGTGACGAATTCGACCACGGCTTCCGCGGTTTCGGTCTTCAGGTCACCGTAGCCACGGCCGGCGTACCCCTCGACCAGCTTGTCGATATCGGTCCCGGTGACCGCCGACTGGATGGTCAGCAGGTTGGACACCCCGGGCTTGTTCTCCGGATCGAAACGGACCTCGCCGTCATTGTCCGTGACCGCCGCGCGGATCTTCTTCGCCGTCTTCTTCGGATCGTCGAGCAGGCTGATCAGGCCCTTGTCGGTGGACGCCGACTTGCTCATCTTGGCCGTCGGGTCCTGCAGGTCGTAGATCTTGGCGGTGGCCTTGGGAATCATCGCCTCGGGCACGACGAACGTGCCGGGGAACCGCGCGTTGATGCGCTCGGCCAGGTCACGGGCGAGTTCGAGATGCTGGCGCTGATCCTCACCGACGGGCACCAGGCCGGTGTCGTACAGCAGGATGTCGGCGGCCATCAGCACCGGGTAGGTGAACAACCCCACGGTGGTCGAGTCGGTGCCCTGTTTCTGCGACTTGTCCTTGAACTGCGTCATCCGCGAGGCCTGACCGAATCCGGTGAAGCAGCCCAGCACCCAGGCCAGCTCGGCGTGCGCGGGCACCTGGCTCTGCACGAACACCGTGGCCTTCGCGGGATCCACCCCGAGCGCCAGGTACTGGGCCGCGGTGACCAGCGTGCGCTGGCGCAGCACCTCGGGTTCCTGCGCGACGGTGATGGCATGCAGGTCGACGACGCAGAAGTAGGCGTCGTAGTCGTGCTGCAGGCTGACCCACTGGTTGACCGCCCCGAGCGCGTTACCGAGGTGCAGGGAGTCAGAGGTGGGCTGCGCGCCGGAGAACACGACGGGCTTGGCTGGAGTGCTCATGATCCCTCGATTTTCGCACTGCTGTCATCCGAATTCCCCGCGGGTCAGCTGACGCAGCACCCGCAGGAAGGTGCGCCGGTCGGCCGGGTCCAGTTCGCCGAGCCACCGCTCCTCCCCCCGCTGGATCTCGGTCTGGACGGCGTCCTTGACCCGCCTGCCGTCGGCGGTGATGTCCAGCAGCCGCACCCGGCGGTCGTCGGGGTCCGGGTGGCGCTCGATGTAGCCCGCCTGCTGGAGCGCGTCGAGGGTGGGGATGATCCGTGACTTGTCGGCGCCGATCGCCTCGGCGAGCGCGGCCTGGGTGCGCATCGGTGAGCCGTCCAGCGCGGTCAGCACGATGTAGCCCCACATGGTCAGGCCGTGCTTGCGCAGCACGGGTTCCTCGGCGGCGAGGGTGTCGCGCAGCAGCGGGGCCAGCATCGCCGCGAGGTCAGGGCGCCGGGCAGCCATCGGAACATGGTAGGCATTGCCATATAGTATGCATGCACATATGATGTGCACATGCATACGATTGATGACCTCCGACCCGCCCATCGCGCCGCCGTTCTGGCCACCATCCCCATCGTCGCGGCGGTCGGTGCCGAGGACTTGCACCGCCCCACCCCGTGCGCCGGCTGGGATCTGACCGACCTGCTCGCCCACATGACCGCGCAGCATCGCGGTTTCGCCGCGGCGGCCCGTGGCAATGGCGCCGACCCGGCAATCTGGGACACCACCACGGTTCGCGACGCGGTGACCCGCGCACCCGGCGACACCTACGCCTCGGCAGCCCATGACGTGCTGGAGGCGTTCACCAACCCCGACGCGGCGCACATTCCGTTCGCGCTTCCGGAATTCGGGCCCGGGGCAGAGTTTCCCGGGGCCGTTGCGATCGGCTTTCATCTCATCGACTACGTCGTGCACGGGTGGGATGTGGCGGCCACCCTCGGCCGGGATTACCGACTACCCGCCGACGTGGTCGGCGCGGCGCTGCCGCTGGCGCTGATGGTGCCCGACGGCGACTACCGCAGCACCCCCGCGGCGCCGTTCGGCCCAGCGATAGCCGGACCGGCGACCGGCGATCTCGCTCAGTTGTTACGCCACCTGGGACGTAATCCCGCTATTGCTCAGGAGAATTCGACGGTCACCGGGGCATGATCGGACCAGCGCAACGCGTACAGCTCGGCCCGCTCCACTCGGGCCGACACGGCGCGCTCGGCCAGCCCCGCATTGGCCAGGTGATAGTCGATGCGCCAGCCGGCGTCGTTGTCGAAGGCCTTGCCGCGCCAGGACCACCAGCTGTACGGGCCGGCGACGTCGGGGTGCAGCCGGCGCACCACGTCCACCCAGCCGGTGGCCATCAGGTCGGTCAGCCACTGCCGTTCACTGGGCAGGAACCCGGACTTCTTGACGTTGTTCTTCCATGCCTTGATGTCGTTCTCGGTGTGCGCGATGTTCCAGTCACCGCACAACACGGTGTCCCCGTTGCCGGCCAGTAGTTGGGCCATCCTGGCCTCGATGGTGGCCATGAAGCGTTCCTTCTCCAGCTGCCGTTCCGTCTCGGCCTCGCCGGTGGGCAGGTAGACGCTGGCGATGGTGGCGCCTCCGGTGTCGACCTCGATATAGCGGCCGTGGGTGGCGAACTCCTCAGACTCCAGGATCCGCACCGCGCTGAACGGGGTGCGCGAGAGTACGGCAACCCCGTTGCGGCCCTTGACATGTGGCTCCGCGGACGCCAGGTGCCAATCGTCGGCGAGAGCGGGAGCCAGGGCGTCGCGCAGCTGCTCGTCGTCGGCCCGGGTCTCCTGCAGGCAGACGACGTCGGCGCGCGATTCCTTCAGCCAGGGCAGCAACCCCAGATTCTCGTTGGAGCGCTGCTTGACGGCTGCGCGGATGCCGTTGACGTTGACGGTGGTGACGATCACGCCAGCACCCTAGTGCAGCCCACCGACAAGCGGCCCGCCGGATCTTGCGGTACCGGCGGTACCGTCTTAGTCTCGGGCCGTATGACCGAACGTGCGCCGATTCACCTCGGGTCGGGTCAACCGATCCTGATGTTGCACCCGTTCCTGTGCTCGCAGAACGTTTGGCGGACGGTGGCACCGCAGCTCGCCGAAACCGGCCGCTTCGAGGTGCTGGCACCCACCATGGTCGGTCACCACGGCGGACCGCGCGCCCCCGGCCGGCTGCTCGACACCGCCGCCCTGGTCGACGAAGTCGAGCGCCGGATGGACGAAACCGGGTGGGACACAGCCCATGTCGTCGGAAACTCGCTGGGCGGCTGGGTGGCCTTCGAACTGGAACGGCGGGGCCGGGCCCGCACCCTGACCGCCATCGCCCCCGCGGGCGGCTGGGGTCAGCACTCGCTCACCAAGTACGAGACCGTGCTGAAGTTCGTGCTCGGTGCGCCGGCGTTGCTAGCCGCGCGGCTGGTCGGTCCACGGATCCTGGACCTGCCGTTCTGCACCCGGATCGCCACACTCGCCGTCAGCGGGCCCGCCGGCGGACCCAGCCGCACCGATCTGGAGCTGCTGGTGCGGGATGCCACCCACTGCACCGCCTACCTGCAGCTGTTGGTCAAGACGCTGCGGCTTCCGGGCCTGCTGGAACTGGCCGACGTCGGCGTGCCCACCCACCTGGTGCTGTGCGAGAAGGACCGGGTGTTCCCCACGCCGCGCGGCACCCGCTACTTCGTCGACCACCTGCCACCGGACACCCGGGTCACCCGGCTGCCCGGGCTGGGGCACGTCCCCATGCTTGAGGCGCCCGGCCGGATCACCGAACTGATCACCGAATTCGTCGACGCCCACACCGAACCCAAGCGCGCCGCACCGCCGGCCGGGTGACCCTGCCGCACATCGGCCTTCACATCGGCCTGCACGCCGGCCTTCTGCGCGGAAGCGCGTACACGTCCCCGAAGAGCGATATCGCCGGTGATATCGCTCTTCGGAAACAGCCCTACCCACCCTCGGCGCGGCGGCGGCCGGCGCAGGAAACTACGCCTGCGCTGCGCCCTCCAGCGCGGCATTGAACGTCTTGCTCGGCCGCATCACCGCCGCCGTCTTGTCCGGATCCGGGTAGTAGTAGCCGCCGATGTCGGCGTGCCCACCCTGCACCTCGTTGAGCTCGGCGACGATCGCGGCCTCACTGTCGGCCAGCGTCTTGGCCAGCGGCGCGAAATGCTCGGCGAGTTCGCTGTCCTCGGTCTGCTCGGCCAGCGCCTGCGCCCAGTACAGCGACAGGTAGAACTGGCTGCCCCGGTTGTCCAGCTCACCGGCCTTACGCGACGGAGACTTGTTCTCGTCCAACAGCTTTCCGACGGCGGTGTCCAGCGTGTCCGCCAGCACCTTGGCCTTGGCGTTGTCCGTCTTGTTACCCAGATCCTCAAGGCTGGCACCGATGGCCAGGAACTCGCCGAGGGAGTCCCAACGCAGGTGGTTCTCCTCGATCAGCTGGCTGACGTGCTTGGGCGCCGAACCACCGGCACCGGTCTCGTAGAGCCCGCCACCGGCCATCAGGGGCACGATGGACAGCATCTTGGCGCTGGTGCCCAGCTCCAGGATCGGGAACAGGTCGGTCAGGTAGTCGCGCAGGATGTTGCCGGTGGCCGCGATGGTGTCCTTGCCGCGGATGACCCGCTCCAGGGTGTATCGCATGGCCCAGACCTGCGGCAGGATCGTGATGTCCAGCCCCTCGGTGTCCTCGTCCTTGAGGTAGGTCTTCACCTTCTTGCGCAGTTCGTTCTCGTGCGGGCGCTCGTCGTCGAGCCAGAACACCGTTGTCATCCCGGACAGCCGGGCCCGGTTGACGGCCAGCTTCACCCAGTCCCGGATGGCGGCGTCCTTGACGATCGGCATCCGCCAGATATCGCCCTCTTCGACGTTCTGGCTCAGCAGAACCTCACCGGTGTCCACGTCGACGATGTCGGCGACGCCGTCCTCGGCGATCTCGAAGGTCTTGTCGTGGCTGCCGTACTCCTCGGCCTTCTGCGCCATCAGGCCGACGTTGGGCACCGTGCCCATGGTGGTCGGATCGAACTGGCCGTGGGTCTTACAGAAGTTGATCATCTCCTGGTACATCCGGGAGAACGTCGACTCCGGGTTGACCGCCTTGGTGTCCTTGGTGCGGCCGTCGGCGCCGTACATCTTGCCGCCGAGGCGGATCATCGCCGGCATCGAGGCGTCCACGATCACGTCGGACGGCGAGTGGAAGTTCGAGATGCCCTTGGCCGAGTCGACCATCGCGAGCTCCGGCCGGTGCTCATGGCAGCGGTGCAGATCCTCGATGATCTCCTCGCGCTGCGAGGCGGGCAGCGACTCGATCTTGCTGTAGAGGTCGGACAGCCCGTTGTTGACGTTGACGCCCAGCTCGTCGAACAGCGCCTGATGCTTGGCGAAGGCGTCCTTGTAGAAGATCTTCACCGCATACCCGAACACGATGGGGTGGCTGACCTTCATCATGGTGGCCTTGACGTGCAGCGAGAACATCACGCCGGTCTTGTAGGCGTCCTCGATCTGCTCTTCGTAGAAGTCGCACAGCGCCTTCTTGCTCATGAACATGCTGTCGATGATGTCGCCGGCGTCGAGCTTGACCTCGGGCTTGAGGACGGTGGTCTGACCGGCCTTGTTGGTCAGCACCATCTTCACGGTGCGGGCCTTGTCCAGCGTCAGGGACTTCTCGCCGTGGTAGAAGTCGCCGCCCTTCATGGTCGCCACGTGCGTCCGCGAGGCCTGCGACCACTCGCCCATGCTGTGCGGATGCTTGCGGGCGTATTCCTTGACCGCCTTGGGTGCGCGGCGATCGGAGTTTCCTTCGCGCAGCACCGGGTTGACCGCGCTGCCCAGGATCTTGGAGTAGCGCTCCTTGAGCGCCTTTTCTTCGTCGGTCTTCGGGTCGCCGGGGTAGTCCGGTAGCGCGTAGCCCTTGCCCTGCAATTCCTTGATGGCGGCCAGCAGCTGGGGCACCGAGGCGCTGATATTGGGCAGCTTGATGATGTTGGCGCTGGGGTCCTGGGTCAGCGCGCCGAGCGCGGCCAGGTTGTCGGGCACCTTCTGCTCATCGGTCAGGTAGTCGTCGAACTCGGCCAGGATGCGCGCGGCCACGGAGATGTCGCTGGTCTGCACGTCGATACCGGCGGCGCCGGCGAAAGTTCGGATCACCGGGAGGAAGGCGTAGGTGGCAAGCAGCGGGGCTTCGTCGGTCAGCGTGTAGATGATGGTCGGCTGCTGGGCGCTCATGGTTGTTCTTACGGCCTCACTGTCGGTGTCAGATATGCGGCGTGCGACACGGGCCCAAAAGCGACGTTCCCATCGGTGGTGGGTGCCTTTTCCCTTGGCGTGTCACTGTCTGCTGAGGCTGTCCGGGTTCCGGCAGCTCTCGACGGCAACACTACAAGGGCCCCGTACCGCGTGAGGGGCCAACCTTGACTACTGACCAGTAGCTTTTGTCCCGCCGGGGCCGATGCCCCCGGTCAACCCAGTGGCCGTCGGCCGACGTGGTGAGCTAGGCTTTGCATCGGTCATGAGTGCCAGCACCAAGCCCCGGCTTGCTGGCCGGCAACCCTCCAACCGCGGTGGGGTGCTCCGGGTGAAGACCAGGTTGTGTAGTCGAGAGCGGCTACCGGCAAGCGCGGGTCCGTGCTGACGGACGGACCCCCAGACACAGATGGAGGTTCGTTTCACATGAGCACGCTAGAAGACAAGCTCGCGAGCTGGTCCTTCGAGACCAAGCAGGTACACGCCGGTCAGTCCCCCGACGCCGCGACCAATGCGCGGGCCCTGCCGATCTACCAGACCACTTCGTACACGTTCGACAGCACCGACCACGCCGCCGCGCTGTTCGGGCTGGCCGAGCCGGGCAACATCTACACCCGCATCGGCAATCCCACCACCGACGTCATCGAGCAGCGCGTCGCGGCACTGGAAGGCGGTGTCGCCGCCCTGTTCGTGTCCTCCGGGCAGGCGGCCGAGACGTTCGCCATCCTGAACCTGGCCTCGGCCGGTGATCACATCGTGTCCAGCCCGCGGCTCTACGGCGGCACGTACAACCTGTTCCACTACTCGCTGCCCAAGCTCGGCATCGAGGTCAGCTTCGTCGACAACCCGGACGACCCGGAGTCCTGGCGCGCGGCGGTGCGGCCCAACACCAAGGCCTTCTTCGCCGAGACGATCTCCAACCCACAGATCGATGTGCTCGACATCCCCGCGGTGGCCGCGGTGGCGCACGACAGCGGCGTGCCGCTGATCGTCGACAACACCATCGCCACCCCGTACCTGATCCAGCCGATCGCACACGGCGCGGACATCGTCGTGCACTCGGCCACCAAGTACCTGGGCGGCCACGGTTCGGCAATCGCCGGTGTCATCGTCGACGGCGGCACTTTCGACTGGACCAACGGAGGTTTCCCCGGTTTCACCGAGCCGGACCCCAGCTATCACGGTGTGGTGTTCGCCGACCTCGGCGCACCGGCCTATGCGCTCAAGGCGCGGGTGCAGTTGCTGCGCGATTTGGGTAGTGCGCTGTCGCCGTTCAACGCTTTTCTCGTCGCGCAGGGATTGGAAACGCTGAGCCTGCGTGTTGAACGTCACGTGTCCAATGCACAGCGGGTGGCCGAGTATCTGGTCGAGCATCCCGACGTCATCTCGGTCAACTATGCGGGTCTGCCCACCTCACCCTGGTACGAGGTGGGCCGCCGGATCGCCCCGAAGGGCACCGGCGCGGTGCTGGCCTTCGAGCTCGCCGGCGGTATCGCCGCAGGCAAGGCGTTCGTCGACGCGTTGACCCTGCACAGCCACGTCGCCAACATCGGTGACGTGCGCTCGCTGGTCATCCATCCCGCGTCCACCACCCACCAGCAGTTGACCCCGCAGGAGCAACTGACCACGGGTGTCACGCCGGGCCTGGTGCGGTTGGCCGTCGGCATCGAGGGCATCGACGACATCCTGGCCGATCTGGAACAGGGCTTCGCGGCGGCCCGGCAGGTGTTGTCCGACACGGTGGCGGCAGTGTGACCGTGTCGGATACCCGCCCCGCCGTGTCCCTGCCGGCCGAAGGCGAGACCGCCCTCGTCGACATCGGCTCGCTGCCGCTGGAGAGCGGCGCGGTGCTCGATGATGTCACCATCGCCGTCCAGCGCTGGGGTGAGCTGTCCCCCGAGCGCGACAACGTCGTGATGGTGCTGCACGCCCTGACGGGTGACTCGCACGTGACCGGTCCGGCCGGCCCAGGCCATCCCACTCCTGGCTGGTGGGACGGTGTGGCCGGGCCGGGCGCCCCCATCGACACCGACCGCTGGTGCGCCATCTCGACCAACGTGCTCGGCGGCTGCCGCGGCTCCACCGGCCCCAGCTCGCTGGCCAGGGACGGCCGTCCGTGGGGTTCACGGTTCCCGACCATCACCATCCGCGACCAGGTGAACGCCGATCTGGCGACGCTCGCCGCGCTGGGCATCACCCAGGTGGCGGCGGTGATCGGCGGTTCGATGGGCGGCGCCCGGGCGCTGGAATGGATCATCGGACACCCGGACACCGTGCGCACGGCACTGGTCCTGGCCGTCGGCGCGCGAGCGACCGCCGACCAGATCGGGACGCAGAGCAGCCAGGTGGCCGCCATCAAGGCGGACCCGAACTGGCAGGGCGGTGACTACCACGGCACCGGGCGCCCGCCCAGCGCCGGGATGGAGATCGCTCGGCGGTTCGCCCACCTGACGTATCGCGGTGAGACCGAACTGGATTCGCGGTTCGGCAACGACGTCCAGGGTGATGACGACGCCCGCTTCGCGATCGAGAGCTATTTGGAGTACCAGGGCGCGAAGCTGGTATCGCGGTTCGACGCGGGCACCTACGTGGCGCTGACGGACGCGCTGTCCAGCCACGACGTCGGCCGCGGCCGGGGCGGGGTGGCCGCCGCGCTGGAGTCCTGCCAGGTGCCGGTGATCGTCGGGGGAATCACCTCCGATCGGCTGTATCCCATTCGTCTGCAACAGGAATTGGCCGACCTGCTACCCGGGTGCTCGGGGCTCAACGTCGTCGATTCGATCTACGGCCACGACGGCTTCCTGGTCGAGACCGACTCGGTGGGCGCCCTCATCCGGCAGACACTGAAGCTCGCATCGCAGTGAGCGAGTCGACCCGGCCCCGGTCGCTGTCCTTCGGGGAGGAGGCCGCCGCTTACGAGCGCGGCCGCCCGTCCTATCCGCCGGAGGCGATCGACTGGCTGCTGCCGGCGGGCGCGCACACCGTGCTCGATCTGGGCGCCGGTACCGGCAAGCTGACCATCCGGCTGGCCGAACGCGGACTCGACGTGATCGCCGTCGACCCGATCCCGGAGATGCTGGAGGTGCTCACCGCCTCGCTGCCGGACACACCGGCACTGCTGGGGACGGCCGAGGAGATCCCGCTGGCCGACGACAGCGTGGATTCGGTGCTGGTGGCCCAGGCCTGGCATTGGTTCGACGCCGACCGTGCGGTCGCCGAGATCGCCCGGGTGCTGCGTCCCGGCGGCCGGCTCGGGCTGGTGTGGAACACCCGTGACGAACGGATGGGTTGGGTGAAGGACCTCGGCCGCATCATCGGCCACGAGGACCACGCGCTGGAGCAGAAGGTGATCCTGCCCGAACCGTTCGTCGCGGTCGAGCGCGCGCATTTCGAATGGACGAGTTACCTGACCCCGCAAGCCCTCATCGATCTGGTGGCCTCGCGCAGCTACTGCATCACCTCACCGGCCGAGGTTCGCACCCGCACCCTGGACGAGGTCCGCGAGCTGTTGAGAACCCATCCGGCGCTGGCGAATACGACCGGCCTGGCATTGCCCTACGTGACGGTGGGTATCCGGGCGACGCTGGGCTGACCGCACCAGCGCGCCACCGCTGCCGCCAAACCGTGCGCCGCTGCCGCGTCGATCGTGTCGGCTGCCCACGCGACGTAACCGTCGGGCCGCAGCAGCAGCGCGGCGGGCGCTGCCGCGCATCCGCCGGTCACCACGTACACCCGGTCCGGCAACCCCGTCACGGCGAGCACACCACCGGACAGGTCGAGCAGCACCGGCCGCGCCTCGTGCAGCAGGTCGGCGACCCGCCGGCCGTCGTCGAGGGTCAGGTCGGGCACCATCCGGCCGGCCAGCGGATGGTCGTCACCGACGTCGTAGCGCACATCGGACCCGGCCAGCAGCCCGGCGAGGTGGGCCGCCACCTCGGGTTCGGCCGCCAGCTCAGCGAAAAGTGTTCGCAGCGCGTCGACTTCGGGCCCGGGGGCGGCGAGCGCGAGCTGTGCCATCGAGTGCATCATCACCCGCTCCCCCACCGGATACCGCTCGCTGTGGTAGGTGTCCAGCAGGGCGTCGGCCGCCCAGCCGTTGACCACCGCGGCCAGTTTCCACCCCAGGTTGACCGCATCCTGCATGCCGAGGTTCAGGCCGGGGCCACCCATCGGCGAATGCACGTGCGCCGCATCGCCGAGCAGCAGCACCCGGCCCACCCGGTAGCGCTGCGCCTGGCGGCTGTTGATGCCGTCGAGCCGGCGCAGGGCATGCGCGCCGGCCTTTCTCGGCGCTTCCAGCGGAACGTCGACGCCGAGGATGCGGCGCAGGCTGCACCGGAGCTCGTCCAGCGAGACGGGACCGTCGGCGCCGCCGACGGTCCAGCCGTATTCGACGGTGCCCACCATCGGCCGGTCCGGCTCCAGCGGGAACACCACGGTCGAGCCGCGCTCGAACCTGCTGTAACCGAAGGGCAGCAACCCGAAACCCGGCAGGTCGTAACCGCGGCCGGGCACCAGCAGATTCTCGGCCAGGTGCACGTGAGCGATCCGGCTGACGATGTCGGAGGTGTGGCCGGTGAACTCGACGCCGAGGTTCTTGCGCACCATGCTGCGGCCGCCGTCGGCGCCGACCAGGTATTCGGCGGTCAGCTCATAGCGGCGACCGTCCGCGTGCACGGTAGCGGTGACCACGTCGTCGGTCTGCCGGAAATCAGCGAGGGCGTGACCCCACCGGATGTCCACCCCCAGATCGCGAGCCCGCCGTTCCAGCAAGCGCACCAACCGAGGTTGCGGGACCAACAAGGCGTACATCGGGTTACCTTGCAACCCAAGGAAGCTCAGCGACATCCCGGCGAACATCCAGCCCGGGGAAGGCGTCGGCGGACCATCCTCGCCGCCGAACGCGTGATAGAGGCCGCGCATGTCCAGTTGGCGGATCACCTGGCCGACGAGCCCGTTGGCCTTCGGTTCGGCGCTGGGTCCGGGCAGCTGGTCCAGCACCACCGCACGCACACCCGCCAGCGCCAGTTCGCAGGCCAGCAGCAGACCGTTGGGGCCAGCGCCCGCGATCACCACCGGCTCAGCCATGGCCGGTCCCCGGTTCGGCCAGGCCGGCGGCGACGGCCGCGAATCCCCGTCGCAGTAACTGCGGGAAGGCGACCGGCGGGTCGGCCTTCGTGTAGGCGTCGGCGGCCGCGTCGCCGACGGCGTGCACCACCCCGGCGACCAGCCGCGGGTACATGTCGGTCTCCGGGTCGGTACCGGTGCGTTCGGCGATCACCGCGATCCATTCCTCGAGCAACGCCCTACCCACGGCGCCGCGAATCTCGGGACTCATCAACAGTTTCCGGACCTCGACGAGTTCTTCGCGGGTGGGCACACCGGATTCAGGCCCAGCCTCGGCGAGATCCTGCTCCAGCGGGAGCAGCACGGATTCGGTGATCGCCGTCCACAGCGGTTCGCCGGCCGGGCGGGCTCGAAGCTCGGCGATGCTGCGGCGCAACCGCTCGGTCTGCCGGTAGGCCAGCGCCTCGTACTTGCCGGTGAAGTAGTTGTTGAAGGTGCGCAGCGACACCCCGGCCAGCCGGGCGATGTCCTCGCGGGTGACGTTCTCCAGACCGTGCCGGAAGGTCAGTTCCAGCGCGGCGTCGCTCAGCGCCCGGCGGGTGTCGAGCTTCTTGCGTTCACGCAATCCGGCTGCCATGTCGCCAGCGTACATATTTTTGCCCGCCGGGCAAGTTTCTCCGGAAGGGCTACAGCGCGACGCGTTCCCGGTCGCGCCGGGCGACTCCGGTCTGAGCATCGAAGAAATGCGTCCGTTCCGGTGGCAGCACCAGGCCGATGTCGGTGCCCGGCGCCAGCACGGTATCGGCGGGTGCCTGCGCGATCACCCGGGTCTGTTCGTCACCGGTGCCGACGACCGTGGTCACCAGTACGTGACTGCCCAAGGGTTCGACGAAGTCGACACGAGCCGCCAACATGCCGGCTGCCCACTGCCGATGCACCTGCAGGTGCTCGGGTCGCACCCCCACGGTGACCGGACCGTCCGCCGACCCCGCCGGCGCCACCTCGGCCCCACCGATGTGCAGCAGGCCGGACCGGATCACCCCCGGCATCAGGTTCATCGGCGGGCTGCCCATGAACGCCGCGACGAAGGTGTTGGCCGGCCGGTTGTAGATATCGTCGGTGGTGCCGATCTGCTGCACCTCGCCCTCGGACATCACGCACAGCCGGTCCCCCAGCGTCATCGCCTCCACCTGGTCATGGGTGACGTAGATGGAGGTCACCGGAACCTCTCGGTGCAGGCGCTTGAGGTCACCGCGAACCTGGTTGCGCAACTTGGCATCCAGATTCGACAGCGGCTCGTCGAGCAGGAACGCCTGCGGTTGCCGCACCAGCGCCCGGCCCATCGCCACCCGCTGCCGCTGGCCGCCCGACAGCTGCCCCGGCTTGCGGTCAAGAAGCGCGGTGATCTGCAACAGTTCTGCCGTTTCCCGCACCCTGCGGTCGATTTCGGCGCGCGGGGTGCGACGCTGCCGCAGTCCGTACGCGAGGTTGCGGTACACCGACATGTGCGGGTAGAGCGCGTAGTTCTGGAACACCATCGCGATATCCCGCTGGCCCGGGGTGAGATCGTTGACGACGGTGCCGCCGATCCGGATTTCACCGGAGGAGGGTTTGTCGAGTCCGGCCAACATCCGCAGCGCGGTGCTCTTACCGCAACCCGACGGCCCGACCAGGATCAGGAATTCCCCGTCGGCCACCGTGAGGTTCAGCCCCTTGAGGGCATGCACACCGCCGGGGAATCGGCGGCTCACATCACGGAACTCTACTTCTGCCACCGCTCATCCCTTCAGTCCGGTGCTGGCCACCGATTGCACGAAATACCGTTGCGCGCCGACGAAGACCAGCAGCATCGGCAACAGGCTCATCACGTTGGCCGCCATCAGCAGCGGCCACTTCACCCGATGCGCTCCCTGGAAATAGCTCAGCCCCAACGGAATCGTCATCTGATCCTGAGAGGTGATCACGATCAACGGCCACAGGAAGTCATTCCAGGAAGTGAGCACCGTCAGGGCCGCCAGGGTCGACAATGCCGGCAGCGACAGCGGTAGCACGATCTTGAACAGCACCCCCAGTCGCGAGGTCCCGTCCACCCGCGCCGCCTCCTCCAGCTCCACCGGTACCGTCTGGAAGAACTGCCGCAGGAAGAAGATCCCGAAGGCGGTGGCCAGATTGGGCAGCATCAACGCCCCGATGTGGTCGATGCCCAGGCCGGCCCACACGTTGTCGCCGAACCATTTGACGATGAGGAAGACGGGGATCATGGTGACCTGGAACGGCACCATCAGCGTGGCCATCAATGTCACGAAAAGCGCACCGCGGCCCAGGAACCGGACCCGCGCGAAGGCGTAGCCGGCCAGACTGCAGACGACGAGGTTGCTCACCAGCACCACCGCGGTGACCATGACACTGTTGGCGAAGAAGTGACCGAACGGCGCCGCGGACCAAGCCTCGGCGTAGTTCTCGAACCTCGGGCTCTCGGGCACCAGCACCGGCGGGAAGCGGTTGGCCTCCCCCTCGGTCTCCAGCGACGTGACGACCATCCACAGCAGCGGAACGAGCAGCAGGAAGGTCAGCGGAATGAGCACCAGGTGCCACGGGCTGAACGGCAGCCGCAATCGCCGGCGCACCGGCGCCGGATCCGGTTGCCGCGCCGGGGCTGACGCGGGGCGGGACTGGATCGCGGTCATGAGGCGTACACGTGCTTGCGCGCGAGTCGGAACTGGATCGCGGTGATCACCAGGATGACCACGAACAGCGCGTAGGCCATCGCCGCGGCGTAACCGGCGTCGAACTGCACGAAGGCCCGGTCCCACAGGTAATAGACGATGACGGTGGTCGCCCGCAGCGGCCCGCCCCGCGTGGTGGCGTAGACCTCGTCGAACAACTGCAGTGCGTTGATGGTCAGCCAGACGACCAGGAACAGGTTCGCCGGGCCGAGCAACGGCACCGTGATGGTGCGGAACCGGGTGAACGCGCTCGCCCCGTCGATCGCCGCCGCCTCGTGCAGTTCAGCCGGAACTCCCTGCAGCGCAGCCAGGTACACGATGACCGAGAATCCGGTCCAGCCCCAGATCGTCATCGCCACGATCACGTACATCGCCTGCGCCGGGGAGGCCAGGAACGGTTGGGACGGGGCGCCGACGGCGTTCAGCGCCGCATTCACCAGCCCGTAGTCCCGGTCGGTGAGCCACAGGAAGATGATGCCCTGCGAGATGGTCGAAACCGCCATCGTGATGTAGGCGGCCGTGCGGTACACCGCGATGAAACGCAACGGGCGGTTGAGCGCTGCTGCTACCAACAACCCGACCAGCATCGTGCCGGGCACGAACAGCGCGGTGTAGACGATGGTGTGCTTGATCGCCTCGACGAATACCGGGTCCTGCGCCAGCTTGCGGTAGTTGTCCAGCCCCACCCACGGCGTCTCCGGCGTGAGCAGATCCGAGTGCTGAAACGACAGCACCAGCGACATCAGCACCGGCAGCAGACCGAAGACTCCGATGAGTGCCGCCGCCGGGCTCACCAGCATCCAGCCCGCCGCGCTGTCCGAATGCCGTAGCCGAAGCAGGGTCATCACCGCAGCCGCTACTTCCCGGCGAGCGCCGTGTCGGCGGCCTGGGCCGCGGCGTTCAGGGCGGCCGCGGGTTGATCCTTGCCGAGCATGACCGACACGACGGCCTGTCCCAGCGCCTCGGAAATGGCCGGATACTGCTCGACGGCCGGCCTGACCTTACGCACGTTGGCCAAGTTCTCCACGAAGGTGGCACTGCCGTCGAGCTTTTCGTTCAGTTGCTGACGGAATGCCGGATCCTGGCCGACGGACAGCCGGGTGGGCAGGTCACCGGTGCCCAGCGAGAACGTCTTGACCTGCTCGGGCGCGGTCAACCATCGGACGAAATCGGTTGCCGCCCGCTTGCGCCGGTCGCCGTTGTCGAACACCACCCAATTGTCCGGGCCGGAGATCGTCTGGTGCGCACCGGCCGAGCCGGCGAACGTGGGCATCACCTGGACGCCGTACTCGATATCGGAAAGCTGACTCAGATCCCATGGGCCGGTGACGAGCATCGCGACCTTACCGCTGTTCATCAGTTTGGGGCCGTTCTCGTTGGTGGTGTCCAGGTACAGCGACTTGTCGGTGACCGCCATCTGCTGCAGCACCGTCAGTGCGCGCGCACCGGATTCGGAGTTGAACGCGGCGTGCTGATGGTCGGCGGTCAGGATGTCGCCGCCGGCCTCCCACAGCATCGGAATGTAGTGCCAAACGGTGTCTTCGCTGCCGTCGGCGGGGATCAGCCAGCCGTACTGCCCCTTGGCCGGATCGGTCAGTTTCGCAGCCGCCGAGCGGAAGTCATCCCAGGTCCATTTCGGGCTCGGGGGTGCGACGCCGGCGTCGGCGAAGAGCTTCTTGTTGTAGACGATGGCCAGATTGTCCACCAGGGCGGGGACACCGACGATCTTGTCGCCCACGGTCGCGGCCTCCCGTTCGGCCGGATAGAAGTCCTGCCAGTTCCACTCCGGCTGGGACACCACCGAGGACATGTCGACGACCTGCGGGATCTTGGCGATGTTGGGCGACCACGAGCCGAACATGTAGGCGACATCGGGGGCACTGCCGCCCCGCACCGCGGTGAGCACCTTCTGCAACACCAGATCGTTGCTGGAGTACAGCTCACTGACCTTCACGTCGGGATGCTCCTTGTTGTACCGGTCGATCAGGCTCTTGAAGACCTCGCCTTCGGTGTCCTGATAACCGTGCCACACCGCGATCTCGATGGGGCCCGCCGACGACGAACCCCCACCGCCGCACGCGGCCAGCAGACAGGTGAGGACGACAACCATTGCGATGCACAGCCGGTGTCGGATCACGGTGGACACTCCTTTGTTGGCGACGTCTGGACGAGTGGGTGGATCTGTTTGGTGGGCAGCCGATCTCATGACGACACCGCTGATCGCAGCGGCTCGGGAAGCAGCTCTGCATGTGCGGCCGTCAGCTCGTTGCACAGTTCCCAGATCTGGTCGACGGTCAGCGTCGCCGCGGTGTTCGGGTCGACCATCGCGGCCGCCCGCACCAGGCGTGGATCACCGTCGACGGCGGCCCGGACCGCCAGCTCGACGGGTCCGAGGAAATTCCGGTTCAGCGCGGCGCATTGCGGCGGCAGGTCGCCCACCCGCATGGGATGGGCGCCCAGCGCGTCGAGCGTGGTGGGGACCTCGACCGCGACGCCATCGGGCAGGTTGGTGATGAGCCCCTGGTTCACAACGTTGGCCGAGATGACCCGGGTGTCACCGGTTTCCAGCGAGTGGATCACCTGGGGCGCGTACTCGGTGGAGCCAGTATCGATGGGCAGCGGCCGGCTGTCGGCCAATTCCGCACGCACGCGTTGATATTCGGCGAGATTGGCCGCGCTGATCGAGACGTACTCACCGATGTTGATCCGCAGCCGCTCGACCTCGGCGGGATGCCGGACATACCACGGGACGTACTCGCTGGAGTGCTCACTCGTCTCGGTCGGGTAGTAGCCCAGACGTCGGTACATGTCCACCCGCACACGTCGCCGCAGCTCCGGGTCGGCGGCGATGCGCTGATCCAGCCGGGGATAGAGATCCTGGCCGTCGCGCTCCCAGCGCAGCACCCAGGCCTGGTGGTTGACCCCGGCCGACCAGTACGACACCTGGTCATAGGGCACGTCGATCAGCTCGCACAGGCCGACCATCGTCCAGTACACCGAATGACACAGCCCGAGCACCTTCAACCGCGGGGCCACGTGATGCAGGTAGGTGACATTCATGGCCATCGGGTTGGTGTAGTTGAGCAACCAGGCGTCCGGGCACACCTGCTCCATGTCCCGGGCGATGGCCGCCAAGACCGGGAAGGTCCGCAAGCCGCGGAAGATGCCGCCGATGCCGATGGTGTCGCCGATGGTCTGGTTGACCCCGTAGCGGGCCGGGATCTCGAAATCACGCACGGTGGCCTGGTGCATGCCCACCTGGATGACGTTGATGACGTAATCGGCGCCGTCGAGGGCGCGCCGCCGGTCGAGGGTGGCCATCACGTCGGGGGTGGCACCGGCCGCGTCCGCGGTCGCCCGAGCGATCGCCTCGGCGGTTTCCAGCCGTTCGGCGTCGATGTCGTGCAACACGATCCGGACGGACTGCAGCTCCGGGAAGGACAGGATGTCGCCGAGCAGCTCGCGGGTGAACTCGACGCTGCCCGCTCCGATGATGACGACGGTGGGTTTCACGTCCGGCTCCTCAGGTCCGAGGTCTCGGGCTTCGCGGTGGACGGGTCACCGCGCTTCTCGTCGCTGTAGACCATCAGCGTCGATCCCACCAGGGCAAGCACGATGCCGGCCGCCCCGTACGGGGTGGGCAGGGTGTGATAGGCGGCCAGTGACACCACGATGGTGAGGGCGGGCGCCAGGGCGTTGGTGGTGGGCGCCACGATGGTGGCCTTGCCCCGGCTCAGCGCCATCACCAGGAACAGCGCCCCTACCGCGTTGAGCAGCTGGGTTATCGCCGTCAATGCCGGTGCCTGCCAAGGGAATCCGATCGGAATGCCACCCATCGAAAGCACCGCCACCGGAATCAGGGCGATCGCGCTGATCGCCATCCAGCCGAAGGTGGTGGCGTCGTTCACGCCGATCGTCGCGGCCTTGCGCATGAAGTAGGCCTGCACGCCCCATGCCAGGCAGATCAGGATGGCCAGCACGAGCCATGGACCCGACGAGCCGGTCGGCTCTGCACTGGTGATGCTGAACAGCACGATGGCGACCAGTGCGGCGATCAGGCCGATCGCTGCGAGCGCCGTGATGCGTTCGCGCAGCAGCACCATCGCCATCAGCACCGTCACCGCGGGCGAGATCGACACGATCGGGAAGATCAGATAGGCCGGGCCCATGGTGAGGGCCTGGAACAGCAGCAGCTGGCCACCGGCTCCGGTCAGCCCGATGAGCAATCCGTATACCGCGGCGCGCGGGCTACGGTCGAAGCGGGCACCCCGCAGCGCGAACACGGCCGGGATGATCATGGTCGACGCCCAGATGCAGTAGATCATCTCGTCGGGATAGCCGTACCGGGTGGCCGGTAGCGCGGAGAAAGCGCCCCACACACCCCAGAAGAGCACCAGTAGGGTGGCGTAGCCGATCCAGCCACGCCGCGGCGGCGATAACTCGGTCATCTGTCTTCCTTCTTCGATCATGCTGTGGCCGTGCGGAGTTGGCTGACCAGGTTCGGACTCACCACGTGCCCGCTGTACTTGGCCGCGTAGAGCGCGGCGCCCACTGCGGGGTCCAGCAGCGGGCGCCGCAGGTCATAGGCCACCGGCTGGTCACGCAGCGCGGTGACGAACATCGCGAGAAAATCCGGGTCGGAGAACATCCCGCCGGAGTAGGACACCGGCACCGTCTCGGCGTCGGGGAATCCGATCCGGGTGCGGGTCGTGTCGATGAGGGCGAGCAGTTCGGTGACCGCGGCCGACAGGATGCGTGCCGCGGTGGCATCACCGGCGCGGGCCGCCGCGCAGACCGTAGTGGCCAGGGCGGCGATCGAACCGCGGTTTCCCGACCATCGGTCGATCACCAGGCTGACGGCGTCCAGATCGGCGCCCAGGGCCAGCCGTTCGCGCAGCAGCCCATGCAGCGGTCCGGCTGCGAGCCGGCCGTCACTCATCCTGCCGAACGCGTTGAGCCCTTGGGTGGCAATCCAATACGCGGAGCCCTCGTCGCCGAACAGCTCACCCCAGCCGCCGACCCGGTGGCCGACTCCGCGGCGCTCGCCATAGGTCATCGAGCCGGTACCGCTGATGACGTTGATCCCGTCCTGGCAAGCCAGTGAGCCGGCCCAG
This sequence comes from Mycolicibacterium canariasense, assembly GCF_002101555.1. GTDB lineage: Bacteria > Actinomycetota > Actinomycetes > Mycobacteriales > Mycobacteriaceae > Mycobacterium > Mycobacterium canariasense. The sequence goes on from NZ_LQOL01000038.1 coordinate 192,636, forward strand.
CCGCAGACCATGTCGTTGTCACACCGGTAGCGGTCATGCCCCAGCACGCGGGCCGGGAGCGCATCGAGCCGCTCGATGTCGGCACTGGCCTCGCCGTAGCCGGGGATGCCGAAGAAGGCGGCGGCGATGTCGGCGGCCCGCACCCCGGCCTGCCGGCATACGTCGGTGACGCCCTGTGTGAGGACATCTTCGACGGCTTGAAATCCCGCGTCGGCCGAGGAACTGTTGAAGTAGTAGGACGTCGGTGCGGTGGCCCTGGCGAGGACCAGGCCGTCGCCGTCGATGAGCGCGAACGCGGTCTTGGAACCGCCACCGTCAACCCCGAGGAAACAGGCCATCGCCGGTCACCGCGCCCAGGGATGGATGGTGACGCCCTTGACCACCCGGCTGACCTCACCCGAGGGGAACGGATTGTCCGGTGTCTTGCCGTGTTCCAGCGAAGTGAACAGCGCCAGGTACTGCGCGAACACCAGATACGGCACGGCGACGTGCGAGTCGTCGAGGCCGTCCAGACCGGGCAGCACGACCGCCGGGCCGAGTTCCGGCGGGATCGGTGCGGCGCTGATCACCGTCACCGCATCGCGGCCGAGCTGGGCGCGCAACTCGGCGATGATGTCGAAGTCGTACCGGCGCGTGTAAGGGTCGGTGGATACGTACACCAACACCACGGTGTCACCGTCGAGCACCGATTTGGGCCCGTGCCGGAATCCCAACGGGGAGTCGAAGTACGTGGTCACCTCCCCCGCGGTGAGTTCGAGCAGCTTGAGCGCCGATTCGCGGGCGAGCCCGGCCAGCGGCCCGCTGCCCAGGTAGACGAAACGCTGCTTCTTGGCCTGGGCCAGGGCGCGGATCTCCGGTTGCCGGTCGGCGACGTATTCGGCCGCCCGCGCGAGTGATCCGACGTCGCCGCGCCGGGCCGGCCCCAGGTCGAGCAGGCAGGACAACAACATCGAGGTCAGGCTGGAGGTCATCGCGAACCCGGTGTCGTTGGTGCGTTCCGGCATGAGGACGGTCCGCGTGTTCGGGCGGCCGCGGTGCGCGCGGGCCAGCGCACCCGACGGGTCGCACGTGTAGATCAGATGCCATACGTCGGTGACCAGGTCATCGGCCAGGGCGGTGGTCGCCAGGCTCTCCGGGCTGTTGCCGGACCGGCCGAACGACACCATCAGCGTCGGGGTGTCCGGCTCGAGATGATCCAAGGGTGCGGCGACGATATCGGTGGTGGCGATGGGCTCGACACGGCGGTGCAGGTGCCGCCGCAGCGCGGGGGCCGCGATGTCGCCGATGAACGCCGAGCTGCCGGCACCGGTCAACACAATCCGCACGTCCGGGCGCTCGACGATCCCCCGCACGAACGCGGCGACGTCGTCGTCGACGGCACCGGCGACCTCCCGCCACGCGTCGGGCTGCTGACCGATCTCGACGATGGTGGCGCCGCCGCTCTGCTGTGCGGGGAAGGCGGTGGATCGGGTCTGGGCGCTAGTCATCGGCACCTCCGGGGGTCAGGATGCGGGAATGGTCTTGGGCGGCACGGCATGCGACGGCATAGGGGCGTAACGCGTCCCGTATCCGGTCGATCACGAGTGCTTCGGCATCGGGGGTCAGCTCACCGGAACGGATCCGCTCATACTGGGCCGGCAGGAACTGGCTGACCAGCGGCAGCGGGATGCCGATGCGGTCGAGGTTGGCCAGCAGCGTGCGCCGCGCGGTCTCGACGGCGTCATCGGCCCAGTAGTAGCGCAACCGATCGCTGTAGCTGTACCGGCGTGCGGTGCGCTGGGCCACCGGATCGCCCTCGTAATAGCTCTGCCAGTAGCCGGGTTCGGCCAGCATCCGGCGCTCGACGACGTCGACAAGGCCGGATCGGTCTTGTAGCGCAACGAGTTCGGCTTCGATCAGGCTGAGCGCGAACAGCGCCTCGCGCATGGCGAAGGTCAGCGCGGGCCCGACTTTGAGGATGGCCCAGTGATCTTCGACCAGTTCACGCAGCTGGGCGGGACGCTGATAGTCGGTGGAATGCGCTTCGAACACCAGATGATCCTCGGTGTCGAGGACATGACGCAGCGCTGCGGTCGCGTCGCGCCGGTAGTCGATGACGTTGAGATGATCGAATTCCACCCCGGGCTGCACCACCAAGGCGATGATGCGCGACCAGACGTCGTCCAGGCCCGCGGCGGCGAAGGCGGCGCGGTGCGCCGCGATGGTGCGCCGGGCCCGGTCGGCCGGCGTGGGAGTGAGCTGGTCCAGGGTTTCGTGGGCACCACCGGGCACCGGCACCTCGGTGCCGATGACGTAGACCGGCGCGTCGGCACCGAGATCGCGCACGGTGTCCTCGGCCACCCGCAGCAGCCGCGCGGTGCGGCCGGCCACCACGTCATCGGAGAGCACGGCGGGGTCGTCGGCACAGGACATGCTGCAGTCCAGGTGGATCTTGCGGTAGCCCGCCGCGACGTAGGCCGCCACCAGAGCGTCGGCGTTGTCCATTGCGGCATCGGCGGTTTCGCGCTGCCACCGATTGGGTCCGAGGTGGTCGCCCCCGAGGACCACCCGGTCGCGTGCGAAGCCATGCCGGTCGGCGACACCGTGGACGAGGTCACGGAACTGGGCTGGGCGCAGTCCGGTGTAGCCGCCGAACTGGTCGACCTGATTCGACGTCGCCTCGATGAGCACGTAACTGCCGTCGGCCGCGGCCTGCGCGATGGCAGCCGCCACCACCGTGGGGTGCGCCGAGCACACCGAGTAGACGCCGACCGGCGCGCCGGCCTTGTGCGCCCGGATCGTCTCGGTGAGCCAACGCCCGGTGTCGGCGGCCACGGTGCCGACCGCTGCCGCTGCGCCCCCGCTCATCGCGCATCACGCTCCCCGGCCCCGAGGAGCTGCGGTGCCGTGTTCGCACACAACGCGGCCACGGTGTCGGCGACGGCCTGGCGTCCGGCGCTGAGGTAGGGGCGCGGGTCGACGCCGGAGGTGTCGGCGGACAGCGCCTGCCGCAACGCGGCGGTATAGCCGACGTTGAGGGCGGTGCCGACGTTGATCTTGCGCATCCCGGCGGCGACGGCAGCACGTAGTTGATCATCGGACACGCCCGAAGAGCCGTGCAGCACAAGGGGAATCGGCACATGGGCGGCCAGTTGCCGGATAAGGTCGATATCGAGGCGGGTGTCACGGGTGGTCATCGCGTGGCTGTTGCCCACGGCCACCGCGAGGCCGTCGACCCCGGTCTGCTCGGCGAAGACCGCCGCTTCGGCCGGGTCGGTACGCACACCCGCGGTGTGCGCGCTGACCGTGCCCGATTGCGCGCCCGGCTCCTTGCCGCCGATCGCGCCGAGCTCGGCTTCCACCCACAGCCCCGCCTGATGCGCGCTGCGGACGAATGACCTGGTGCGTTCGACGTTGTCGCGGTACGGCAGGTGGGCGGCATCGATCATGACCGAACTGACGCCGAGCCTCGTGGCGGTGTCGATGGCCTCGCCGAGCAGGCCGGGATCCTGAAAGTGGTCCAGGTGCACCGCGATCGGCACGGCGGACGCCTCCGCGACCCGGGCGCAGGCCGACACCAACGGGGCGATCCGGCCGCCGTGGAAGGCGACGGTGTTTTCACTGACCTGAAGCAGCACCGCATCCCCGGTGCGCTCGGCGCCCTCGGCGATGCCCTCGGCGTGCTCGATCGTGATCACGTTGAAGGCGAAGAGCGCCGTCTGCCGGCTGGTCGCGGCGGCGACGAGCGCGGCGGTGGAGGCCAGGGTCACGATGCCACCCGCAAGCGGGGAGGGGTCACGTCGAACATTCGTCGATCATGAGAAGCTCGCTCAACACGCGCAATACGAACCCGCAAAACGATCAGTAAAACTGATTGGGTCACCATCGAACCAGGAGTGATCGGCAATGTCGCTCAAGCGGACCGACCGGATGCGCACGGTGCTTGCGCTGTTGCGAGACCGTGGCGAGGTCGCCTCCCAGGTGCTGTGCACCGAGTTGCGGGTATCGGCGGCCACACTGCGCCGCGACCTGAGTGAACTCGAGGATCAGGGCCTGCTGGTCCGCACCCACGGAGGCGCCCGGGCGCTGGACCCGGGCAGCACCGAGATCCCGGTGCGGCTGCGCGATCACCGGATGGTCGCCATCAAGCGCCGGATAGCCCGGCACGCCGCCGCGCTGGTGCCCGCGGGTCAGCAGGCGGTCGCCCTCACCGGGGGTATCACGACCGGTGAGGTGGCCCAGGCACTGCGGGGCCGTCCCCAGATCACCATCGTCACGAACTCACTGACCATCGCCGGCGAATGCGCCGTCGACGCGCACATGAAGGTGATCATGACCGGCGGCGTGGTGCGCGGCAATTCCCTTGAAGCCGTTGGCCCGATGTCCGAGCACGCCTTTCAGGTGATCACGGTCGGCACCGCGGTCCTGGGCGCCGACGGCATGTCGGCCGAGGTGGGCGCCACCACCTTCGACGAGGCCGAGGCCAGGACCGCAATTGCCATGGCCGCCAATGCACAACGCGTGGTGGTCGCCGTCGACGGTTCCAAGATCGGCAAGGTCACCTTGGCAAAGATGGTGCCGCTCAACCAGATTCATCACCTGGTGACCGACTCCACCGCCGATCCCGACCAGCTGGCGCGCATCGCCGCGGCCGGCGTGCAGGTACACGTCGTCGACGCGGGCGGGCACTGACCCCGCTAGCTGGTGCCCAGCGGGTCGATCGTCCAGGCGATGTACAGCACGACCGCGCTCACCGTGGCGGTGGTGGCGACGTCGATCACCTTGGACCGCACCACCAACAGTCCGGCCCGGTCCTCGGTCAGCGCCAGCCGCAGCGCCGCGGCCACTCCGACACCGATCGCGATGACCAACGCTCCGCGGCGCCAGTAGCCGGCCACCACCAACACGAAGGCCAGCACGAAGATCGCCCCGACCGTCAGGATGGGCCACTGACCACCGAACACCTTGCGGGCAAACTCCTTGAGCGTCATGGCTTCCCGCTCTTCGCGCAAGCGCTCATCGGGGCCCTCTGCTCTTCGCGCAAGCGCTCATCGGTCCATCTCGGCGCGCTCGACCACATTGGTCAGCAGGAAGGCCCGGGTCAGCGGGCCCACCCCACCCGGGTTGGGCGACACGTGGCCGGCCACGTCCCACACGTCCGGGGCCACGTCGCCGGTCAGCTTGCCTTCGACCCGGCTCACCCCGACGTCGACGACGGCGGCACCGGGTTTCACCATGTCCGCGGTGACCATGTAGGGCACGCCGACGGCGGCGACGATGATATCGGCCTGCCGGGTCAGCTCCGGCAGGTTACGAGTTCCGGTGTGGCACAACGTCACCGTCGCATTCTCCGACCGGCGGGTCAGCAGCAGACCGAGCGGGCGACCCACCGTCACCCCGCGGCCGATCACCACCACGTGCGCGCCGGCGATGGGCACGTCGAAGCGGCGTAGCAGGTGCACGATGCCGCGCGGGGTGCACGGCAACGGTGCGTCCTTCCCGAGCACCAGTCGGCCCAGGTTGGTCGGGTGCAGACCGTCGGCATCCTTGTCCGGGTCGACGCGCTCCAGCGCGGCGTTCTCGTCCAGGTGCTTGGGCAGCGGCAACTGCACGATGTACCCGGTGCACTCGGGGTTGGCATTGAGCTCGTCGATGGTCTCGTCGAGGGTGGCCTGGCTGATATCGGCGGGCAGGTCCCGGCGGATCGAGTTGATGCCGACCTTGGCGCAGTCGGCATGCTTGCCGCGCACATAGGCCTGCGAACCCGGGTCGTCGCCGACCAGGATTGTGCCGAGTCCGGGCGTCCGGCCCGCTTCGGTCAGTTTCGCGACGCGCTGCTTGAGATCGACGAGAATCTCGTCGCGCGTGGCCTTGCCGTCCAACGTAATCGCACCCACGGGTGCCATTGTGTCAGGAGCCGTGGCAGGCTCCGACTATGAACAGTTCGCAGAATGTGTCCACCGACGTGTTCGGCGCCGCCAAGCTCGGTCCGGTGACCCTGCGCAACCGCATCATCAAGGCCGCCACCTTCGAAGCGGCCACGCCGAATGCGCTGGTCACCGACGACCTGATCACCTATCACCGGCTGCCCGCGGCCGGTGGCGTCGGGATGACCACGGTCGCCTACTGCGCGGTGTCCCCCGGCGGGCGCACCGACGGCTGGCAGCTGTGGATGCGCCCCGAAGCCGTGCCCGGACTGCGCCGGCTCACCGATGCCATCCACGCCGAGGGCGCGGCGATCAGCGCGCAGATCGGCCACGCCGGGCCGGTGGCCAACGCCCGCACCAACAAGGCGCAGGCCCTGGCCCCCGGCCGGTTCTTCAACCCGCTGTCCATGCGCTTCGCCAAGAAGGCCACCAAGGACGACATCCGCGCCGTGCTGGCCGCGCACGCCGACGCCGCGCGGCTGGCCATCGACTCCGGCTTCGATGCCGTCGAAGTGCACCTGGGCCACAACTATCTGGCCAGCGCGTTCCTTTCCCCGCTGCTCAACCGTCGCAGCGACGAGTTCGGCGGCTCGCTGGAGAACCGGGCCAAGGTGGCGCGCGGGGTGGTGCGCGCGGTGCGCGACGCCGTCGACAAGCACGGCGGCAAGCGGATCGCCGTCACCGCGAAGCTGAACATGAGCGACGGGGTGCGCGGTGGGATCACCAACGAGGAAGCCGTGCAGACCGCGAAATGGCTCGAGGAAGACGGCGGCCTGGACGCCATCGAACTGACCGCGGGCAGCTCCCTGGTCAACCCGATGTACCTGTTCCGGGGCGACGCCCCGGTCAAGGAGTTCGCCGGCGCGTTCAAACCACCCATCCGCTGGGGTGTGCGGATGACGGGCAAGAACTTCCTGCGGCAGTACCCGTACCGAGAGGCCTACCTGCTGCGCGAGGCCCGGCTGTTCCGCGCCGAGCTGACGATGCCGCTGATCCTGCTGGGCGGCATCACCAATCGCGAGACCATGGACCTGGCGATGGCCGAAGGCTTCGACTTCGTCGCGATGGGCCGCGCCCTGCTGGCCGAGCCGGGCCTGATCAACCGGATCAAAGATGCCGAAGACCCGAGCGCTGTCCGTTCGGCGTGCACGCACTGCAACCTGTGCATGCCGACCATCTACAGCCACACCCACTGCGTGGTCACCGGCGCACCCGACGCGCTCGTCACGTCCTGACACCGCCATGATCCCCGGCGACACCATGACCACCTACCGCTACGTACGGGTGGGTTTGGTGGCGCTGGTGGTGTTCCTACTGGTCTCCCTGCTGCTGACCTGGGCCCAGAGCTGCCTGCAGGGGTCGATCAGCGCGTTCTTCTACACCCGCACCCACGGCGTGTTCATCGCCGCACTGTGCGCCATGGGCGTATGCCTGGTCGCCTACCAGGGCAGCCGCCTCGGTGAGGACGCGCTGCTGAACTTCGCCGGCTTCCAGGCGTTCCTGGTCGCGCTGATCCCCACCGCCGTCGGCGATGTGTGCCGGCCCTGGCTGCCGTCGGTGGCCGATCCGTTCGGTGCCGTCGCCAACAACGTCATCGCGCTGTTCGTCGCCGCCGCCGCGGGGATCGGTCTCTACCTCGGGCTGCAGCGCTGGCGTCCCCGCCAAGACGCGCCCACCACCACCGAGTGCGCGCACGCCGAACCGAGGTGGAAACGGGTGGCCGCGGTCCTGCTGGCCATCGAGCCGAAACTGCCGTGGACCCTGTTCGCGCTGGCCGTCGCGCAAGGTGTGCTGCTGGTGGTGCCGTGGTTCCGCGACCGGACGCACACCGTCGCGGCGGTGGCGATGTTCTTGGCCATCACATTGGTGGCCGTCTACCACGCCTGTTACGCCCGCGCCGCGGTGCGACAAGTCCGTGCCCGGTTCTATGCGACGGTGGCGGCGGCCATGCTCGTCACCGTCGTCGCGGCCGTGCTGCTGCTGCCGGTGCGGCTCCCGTACGCCGTGCTCGGCGTCGAGGTGATGCTCATCCTGTTGTTCGGCATGTTCTGGGGTGTGCAGACCTGGGACGTGTGGAACGACGAGGACAGGTATCCCAGCGACGCGGTGCCCGCCCTGGCCAACCCGAGCTGATACCGAACCGGCATGTGTGCCGACCCCTGAGTCGGCGCCCCTACCGATAGAGTTGGGAGCGATGAGCCGACCCGCAGCGCCCGCCCTGTCCGTTCGCTACGACGGGTCCGCACGGACCTTCTCCGCTGGCAACGATGTCGTCGTCGGTCGCGATCTGCGCGCCGACGTCCGGATCGCCCACCCGTTGATCTCCCGCGCACACCTGGTGCTGCGCTTCGACCAGGGACGATGGATCGCCATCGACAACGGCTCGCTCAACGGGATGTACGTCAACGGCCAGCGGGTGTCCACGGTGGACATCGCCGACGGCCAGCGGATCAACATCGGTAACCCGGACGGTCCGCAGCTCACCTTCGAGGTGGGCCGCCACCAGGGCTCGGCGGGGACACCGCCGCAGACCACCTCGATACCGGTCACCCAGCGGCAGAGCACGGCGTGGCCGACGCAGCCGCCGTCGTCGGGCCCCTGGCCGACGGGAGGGTCGACCCCGGCGCCGCCGGTATCACGGCCGCACTACCCGTCGGGACCGCAACCGAACTATCCGACCGGCCCGCACTACCCGTCGGCCCCGCAGCCGAGCGCACCGATGCCGCAGTACCCGTCCGGTGTGCAGCAGAGCGCGCCGTACCCGACCTATCAGCAGCCGGCGCCGGCCGCGCCGCCCACCACCTTCGGGCCCACCGCGGTTCCGCGGTCCAGCGACGGCAACATCGGCACGACGATGCTCAAGATCCTGCGGCCGGGTCGCGCCCCGGAGGTGCCGGCGGGCGGGATCAAGATCGGTCGCGCCACGGACAACGACATCGTCATTCCCGATGTGCTCGCCTCGCGGCACCACGCCACCTTGGTGCCCGTCGGCGGCGCCACCGAGATCCGCGACAACCGCAGCATCAACGGCACCTTCGTCAACGGTCAGCGCGTCGACGAGGCAACGCTGCGCGACGGTGACGTCGTCACCATCGGTAACGTCGACCTGGTCTTCGCCGGCGGCACGCTGGCCCGGCGCACCGAGACCGAGGCCGACACCCGCACCGGTGGCCTGGAGGTCCGCGGGCTGACGTGGACCATCGACGGCAACAAGACCCTGCTGGACAACATCTCGCTGGACGCCCGGCCCGGCACGCTCACCGCGGTGATCGGGCCGTCCGGTGCCGGCAAGTCCACCTTCGCCAAACAGGTCGCCGGGTACACCCACCCGACCAGCGGCACCATCACCTTCGAGGGCCACGACATCCACGCCGAGTACGCCTCGCTGCGTTCCCGGATCGGCATGGTCCCCCAAGACGATGTGGTGCACGGACAGCTGACCGTCAAGCAGGCGCTGATGTACGCCGCGGAACTGCGGCTGCCGCCGGACACCACCAAGGCCGACCGTGAACAGGTCGTCATGCAGGTGCTCGAAGAGCTCGAGATGACCAAGCAACTGGAGACCCGGGTCGACAAGCTGTCCGGCGGCCAGCGCAAACGCGCGTCGGTGGCGCTGGAACTGCTGACCGGTCCGTCACTGCTCATCCTCGATGAGCCGACCTCCGGTCTGGACCCGGCGCTGGACCGTCAGGTGATGTCGATGCTGCGCCAGCTGGCCGACGCCGGCCGCGTCGTGCTGGTGGTGACGCACTCCCTGACCTACCTGGACGTGTGCGACCAGGTGCTGCTCCTGGCCCCGGGCGGCAAGACCGCGTTCGCCGGGCCGCCCAGCCAGATCGGTCCGCAGCTGGGCACCACCAACTGGGCCGACATCTTCAGTAGCGTGGCCGGTGACCCGGCCGCGGCGCACCGCCACTACCTGGAGCGCAGCGCCCCGACTCCCCCGGCGCCGCCGTCGGAGAAACCCGGCGATCTGGGCAAACCCGCGAAAACCAGTCTGGTGCGCCAGTTCTCGACGATCGCACGCCGACAGTTCCGGCTGACCATCTCCGACCGCGGCTACTTCATCTTCCTGGCGTTGCTGCCGTTCATCATGGGCACGCTGGCCTTGACGGTGCCCGGTGACGTCGGCTTCGGCCTGCCGGTACCGGCGATCAAGGGCGGTGAGGCACCCAACGAGCCAGGGCAGATCCTGGTGCTGCTCAACGTCGGGGCCATCTTCATGGGTACCGCGCTGACCATCCGCGCCCTGATCGGTGAACGCGCCATCTTCCTGCGTGAGCAGGCCGTCGGGCTGTCGACGACCGCCTACCTGTTGGCCAAGGTGGCCATCTTCACCGTCTTCGCGCTGGTGCAGTCGGCCATCGCGGTCACCATCGCCATCCTCGGCAAGGGCTGGCATGAAGGCGCGGTCGCCACCGGCGTGCTGTTGCCGCGCAGCCTCGAGCTCTACGTCGACGTCGCCGCGACCACCATCTGCGCGGCGATGGTCGGCCTGGCGCTCTCGGCGCTGGCCAAGTCGAACGAGCAGATCATGCCGCTGCTGGTCATCGCGATCATGTCGCAGCTGGTGTTCTCCGGCGGCATGATCCCGGTGACGGGTCGCATCGTGCTGGACCAGATGTCCTGGGTCACCCCGGCCCGTTGGGGATTTGCCGCCACCGCGTCGACGATCGACCTGACCGGGCTGGTACCGGCACCCCTGTCACCGGATGACTCGCACTGGAAGCACACCACCGGTGTCTGGCTGTTCGACATGGGCATGCTGGTCGCGCTGTCGGTGTTCTACATCGGCTTCGTGCGCTGGAAGATCCGCCTCAAAGCCGGCTGATTCTCCGCGATTTGTGGAGCCGCACCCGGAACCATTACGGGTGCGGCTCCGCAAATCACTCATTCACCGTGGATGTCCAAGCCGTGGGCGGCGGCATACGCCAGGCCTTGCGGGATGTCGATCCGGGCGCCACGCACCTTCGCCGTCGTCCAGAACGTCGGGTCGACCCGGGCGCCGCGCAGGTCGGCCTGCTCGAATTTCGCGTCCTGCACCCGCACCCCAGACAGGTCGGCCTGCCGCAACACCGCCTTGCGCAGATCGGTCTCGACGAGGCTGGCCTCCCGTAGCCGCGACCCGGACAGGTCGATACCGCGCAGATCGCAGCCGCCCAGGACGGCCAGCGTCAGGTCCACCTCCGTCATGACCATCGGCCGCAGCCTGGCCTCGGTGAACACCGAGCCCAGCAGGCTGCAGTTGACGAAGGTGCTGTGCCACAACGTGGCCCGGCGGAAGGTGCAGTTGCGGAAGGCCGAGCCGGCGTGCACGGATTCGGTCAGGTCCACGCCGCTGAAATCGCATTCGTCGAACACCGAGCGCTCGGTACGGATGCGGCTCAGGTCATCGCCGCGGAAATCGTGCCCGGTGAACTCGCGATCCACCCAGACCGGCTCGGTCACGACGGCAGCGCGGCAAGCGCGTACTCGGTGACGGCGATCAGGGCGTCGCGCGCCGAGTTGCGGTCCCTGGCGTCGACCGAGACGATCGGGATACCGTCGGGCAGCGCCAGCGCCTGCCGGATCGCGGCCGCCGGATGCCGCGCGGCGCCGTCGAACTCGTTGACGGCGATGATGAACGGCAGCTTGCGCGCCTCGAAGAAGTCCACCGCGGCGAAGCTGTCCTGCAGCCGCCGCACGTCGACCAGGATCACCGCGCCGATCGCGCCGCGCACCAGGTCGTCCCACATGAACCAGAACCGGCGCTGCCCCGGCGTGCCGAACAGGTAGAGCACCAGATCCTGGGCCAGGGTGATCCGGCCGAAGTCCATGGCCACCGTCGTGGTGCTCTTGTTCGGCGTCGCCTCCAGCCCGTCGACGCCGGCCGACGCGGTGGTCACCAAGGCCTCGGTGCGCAGCGGCATGATCTCCGACACCGCGCCGACGAAGGTGGTCTTGCCCGCACCGAAACCACCGGAGACGACGATCTTGGTGGAGCTCGTTCGGTGACTAGAGAGCCCGTAGGCCACGCAACGTCCTTCCGATCAGTTCGCGTCGTTCATCGGTCGAGGCGGCGTCGCCGAGTGTCTGGTGCACCGTGAGATACCCCTGGGTGACCAGATCTCCGATCAACACCCGCGCCACGCCGAGCGGCAACGATAGACGAGCCGCGATCTCCGCGACCGACGGACCATCCCTGCCGAGTTCCAGTATCCGCGCCCGGACATCATTCGCCGGCCAGCGCGGCACCGGGGCGACGTCGCGTGTCCGGATCGGCGCCTCCCACGGCAGGTCGACGGCGGGTTCGGTCCGTCCGGCGGTCAGCGTGTACGGCCGCACCAGACTGGGTTCACCGGCGTCGTCACGCTCCCAGCCGTCCCCTGTGCCCATGGGCGACTCACAGGTGCTGGCGCGCTCGCCGGGCCGACTGGATCACCGTGCCGACCCGTTCGACGAGGATCGCCATCTCGTAGCCGATCTGGCCGATATCGCAGGACCGGGTGGCCAGCGTGGCGAGATTGGAGCCGTCGCCCACCCGCATCAGCAGCAGGTAGCCGTTCTCCATCTCGACCACCGACTGCATGACGTGGCCGCCCTCGAACAGCTGCGCGGCCCCGGTCGACAGGCTGGCCAGCCCGGAGGCGACCGCCGCCAACTGGTCCGCACGTTCGATCGGCATGTGCTCGCTGGCGGCCATCAGAAGGCCGTCGGCGGATACCAGGACGGCATGCGACACCCCGGCGACCTCCCGGGCGAACCGGGAAACCAGCCAGTCCAGGGACTCTCGGGTGGTGCTCATTCGAATCCTCCGGTCTCGCGCGCGTGCGTGCGGCCCGCGTGCACGCCCCCGAAGTGGCTGCTGATGCTCGCCCGGACCGTGGCCGGATCCGGCAGCGGCCCGGTGTCGAAATCGTCGCCGGCGGGTTCAGATGCTAGTGGGTCACCGCCGGCTCCGGGCACCAGCCGGGCGCCCGGCTGTCGCACCGGCAGTCCCTCGGGAGTGTGTTCGGCCACCGGGGTGTCCTCGGCCGCGGCGGCCGCCGACCAGCCGTTGTCCCAGACCGACTTCCAGTCGAGGTCGGCGCTGGAACCCAGATCGGTCGGGTCGACGAGCCACTCCGAGAGCATCTTCTGGTAGATCGCGTCGTCCGACCCGGTCACGGGTTCGGTGTGCGGCTTCGGATCGTCGCGCACCTGCGCACGGGCGGCGAAGAAGGCCGAGGTGTCGGCGGGCTTCTCTGCGGGCTTCTCGGGGGGCTTCTCGGGGGGCTGCGCTGTGGGCCCGATCTCCGGGCCGCCGGCGATCCCACTGGCCCCCGGATTGCGTTGCGGAAGAGATGAATCGAAATCCGGCGCCGGCAGCACGGGCCGCACGAGATCGGCCGCGGGCTCGACCGGCCGGTCGAGCACCGGGGGCACGACGGACGTCGGTGGCGCCGGCGCGAAATCGGTGACAGGGACGCTGCCGACATCCCCGACCAGCAGATTCTGCGGGACGTAGATGCCGGCGGTGATCCCCGACGACGGGTCACCGGCCACCGTGCTGCGCAACCGCACCACCAGACCGTGGGTGTCGGCCAGCCGGCCGATCACGAACAGACCCATGTGCCGTGCGGTGTACGGGTTGATCTCACCGCCGGACTGGAGACGGGTGTTGGCGACGCGCAGGTCGGCCTCGGTCATGCCCAGCCCCTCGTCCCCGACCTCGATGACCAGCGCGCCGTCCCCGGTGCGCACCGCCGACACCCGCACGTGGGTGGCCGGCGGCGAGTAGCGCAGCGCGTTGTCCAGCAGTTCGGCCACCACGTGCACCAGGTCGGCGGCGACGGCGCCGTTGATGTCCGTGTCGGGCAGCGCCGCGGTGGCCACCCGGGTGTAGTCCTCGACCTCGGAGGCGGCGGCGTTGACGACGGCCGCCAGCGCAACCGGGCCGGACTGTTCCCGCGACAACCGGGTGCCGGAGAGCACCAGCAGATTCGCCCCGTTGCGGCGCATCCGGGCGGCCAGATGGTCCAGTTGGAACAGACTCTGCAGTCGCTGTGGGTCGGCCTCGTCGCGTTCCAGCTGGTCGATGAGGACCAGCTGTTGGTCCACCAGGGACCGGCTGCGCCGAGACAGCGTCTCGAACATGTCGGTGACCTGCAGCTGCAGCCGCGCCTGCTCGGCGGCCAACAGCACCGCCTGCTCGTGCAGCTCGTCGACGGCGTGCGCGACCTGGCCGACCTCCTCGGTGGTGGGCACCGGCAGCGGACGGATCGGGCCGGGATCTCCACCGGCGCGGACCTGCTCCAGTTCGCGAGCCAGGTCCTGATGAGCGACCTTGAGCGCGCCGTCGCGCAGCCGCCGTAGCGGCCGGACCAGGGATCGCGCGACCAGGGCCACCGCGATCAGGGCGACCAGGATGGCGCCGACGACCAGGATCGCGTCCCGGATCGCGGTGCTGCGCTGGTGGTCGGCCTGACCGTGCACCGCCGCGGTGATCGACGCGGAAGTGTCGGCGATGATCTTGCCGGCGATCTCGTTGGTGGCCTGGATGGACTGGGCCAGGTCGGCATTGTTGGGCAGCGGTATGGCCGGGTCGGACATCATGCCCATTCGGCGGACCATCTGCTCCTGCAGCTTCTGCGCGTCGGCCGAGCCGACGCCGAGCACCTGGCTCATCCCGAACAGCGTCGAGGGTTCGGTACCGGCCAGGGTGATCATCGAGGTGCGCAGTTCCGGTTCGGGCAGGTCGGCACCGCGGTTGACCAGCAGCTGCTGCATCGTCATCTGACCGCGCGCGCCGACGGCGCGCGACAGCCCCACGGTCTCGGCACGGATCCGCTCGTCGTCCACCCGCACCGAACCGTTGATCGCGTCCTCGGCGGTCAGCAGGATCGGCGCGTAGGTGGTGATCCGGTCCCGCAGGCCGATGGCGTTCGAGGTGACACCGTCGAGCAGCTGCCGGCCGCCCTGCAGGATGGTGGTGACGCCCTTTTCGACGTCGGGCACCGCGTCGGTGCCGGCCAGCTTGTCGGCCAGGGTTTTCCGGCTGGCATCGAAGGCGCCGAGGGCGGACTGGACGTCGGTGTCGGTGGAGGTGGCCAGCAGCGCGGTGTCCAGCGCGGCCATGTAGTCGACGATGGCCGGCACCAGGTCGGCACGGTCGGCGGCGCGGCGCAGGTCGGCCGCGGCGCCGAGCCCCGAGGAGATCCGCAGGCCGCCCAGCACGCCGGCGAGCACGAGCGGAACCAGGGCGATGGCAAGCACTTTCCAGCCGACGGGCCAGTTGCTCAGCGCCCAGCGCGACGGCCGCTTGACCGCATCGGCGGTGTCTTGCGTTGTGGCGTGCGCGAATTCGTTGCTCATCGGTTTCCTGCTGTGTTTGCCCACACGGGGGCCGGCGTGGCACGCCTGTCGCGATTTGTCGAGTATGACAGCCGCATGCAGCGCTTTCCACAGTTCACAGATAACGCGCACAGTTCGTGACCGAGATGTTGCCCCGTCGTGTGCCGGCGCGGATGACATCATCGTCGGATGTTTCGCGTGCTGTTCTTCTCGCCCCGGATCGCACCCAACACCGGCAATGCCATCCGGATGGTGGCGGCGACGGGGTGCGAACTGCACCTGGTCGAGCCGCTGGGCTTCGATCTATCCGAGCCCAAGTTGCGCCGGGCCGGCCTGGACTACCACGACTTGGCGTCGGTGACGGTGCACGCCGACCTGGCTTCAGCGTGGGCGGCGCTGCTGCCGGCGGCGGTGTACGCGTTCACCGCGCACGCCGATCGGTCGTTCGCCGAGGTGGCGTATCAGCCCGGCGACGTGTTGATGTTCGGCCCCGAACCGACCGGCCTGGACGCCGAGACCCTGGCCGACCCCCACATCACCGGCCGGGTGCGCATCCCGATGCTGGCCGGGCGGCGCTCGTTGAATCTGTCCAACGCCGCGGCAGTGGCGGCCTACGAGGCGTGGCGCCAGCACGGGTTCGCCGGCGCGGTCTGACTCAGTTCGTCTGCGGCAGTGCACCATCGAGGCGATCGGAGATCACCTGATGGGCCCTGCCCATGGTGCCCACGTGGCAGTGTTCGCCGATCGCTTTCGGCGGCAGCGTGGCGGTGCACCGGCGCCGACGGTCACCAGGTGTCCCAGTGCGCGAACTGCTCGGCGGGCAGCCGCTTGGCCTTCTTGAAATCGGTGCCCTTGGTGTAGGCGATCGGGAACAGGCCGGCTTGGGAGTACTTGTCGAACGGGATACCCAGGATCTCGGCGGCCTGCTTCTCGCCGTCGCCGAGCAGATGCAGCGTGGTCCAGGCCGAGCCCAGCCCGCGCGACCGCAGCGCCAGCATGAAGCTCCACACCGCGGGCAGCAGGGAGCCCCAGAACGAAGCGCTCACGCCGGCGGGCGCGCCGTCGGGGCGACCCTCCAGCACCGGGATCAACAGCACCGGCGCCTTCTCCATGTTGTCGTTGAGATAGCTCGCCGACGACCGCACGGCATCGATCTGCTCGTCGCGGACGTCACCGAAGGAGTCCTTCGCCGACGCCAGGTACGGGGTGGCATTGGTGCGGTAGATGTCGGCGATGGCCTTCTTCTTGGCCGGGTCCTCCACGAAAACCCACTGCCAGCCTTGCGAATTCGAACCTGTCGGGGCCTGCAATGCCAGGTCGAGACATTCCAGCAGCACCTCACGCGAGACCGGTTTGTCGAAATCGAGCCGTTTGCGCACCGAACGGGTGGTGGTCAGGACTTCATCGGCGGACAGGTTCAGTGTCATATCGCGAGACTACATTCCGTCCATGACCACAAATCTGACGCAAGACATCATCGACCGCCTCACCTCCGACGACTATGGCTGGCTGACCACCGTCGCACAATCCGGGCAGCCCGTGCCCAAATTGGTGTGGTTCTACTTCGACGGCACCGACCTCGTCGTCTACACCACCCCGTCGGCGGCCAAGGTGCGCCACATCCGCAATCACCCGCAGGTGAGCCTGAACCTGGACTCCGACGGCAACGGCAGCGGGATCATCGTGGTCGGCGGCACCGCCCGGATCGACGCCGAAGGCGTGGACGGCCGCGACGACGCGCCGTACTGGGCCAAGTACGAAAAGGCCGCCGCGCAATTCGGGCTGACCGAGGCGATGGCCGGTTACAGCACCCGCATCAAGATCTCGGTGGACAAGGTCTGGACCACCCCGACCGAGGGGTGATCCGCGGCGAGCCCCACCCGCTTACGCAGGTGGGGCTCGCCGGGGATCCGGTCAGCGGTTCTGCAGGATCGCGACCCGGGCCGGTCCGTGGTGGGCGTGCCAGCCGGGGGCCATGTTCGGAGCCGGGTGGGCCTTGACCTCGGGGCTGAAGGAGTGGCTGCCATGGTCGCCGGGGGCCACCTGGGTGGCGGCAGCGGCGGTGCCGGCCAGGCCGAGCGCTCCGGCGCCGATGATGCCGGCGGCGACAATGGGCAGGGCCAGGGTGCGGAAGATCGGGGTCATTTCTGTAATCCTTTGTGTGAGTGGGCTTTCGGTTTCTGTTGTCGGCTTGTTTCGCCGTTGAGAAAAGAATGCCCGGATTCACCCGCGGGGTCTGTCCGGTGACCGGTGGATGACGGGGATGAACCGCCTGTCCCCCGATCGGGGGAACCCGTCACTACCGGAAATCGCGGGACCGCGACGCCACCCGCAGTTGCACCGGGGCCATCCGGTCGGCCACCACCGTGACCGCCCCGCTGGCGTTCTGCACGATGCCGCGCACCATCAACGCCGAGGCCGTCTGCGCCAGCTTGCGGTGCCGCGACCACACGCCCGGTGAGCACAGCACGTTGACCATGCCGGTCTCGTCCTCCAGGTTCATGAACGTCACGCCCTGCGCCGTCGCCGGACGCTGCCGATGAGTCACCGCCCCGGCCACCAGGATTCGGCTCCCGTCGGGCACCTCGAGCAGCCGGCCCGCGGGGATCACCCCCAGCTCGTCGAAATTTTCCCGCAGGAACTCGGTGGGATAACGCTCCGGCGAGACCCCGGTGGCCCACACATCGGCCGCGGTGAGCTCGAGTTCGGTCATCCCGGGCAGCGCCGGCACATGTGAGGAGGCTCCCACCCCGGGGAGCCGGTCCGGACGCTGGGTGGCGGCCGCGCCCGCCGCCCACAGCGCTTCGCGGCGGGTGATCCCGAAACAGCCCAGCGCACCGGCCGTCGCCAGCGCCTCGGTTTGCGGCACCGACAGCTGCACCCGTGCGGTCACGTCCAGCAGGGAGGTGAACGGCCCGTGCGCCGCCCGTTCGTCGACGATGCGCTGGGCCAGCGTGTCACCGATGTGCCGGACCGCACCGAGACCCAGCCGCACATCCAGCCCCCGGTTCGCACAGGTGGCGTGCACCAGGCTGGCATTGAGGTCGGGGCCGTGCACCTGCACCCCGTGCCTGCGGGCATCGGCGACCAGTGATTGCGGCGAATAGAAGCCCATCGGCTGGGCCCGCAGCAGCGCCGCACAGAATACGGCGGGATGGTGCAGTTTGAACCAGGACGAGTAGAACACCAGCGAGGCGAAACTCAGCGAATGACTCTCCGGGAAACCGAAATTCGCGAAGGCCTCCATCTTGTCGTAGATGCGGTCGGCGATCGCACCGGTGATACCGTGCTTTTCGCGCATACCGTCGTAGAACCGGTTGCGCAGCAATCGCATCCGCTCGGTGGACCGTTTGGACCCCATAGCACGGCGCAACTGGTCGGCCTCGGCGGCGCTGAAGCCGGCGCAATCGACCGCCAGTTGCATCAACTGCTCCTGGAACAGCGGCACCCCCAGCGTCTTACTCAGCGCCGGCTCCATCGACGGGTGGTCATAGGTGACCTCCTCCTGGCCGTTGCGGCGCCGGATGTAAGGGTGCACCGACCCACCCTGAATGGGGCCGGGACGGATCAGCGCCACCTCGACCACCAGGTCGTAGAACTCACGGGGTTTCAGCCGCGGCAGGGTGGCCATCTGGGCGCGGGACTCCACCTGGAATACCCCGACCGAATCGGCGCGCTGCAGCATCTCGTACACCGCGGGCTCGGACAGGTCCAATTGCGCCAGGTCGACGGCGATGCCCTTGTGTTCGGCCAGCAGGTCGATGGCGTAGTGCAGCGCCGAGAGCATGCCGAGACCCAGCATGTCGAATTTCACCAGGCCTATTGCCGCGCAGTCGTCTTTATCCCACTGCAGCACACTGCGGTTCTCCATCCTGGCCCACTCCACCGGGCAGACGTCGGCGATCGGCCGGTCACAGATCACCATGCCGCCGGAATGGATGCCCATGTGCCGGGGCAGGTTGGTGATCTGGGTGGCCAGGTCGACCACCTGTTCGGGGATGTCCTCCACGTCGGGCGAGTCGGCCAACCCGTTCCACCGGCTGATCTGCTTACTCCACGCGTCCTGCTGGCCCTGCGAGAAGCCCAGCGCACGCGCCATGTCCCGGACCGCGCTGCGGCCGCGGTAGGTGATGACGTTGGCGACCTGGGCGGCGTAGTCCCGTCCGTAGCGTTCGTAGACGTACTGGATGGCCTGCTCGCGCAAGTCCGATTCGATGTCGATGTCGATATCGGGTGGGCCGTCGCGCACCGGGGACAGGAACCGTTCGAACAACAACTCGTTGCGGACCGGGTCGACGTTGGTGACCTTGAGGGCGTAACAGACCGCCGAGTTGGCCGCCGAGCCCCTGCCCTGGCACAGGATGTTGTTCTCCCGGCAGAACCGGGTGATGTCGTGCACCACCAGGAAGTACCCGGGGAAGTCCAACTGCTCGATGATCCGCAATTCGTGTTCAATCTGCGCGTAGGCCTTGGGGGCGTGCGATGGCGGCCCGTACCGCTCGGCGGCGCCGGCCTCGACGAGGTGGCGCAGCCAGCTGTTCTCGGTATGCCCGGGCGGGACGTCGAAGGGCGGCAGCCGGGGGGCGATGAGACTCAGCCCGAAGGCGCACTGCTCACCGAGATCGGCTGCGGCGGTGACGACGCCGGTGCCGAACAGCCTGGCCATCTCCTCCCCCGACCGCAGGTGCGAGCCACCCAGCGGGGCCAGCCAGCCGGCCGCGGTATCCAGCGAGTTGCGGGCCCGGATGGCCGCCATGGCCATGGCCAGCCGACCCCGGGACGGTTCGGCGAAATGCGCACCGGTGGTGGCCACCACCCCCACCCCGAACCGGGGTGCCAGCTCGGCCAGTGCGGCATTGCGTTCGTGATCGCACGGTTGGCCGTGATGGGTCAGTTCGATGCTGACCCGGTCGCTGCCGAACCGGTCCACCAGATCGGCCAGCGCCACCGCCGCAGCGTCCGGACCACCTTCCGAGAGCGCTTGGCGGACATGACCTTTGCGACACCCGGTGAGGATGTGCCAATGCCCGCCCGCGGCCTCGGTGAGCGCATCGAAGTCATAGCGCGGTCTGCCCTTCTCCCCGCCGGCCAGATGCGCCGCGGCCAGCGTCCGGGACAGCCGCCGGTAGCCCTCGGCTCCCCGGGCCAATACCAGCAGATGCGGGCCCGGCGGGTCGGGAGCCTCGGTGCGGGGCACGTTCCCCAGTGACAGTTCGGCCCCGAACACCGTGGCCACGTCCAGTTCGCGGGCCGCCTCGGCGAACCGCACCACACCGTAGAGCCCGTCGTGGTCGGTCAGCGCGATGGCGCGCAGATCCAGCCGGGCCGCCTCCTCCACGAGTTCCTCCGGAGTGCTGGCCCCGTCCAGGAAGCTGTACGCGGAGTGCGCGTGCAACTCGGCGTACGGGACGCGGGACCCGTTGCGCTCGATGCCCGCCGGCCGGTAAGGGTCACGCTTGCGCGACCAGGCCGGACTGTCCCCGCCGTCCGCGGGCGGCGGCTCGATACGGCGGGGCCGGCCGGCCAGTACCCGCTCCATCTCCGACCAGGTCGGCGGTCCGTTGTGCCAGCCCACCCCGCCCAGACTAATCGAACAAGCGTTCGATCGCTAGTCGAAGACGATCACGGCACGCCCCACGATGTCGCCGCGTGCCAGCGCCGCCAGATTGTCGTTCACGTCATCGAGGGTGACCGGGGTGACGGTGTGCTTGATCAGGCCCGCGGCCGCCAGGGCGAGCACCTCGGACAGATCGTCGTAGTTGCCCCAGAACGAGCCGAAGTAGGACTTCTCGCCGTTGGTGAACGGCAGCAGCGGCAGCACCACCTTCTGCCCCATCAGCCCGACAGACGTCAGGGCGCCCTCCCTGGCCAGGATCTGGGCTCCCAGCGCCAGCGATTCTTCGGCGGCAGCGCAGTCGAGCACCGCGTCGGCCTCCCGCCGACCGGTCAGTTGTTCCAGCTCGTCGCAGACCTGCTCGGCCGTCTTGCCTCGGGTGTTGACGGCGTGATGCGCGCCGTTCTCCGTTGCCAGAGCCAGCTTTTCGGTGCTCCTGGCAAAGGCCACCACAGTGGCACCGCCACCGAGCAACCTCGCGTACTGCACCCCGTAACTGCCCAGGCCGCCGATACCGTTCACCACCACCGTGCGTCCGGCGCCGAGCTTGCCCGCGGCGCGCAACTTCTTCATGCCGCGGTACGGCGTGAGCCCCGCGTCGGTCAGGGGGGCCAGCGTCTCGGGCCGCGGGTCCAGCGCGTCCGGCACCTTGATGACGTGCCGATACGGAACGGGCATGTACTCGGCGAATCCTCCCGGCGGCCCGAACCCGGCCATCTGCCCGTTGCCGCAGATCTGCTCGTTGCCCTCCCGGCATTGCCGGCAGGTCCCGTCGCCCCAGTTCGGGTTCACCACCACCAGATCGCCTTCCGCCAGGCCGGCGGTACCCGGGACATCATCCCCGACCGCGGCGATCCGGCCGGCGACCTCATGGCCCGGCGTGATCGGTGCATCCAGCGGAGCGCCCTGCGTGAAATAGCCCTCGATGAGCTGACAGTCGCTGCGGCACATACCCGTAGCCGCGACCTTCACCAGGACATCGGCCGCGCCGATGTCGGGCACGGGGATCTCTTCGATCCGCAAAGGCTCGTGGTATCCGTACATCCGGGCGGCGCGCATCAGCATCGAGTCTCCTCGTGGCGTTCACTGTCGTGCCCTCAGCCAACCGCACGCCCGGGGTGTCGGTGTGCCGCATTTCGGCCCGAACGGTGCCCATTCCGACGATGTTGTGAGCGCCGAGGCCGAATCCGGCCCGGCTCGCTCACGCGGACGGTCAGAAGCCGGCCAGCAGCTGTTCACGCCTACCGGGAGGCAACTCGATCAACGCGGACGCCAGCCGACGAACGTCGGGATTTCGGGACAGATCGATCCAATCCAGCTCCTCTTCGAGTCGACGGCGGTAGGCCTCGTCCCGCCCGGTGAAGTAATCACTTCGGATACCGAAGAATTCGGCGATCAGCTCCATCGTCTCCAGGGACGGATTCTCCCGCCGCCCCGAACGCAACTGGGACAGATACGGCGCCGACAACTCCATGCCGCGGCACTCGACGGCGCGCACCAACTCACTGCTGGCATACGGACCGCGGCCAGGCGGGTAGATCGTGTCGAACAGCCTGTTCAGCCGGGCCGCAAAGCTGTCCGCAGCCACCCCACGCCCGTCATCACGCAGCTTCCGTCGCGCCGCCATGTCGATCATCGCTCCGCCCCACTCGACCGCTGCCTCAACACTTCCCCTGACCAGCGGATTATCGATAAAAGTTTGCCGCAGACGCGACACATTATTAGTATGACACATCAGTCATATAATTAACCACCCCGGCCCCGCCGACCGAACGTCGCGCGACGGCACGCCATAGCAGCACCCCGAGCAGGAGAATTGAGCGTCCGATGAGTCACGAACCCAACCCCCGCGAACGGGCTTCGGTCGATAATTTTCCCCGTTCCCGCCGAGCGGCATGCACATTGAAACGCTCTATCGAGATTTGCCGCCCGGAGCGAGCTCTACGACGGGAAATCCCGTGAGAATCGTCGGTAACCAGCTGCTCTGCGATACCCCCATCACCCCCGACGGATGCATCGTCACCATCGAAGATGTCGGCTGCAACGGAACTCCCGCAGCGTATGTCCGCCAGGACGGCGAACTCGCACCAGACACGCCCGTTCACGCGCTGTGGGTGCACACCATGGGTGCACACGAATGCGACACCGTCGGCCGCCGGGTCCGCGTGCAAGTGCTGGCCGGATCGCGGGCAAGCGGTGTCGGCGACCTCGTATTCGACGGATACCTGACCGTCGCCAGCGGCGTCATCGCCATCGGGGACGCGCGTAATCCGGACCGCAAGCTGCTGTTCGGCCAGCCGGGTCGCATCCGCGTCCGCATCTTCGTCACCGACAAGGTCGAGTTTGTCCATTTCACCGATCCCCCTGGGGAATACCCCGTATCCGGCCCCAGCGACGTCACGGTGCTCCTGCCCGACGATTCCGGTTTCACCAGGGCCATCGGCAACACCACCATCGGCTGGAAGCAGCGGCTCCTGCTGCGGTACAGAAGAACTCACTGACACGGCGACCAACCGCACACTCGGTCGCCGGCGCATGGGCTGTGAAACCCGCGTCGATCGGAGCGGAGGAGGGCGATGTCCCTGACGGGCACCGACTTACGCGATGCCGACGACGAAACCCTCTGCACTGCAGCCATGATCGGTGATCGAGAGGCGTTCGACGCCATCGTCAGCCGCTACGGGCCCATCCTGTACCGGTACTCGCGACGGCTGCTGGCGTCCGAAGCCGATATCGCCGACGTCGTCCAGGACACCTTCGTCGCGGCATGGCGTCAGATCGGCGCCTTCCGCCGCACCTCGACGTTGCGAACCTGGCTGTTCGCCATCTGCTATCGCAAGATCGCCGATACGCACCGACTCAAACATGCCCGACCGGTGGAAGATTGGGTGCTGGAACCCTTGGCGAGTGCCGACACGACAACAGACCCCTTCACCGCAGCGTCCAACACAGAGTTTCTGGCGGCCCTGGAGAGCGCGCTCGCGGAGTTACCCATCCGTCAGCGCGCCGTGTGGATGATGCGGGAGATCGAACTCCTGACGTTCCCGGAGATCGGTGAGGTGCTCTCGCTCAGCCCCGATGCGGCCCGCGGACATCATCTACGCGCCACCAAGACGTTACGCGTGCTGTTGACGAGGTGGCAGTGATGCAGCCAGATTCGCTTCTGAAGCGCGCGGCCTCCTATCTGCGAACCGCACCCGAGCCCGGGTGGGAGGCCATCAGCGCACAGGTCCGTGCGGCCGTGCACGCCGCAACGCGCACCGGATGGCCCATCCGCGCATCCGGCGATGCCGCCCGCGGTCTGCTCTACATCAGCGATGGCGCGCTGCGCGGCCTGCTGGCTTACGAGCTACGACGCAGGTTCGTCTGCCAACCGACCCGGATCGCATTCACCGTGGAAGGTGCACTTCTGCGCGCCGTGCATATCGATATCACCGGCAGCTACGGAACCCGGTTACCCGACCTCGGTGACGATATCCGCCGTGCCGTCGTCGACACGGTCCATCGCGTGCTGGACATCCTCGACGACACCGGGCACCCAGCGGCGGCACCGATCGACATCACCATCACCGACATCGTCGACGGCGACCCGCTGCAGTGAACCTCGGCCGCCGACCGTGCCCCGGACCGGCCCTTCGAGGATCGCCCCGGAATCGGTCACTGCGGCTTCTCCTCCTGATGCCGGCTTCGCGGGACGACGACGATCGGCACCTCGACGACGCGCAGTATCTTGGCCGCCGTCGATCCGAGGAACAATCTGCGCGGTGCTGCCAGCCGGCTGGACCCCACCATGATCAGGTCGCCGTCCCGCCATGCCAGCTTGTTCACCGCGTCCTCGACCGTCGGGCCGTCGGTCACCACGGCCGTCACCGGGAAACCCTGCGGCAACGACTCTTTCGCCGCCTCCAGCACCCGCCGGGCGTGCGTGAGCCCGTGCTCGCGCACGGCGTCCGGATCGCTGCGCAGCACGCCGAACACCGGATCCAGCGCCACCAACGACACCAGCCGCAGCGGGGTGCCCGCGGCCCGGCTGGCCGCCACCGCGGTATCCAGCAGCAGGTCCGCTCCGGCGCGCTCCCCCACCGCGCAGGTCACCTCCCGTACCCGTTCCACCTCGGAGAGCCGAATCCCCCTGGGCGCCACGGCCACCGGCACCGGCGAGGAATGCAGCAACTCGTTGACCACGGAGCCGAGGGAGAAGCTACCGGCCAACCCACCACCGCCGCCACCCACCACGATGCCCGCGGCATCCAGCCGGGCCGCCTCGCCGATCAGCCCGCCGGCGAACGAATCGCCGAAACTGACGTGCGGGTTGACCACCACGCCGGCCGGCACGGTGGCCTGGGCTTCGGCCAGCCATTCCGCGGCCTGGCCGGCCAGCACCTGTTGGTAACCACCGGTGTTCACCAGGGCGGGCGGCATCCGATCCGGCGGCAGCACGATGCACAGTTCGATCTCGGCGCCCAGCGTCCTGGCCAGCCGGACGCCGAGTGCCAGCGCATCCGTTCCACCGGGAGTGGCGAGATATCCCACTACGAGTTTCATTGTGCCATCTTGTCCATGCGCCGGGACAGACACCGGCGCTTCGCCGATTCTCCGGTTCAGACGGTGAACTCCGCGGCCCCGTCGTCGAGGACCACCCGCGCACCCGAACCGTCCGGTGCGGCCGCCTCGGTGCGAAACACCGCGCGACCCTCGCCGGTGCGCCAGATGGAGGTCGTCAGCGTCTCGCCGGGGAACACCGGGGAGGTGAAGCGCGCGGCGACGGCATGAACCTTGGTCGCGTCACCGCCACCGAGTTCGGCCACCAGCGCGCGGCCCGCGACCCCATAGGTGCACAACCCGTGCAGGATCGGCTTGGGGAACCCGGCCAGCGTCTGCGCGAACCAGGGGTCGCTGTGCAACGGGTTGCGGTCGCCGGACAGCCGGTACAGCAGCGCTTGGTCTTCCCTGGTCGGCAGCGCCACCGTGGCATCGGGGGCGTGGT
The DNA here is from genome assembly GCF_002101555.1 of Mycolicibacterium canariasense. Lineage (GTDB taxonomy): Bacteria > Actinomycetota > Actinomycetes > Mycobacteriales > Mycobacteriaceae > Mycobacterium > Mycobacterium canariasense. The sequence goes on from NZ_LQOL01000038.1 coordinate 218,455, forward strand.
CGGGGAACTCGGGGGCCGGTGGGCGCTGCCCGGGCTGACCACCGAAGCCGCCCTCGCCGCGGATCACCACGGTGGTCAGTGTTTCCACCACGATCGCTCCGCTGTCCGGGTCCGCGCCATAGCCCTTCAGCATCACCACGGCGTTCTTGCCTTCACCCTTGTCCTGGATGTCGGCGACCTCGGAATGAACTCGCAGCCGGCCGGCCGGTGCCAGCGGCCGGTGCAGCCGGATCTCCTGCGAACCGTGCAACAACATGCCGAAGTTGAAGGTGCCGATCAGCAGGGCCGCGGCGAACGGCGAGCAGGCGATCACCGCAAACGTCGGCAGCACCTGCTGATCGATGTCGTGGCTGTTCTCGGTGGTGAACGCCAGATCGTCGACGCCGGCGCCCACGCCGAGCGCGTACAGCAGCGTCTCACGGTCCGTCCAGGTGAAGTCCTGAGGTTCGCTTTTGGCGCCGACGGCGCCCGGATCGATCGGCATACGGGGCTCCCTTGCTGGTGTGACGAGCTCGTGTCGAGACGCTAGTTGATGGTGATTGTCGAATCCAGCGCCATCGCCGAGCGGTCGACCCACGACGTCCATACGACTCACCTGACGTCGCCGAATCCCGTTCCAGAGTCACGTCATGCCGGAGGATCTCGACTGTTCCACCACGTCCGTGATCGCTCTATGCCACGATGCGTTTGTCAGAACGTAACGAACCGCTGTTCGGTTCGGCCCGGGTCACCGCCGGCACCTCGGCTCGGGCCCATCCATAGGATCGGCTATCCGAGGATAACCCGTCTCTGAACAACAGCTCGACCGGATGGAATCGTAGGTGCCACTTCGACGAGCTGCCGCCAAAGACGGAGAAGGAATGCCAGACAAGCCTATTGATGTTCCGACGGAGCCTGGACCCGAATCACCTACCTCCGACGAGTCATCCGGGGTGTCCCGGCGCAGCTTCATCGGATGGACCGGCACCGCCGTCGTGGTGACGGTCGGCGGCACCGTCCTGGTCTCGCGGCTCGCCGACCGCGGCCCCGACTCCGATACGTCTGCGCTCGGCATTCCGGTGACGTTGCGCGTCAACGGTACCGAGCACACACTCAACCTCGATCCGCGAACGACGTTACTGGACGCGCTACGTGATCACATCGGGCTGACCGGCACCAAGAAGGGATGCGATCACGGGCAATGCGGTGCTTGCACGGTGCACGTCGACGGACGGCGGGTACTTTCGTGCCTGACCTTGGCCCCGACCGTACACCGCCGCGCGGTGATGACCATCGAAGGCCTCGCCGACGGCGATGAGTTGCATCCCGTACAGCAAGCATTCATCGACAACGACGCCTTTCAGTGCGGTTTCTGCACACCGGGCCAAATCATGTCCGCCGTGGCCGTCATCGAGGGTGGACACACCGGCACCGACGAAGAGATCCGCGAGCAGATGTCGGGCAACATTTGCCGTTGCAGCGCTTACCCATTCATTGTCGAAGCTGTCAAGGCAGCCGGCGAACGGATGTCTTGATATGCGACCTTATGGCTACACCGTGGTCGATACGGTGGCTGCGGCCACCTCCCACGGCGGCTCGGCCAAGGAGTACCTCGCCGGTGGCACGACCCTGGTCGACCTGATGAAACTGGAGGTGCTGACCCCCGAACAGGTCGTCGACATCAACGGGTTGCCCTTGACCGGCATCACGGTCGGCGCCGCCGGGCTGCGTATCGGTGCGCTGGAACGCATGAGCGACGTGGCCGAACATCCTTCAGTGCGAAGTGATTTCAGTCTGGTCAGCCAAGCACTGGAACTGAGCGCCTCCCCGCAATTGCGCAACATGGCCAGCATGGGCGGAAACTTGTTGCAGCGCACCCGATGCAGCTACTTCCGCGATATATCGATGCCGTGCAACAAGCGCAACCCCGGGACGGGCTGCCCGGCCATCGACGGCTACAACCGCGCCCACGCCGTGCTCGGTACCAGTGACGCCTGTGTCGCCACCCACGCCAGTGACGTCGCCGTCGCACTGGTCGCTGCCGAGGCATCGGTGGAACTGAGCAGTTCCGATGGCGAACGCAGCGTTGCCCTCGAACAGTTCTACCGCAAGCCCGGTATGACACCGGAGGTGGAAAGCGAGCTGAAGCCAGGAGAACTGATCACCGCCATCACCGCACCGCGGTTTCCCGAAGGCACCAGAACGGGCTATCTCAAGGTACGCGACCGTCAGTCCTATGAATTCGCGCTCACCTCTGTGGCCGTCGCAATCACCCTGCGCGACAACGTCATCACCCGTGCGCGACTGGCCGCCGGCGGCGTGGCCACGGTGCCATGGCGGCTGCCCGAAGTGGAGAACCTGCTGACGAACCGGCCCGCAACCGCGGTCACCATCGACGCCGCAGCCGACGCAGCGGCCGCCGACGCGCGACCGCTGAGCCACAACAGTTTCAAACCTCACCTGCTACGCCGGGCGATCGTCCGGGCTCTTACCGACGTCGCGGGCATCGCATGACTCCTTCACCGCTGGGCGGCGAGATTCCCCGCGTCGACGGGCGCGCCAAGACAACCGGCACGGCCCGCTACTCGGCGGACTACCGGGAACCGGATCTGGTCCACGCCGTACTGGTGTCGGCCACCACGGGGTTGGGCACCATCACTGCGATGGAGACCGATGCCGCAACGCGTGCGCCGGGTGTCCTCGCGGTGTACACCCCGTTCGCGCCGCTGCGGCTGCAGCCCGTCGCCGAGGGAGCGCTCGGTGAGAAGTACCGTCCACTACAGGACCGTGAGGTGCGCTTCCACGGCCAGGCCATCGGTGTGGTGGTTGCCGACACCTTCGAGCATGCGCGTGACGCCGCAGCCATGATCACCGTCGACTACCGATCCCGCACGCCCAGAACATCGCTGGCCGATGCCGGGCCCGGGGTCAGCATCGCCATGCCGGAATCGGGCAACAAGACCGTCTTGGCGCCGGGGATCGCCTCGATCGACACCGCGCTACGCGACAGCGAGATCACCGTCGAGACCACCGTCACCCAACCGGCTCAGCATGCCGCGGCGATGGAACCGCATGCGTCCGTGGCGGTCTGGAGCCAGAACCTCCTTACCCTGTACACCGGCACGCAGTTTCCCGGCCGGGCCATCGCCGGCATCACCGGCGCGCTCGGGCTGACGCCCGAGCAGCTACGGATCATCTCGACATACGTCGGTGGCGGCTTCGGCAGCCGCGTACTCCCGTGGTCGGACGTCATTCTGGGTGCAGCGGCGGCTCGTGAGCTGAACCGTCCGGTCAAGTTGGCCTTGACCCGCAGCCAGGTATTCAGCATCGTCGGGCACCGCTCCGCGGTTCGCCAGCGAGTCCGCTTGGGTGCGCGCGCCGACGGGACACTCACCGCCGTCAGTCACGAATCCGACGCCGAGGCTCCAGCAGTGGGCGGCTGGCCCATGCGAACGGCCGCCGAGACCACCGCAGCGCTGTACCGCACCCCGAATCTGCATGTAGACCAACGTCAGGTCTTCTTGGACACCCCGCCGACCTGGGCGATGCGTGCGCCCAATGAGGCGCCCGGAGCGTTCGCCATCGAAACCGCGATGGACGAGCTCGCGGTGGCGACCGGCGTGGACCCGATGCAGTTGCGGCTGCGCAACTACGCGACGACGCTGCCCGGCACGAATCGCCGCTGGACCAGCAAAAGACTCGATGAGTGTTACCGACTCGGCGCCAATCGATTCGGCTGGGAACGCCGCACCGCCACCCCCGCAACGACCCGCGACGGCCAGTGGCTGGTCGGCATGGGGATGGCCACTGCGATCTACCCGGCCGCCGGCCGGTCCGCGAACGCGGTTCAGGTGCGGTTCCGCGACGACGGCACCGTACTGGCCTCGACGAGCATCATGGATATCGGCACGGGCGCCGCGACCGCGCTGGCGATCGTCATCGCCGACGCGGTGGGCCTGCCGATGGACCGTATCGTCACCGAGGTGGGAGACACCATCCTGCCGCCCGGGCCCGGCGCCGTGGGCTCCCGCGCAACCGGCAGCATGGCTCCGACGGCCCGAACCGCCGCACGGGCCGCCATCGACAATCTCGTCAGGGCCGCCTCGACGAATCCAGCCTCGCCGCTGGCGGATTCGGGCACACCGGTGTCCTATGCGGCCGGCACCTTGCGAACGGGCAACGCGCGCATCGGTTTCGCCGATCTGCTACAGAGGATGCGGATCCCGGCCGTCGACGCCATCCACAGCAGCGCCGACAGCATTTCTCCCCAGTTCGCGGCACATGGGTTCGGAGCGCACTTCTGCGAGGTGCGGGTCAACTCGCTGACGGGGGAAACGCGCGTCGCCAGATTCACCACCGTCGTGGACATCGGTCGGGTGATCAACGCCAAGGCGGCCCGCAGCCAGGTGGTCGGAGGGGTCATCTTCGGGATCGGGCACGCCTTACTGGAATCCGATCCGATCGAACCCTCCGGCCGCTTGGCCGCCGCCAACCTGGCCGACTACGTCGTCCCGGTCAACGCCGACGTTCCGTTCATCGACGCGGTATGCCTCGACGGCGACGACCCCGATTTCAGCGAGGTCGGGGCGCGCGGCGTCGGCGAACTGGGCGCCGTGGGATCGGCCGCAGCAATAGGCAATGCCGTCTTCAACGCCACCGGAGTCCGCATCCGTGACCTGCCCATTCACCCGGAAGACCTGCTGCGCTGATCACCTCACCCGAACGCGGCTACGAACTCGATGCGCGGTCACCGGCCGGCCCGGGTTGCGCCGCGAGACTACGTCCGACGCCCCTGGCGACCTCCGAAGCGAGTTCGTCGACCGCGATATCGCGGGCCGTCGAGAACGCCATCATCGCGGTACCCCGCAACAGGCCGATGATCGCCACCGCCGCGATGGTCGGGTTGGTCTCCCGACGGATCGACTTGTCGGTCAACCCATCCTCGATGTGTCGTTCGAGGTGTTGGCGAAACCACGCGTCGCGCTCGGCGAACAGCGGTGCAAGCGACGGCTCCGACCCGGTCGACTCGGTCCACAGCTTCAAGAACGCCTCCGACCGCGGCGATCGCTCGTGCATCCCCCTCAGGTAGGCCGCGATGAACCCGGTCAAGCGGCCCAACCCATCGGAGGATTCGGTCGGCACGTCGAACTGCTGCGTGTATGCCAGGAGCTCCTCGAGCAGCCGCGCCCTGCTGCCGAAATGGTGGTTGACGATGCCGCGGCTGTAGCCGGCAGCCTCGCCGACGGCGGCCACGGTGAGCGCGCGCGACCCATGCGCCGCGACGAGCGCCGTCGCGGCGTCGAGCACTCGCTGCCGCGTCGCAGCGCGGCGCTCGGCTTGAGTCCGCCGGGCCGCACGATCGGATGTCATGGCGGTCATTCTTGCGCACCGCCTGTCGGTGGGCTCACGTATGTTGCGTGTTGTATAGCAAGTAACTATTAGCGGAGGAGTCTCCCATGTCAGTTCTCGATGCATCCGATCTCCAGCGTTTCGTCGCCGCCGATCCCAACGGCCCGGTGGTGATGTTGAACCTGTTGCAATTCGTGCCAGACGGCACCGCCCGGTATCTGCAGTACATCGAGCGGTTCACAACCTCCGGACTCAACGAGCGGTACGGGGTCACGATCGTCTACGCCGGTGCCGGCCACCCCTCCCTGGTCGCGACGGAAGTCGGCGACTGGGACATGGTGCTGCTGGTCAGCTACCCGACTCGGCAGAGCTTCGTCGATATGGTCAACGACCCGGAATACGTGGCCTTCGAGCACCTACGAACCGAGGCAGTCGCGCGCGCCGTCCTGCAGCCGACCATCCCGGCCATGTGACCCGGGTGGCTACTCGGCGCCGTTGAGGATGTCGAAGCACTCCAGCAGGGTGGTGATCTGTTGAGCGGTCAGCCTCCCGAGGCGGTCGTGCAGCATGGGTTGCACACGCCCCTCCACCTCGGAGATGGCGACCTCGGCCGCCGGCGTGAGAGTGAGGTAGGACCGCCTCGAGTCGGCGGGGTCCACGGCCCGTACCACCAACCCGGCTTTGGCCAGCTTGGTCACCGCGCGACTGACCACGGACGCGTGCAGGCCCAGATCTCGAACGAGATCGCCGGGTCCGTCGATGCCGAGTTCGATCGACCGGAGGATCAGGAAGTCGACGAGGTCCAGTTTCGCCACCGCCGCAACGTGCGTGCGAGCAGCACCCAGGACTGATTTGTTCAATCGATACAGCGCATCGAGAAGTCGCATCTCGACGGCGCGTTGCTCCCTGGTCACCGGCATCACCATATCAATGTCTCATGTCAACTATTGACAATTATCAACTATTTGGGGCACCCTGATGGCATGCCCGTGACGCCACCGACCACTGCCCGGATAGACCTCCATCACCACGCGTTCCCGCCGCAACTGTTCGGCGGGGACGTGGCGAGCGCGTTGACCGCGAATTCGGGCTGGAAGTTCTCGGCGGAGTCGCCGGCCTGGACCCCCGGCGCAAGCCTTGCCTTCATGGACGCCATGGGTATATCCACGGCAATCCTGTCCCTTCCCAACGACATCGAGTCCTACCTACCGGCAACAGGCCGACGCGGGTTCGCACGCGAGATCAACACGTTCTGCAACCAGGTCGCCGAAGAGCATCCCGGCCGCTTCGGCTTCTTCGCCCACCTGCCGACGCCGACCGACCCGGATGCGGCACTCGAGGAGGTGACCTATGCGCTGGACGTGCTCGGCGCGGACGGCGTCACCGTGACCAATGTCTACGGAACCGGCGAGGACGCCAGGTCGCTCGGTGACCCCGTGTTCGAACCTCTGTGGGCCGAACTCGATCGGAGAAGCGCGGTGGTATTCCTCCATGGCGAACAGACGCCGGGACGCAACCCCGCACCCAACGAGTTCCTGCCGGTTCCGGTGGTGGAGGTTCCCAACGAGACGTACAAGGCCGCGGCCGACCTCGTCACGAGCGGGCGCAAGCGCCAGTTCCCGAATGTGCGAATCATCTTGTCGCACTCCGGCGGAAGCACGCCGTTCCTCGCGTCGCGGGTGGCCGGACTGTGTGCGTTCCACACCGACTGTGATCTCACCGCCGACGAGATCATCGCCGATTTTCGCACCTTCTACTACGAAACCGCTCTCTCGGGATTCGAAACGAACCTCGTGGCCCTGGAGAACTTCGTACCGGTGAATCAGATCCTGTTCGGCACGGACTTCCCGGCGGTCAGCCCGTCAGCTGCGGCGTGGTACACGCGCAACGTCGACGCGTACTTCGGCGACCGACCCGACACACTGGCCGCGGTGATGGAAGGCAATGCGCGCGAGCTGCTTTCGCGGACCGCGTCGAACTGAGCCCGCGGCCGTGCTCGCATCGCGACCGCCGGCCGAACCTCGCTTCACGGGATGAGGTCGTCCACGAGGATGGGAGTCTTGCGCACCCTCGTCCCGGTGGCGTGATAGACCGCGTTCGCCACCGCCGCCGCCGCGCCCAGAACGCCGATCTCGCCGACACCTTTGACCCCGAGTTCGTTGGCGAACTCATCGGGACTGTCGATCGTCTCGATGTGCACGTCTCCCACGTCCGCGTTCACGGCGAAGTGGTAGGCGCCCAAATCGGCACCCGCGAAGCGCCCGGCCGCATCGACTACAGATTCCTCGAACAGCGCGTGGCCCGCACCCCAGATCATGCCCCCGACCAACTGCGCCCGCGCTGTGCGCGGGTTGACGATACGGCCGCAGTCGAACACACCCACCATCCTTCGAACTCGCGGCACACGCGTCACGCGGTCGACGGCGACCTCGGCGAACTGTGCGCCGAATGTGTACAGCGCGCGACCGCGCGACGTCGGCGGGGCGAACACCTCACGCCCTCCGAGCCCCGACGCCACGCTCTCGGTGTCGAGTTCGGTTGGGGCCCAGATGTGGTCGGCGCAGATCGTGCCGAGACCGGCTTCGGCCATCGCCTCGGCGAAGGTGAACGACCGCGCGGGACAGGTGATCGCGCCTTCCCGTGCGTTCAGCAGATCCGGGGTGACGCCGAGACGTGCGGCCAAGGCGGTCAACAGCATGGTGCGCGCCTTCACTCCGGCGTGCCATACCGCGGGACCGATCGAGCCCGTGTTCGACGAGCCGGCCGTCATCGGCCCCGGTGGCAGGCGGCTGTCACCCAGCTCGACCGCGGTGTCATCGAGCGTGCACCCCACTGCGTCAGCGAGGATCTGGGCCAGAACCGTGGACGCGCCGGTACCCAGTTCGTGACCGCCGGCCGACACCCGCACGGTGCCGCCCGGTTCCAGCCTGACGGCCACCTCGGCCGGGGCTCGCAGCACCGGATAAATCGAAGTCGCGCAGCCCCATCCGATGAGCGCGTCACCGTCAGACATCGTCCCGGGTTCCATCGACCGGTCATCCCAACCGAACAGCGCCGCTCCGCGACGCAGACATCGATCCAACGAGCGGCTACTGAAGGGTAGTCCGTCGGCCCGGTTCACCGGTGTGTCGTTGTGCAGCCGGAATTCGACGGGATCCATCCCGCAGCGCTCTGCCAACTCGTCTATCGCGCATTCCAGCGCGAACACCGGACCATACTCGTGCGGTCCCCGCATCGAGCCGGGGGTGTTGACATCCGTTGGCACCACATAGGCACTGACGCGGATGTTGTCGACGTCATACAGCGCGCTGGTGATGCGGGCGCCCGAGAGCCGATTGTCGTCGGCATGCGAGGTCTGCACGTATTCCACGTGCTCGTATCCGACCAGCTTCCCATCGGCGGTGGCCCCGACGCGCACGAACTGACGACTCTGCGGCCGGAATGGGCCCACGGTGAACATCTGGCTGCGTGAGACGCTGAGCCGAACCGGCCGACGCAGCGACCGCGCCGCCGCCGCGGCGAAGACGGTGTGCCACATCAGCCATGCCTTCGAACCGAACGCCCCTCCCACGTGCGGGCTGCTCACCTCGACCCGATCGAGATGCAGGCCGAACGTCTCGGCGAGGCCGGCCCGCGCGCCCGTGACCCATTGCGAGGGCAGCTCGACACGGAGTCGACCGCCGCGCCACTGTGCCGTCGTGGTGTAGGGCTCGATCGGATGGTGGTGCATCGCCGGCGTATCGATCACCGTGGTGACCACCTGCGCAGCGTCGGCCATCGCACGATCGACGTCACCGATATTCAGACCCGCTGACGGCACCTGTCGCGCACGATCGATGTTTTCGGTCAAGGACGCCCTCGCGGGCGTTTGCGTGTACGTCGTGGCGATCCTGCTCGCGGCTTCCTCGGCGGCCTCCCGCGTTTCGGCCACCACCACCGCGATGACCTGGCCGTGGTAGTACACGAGCGGGCCGCCGAGCGGATTGCGGCTGGTGTGAAACTGGCCGCCGTCACCGACGAATCGCCCGGTCAGCGTCGACACGTCGCTGTGGTGGGTGATGATGCCCAGCAGCCCCGGTACCGCCTCGGCCGCTGTCAGATCCATCGCGGTGATGCGCCCCGTGGTGATCGTGCTGGTCACCAGCACCGCGTGAGCGAGACCGGAATGACGCCCGTCGGCCGCGTAACGCGTGCCACCGGAGGCCTTCTCACCACCGCCGCGCCGAGGCACCGCCGCCCCGATGTGGTTCATGGCGTCCCCGTCCGCCGGAGGTCGCGCAGGGCCGCCACGACGGTCCGCACGCCGATGTCGATCCGCACCCGTGGACCGCGTGCGCTCAGATACGCGAGTTCGGCCGCATGTCGGATTCCGGCGTCGGTCAACGGCCGGCCGACGAGTGAGTGTTCCGCGGCTCGGCAGCGCCAAGGCCGCGTGGCGGTGCCGCCCACCGCGATGTTCGCCGCGGTGACGATGCCGCCGTCGATGTCGCCGTCGGTGTCGACACCCACCGCCGCCGATGCGATGGCGAACGCGAAACTCGCTCTGTCGCGGACCTTCCGGTAGCACGAGTGCTTGGCGGCCGCGCATCGCGGAACGATGATCGACCCGACGAGCTCGTCCGGTTCCAGAATATTCTCGACCGCCGGCGTCGACCCTGGTTCACGGTGGAACGACTCCACGGCCACCCGACGCGACCCGCGCGCGGACAGCAGTTCGAGTTCGGCATCGAATGCGGCGAGGGCGACCGCCCAGTCGCCTGCGTACACCGCAGCACAGTGCGGTGATGCTCCCAGGACTGCCCGGTTTCTGGGGTGGCCCACTTCGTGTGCGCTACAGCCCGTTCCCGGTGCACGCTTGTTGCACGCCGAGTGCCCGTCGCGAAAGTAGGGACAGCGCGTCCGTTGCAGAACGTTGCCACCCACGGTGGCGACGTTGCGCAGCTGCTGGGAGGCTGCCTGCGTGAGGCTCTGCGCCAGCGCGGGAAAGTCGGAGCGCACGGTGTCGTGACCGGCCGCGTCCGCCATCGTCGTGAGGGCGCCGATGCGGATGTGGTCGCCGTGCACATCGATGCCCGTCAACTCGCGCAAACCGGTGATGTCGACGATGTCGCCGGGGGCGAGCACATCCTGACGCATCAGGTCGACGACCGTCGTGCCTCCCGCGAGCACGGCGGATCCCGAACGACCGGCCAGTGTCAGAGCTTCGGTCAGCGACCTCGCCCGGTGGTAGGTGAAGGGGCGCATCGGTTCACGCTTCCGCTTCGGCCGCGACCGCTCTGATCGCGTCGACGATCATCGGATATGCGGCGCAACGACAGAGGTTGCCGCTCATGAACTCCTTGATGCCTGCGAGATCGCCCGCGTGGCCGTCGCGGATACATGCGACGGCACTGACGAGCTGGCCGGGCGTGCAGAAGCCGCACTGCAGCGCGTCGTACTCGACGAACGCCGTTTGCAGTGGATGCGGCTCCCCCGCCGCAGCCAATCCCTCGACGGTCGTCACGCGACCTCTGACCGCGATCGCCAGTAGCAGGCACGACAACGCGGGCCGACCATCGACCAGAACCGTGCAGGCCCCGCATGTTCCCTGGTTGCAGCCGATCTTGGTGCCCGTCAGTTCGAGATGCTCACGGAGGAAGTCGGCCAAGGTGGTGCGGGGGTCGACACGGCCGGGTGCTGCCACTCCGTTCACCTCCACCGTGATGTCGTGCCGAGGCCGCGCGGTCACGCGGTCACCCCGCCGGCGAGAGCAATCCCGGCAGCGGGCGTTCGTCGCTTCCGGCGCAGGGCGATCACCAGCACGGACAGCGCAACCAGCGCGATCGCTGCCGCCACGTGGCCGAGATACTCGAGTCCCCAGAGATCGATCGCCACGCCGCCGACCAGCGCGCCGAGACCGGCACCGGCGTTCGCGGCAGAGACGTTCACCGTGGCGGCGAGAGATTCGTCCCCGGGGGCCTGTGCCATCACCCGTATCTGACTGATCGGAAACAAGCCGGTGAAGGACGCAGCCCAGATGCAGAGGGCGCTCGCTGCGCCGACCGGTACCGAGGACAACGGTGTCACCGCCGCCATCCCCACCGCCAGCATGGCGGCGAACACGACCGAGGATCCCATCGGCAGTCGGTCTGCGAGTCGGCCTCCGATCCAGTTGCCCAACAGTCCGACCACTCCGAATGCCATGAGCCACCAGCCCACTCGCCCGGTCTCTACTCGAACGACGGCACGCAGTATCTCGGCCAGAAAGGTGTAGGCGGTGAACATGGCCGTGAAGATCAGGACGGACAACGCCACGTGGACGAGGAACATCGGCGCTCGAAGGAGCGCATAACCCGCCGCGCCTGCCCGCCGGGGGCCACCGGAACAGTCCCACGTCAACCCGAAGTGCAGGCCGACCGCCACGACGGACGCCGCAGCGGCCAGTGCGGCGAAACAACCGCGCCAACCCACCGACGTGGCAGCGACGGTGCCCAGCGGCACGCCGATGACCATCGCCGTGGACATGCCGAGGTATATCCCCGCGACCGAACGCGCCTCGCGCCCCCGCCCGCCGCTTCTGGCCGCCGTGTCGCTGGCGAGACCCCAGAAGACGGGAAGCGCGACCGCGGGGAAGAATCGGGCGGCTGCGAACATCCACATGGTGGGGGCAAGGGCTGCAGCGACATTGGCGAGCGCGAACAGCAGCATGATCGACACGAACAGGCGTCGCCGGTCAAGGTGACCGAGGCGCGGTGTGACGATGGGTCCGGCGAATGCCACCGTGAAGGCGAACAGTGAGACCAGCATGCCCGCCTGCTGCAGTGACACCCCGAAGTCGGTGGCCAACTGCGGCAGAAGGCCGATGATGATGAATTCGGTGGTGACGACGACGAATCCCGCCATCGCCAGGACTGCGATCGGGATCGTTCTCCGCCGTAACTCCATGGCGTCTCCTTGTCCGTGGATGCCGGCCGAGCGGTCGCAGCCGGCCCGCGATCGACGCTAGAAGCGCCGTGCAGCACTGAGCAGGAAGAAATCAGCATGGGTGCCGCACACCCCCTCGGCGCAACATCGCATTCGTTACGCTGAATGGATGAACAGTGCCGAGGCCGGCACAGGCAACGAACTGGGCGTATTTCTGCGCATCCGCAGGGGGCTGGTACGCCCCGAGGAGGTGGGGTTTCCGCGTGGCCAGCGGCGAGTCAGCGGGCTGCGCCGCGAGGAGGTCGCCATCCTCATCGGAGTGAGCGTCGACTACTACACCCGGCTGGAGCAGGGCCGCGAGCGGCACCCTTCGCCGCCGCTGCTCGGTGCCCTCAGCAGGGCACTGCGCTTGTCCATGGACGAACACGTGCACTTACACCGCTTGGCCGGCGTCGATTCGGCGCACGGTATCTCGCGGACCAACAGATCCGTCACGCCGGCGCTGCGGCAGCTGCTGGATCAGTGGTCGATGCAACCTGCGTTCATCTACAACGATGTCCAGGACATCCTCGCCAGCAATGCGCTCGGGACGGTGTTGCACGCCGGGTTCAGCAATGCCGACAACTTCGGCCGGATGGTGTTTCTCGATCCCGAAGGCAAACGCTTCTTCGCCGAGTGGGACAGGGTGGCCACCGATACCGTCGCCGCCCTGAGACAGACCTGGGGACGGCCCTCCGAACGACACCGCATTCAGCCGCTCATCGACGAAATACGCTGCGGTAGTGCCGAGTTCGAGAATCTCTGGAGAACGCACACCGTCGCCAGCAAGTCCCACGCGACCAAACTGATCGAACACCCCGCGGTGGGCCGCCTGTCGCTGGACTACCACACCTTCGAAGTGACCGGAGTGGTCGATCAGTATCTGCTGGTCTGCCGTGCGGAACCGGGCGGACGGTCCGAGCAGGCGCTGAAGCTGCTCGGCACGTTGAGCGCCACCGAACGCGCCAAGGGTCGGTGACGGCATCCAGCCGGCGGGAAGACAGCCCGCCCCACACCGTTGTGCGGCATGGCGATCCACGGGATCAGTCCACCGTCCCCGGACCGCGATCGTGCGGTCACGCTGTGCGGCACACGGGATTCGACAGCGTGCCGACTCCGCCGATCTCGACGTGTACGGTCTGACCGGACTTCAGGAACTTCCCGGTGTTCTCGGCGACGCCCGCGGGGGTGCCGGTGAAGATGACGTCTGCGGGCTCGAGCGTGACGTAGCGGCTGATCTCCGCAATCAGCTCGTCGAATCCGAAGATCATGTCGGCGGTCGACGCCTGTTGACGTAACTCGTCGTCGACGAACGTCCGCAATATCAGAGGCTTCCCCGCTTCCATGTCCTCGGTGCCGAGCATGTAGGGCCCCAACGGTTTGAAGGTGTCGAACGACTTGGCGACAGGGACGTTCGCACGTCCGACGTGCCCGTGGCGACCCAACTGGACATCCCGCGCTGAAACGTCGTTGGCTGCGGTGAGTCCCGCGACGTGGCGCCACGCTTGGTCAACCGTCACATGGCAGGCGCGCTTTCCGATGATGAGCGCTACCTCCCCCTCGTAGTCCACCTCCTCGGCGGCGAGTTCGGGTAGCACGATGGGGTCGCCCGGATTGCTGACCGCTGAACCTGCCGCGAAATGGAAGCGTGGGCGCGATGGTATGTCTGCCCCGACCTCGCGGGCGTGGCCGGCGTAGTTGAGCCCGACAATGCAGATCTTGCCCGGCCTCCGAACGGGCGCGAGCGTCGGCATCGTTTCGGCGGCGACCACCTCCCGAACCGACGCCTCGGCCGCACGATCCAGTTGACCGCATCGTATGAGCTCGTCGAGCGATGCCGCGAGGTCCAGCAGGCAGAGATCCTCCCCTGCGAGCCGCGCCACTCCTCGGGCTGTCTGCGCGAAGAGGGTCACCAGGCTACCGATCTGCACTCCACGGTCACGGTCATCGACGGCCACCGCTATAGGCCGCGGCCTCGCCGCCCGGGGCGAAGTATTCTTCGGGATCGATCTGGTATCCGTCGGGATTCCGCTGGAACTCCGCTGATTGCATGAATGCTCGCATCTCCTCTTCCGTTGCGAAGTTCATGCCCGACAACTCCACCTTGTTGCCGTCGGGATCGCGGTAGTAGAGGCTGGTCGCCACGCCGTGATTGGCCGCTTCGGCGGGTAGCACACCCAGCGCCTTGAGGTGCAGATACTGCTCGTACAAGCGCTCGAGGTCAGGGTACCGGACCTGTAGGTGGTGCAGTCCGACCGAAGATCGTTGCGCGCCACCGACGTCGGCGCATTCGAACACCGCGATGCGTTGTGTGTAGGGAAAACCTCCGGGCAGTTGGAAGAACGCGATCCGGGTCGGTGCGTCCGGATCGGTCGTTCCCACGCCGCTCGCGGGGGTCATATCCAGCGTCGGAGGTTGCCGAAGAACCTCGGTGTAGAACCGGCACAACCTTTCGTAGTGCGGGGTGCGCAGGACGACCTCGGACAAGCCGATGCGGGACGACTCGCTCATGTGTTCTCGACTCCTTGCCTGGTTCGACCCGGGCTAGCGGGACAGCGTCTCGACCGGGCTGAAGCTGCCCTTACCGGCCCCGAGCGTGCGGTCCAGTTCCCTGCGTCGCCAGTCGCGGTGCCGGTGGTCCACCAACCGCGCAACTGTCGGGATCTTCTGGCAGGCGGTGTCTCGCAGGAAGTTCGGGGCAAATCGCAGCAGCGGCGCAAAGCGCCAGAGACCGACGTTCGGGAAGTCCGACCTCAGGTATGACCCGGGTGTGTAGAAGTAGGCGTGGCCCAATTGGAATCGATAGTTCAGTTCGGCCTTGGCTCGCTTCCATCCCCGATCCTCGGGATCGGGCTTGTAGGAATCCATGAACGAGTGACACAGCTTTCGGCTGTCGTCATTGTCCTCGGTGCGCTGCGCCAGCGCGGTCAACCGCATGGCACGGTAGGCGTCTTCGATGGTCTCCGGATACCACGGCGTCTCCACGCCCATCACGTAGCCGATATAGCGCCACATGTGCAGCATCGCGACGATGTCGTCATCGGTGGTGCGGTATCCGAGCGTATGCAGTTGCGCCCCCGAGATGATCGAACCCGCCATCAGCGTGGTGAACATGTTGAACTGGCTGATCGGAACGCCGAGGTGCGATCGGTCCCATTCCTTGTGGTTGATGATGCGCGCCCGAATCATGCAATGCAGTAGCCGTACGTGCAGCGAGGTCACGTAGCCCGGATTACCCCTGCGCATTCCGTCGGGTTCGCTGACGTCGGTCCAGTGCTTGCAGGTCTCCCAGAAGCGGTTCAACGCCGAGTTTCCGGTGTAGGCGCCGGTGAGGATCAGCGGCTTGGTGACCGACGGGGTGCGGTATCCGGCGAAGGTCGCCATCCCGAAGTACGGATAGAGTTCTCTTCCGTATCGCCGGAACACCGTGGCACCGCGGTCGAACAGGTCCCAGTCCAACCACTCGGGTTCGGTGTGAATCTGTGTGAAGAGTTCGACGAGGGCGGGCGACGGATCGGCTACGGCCTCGATGCCACCCTGAACCGCGGTGTTGAACTCCTCTCGCGCCTGCCGCACGGACCCGCGCGTCCGCGCGTCGGCGTACCAGGCGTCACCGAGTCGGTCGCCCTGATCGAGCGCACGCCCCATGCTCGAAACCACATCAGGCGGCAGGCTGAGATCGACCTTCGCCAGCTTCTCGAGCCGCTTCGTCAAACCGATACCGCCGGGTTGGTTGACTTCCTCGAAATACACAAAGGCGGTGGGGATCTCGCCGATATCCTCGTTCGTTTCGGTACGTTCAACTTCCATTGGATACTCCTTCTATTCCTGGTGGTGTCGATGTTCGAGAACCGCTTTGACAGTCACACCGGACTCGACATCGGCGACCGCCTCATTGATCGACTCCAGGGGGTAGGTCGTCGTGAGCCGTTCGATCGGAAATCTGCCCTGTCGGTACAAGCGGAGGATTCGCGGTATCAGCACGGCGGGTGCTTGGTGGCCGATGACCGACCCCATGACACTGCGTCCCAACAACAACTCGAAAGCATCGGTTCGGAATTCAGCTTGTGGGGGTGCGATTCCGAGGATCGCGGCCCTGCCCAATGGAGCCAGCGCACCCACCGCGGCCGTCATCGACTCCGACGATCCGGTGGACTCCAGGGCCAGGCCGACGCCCACGCCACCGGTGAGTTCCCGCACCGCATCGACCGGCGGATTGGCGTTGATGTCGACCACGTCGGTGGCGCCGAGTTGCACCGCGAGATCCAGCCTCGCACGGTGTCTGTCGGCGACGATGATGCGAGCCGCACCCGACGCCACCGCCGCGATGACCGCACTCAGGCCGACCGTCCCCGCACCGATGACGAGCAGCGTATCTCCGGGTTCGGCCTTCAGTACGTTCCACACTGCACCGGCACCGGTGCTGACTCCACACCCCAGCGGGGCGAGCACCGATGCCGGGATGTCCTCGTTCACTCTGACCAATCCAGTTGGCCGACATAGGCTGAGTCCGGCGAACGACGATTGCCCGAAGAAGTGGTCGTGTACCGGCCTGCCGTTCCGATCGCGCAGGCCCACGGAGCCGTCGGCGCGCTGGGCCCCGAAGTTCAATGCGAAGTGATCGGGGCAGTACGCCGGCATCCCACCTCGACAGTTGGCGCAACAGCCACAGAAGTTGAAGCCGGCGATCACCCTGTCGCCCACGGCAAATCCCGCGACACCCGAGCCGACGTACTCGACCACGCCCGCGCCCTCGTGCCCCGACACCACGGGCAGCGGCGTCGGGAGACGGCCTGCTGCGACCTCAAGGTCGGTGCGGCACAATCCGGCAGCGAGGAAGCGGACGATCACCTCGTCCGCGCGCGGAGTCTCGACGCTCACCTGCTCGACGGCGAAGCCGCCGGTCCCGGCGCGGCTCACCGCGGCTGTGGTCGCCATCATCGCGCTGCACTCCTGTCCGTGGTCGAATCAGTACGCGAGTAGTGGCTGTAGGCCTGGGAAATGGGAACTGACAACTGGAATACCTGCGGCGCTGAGGCGTTCGGCCCACTCGAGGCGTTGCCGCGCGGCGGCGCCGGCGTCAGCATCGAAGCCGCATCGCCACTCGGTGTGGACGACACCCAGCGGATGGTGGAACAGGTCGCCGGCAAGAGCCAAGTCGTTGTCGCCGTTCACATCCGATACCACGACGACCGTATTGCCCGGTGAATGCCCCGGCGCGTGATGCAGAATGAGCCACGGGAGCGGTGTGGCTTGCGCGCCGGACCAGAGCGTCAGTTGCGGGACAATCGGCTGCAGCGCTTGACGCGCTTCGTGCTCGGTGTCGAGGCTCGCCCATTCGAGTTCGTGTATGTGGTAGGCGGCATTCGGGAAGTACGGCGCCCCGTCGACCGCGGCCCAGCCGATGTGATCGGGATGAGAATGGGTCAGGACCACATGGTCGATCTGGGCGGGTGCCACGCCGAGTGCAGCTAAAGCGCGCGGAAGTTCGGCGAAGCGGTGGGGCAACGAGCCGTCCGGCAGCGGCGCCGGTGTCCGGCCACCGCCGGTGTCCACGAGTACCCGATTACCCGCGGGATCGACGGCCAAGAATCCCCCGTAGGGCACGTTGAGGCAGCCGGCCGCCGTCAGGTCGGTGGAGATCGTGTTCCACATGTCTATCGAGACGTCCGGATAGAGCAACGACAGTGGGATCGGCATGATCCCGTCCAGGACCGGGTGGACGTCGATGTCCCCCACGCGGAGCGTCGACTGCGGCATATAGCGATGATTACTTGCGCGCAAGCAAATGTCAATCGACGGGGTCGCCTGCCCACATAGCAGCTGGTTCTGGGCCCGCGACGATCAGACCGTCGCCCCCCGCCGAGCTGCGACGGAGTGCGTCGGCGCCGGAGCGGCTGGGCTTGGCTGTGGTGCGCCCGCCGAGCAGTAACCTGTTACTCGACATTCGACGGAAGGACAGCCGCGGTGGTCAACCAAGCGCGACCCGAACAGACGCCCAGTGGACCCCGCCCCGTCGAGCACAAGGACGCCGCGCGCCGTCAGGACATCCTGCGTGCCGCGACCAAGCTGTTCGCCGAGCAGGGATACCGCGAGACGAACCTCAATCAGATCGCGGTGGAGTTGGGCTTCCGCCGCCAAGCCGTCTATCACTACTTCCCCGCCAAAGACGAGATCCTGTATGAACTGATCGCCCAGGCGGGAGAGGCGATGATCTCCACATCACAGCCCATCTTCGACGCCGATCTGGCGCCCGATGTCGCACTGACCGAGATCGTGCGCAACCACGTTCGGGTTGTACTGGCCCAGCCCGACACGTTCCGCGTGCAGTTCGCGGAGTTGAACAAACTCGGCGGCGACCGCGCCGAGACTCTTCGTAAGGGCATGCTCGGATACGTACAGCGCGTCGCCGACGTGATCGAAGCCGGTCAACGAGCCCGCATCTTCGTCACGGTGCACCCGATGACGCAGGCCCTGTTGCTCGTGGGGATGTGCAACGGGACCACCCAGTGGTACGACGGCGTCCATTCGCGCAGCTCGATAGACGAGATCGCGGACCAGGCCGCCCGCATCGCGCTGTCGGGCCTCACGGGCGGTGGCTCCACCCAGCCCCTGGCGCCGGAGACGTCCACGAGGACGGCATCAGGGACATCGACCGACGTCCGCCGCCGGCGGCCCTGACGGGATCACCCGTAGTCACCGTTCATTGCCTTCTCACAGGACATTTCGACGAGTTTCTGAGGCGTCCAGCTCGAAACGGCCGGGCCTGCCGACCGTCGTGTCCACGGGCCACGCCGATCCCAGAACTGCGCCCGCGTATCCCCCGCCAAAGCCGTGCCGCGGAGCCGCGATCCCCGGATAAGCCGACCCTCCCCGCCCACGACCCCGGCAAGCACCATCGGGTGGTATGTCGGCGTCACGGAAGCGTCGCATGACGGATGTGTCCCAAAGGCCCGAAATCCGAGGAGACGCCATGGCGGCACGGAGTACCCCCGACAGCACGCTGTTTCTCACCGCCGCGGCCGGTGGTCTGGACCGGACGGCTCACGGCACCTACATCGATAACGGCATGGCGTCCCAGGCCGCCGATTTTGCCGCAGGACGGCTGCGCGAACAATGACGGTGGTGTCCAATCCGGATCATCGAGGTGGCCAGGAGCACTCGCAGAAGACATCAGGGTTGCTCGATGCTATGAACCGGCAACTCGCAACGGGGATCACGGTGTTGCTGTGCCTGAGCGGCATGCAATTCTGTCTGTACATCGTCTTGCGGTATCTGGCGCCATTGCTCGGCGCCGACCCTGATCAGTGGCATCTGTTCGCACCCGGCTTCTCGAACGGCGGAGATCCGGTCGCCACCACGTCGTTGGTACTGCATCTGGTCGCCGGCGTCATCGTGATGGTGCTGGGGTGCGTGCAATTCGTCACGGCGGCGCGTCGTCGGTGGCCGGTCATGCACCGTGCGATCGGACGGGCGTACGTGGGTTCGGCGATATTGGCCGCGGTCGGTGGACTGGGCTACATCGTGCTCAACGGCACCGTAGGCGGTGCGGTCATGGACGTCGGTTTCGGCCTCTACGGAGTCCTCGTACTCGTAGCAGCCGTCCGGTGTCTTCGTCACGCCCGCGCCCGCGACGTCGCGGCACATCGCGATTGGGCGGTGCGACTGTTCGTTCTCGTCGTCGCCTCGTGGCTGTACCGGCTCGAGTACGGTGCAGCGGGCGTCCTCGGCACGGGCGGACACACACCCCAGTTCACCGGATGGTTCGACCAGATGATGGCCTTCGCCTTCTACGTGCCCAACCTTCTCATCGCGGAGATGTATCTGCGGGCGCGGCGACGCGACGGTTCCATAGCATGGCGTATCGCATCCCTCCTTGCCCTCTCGGTTGCCGCGGCGGTTGTGGTGCTCGGTGTGTACTCGCGGTGGTGAACGCCGGGGCGGCGGAGAAAGCCTGACAAGCGGCTCAGCGGGTGGCGAATTGAACGCCGACGAGTTCCTCCGACTTTTCCCAGACGCGTGCGGCCTCCTCCACGTCGCGAGCCGGCCGATAGACCTGCTGCTCGGCGGCCGGCCCCGACAAGTGAAGAAAACCGCTGGGGCCGTAGAACTTACCGCCTTCGGCACGCGGATGCGTCGCCGCGTACAGGGCGGGCAGCATTCCCTCTTCAGCCGACCGGTTCAACAGGCCGAGCCGAGCGAACGCCTTCACCATCCGGAAACTCGCCGTGTCGCGGGGGCGGCCCATTTGCGGCTGTGCCTTCAGAAGGTTGGTGGGAGTCACGCCGGGGTGGGACGCGTTACTCGTGATGCCCCACCCGGCGGCGTTACTACGTCTATTGAGTTCCAGCCCGAACATCAGATTGGCGATCTTGGACTGGCTGTACGCCTTGGCGTCCGAATAGGACCGTTCGAAGTTGAGGTCATCCCAATTGATCCCGTTCATCTGCGCCGAGACGCTCGACTGAGTGGTGACGCGCGCGTTGCCGGCGCTCAGCAGGGGCAGCAGCCTGGCGGTGAGCGCAAAGTGTGCCAGGTGGTTGGTCCCCCACTGGAGTTCGAATCCGTCCGCCGTGGTCTGCCGGTCGGGCGGGCTCATGACCCCGGCGTTGTTGATCAGCACGTTGATCGGGCGTCCGGCGCTCATCAGACTCTGGGCGAGGTCGGCGACCGACTGCAGAGACGACAGGTCCAGGGGAAGCAGCCGAATGTCTGCTCCGGGAGCCATGGCACGGATCCCCCGCAGCGCCTTGTCACCCTTGTCGAGGTTGCGCACCGGAAGCACCAGGTCGGCGCCGGCGCGAGCCAACGTGGTGGCCAGGGCATACCCGATGCCGTCGCTTGCGCCCGTGATCACTGCCAGACGTCCCCGCATGTCCGGCACGAATACCTCTGATTTCTTGCTCATTCCGCTCTCCTCAGTTTCACCCGTGTGTACCGGTGATCCCGACTATGGCACGCTGCTGGTAACGGGTTCAGGCCGTACTTATCCCCTGACTGACCGTCCCCCCGTCGGCGTCCACGGACGGCGGATCCGCGGATGCGCAGGTCCTTCCACGGGCCGGCAAGGGGCCGCATCATCGACACGTGATGTCCCTGGATGTCGATCTCGGTCGCGTGGCGGAGTTGCTGCGAGCCCGGCGACGAACTCTGCAGCCCGAGGACGTCGGATTTGCCCGTGGTAGGCGACGGCGAACTCCCGGACTTCGTCGCGAAGAAGTCGCGGAGCTCTGCTCGATATCGACCACCTATTACAGTCGACTGGAACGGTCCCGGGGCAGCAGGGCGACCGGGCCTCGTCCGTCGCCCGCCACACTGGCCGGTATTGCGCGGGGTCTTCGGTTCACACGCGAGGAACGTGACGCGTTGTTCGCGGCGGCGGGCTATGCCGCTGGGAATGATGTAGGCTACGCCCACGTCGATCCGGGTGTGATGCTGTTGCTCGACAGGCTCGCCGACACACCCGCACACTCCGTCGGCCCGATAGGCGAGGTGCTCTGGCAGACCCGAGCTTCCAAAGCGTTGATCGGGGATCTGAGCCGGCATACCGGGCGGGCCCGCAGCGGTTACTATCGCTGGTTCCTCGACCCCGGCGAGCGGCAACGCTACGCCCCGATCGATCACCGCTCGATCAGTGTGGAGATCGCGGCCGATCTGCGGCGTGCGCAATCCAGTACGCGAGTCAGCCAGTCCGTGACCGATCTGATCATCGTATTACTCAGTCGCAGTGAGGAATTTGCAACGCTGTGGAGGCGTGACGACCTGAGAGAACAACCATTCACCATCGAGCCGCGTTGCTTCATCCATCCATCGCTGGGTCCACTCGAGTTGCAGCGCAAGGTCCTTACCCTGACCGACCGTAGCCAGCGGGTTGTCATCTACCACGCGACTCCAGGTTCAGCCGATGAAACAACGTTGCAGCTGTTGTCGGTCATCGGCAACCACCGATTCGACTGCTGATACGGCACATCGTTCACGACCTGCCGTTGACATCCTGACGGCGGACCGGCGCTTCGGTAGGGCTGACGTCGGCGGGAGCGTCACGCTGGTATTCGTGTGGTGCCGCGCAGAGCGCTGCGAGTTTGGCGCGGCTTTCGGTCGCGGGGTCCGCGGTGAACACGAGCAACGTGTGCAAGTGCGTCACATCGTGGAGAACTTGACACTGAAGATCGAGAACGCCCAACCGCGGGTGCACAATCCGCTTTTCCAGCTCGTGAGATTGGTCGACATGGTGTTGCGCCCACTGCTCTGCGAACTCCGGGCTGCGCTGGAGTAGCGAGTCGATAACCTGGGCCGCACGGGATGTCGCCCCGTCACGGACGTATGCGATGCGGGCGCTCGCGACGAAGGACCTCCCGACCTTCGGATGATCTTCGACCGGATACACACTGCGCGCGGCATCGTCGGTGAACCACCGGTAGAGGACGCTGCGGGACAGACCTTCGTACCTTGTCTCGTCGCCGAGAAGTGCGCGGGCAGGCGGGGTTTGGACCAGAGTCTCGCCCAATGCCGACATCACCTGCGCCGGCGTGTCCTGTAGCCGATCCAGTATGCGCATCATTGCCGCGCTGACCTCGGTGCCGACCGGGGTGCGCGCGGGCGCATTGTGCCCTGCCAGCCGGAACAGGTGATCACGCTCATCCAGCGAGAGGCGTAGCGCCTTGGCCAGCGAGGCCACCACCTCCACCGATGGTTGCGAAGCGCGCTGCTGCTCCATTCTGGAGTAGTAATCAGTGGAGATCATTGCCAGTGACGCGACCTCCTCGCGACGTAGGCCACTGGTGCGACGTCGCAGGCCGCTGGGTAACCCGATGTCTTCAGGAGTCAGTGCCATTCGCCGGTTACGGAGGAATTCGGCGAGCTGAGGTTGATCCATGTGCCCATTCTTCCTGTGATCGGGCCGAACATCCAGGGACTCGTACACCCCCGATCGTCGATCCGTCGCCGGCACACGGAGACCTTCCATCCGCGGACTGACCGGCCCCTGGTAGGGCCCGGGCAATTGCGCTTCCAATACCAGTCATGACACTTTGCGCGGCCGCCTCTGCTCACGATCGACACAGCCCAATTCACGTTGGCGAACCCATTCACCGCCCACGCCAGGGGAACACACCTGCCACCCGCCACGGAGACGCGGCTGCCCTGTTCCGTGCGTGGTTGCGACACCCACTGCGCACCGCGGCGATCGCACCGTCGAGTCCCGCCTTGGCTCAACTGATGACCAAGGATATCGCCGCATCGGATCGCGTAGTCGAACTCGGGCCCGGCACCGGCGTTTTCACCCACGCCCTGCTCGCGCGCGGCGTGCCACCGTCCCGCCTGACGGTGGTGGAAGCCAACCCCGAGTTCGCCGATCTGCTCAACACACGATTCCGGGACCTGCACGTCGTGTGTGCCGATGCCGCCACCGACTCCTGGCAGCTGATCGATGGTCCGGAGATCGATGCCGTCATCAGCGGCCTGCCGCTGTTGTCCATGTCTGTCGACGCGGTCACCGGAGTACTTGAAACGGCGGTGTCGGTCCTTCGACCGCAGGGACGCCTCTACCAGTTCACCTACGGGCCTACGTGTCCCATACGGCCGAATTTGCTTGCAGCACTGCGCTTGCGCGCTACCCGAATCGGCTGGACGCCACGCAACCTTCCGCCGGCTTCGGTGTACCGGATCGAACGCCGACCCGGATGACAACCCATCTGGGATGAACCGCGGCGTCACTGCAGTCGGCAACACAGCTTTCGGCGTGGCCGCCGCCGTCGAGGGAGGAGGTGCCGCTGGTGACCACACGGGTGATGGCACCCATCAGAGGATGACCACCGAGCGCAGCACCTCACCGGCGTGCATGCGATGGAATGCCGACTCGAGATCTTCTAAGCCGATGCGTTCGGAGACGAACTTTTCCAGCGGCAGCCGACCTTGGCGGTACAGGCTTGCAAATCGATCGTCAGTCACTCGTAAGGCACTGGGTGCCCTACCAATTGGTGCACGCTAAGTTGGCGCCCGTAGGGTTCTTACGTGCGCGGAGCGAAAAGCCCTCGTGCGAGCCGGATTGCTCGGAGTCGATTTGTCCACCTTCGGTCTGTGCTGGCCCCGGCTCGGCTGGGCAAAACTGTTCTCCCACAGCGCCGGTGGGCCAGCGCAGCGACCGACAACTACACAAGCCACCCCGACAGCATGTCCGTCTCGGATTGGCACAAACCAACGTGCGCTGGACCAGCACACTCCTGATCAGCTGGTTGCCGATGTGTCAACAACCCGCTTCAAGCACGAGTAGCGGTCATTCCGGTGCGCCTGCGCGAGCGAGACGCACTCAACGGCGCAGGATCAGTGCGTCACCTTGACCGCCGGCACCGCACAGCGCCGCCACCGCGTAGCCCGACCCCTTGCGGGCGAGTTCGAGCGCGGCGTGCAGGGTGATCCGCGCACCCGACATCCCGATCGGGTGCCCGATCGCGATGGCGCCACCACTGACGTTGACCTTGGCCGGATC
>NZ_LQOL01000039.1 GCF_002101555.1 Mycolicibacterium canariasense
CGCGATCACCAGCTGGGAAGCCACCTCGCCCGCGGCGTGACCGCCCATGCCGTCGGCCAATGCCAGCAGCCGGGCACCCGCGTACACCGAGTCCTCGTTGTTCGCGCGCACCAGCCCGCGGTCGCTGCGCGCCGCATACCGTAGAACTAATGTCACGGCCGCAACTCGATTACCGTCTTGCCGATTCGTACCGGCGTCCCCATCGGAACCCTTACCGCCGTCGTCACCTTCGCCCTGTCAAGGTATGTACCGTTGGTCGATCCTAGGTCCTCCACATACCATTCCGAGCCCCGTGGGGACAGCCTGGCGTGCCGTGTCGACGCGTAGTCGTCGGTGAGCACCAGCGTCGAGTCGTCGGCGCGCCCGATGAGCACCGGTTGGCTGCCCAGGGTGATGCGCGTACCGGCCAGCGCTCCCTCGGTGACGACCATGTGCCTGGCGATGTGGCGCCGCTGCCGGTTGGGCAGCAGCGATCCCCGCAGTGCCAGCCCGCGACGGACCATCACCGCCCCGGTCGGGGCGTAGATATCGGTGCGCAGGATGCGCAATACCGACCAGATGAACAGCCACAGCAGCAGCAGGAAACCGACCCGTGTCAGCTGCAGAACTAGCCCCTGCATCTGACGTCCTCTCCGCCTCGTCTCAAGATCATCGGCACCGTCACGATACTGGGGCGCCCGTCGGCTTGAGGGCGAAGTGCCAGCTGGGCGCCGCTCAGTGGACGCGGACGATGATCTCGGAGTGGCCCAGCCGGATGACGTCGCCGTCGGCCAGCTGCCACTCCTGCACCGGGGCGTTGTTCACCGTGGTGCCGTTGGTGGAGTTCAGGTCCGACAACAGCGCGACCTGACCGTCCCAGCGGATCTCCAGGTGACGGCGCGACACCCCGGTGTCGGGCAGCCGGAACTGGGCGTCCTGTCCGCGGCCGATCACGTTGGCGCCCTCGCGCAGTTGGTAGGTGCGGCCGCTGCCGTCGTCGAGCTGCAGCGTCACCGTCGCGCCTGCGCCGGCGTAGCCGCCGTAGGCACCGGGGCCCGCGGGCTCGGCACCGTAACCCTGTCCGTAGTCCTGGCCGTACCCGGGCTGGGCGGCAGGCTGTCCATAGCCCTGGCCGTAGCCCTCGGGCTCGCCGTAGCCGGTGTCCGGGTAGCCGGGGGCCGCGGGCGGCTCACCGTAGCGGCCGTAGTCCGGGGCCGGCGGTGCGGCGGGCGCGGCGTAGTCCTGGCGGCCGTAATCGCGACCGTAGCCACCCTGATCGGGATAGCCGCCCTGGTCCGGGTACGACGGCTGCTCGTAAGGCGGCGCCGGGGGAGCGGGTGGGCGTCCGTAGCCCTCGTCCGGGCGCGGCGGGGCCGGCGGGCGGCCGTAGTCGTACTCGCCGTAACCGGGCGGCGGGGAGGCCGGCGGCTGCGGGTAACCGGCCGGCGGCTGCGGACGGTAGCCCTGGTCGGGGTAGCCGGCGGGGGGCTGCTGGCCGTATCCGGCCGGCGGACGCTGCTCGTAGGACGGCGGGGCGGGCGGCGGCGGGTAGCCCTGCTCGGGGTAGCCGCCCTGGCGCGGCGGGTATCCGCCCTGATCCGGGTGGGCACCGTGCTCGGGCGGGTAGCCGCTGCGCTGCTGCTCCTCCTGCTGGCGGTAGCGCTCGTCGTACTGTTCGTCGCCGGGCCGCCCCTGTCCCTGGCCGCGGTAGCTCGGGTTGTCGGTCATCGCTGGTACTCCTGGTTGTGCGGTGGACGGGCGGTCGTGCTGTGCTGGGACGGGCGTGCCGGTGGACGAGTCGGGGTTGACCGCTCCACGGGCACGAAACTGTCCGGTGTGCAGCGTCGATGCGGCCTCGAACCTGACGACCACATCACCATACGTTTGCCATCCCTGGTCATGAATGAAACCTCGTAGGTGCCTGGCAAATGTCGACGACGTCCGTTCCGGATCGGCGCTTACGTTCTGGTAGTCCGTGTCGCTGAGCGTAATGACGTAGTCGTTGGGGGCCAAAATGCGGCCACCGCCGACTTCGCGGGCGTGGGCCTCGGCCTCACGGCGCAGCAGCGCTTCGACCTCCTGGGGAACGATGGTTCCACCGAAGACCCGGGCGAAAGCGTCGCCGACGGTCGACTCGAGGCGACGTTCGATACGGTCTGCCAGACCCATCGCACCGCCCCTTCTGTTGTCGTCGTGCCCGGCCCCCGCGTGTTCGCGTGTCGCTGTGGCCACACTGCTCACACGCATGTTATCGGCCCACTGCTGGGATGCGTGACCAACAGAACTCTGAGAATCGGGTAGCGGCAGGTCAGGGCGCGTGATCTTGATCCCCATCTCGCGGTTTGGGTCCGGTGGCGCTGTGGTGATACGGTTGCGCGGTCATTCGGGCGAGTGGCGGAATGGCAGACGCGCTGGCTTCAGGTGCCAGTGTCCTTCGGGACGTGGGGGTTCAAGTCCCCCTTCGCCCACCACGAGCGGTTCCACAAACCGCAAGCGCAAAGGTCACGAACTCGAAAGAGGTCGTGACCTTTGTGTTTGGCACCGCGATCTACTCATGGATCAATGTTGGGGTCGACCGCGGGACGTAAGCGCACAAGTCCCGGGAACGGGCCGCTCCTGTCATCGTTCGCAGCGTTTCCGCGCCCGTCGGTCGGAGCGCTGCGGGCGTCGCCTCGAAGTTCTTGTACGGCCCATCCCCAATGGGTAGGCCCCCAGTACGCAAATGCCCCTAGTGACTCCGACGCATCGACCTACGTCGGCGGCGGAGTGAACACTAGGACGCGCTGGTCAGCGTCGAAGGCCACCGAGCCGCCCCCATGGCGGCGTAGTTCCCGGAACATGCGGTGTCCTTCCAGTATCGCCAGCTCCCAGTCCGCGGCCGTGCGGGCGCCGACTTCAAAGGTGTTGGTCATCATGGCGATGGAGTCCAGAAACGGCTGATCGATGCGATCGATGCCCTCGAGATGGTTGTGCTGGGCGCCGTAGGCGAACGCGAAGTGAGCTAGGCCTTCTTCGGTGACGATACCGCGACCGCCGTCCTCGGCTTCATCGATTTGTGGGTCCGACTTCCTCTTGCGCCCCAACATCTTCCGGAACTGAGGGGACCAGCCCAGGATCGCCATATACGCGAGGTGGAAGACATCGTGAAAGCGGTACCCGTCGTCGTCGAACGAGTTGTCGGTGAGGGGGTTGCCGAGCTGACGGCCGTCCATCCACACGGTGACCTCAGGTCGGCCGTCGGAATTGAGCGTCTGGCGAAAGTCCACCGTGCCGGACCGTGGCAACTGCTCATGGGGCGGGGCAGCAGCGTCGAGCTGGTAGTTGGTTGAAGGGAGCCACCGCGACTGTGTCTTGTGCAGGTTGGCCTTTGCGATGTCATCGAGGTCGAGTTCTGTTTCGGTGGCGATCGCCGCTACGTACCACAGCACATCACCGAGCTCCTCCCGCAGCTGTTTCTTCCAGCCGCCGTACGCGTCACCGTCGCGAAGGTGCTTCTTATAGGTGGTGGCTACCGACCCGGCTTCACCGGCGAGTCCCAGCAAGTACACCATCAGCCGCGTCGCCTCGAGTGGCTGGTCGCCGGGGTGCCGCTTCTGGGCGGTACCGAAGGCTTTGAGCTGGTAAGCGTCGAATTCCACGGCGTGCTCCTGTTCGCTTTTCCGACAGTCGGTCCGTTTCCCTAACAATGTTGTACCATCGATCAGGCCGTCTGAAAACCCAACAGGGAGGTCGAGTATGACCGAAGCTGACATCGTGGACTTGATCTTGGAGTTGCTCGCCGAGCGGGCAGATCTCACGGTCACCGAGTTGCGCGCGCAACTCATCGCCCTGGGCGAGGAGATGCCTCTGGATTCCCTTCTGGCGGTTGAGATTCTGGTGCTGGTGCAGAATGCTGTCGGGGTCGTGCTCCCTGCCACCGAGGAAACCGCGCAGTCGCTTCTGTCAGTGCACGGATTCGCACAAGCTGTGGTTCGCCAACTTGAGGGCCAACAGTCGGGACAGGCGACCGCATGACTTCCGGGGGCACTGAGTTCGACCAGCAAGCCTTGGCACGCCGACTTCGTGAGGTTCGGGAGTACCTCGGGCTCTCCCAGCAGCACGTCACGTCGATGACGGGAATTCCCCGTTCAGCGATATCCGAGATCGAACGCGGCAACCGCAAGGTCGACAGTCTGGAACTTCGCAAGCTGTCGCGCCTGTATCAGTACCCTCCGAGCTACTTCCTTGGCGTCGAGGCACCTGAGTCTGGGCCGACTGACATTCCCGTGGCTCTGGGGCGGGTACTGACCGACCTCACGGCCGCCGATCACCGCGAGATCCTCAAGTTCGCCGAGTACCTCCAGCACGTCCGCCGTACCGGGACACGATGACCGTGACGATCACCTGGCAGAACGCCCACCGGGTAGCGGCGATCGCTGCGGCACAAGCGCACGGTGACCTCGGGGTCGAGGCCACGGCGGGACCGGTTGACGTAGGCGCCGCCATCGACCGAGCGGGCGTCGTGTTGATGTACCAGCCGCTGCCTACATTGTTCGGCGTGTACCTGCACGGCGCGACAACTGGTCCGGGCATCATGGTCAACAATGCGCTCACCCGAGCTGTGCGCCGGCATACCGCCGCCCACGAACTCGGACATCATCGGTTTGGCCATCAGTCGTCGATCGAATCCGGCGCCGATGCCGAGAATCCGTCGGCGTCGCTGCGCGCGACGAGGCGAGGTGGCTGGTCTGATGAGGAGAAAGTGGCCGAGGCGTTCGCGTCGTGGTTTCTCATGCCGCGCCGCGCGGTGGTAGCGGTGTGCAGCGAGATGGGTATGACCGCTCCGCGTGCCCCTGCTCAGGTCTATCAACTCGCCCTGCGGCTGGGCACCACATTCGCCGCGACTGTTCGCCACCTGGGTGTGCTGAAGCTGATCAGCCAGGCGCAGGCCCGGAGCTGGGCTGCGGTGTCACCGGCGGTGCTCAAGCGCCAGCTTGCCGGGGACGGCATCACGTCGACCCGGGGGCTTGACGTCTGGGATCTGACGGTGGCGCCCGCCTACACCTCAGCGTCAGTCGCCTCGCCGGGCGACATCATGATGCTTCCGACCGAGATCGGCGAGGAATGTGCAGTGGAGGGCCCCGCAGAGATCCTCGGTTCGGTTGCAGGCGGGTGGGCGGTGCGCTGCGGCGATCCCGGTGAGGGTGACGCCAGGGTAATTCTCACCGGGGGCTCGATGCAGTACTCCATCAGAGTGTCAGGGCGTCCGCGGGGGATCTACAGGCAGGTCGATAATTCGCTGCTGCAGGCGACGGAAGGTGCGTTGTGACCGACTTCTGCTACATCGAGGCTCCTAACTTGGCGGCTGGGTGGCTGGACAGCATTCTGTGGGTGGCTGCGCAGCCGCACCGCAAGGCGTTCCACACGGTGACCCGCATCGTCGATGCCTCCCTCGACGGGTCTCCACGCATCCACCGTGCCGCTTCGGATCTCTTGAACGAAGTGCAGCTACCGAGCGTGGCGACTGTGGCCAACACGATTTTCCCTGCAGCGATGGCGGCGCAGACGCCGGACGCCACCGAGTTGGGTGTCCGCTACGAGCGGGTCTTCCCGGAGCTACAGCGTCTCGACCGCAACAACCGCAACGGCACCTATTTCCTGCGGCTGGTCGCATATCCCGGTGCCGCCGGCACGACGACGAACCAATTGCAGCGCATCGTTTCGGCACTGAACGTCGAACTGAGCACCGACGGGCCCAAGCGCGCCAGATACGAAGCAACTTTGGAGATTCCAGCGGATGCCCCAGAGCCGATCACGGCCGGCATTCCGGTGTTCGAGCCGAGCCTAGACACGTCACCGATGGGTTTTCCGTGCCTGTCGTTCCTGTCATTTCAGCATGATTGCTCGTTGCTGCATGCGGTGGCTCACTATCGCTCGCAATGGCTGATGCAGCGGGGCCTGGGTAATTACCTCGGCATCGCGCGGTTGCAGCGCTATCTGGCCGAGCAGGCGGGGCTCACAGCGGGACACCTCACTGTCGTGGTCGGCCATGCCCACGCCGACCACCTACGCCAGGACCGTATCGCTGCGTTAACCGCGCTTCGGCAGGATCTCAATCAGGAGGCTGTTACCAGCGATGAGGCGACGCTGCCAGCAGCCGTGCACTGACCGCAGGATCCTCGAGTACGGACAGGCAAGCACGGGCGTAATTGACGAGCTCCACTCCGGCTACAGGGTCGTCGGCCGACTCGGTCATGTCCGAGTTGAACCGGCTCTCCACCCGAATTGCAAGGCGCTCCAGGCTCGCGGCGACCATCATGAATTCGCGGTCTTTGACGATGTCTGCATCCACGGTCGAATGCTCCTCTCGCTTCATCTGGGGCAGATCGTAGCGGGTGGCGCTGACGGTCACGCCGAGACGGTGCGGAGCGCGGGAAGGGTGAGCCGCCACTTAGGCGGGAACCACGCCGACACTGCAGTAGGTACCGGGCGAAACTTCTGCTTGATCCGGGTCCGGCCGCTGTAACCCGACACGTCGGGATGCACCACTCTGGCGTACTTGTCCACCTCGCAGAAGAGATTTTGACAATCAATGAGCTGCAACGGCCGGCCAAACAGACCCCCGAACGGCAGGCCGAGCCGTGCGAAGTGTTCGTCCTGGGACGCGGCCATGTATTCGATCAACGCCTGTTCCCTGCCTGCGCTCGAGGGGCCGAAGCACTTTCGAATGCCGTCACGTGCACCAGGTCCAGCCACTACGAAGTCCATCTCGTCGAAATTCAACGCGGTGCTGTAGTTGATGTCGATGAGGAATTGAAAGGCCAAGAAGTCGCCCATGGCGGGGTAACTCTTGAGAACAGTAAAAGCGTCTCTCATGGTGTCAGCATTCGTCAAATGGTCGACCATGTGCGTGTCCAGCATGTACCGCAGCAACCGTAAATGGTTGCGGTGCTTGCGGTCCGCACCGAACCGCGGTGGGGGCACGACGTAGGCCGCCGAGTACAGGCGGCGTCCCTGTGCGAACGCCTCGTCGAGAACATCGCCGTACATGTCGACATCGAACTGATCCAACGTAGGAAAGCCCAGTCGCTGGGTTAGCAACTGCCAGGTGTCGATCTTGTTGAAAAGCTTGAAAAGCAGGACACGGAATATCTGTTCATCGGGCCGCTGGGAGCCGGCGTATGCGACATCGCGGATGAGGAACTGGCTTACGCGGTCGGCGGCTCTGTAGCAGTTCGTAAATCGGTGGCTGCGCAGCACAGGATCTGTGGTCCAAGGGCCAGGGGATCCGGCCAATCGTGACTCGTAGACCCGTTGGCGCCGCGCTGCAAACTTCCAATACGTGTCGAACACTGGGGTGGTTTCGAAGACTTCTCCGCTTACGCGCACCGCCGGCCCCGGTCGGTACACATCGCACCGCGTCATCAAGCCATCATCGCCGACACCGTCAAACGCCATCTGATGAGACCTTGACGCCATCGATTTACGCCCCTCTTGTTGCGTGACGTTATTCGCTACACGTGTCACTGTATACGTGTGACGCTTTCCTATGGGAACGGACATGCCGAGCGATCGGCAGCGCTGTTCAACAACCGCCATCTCGTGGCAGTGGTGGGAGCGATCGCCCAAATTCGCAACAACGACGAATTCACCACGCGTCGAATCGCGGTCGCGACCAGCCTTCCGGATAGCCTGGTGCGTCCCGTTATTCAGCGGCTCTTCACCGCAGGGATTCTGGAAGAGGTTCACCGGTCACCCGGTCCGCGCGGGGCCACATACTTTCGAACCGCCGAAAAGACTGGATGGGCTGAGCTGAAGGCGCTATGCCGGACTGTCTCGAAAGGGGATGTTTGATAGCGCCGACGCCGCCTGCCGAAGCCGAACCATCCCGCCGCTAGAGGATGCGTGACCACCCGTGCTTCAGTCATCGCCACCGTCGATTTCGCATACCCATCAACGGCAGTGAGGACATGTCACCACACGGGTCCGGCGTCCCCGGGAGTGCGCCGGTCAACGCCGACCTTCGAGGATTGATGACCGCCGAATTAGAGAAAGAACTCACTGCGCACGGCGTTAAACGTCAAGCACCTATTACGATTTGGATTGCTGAGCAAGTTGATCACCGCGATCGCGCAGCCGGGCACTACCGCTAGATTGGAGGCTGTCCCCCGTAGTGAAGGCAGCCGTGGATCGGCGAGTGCATCACCCGAGACCAGAATCGACTCGCGCAGCGACTGGACGCGACCCTCTCGTCAACCGCACAAATGCTCCAGTTTCAGCGCTTCGCACTTGAAAGCTGTTGGCTAACAAACAGATAGCGGTGCGTAAGTTCCGGCCCGGTGTCTCTTAATTGCCCGGCTCCGAGAACCGAGCGGAAGGCACAGCATCAAGGAACCTAGGGAGCAAGTTCCAGCCAGTGCCAGATGTGATCGGCGATAGATCCGGTTCCCGGCGCTGTAAACAGCAGCGTCACCGTCGCGATAATGAGGCTCAACCCTGCGACGAGTAGTGCAAGTAGCCCGACGCGGTGAGTGTCGCGGGCGGCGCCGAGAGAGGCGACCGTTGCCAGGATGTCGCGGATGGTGCGGTCGGCCTCGGCGAGGACGGCCAAGTCGGCCGTGTGACCAGCTCGGAGTCGCTCGGTGACGTCGAATTCGAGCTCCAGCTCCTCGTCGGGGACGCCGTCGGAGGAATGGTGGTTGAGATAGAAGAATCCGAATCGGGCGATGTCCCGCACGGCGCGCTCCCACCATGCCGGAACGTCGACTTTGCACGATGCGACATCGATGCTCAACGTCAGCAAGGTTCGGCGTAGCACCTTAAGATAGCGCGTCGAAAACGAATCAGGTTGCCGCCGTGCGGTGTCACGCACTTTTGCGTACTGCGACTGCAGCGTGTCGATCATCTCTGTCACCGACAATGCGATCAAAAAATCACGGATGTCGTCGCTGACGGCGCGCCCAATGGCGCGCGGGGTGTCCGCCTCACCGCCGTACATCGACAGATCGGTTCGAGCTTGGGCGACCTCCGTGCGGTTCCCCCACAACGCCCACGATCGGGAGGTGCCCAGACTCGGACATAGGCCTGGATCCGCCCGATTGACCGCCAACTGCGGAACATCGGGAGACGCGATCAGGTAGTGATGCGTGGTAAGGCCAAGGGCACGTAGCGCTGAAGCGTTGGCGCGTGGGGGACGCTGGCCCAGCTTGTGCTCTTCCACGATGAGCAGATCCATTAGGGGCTGCGGTTCGCGAGCCGCGGCGAAGACGCCGGGGCAGTGTCGGCTCACCCACTGGCGAGCCAAGTCATGGGTATGCCTTCGCACCTGCTGGGTGTGGCTATAAGCGCTCCATTCACGATCCTCGGTCGTCAGGCGTCTGCCTTGCCGGCGGATCCGAGGTTCGTGATCGCGATGCCACTCGCGGTCCAGGTCGGTCGACGCGGACTCGGTGAGATGGAATTGCGCTACCACCGCGGTGAGGCCGGTACCGAGTTGCAGTGCTGTCAGCTCGACCAACCAGAAGGGGTCGGGCAGGCGCCGCGTCCGGCTTTCCGGGACGATGGCTGAGGAGTGGGGCGCCTTGATTGAAGCCAGCCGGAACCAGCTGTATCCCTGACCTGCGCGGGACTCTGAGAGGACAGTTTCCGCCGGGGAGTCCCCCAGGACGCGGATGCCGGCATCAAAGGTCTTCACTACCCTTCGCAGCTCCGCGGCCACACTGGGTGGAAACAGTTCCACCACCCACAGGGTCGGGACAGTGACGTGTTCGGCATCGGGGACGGTGACGTTGTGTCGGGGATCGTCTCGGCTCCAAGCTTTATGGCGATCATGGGTGTTGAACAGGTGGATAAGGTTGATGAGCTTCACGACGCGCAGGTGCATCCAGCGCGGAAGTAAGTGGCGCCGACCTGCACCGGCACACCAGCGAAGCACCACATATGGCAGGTCATACCAGCGTGTCCATCGCTTACCGGGCGCGGGCGCCGAGGCGAACGCAGCCTCGAGATGGCTGTTGTCATACCAGGAGGGCAAGACCAGGCCGGACGTCGGCGTTTCCTTGCCCAGAGGGCTTTCCTCCTGCGTCTGAGGAGGTCGAAGTGCGCTGTCTTCGTGGGTCGATTCACCGCGCTCGGATGATTTCTCGTGAGTGTCGTCCGCCGCTCGTTCAGGCATTCTGTTGTCTCTCTTCATGATTGGTGAGATACCGGTAAGCGGTCGCCCGACTGATACCGAAAGCGGCAG
Organism: Mycolicibacterium canariasense; assembly: GCF_002101555.1. Lineage (GTDB taxonomy): Bacteria > Actinomycetota > Actinomycetes > Mycobacteriales > Mycobacteriaceae > Mycobacterium > Mycobacterium canariasense. Next base: position 10,202 of record NZ_LQOL01000039.1, read on the forward strand.
CAAGTTCGACGACTGGCTCACCTGTCGCTGCCAAACGCCGAAGTTGGCGCTGTCGTTCGCGGTTTAGCTGGGGGGGCTTTGTGGCCGGTAGTTGGCGATCGCGGCGCGACGCGCGAGATGCGGCGCGGCGTTCGCGGCCAAGTTCGAGTTCGAGTTCAGCCAGAGTCGCCATGATTCCGGCCACCGCACGACCCGTCGGTGTAGCGGTATCGACCCCTTCTCTTAAGGCGCGCAAAAGAATTTGTCGGTTATCGAGGTCGGCGATGGTGCGGGTGACTTCGGCGGCTGACCGCCCTAGGCGGTCGATCGCGGCCACCACCACGACATCGCCAGCCCGGGCGTAATCCAGGAGCGCGGTTAGACCGGGGCGCTGAGTGCCGACGGCGCCAGATAGCTCATCAGTAAACAACCGGTCGAGATCGACGCCGGCGGTCACCAATGCGGCACGCTGGGCGTTGAGGTCTTGGCCGGTGGTGCTGACGCGGGCGTAGCCCAAGATCGCTGCCATACCCGGAACTGTCTCACTCGCCACCGACAACGCAGATCTGAGACACGCGGTGTGAGACAAGAAATGAGACAACTCGACCAGCGACTATCCGAAGGGTGTGTGGCCCCGCTAGGGCCTGTCTCGTTTCTCTAGAAACGAGACAGACTCGGTAGTCGCCCGCCGCGTGACTTCCAGCCGATGCCGTCAACGACGGCCGACGAACTACGTGGATCTACGTACGGCGGCCATCTTGGCGATCTCTTCGTATGCCGCGGTGAGCACCCTACCTCCGGCCAACCTGACAACCGCCGGCCTGATTTGCCCGACGGCTATCCGCCACGGCGGCAGCGGATAGCAGCCCTGCCCTGGGTGGCTCAACCAGACCGCGTACCTACATCGCTTACGGCTTCACAAGCAGCCACATGCCGTCAAGCTGCCAGGATTCTCTGCTTCGAGAACATTGGAAATACGCAAACTGCCAATCCTCAGAAGAGGATCCGGGACCAAAAGTAAGCGAAATTATTCCTCCGACGGAGTCCATGCCGATAACCATGGGCTCGAAATGATTGATGACAGCTGGCCCCATAGTCTGGATTAGACTACGAACGTTACTTTTATTAGAATTTTCAACATCCGAATATGCCGAAGCTGACAAGAAAGTCTTCAGAGACTCTATTTGTCCCGAATTTATGCCGTCGATATAGTTCGACGTAAGTGTTCTAGCGATGCCCTGACGCTGCTCGATTTGGTCAGCCTTATCCGTGTTCGATTTGGCGTTAGAATTAGGAGTCGCACCCATGTGATAAGCATACCCGGTTGCACCGATCGCGGCTCCGATAAAAAATGCTGTCAAGGCGGCTGACGCGGCGCGAAAAATCGACAGATGGCGCCTCCTTTTCGTTGGCGCCGACCGTAGTGGAGCGGTGACAGTCGTTGGTTCGTGGTCAGGAGAAGAATCCATGTGTTGCACATCCACCCCAATCTTTACCGTCACCGCTTGTAAGGGCGGTCGAGATAGTCTTGTCGGGGCGGACACTCACGTAGCCCCAAACCCCTGTCGTCGGGTTCTGAAACTTCCTGCCAATATTTGGCGGTTTAGCTCTTTCCCATTCCTGACCGGAGAATAGCGTTTTCGAGACGCATTGAAGAAAGTTGGTCCGGTCTTCGTCGGTAACGTTTTGTTGGAAGTGCTCTCGTAGAATATGGAAGTAGTCGCCGCAGGTGAGCGTGACGCCTCCCATGCCGTAGAACACTATGATAAGCGCCGTGTCCGGCACTGCGGGGTCGGTTTCGCATTGCTTCATCTTGCGGGGAGCGTCGTCCGGCCTACAGTCGCCCGGGTTATTTAGGTCGCACGTTACCTTTCGTATTCTCTGGCGAGAAGGATCGCGTTCTTGCGTGGGTGCCGCACTTTGACTTGGAGCGTTTGTCGGTTCGTTCGTCATACGCGGCTGTTGTGAAGGTTGTTGCTCGGGCAGCTGCGAGGGCGCTTGGGTCTCCTGCGGTGTCTGGTTGGGCTGCGGCTGCTGCTGCGGGGCAGCGGTCTGCGGCGCTGATGGCTGTTGCGCCGCGGACGGTTGTTGTTGCAGCGGGGCGTCATAGTTAGGTGGCTGTGTCCCGTGTGCCGGCTGTTGCTGTTGCGGGCCGGCTTGCTGCGGGTATGGCGGGGCTTGGCTGTACTCCGGTGCTTGCGCGGCCGGGGAGTTGATGTCCACGCCGTAGTCCGATTGCCCGGGCTGCGGATAGGAGCCGCCGTTGTAACCCCCTGGCGGACTGGGCATTTGAGGTGGCTGGAATTGCCCTCCGTTAAGGCCGCCGTCACCACCAGGGCCACCGGTCGGCCCGGTCGGGTCCGCGGTCGCCCCCGGCAACGCCGACACCCCGACCACCGGGCCATCCGTGGTGGTGACGACCAGCCCGGCCACCACCACCGCCACCACACCTGAGGCGGCCATGGCGCGCCGCAGACCGCGCGCGGGCCCTCGCGTCCTTACCAAAGAGATTCGCCCCCCCAGGCTCACAGTCCAGCCCCCAGTCATCAGCAGGGCTGCACGCAACGATCAGTACACGTAATCGCACACCCTACACATAACTGAATGACATATCACTCACATATTGTGAACCCCCTCGGCTTGGACGAACACAGCCCGCCGCACACCATCAACCACCACACAAAGCCGGCACGCCGAAAACATGAACAAGCTCCGTGGTCAGCCCCTATTGGCCGCTCCGCGATCCTGATCGGAGCAGACCCGCGATCGGCTCTCATTGAGGTCGACCGCGACCCCGGCGAGACCCGCGAACACCGCCTCTCTTCGGCTGCAATGTTTGCTCGCGGCGAGGCTGAGTTGTCGATACGTCGCGGTCTGACCAGTACGGTCACCGCACACGCACCTGGACCCGATCGGCCCACCCGACAGTGAAACACCGGCGCCGCTCATGCCCCCTACACGCGCAACCCGGAGCGCCCGCGCACCAGCGCATCAACACGTTCGAGGATCAGTCGGTATGCCTCGCCCGCGTCGCCGATCGGCAGGAGCAGAGACTCCTGGCCGCGTTGCGCCCCGTCATTGGCCCTCTCCATCGCTGCACGACCTAATATTAGAACGGCTATATTCTTAGTATTTCCACAATCTGTTGTTACTCTCGACCGCATGTGTCGAGGAGTGAGCACGCAGCCGTCGTCCGGCGTAAGCGCATTCGGTTCGGTCGCATTCGCTCACACCTGGGATGGGCGCAAGCTGCAGTACATGACAGCAATTCCTACGCGCGATGAGCATCCAGATACCGTCGTGGTCTTCGAATCGGGGCTGGGCTCGGCACATACGTTTTGGGGCCTTGTCCAAGCGCATATGGCGACGCACGTGCGCACGATTGTCTACTGCCGCGCCGGATACGGACGCAGCGACATCGATCTCGAACCGCGCACCGTCGCGCGCATGGCAAAAGATCTCCACGCGATGATTGTTGCCGCTACAGCTGATCAGCCGTCCAGCAAGGTGATCCTCGTGGGGCACAGCCTAGGAGCGGCGATCGTCGCGCACCTAGCGGCCACCGCCAGTCCGGCGATCCGTATCGCTGGACTGGTCCTCGTCGACGGAGTGTGGGCCGACATGCCCGCCTTACGCGGCTCTGCATATCGGCGCTCCTTGCGCCTCTATGCAGGCGGTATCCAGGCACTGGCACACCTTGGCGTAACCCGCTGGATCACAAGGGCTCTCGTCGACTCGATGCTCCCAGGCGCCTATGCGGACGAAGCTAAGAGTTACGAACTTACCGTCGCCGCTACCCGCAGCCGAGCCCGCGAAACCCAGGGCTGGATCGACGATCTGACCACTACCGCAGCTCGAACCAGCTTTCCCAACATCCCAGCCATCGTATTGAGTGCTGCGCGAACCTCCCTAGGCGGGGCAAAAACCCATGCCGACATCATAAAAAGTCATCAGCAGGTTGCGCACAACGCGGCTCGCGGCAAACACCGGATCATCGAATCCAGCCACAACATGCTCTTCGATCGACCCCAAGCGATTACCGAAGCGATCAATGACGTTCTGAACACTTGGTCCGTGAACACCGACCCTCCCTGCGATCCCCAAGAGTGAGTCAACATCTGGTCCGTCCGCATTGTCTAGACCTCTGATGGGATTAAGAGTCAATTGTGTTTCGTGTCGGGGCTGCTTGGGCAGGTTTGCGGATGAGTGCGGTGCGGGCGATCTGAGAGGGCTGGTGGTCAGCCTGGACGATCAGCGTCGACTCTGCTGACCAGATCGCCGAGTGGCCTGCGGTGGTGAGATAACCTGCGCCGGTCGGGCCAGCGAAGCTGGCCATGGCCACCGGAGCGCGGCAGGTCGCTGCGATGTTGCGTGCACGGCGTTGCTGTTCAGCAAGTTCCCATTCGTGATGAACGACGCCGCAGGCGTAGAGGTCAACGCCGAGTTGTGCTGTGCCGTTGATGTGTTCGTCGACCCCAGTGTCGCGGCATATTCCCAGACCGATGCGCCATCCGTCGAGGTCGATCACTTGCGGCCCCGGTCCTGGGCAGAACCGCGCTTGTTCGTCGTCGCCGAGATAGGTCTTACGGTAGACCACGCTGGGACCGCTGGAATCGACCAGCACGGTCGCGATGTAGTGGCGTCCGTTGGATAGCACGGGTGCGCCTACCAAAGCGACGGAACCCATTGCCGCGCAGATTGATACCAGCGGTCCCAAAACATCACTGGCGATGTCGATCGGCGTTGTATCCAGCTGGTAACCAGTCAGGGACAGCTCCGGAAACACCACCAAACGTGCACGGGATTGATCAATCAGCGCGGCGTGGGCATCGACGTTGGCGTCCACTGCGCCTGTCGCGGTGTGTGGCTGAGCCACCGCGATAGATAACTCGATATCCACCGGCCCATTATCGCTGCTCGCGGGCGCATTGGCGCGGTCATCATCGGCGCTTTCCTCCTGCAGCCCCTAGGCGGCGTAGCGCTGATCGGCCGCGGGAACGCCTGCATTTCATCGAATGAATGCCGGTGGTGCAGGCAGAAGTAGGGTGGCCCGAGGAGCTTGTTGAACAAGTGCCGCCGCTGCGCCGCCGCGAAGGCCCAAATCCACCCGGCGGCGGCCAAACGGTCGTTCTTGATACTCCGGTCAGCGACGGATATGGAGCCGAATCGTGGCTGACTCCGCGGGCAGCACGCACCTTGTTCGGTGAGCCCAGCGCCAGACGAGCGTTTGCCTGCGTGATCGATGGAGGGCCTTGGCACTGCGCTGCGAATCACTCGACTAGGGCGTTGACCGGAGGTCGTAAGCCGCCGTTGGTGAAGGCAGGAAGCACGTCGGTGAAGACGGGCATGAGTTTCGTCGGATCGCCGTCCCAGGGGAGGGCCAGCAGTTGCCCAACGCTGCGTCGACCGCCGAAGGAACGCAGGGCCTCAAAATCGGAGATGTTGAGTGCGAGATGATCGCGCGCAGTGTGGAAGTCACCAAGTTCTACCGAGCCGATGGCGGGAGTGCACAACCGCAGCGCGGGCAGTCGAGCTTGCCGGATGAACCGGTCACCCATCGTCGTCACGAACCCTAGGGCCGCCTTGAACGTGAGATCGCCTGCGCGCGAACCCGGCTCTTTCAGCGCGCCGCGGATATCGTGCTCATGGGTCAGGGTGTCGAATACAAGCTGACATACCCCAGCATCCGACGCAAAAGCGAGGTTCGCCGCCACTTCGTCGAGCGAGTCCCGCCACATGTCGAGCAAGTCGTCGATGCCGTGTCCGCCCAGACGCGCGACCTGGGCGTCCGCCCAAGGACTAGTGCCCTTCTCTTCCAAGTTCAGCGCAACGATGTCCTGGGCAACTCCAGCCAGGTGCGCAACCACCTGTCGGATATTCCAGCCGGGACAAGCCGGCACCGCCCGATCAGCGATCCCGGAGCGCCCGCGCACCAGCGCATCAACACGTTCGAGGATCAGTCGGTATGCCTCGCCCGCGTCGCTGATCGGCAGGAGCAGCGACTCCTGGCCGCGCTGCGCCCCGTCATTGCCCTCTCCATCGCTTTGCCCCACGCGCACCGACTCTACACACAAAATAAGAAAAATAAGTGTTATCTAAGGCGATCGTAAGATGTATGTTGGTTGCGGTCGGTCTCATCCCTTGCGAATGTGGCCGGCTCAGCCAATCCCGCCTCAACGGGGTCTAAATGGGTTTCCGTTGTCGGCGGCGCACTGCATCATCGAGTCGTGACTGCTCACGTCGTGTACGGCCGAGCACCTGGCGGATTCCAGGTGGCGCGGGCGGTCGATAGTGCTGCGAGCGGACTGATGACCGATACCTCTGAGCTGGACAGCACCGTGTTCCTGCGGTCAGGGTCGGTTCTGCTCCGTGCGTCGTTGACCACGGCGGAACGAACTGTCCAACTGCTCGTGCACGGGAGTGACATCGAGGGAGGTAACCTCGAAAGCCGATGACACTGTTACTGATACTGGACGGTGCCCATCTCCAACCGCCCACTGATGAGCAGCTCATCCAGCTCGCGCGGTGTGCCGCAGAACCCGGGGCGGTCCTTCCACCAGACAAGGCGCACTTCGTAACCTGGATTGCGGGCCGAACACCTCATGAGATCGCCCAGCAACGGATCGCACGGGTGCAGGCCAATCGTGACCTCACCTGCGGCCCCGGCTGGACGCTTGACCTCGCCGTGATGGTCGCCGGAGAGCCGGTGGGCTTGCAGAGTTTGTCCGGATTCGACCAGTGGCCGCAGCACCGCGTCGTGGGAACGACGTCGTGGCTGCTTGGGCCGTTTCAAGGCCAGGGTATCGGCACGCGGGCGCGTGCGGCGGTGCTCGAGCTGGCTTTCACACACCTGGGCGCAGAGTCGGCCAAATCGTGGGTGCTCGAAGACAATCGCGCCAGCATCGAGGTATCGACCGCACTGGGCTACCGCCTCATCGATCGCCATGACATCACTGAGCACGGTTGTACCTACGCCGAACGGGTCTACCAGCTGGACCGGGAGGCCTGGTTGGCCTCACCAGTCCGCCGACGCCACCGCCCCGTGATCATGGGCGCTGAGTGCCTGGTCGAACTGTTAGATCGTTAAGTGTCAAAATGCTTTCTTGTCAACATATTTGACTCAGCTCGGCAGCTTCGACGGTTTGCGCAAGCAGGACGGCGATGGTGGTCGGTCCTACTCCGCCGGGCACCGGGGTGATGAGCCCGGCGCGTTGAGCGGCTGCGGTGTATTCGACGTCGCCGATGTTGCCTGGGTTGTAGCCGGCGTCGATGACGACGGATCCGCGCTTGATCCAGTTGCCCTTGATGAGCTCTGGGCGGCCGACGGCAGCGATGACGATGTCGGCGTCGCTGACCACTCGGGCGAGATCAACCGTCTTGGAGTGGCAATAGGTGACCGTTGCGTCACGGCCGAGGAGCAGCATTCCAACGGGCCTGCCGAGGATCGGGCTGCGACCGATCACGACGGCACGCCGCCCGGCGGGATCGACGTCATAGGCGTCGAGCAACCTCATGATGCCGCCGGGAGTGCAGGACGTGAAGCCCTTGCCACCCAGAGCCATGGCTGCGAACGATGCGCCCGTCACACCGTCGACGTCCTTGGCTGGGGTGATGGCTTCGAACACCTCACGTTCATCGACTTGGGTGGGCAGTGGGTGCTGGACCAGGATGCCGTCGACGGTGGCGTCGCTGGCGAGCTCCGCGACGAATTCGACTGCCTCCCTGGTGGTTACGACGTCGGGGAGATGATGGGCGCGGGAATCTAGGCCGACATCTCGGCACCGGTTGGTCTTCATCCGCACATAGGTGTGTGAGGCAGGGGCGTCACCCACCAGCACGGTCGCCAGACATGGCCTTCTTCCGGTGCGCTGGGTGAACTGCTCAGCGCGCACTGCGGTGTCGACCAAGATCTGGTTGGCGACGGCTTTATCGTCAATAACGTCTGCGCTCACACCGGCTCCTCATTGGAGAGGAGCACCCAGGCGGTCGATGCTTCGCGTTTTGCTTCCCGGTGGTGTCCCACCTGCGCCAGTCGCGTCAACAATCATCATAGCGGAGCCGATCAGTCTGGAAAATCGTCGCCGGGATCGAAATCGACCCAGTAGAAGTCGATGTGGATGGCAGTGAGATCTCCGGCGGCGGTGCGGGTGGCCAGGATGGGAAACGCCCCGTCGCGTCCGGTGCGGCACGCCACGACATAGGCGCCGGGGATCGGTGACGACATTGGTAGCGCCGATCGGTGTCCGGCTGAGAACGTCCAAGTCCACCAGCAGGGCCTGGGCCAGTTTTTTGGGGGGGGGGGTCGATCTTGGCGTCGGCGTCGTATACGGCGATCATGCCGGTGTCGGAACCAGTGACCGCGCCGGTGACCATCGAGATAGGCGGGACGACGAGGAAGTCGGCGAACGCGACGGTGGCTGGCTGGGCGTCGGTGAATCCGATGGACAGGTAGGCCGGGCACCAGCCATGGCCTTCGATGTGGACATAGGTGATCCATGCTCGGTGCTGTCCGGGTGGTACCCACAACACACATCCGCGGCTGCCGCCGGTTAAGGGATCGACGATCTGCAGCCTGCCTGATGGTACTGACACTGTGCCCGTGGGCCTTTCGGCAGCATTCGTGTATTCATCGGTACGGCCGACGAGGAACTTGCTGACGTCCTCCATGGTTGGTTCTCCTAGAGCGTGGGCGCTGCCAGCGGCCGCGTGTCAGGTGTTCTTTCTTGTTGCGGATTCAAGTAGCGGTATGAGCTGTTCTGTGCCTTGCATCCGTTTCGAGTTGCGTAGAGGGGAGTGTCCGTAGTTGTTCTCGATCGTCGGGTCAGCGCCATACTCGAGGAGAAGAGTCACCATCCTGAGGCTGTTTTCGTTGTTCTTGACGACGTAGTTGAGTGGCGTGTTCCCCCACTTGTCCTGGAGGCTTGTGCTCGCACCGGCCTCCAGGAGCACCTTGGCCGTGTCGTAGCTGCTTTGGAAACAGGCTGAGTGCAAGGGCGTGAAGCCGGTTTCGTCCGCCCCATTGATGTCGTAGCCTTCTGCTATCTCGCGCCGTAAGTCATCGACGAAGTTGTACGCAGCCGAGGCGTGCAACGGTGTTCTTGCCACGGTGGTTCCCCGCTCATCCATCTCGTGGTCAGCCGCGCTAGGGGAGCCTGAAGGCTGACCGTCTGTTTTGCGATGTCTCTTGGTGATGGCCGTTACGTGAAGAGGTCGTTCCCTTGGGCAGCCGCGGCATCAAGGAGCGTGGTGATGGTGTGGGGATCGGTGACGGCGGGGAGCATGAGGGCGTGCAGTTGGATGAGGCTGTCGCGGTCTCCGTAGGCGGCGAAAGTGCCAGCCTCGGGATCGAATTCGATGGTGTCAGTTAGGGCTGGTTGGTTCTGACCTATCAGGTATCGGGCGACCGCAGTCCAAAAATGGCCGTTGGGTATGTGCCCAGCGGCGTCCACGGCGTCGTCGACGGGAAGATCGTCATCTGTGTTGAGGATGAGTTGGTAGTCGGTATCTTCGTCCTCGAAGAGGTCGAATGGTTCCACGAGATTGGCGCTCCTTGTCTCTAGTTACGGTTGGCCGCACCAGGCTTCGGCGCACGTCATGGCGTGGTTGCACGACTCCCAAAGTAGGGGGGTGCACCGTCAGGTTTGGCATCGGGTGTAGTTGGCCGCCCCGGACGAGGCCACGTCGAGCAATGAACCTGCATAGGGTCCGATCGCAGAGAAAGAAACGATCGGCCTCGTTATAGGAACGAGGCAGGGTCTGCTGTGCGTAAGCCGCTGCTCGTCGTGGTCGGGATGGCACACCGGACGGGTTTGCTTGCTAGGTGGCGTTTTTGAACATGGACAAGCAATCCGCCTTCCCGTAGCGCTCAGCCTCGCTCAAGGGACTGTGTCCGTGGTAATTCTCGAGGGAGGGGTTTGCGCCGTAGTCGACGAGAAGCGGCACAAGATCGTCCGTGTCCTCCTCGAAGACAGCTCGATTGAGCGGCGTGTTGCCCCATTTGTCTTGGGGATCGACGTCAGCACCGGCTTCGAGAAGTGTCTTGGCAGCGCCGTAATTGTTGTTGATGGCGGCCATGTGCAGAGGGGTGAGTCCGTCGGCGTCGGGTTCGTTGACGTCGTAACCTTCGCCTATCGTGTGGCGGACACTGTCCTGAGTTGCCCGGACTGCCGCTTGGTGCAAGGGTGTGCGAGCCATGTGGGAGAGATCCTTCCGTACTAGCGCAGAAAGCGGTCAGGTAGACATGCTTCTTCAAGATCCAGGTCCCCGCTAGCCTGCTTGTCCGACAGAAATGCATGGACTTGATCGACGACTGCACCTGAAGGGATATCAACTGCTACAATCTGGCGCAATCTCTCATAAGAACACCCCATCTCAACCAGCGCGTCCAAGATTTGGTCTGCATGGGAAAAGAAGATGACCCGGACAGTTGAGCGCCCTGACCATTCGAGTCGATCCGAAAACCAAACCACGGCGCTATTAGAGCCTGATGGGTGGCCGCGCACGACGTCGTTTACGGCGAGAGGTTTGACGAAAAATGGAATGTTCTCGACCCGGTAGCGATTTTCGCCAAGCGCTTCAACCCACATGGTCTCAACTGCGTACGGAGGCCACGGATGCTCCGGATCATCGTCCTCTAAAGGCAGGTTGAAGGCCATGCGCCGGTACGATTCTCCGCGCGAATCCGCGAACTCATGTTCAACGCCTTCTCGATCGATCAATGATTAGTCCCTCCAGGCATGCTGACCGTCTCGGCGGTCGGGGTGGCGCGGTTGATCGTCACGTAGCCGTTGGTGTGGGCCAGCATCACCGAGGGGGCCAGGGTCCCCACGAATGTGGTGATCAGCCGTATCCAGTCGAACCTGAGATTCGGGCGATTGTGCGCTAAGGCCCTGGACTCCTCAGACTACGATCGTGCGGTCGCCGTATCGGATACTGAAAGATTCATAATGTTCTTCCGAATCGTGAAGTACCAGCGTGTATTCATTATCGAACTTTAGGGATAGGGCACGAGGTTTGGTTTCTACACCTTGGATACGCTTTCCGAGCAGGTTTACGAGATCACCGGCAAGCGAGAGCGCACTTTCCGCCAATCTGCTCCCACGAACATGGGTAATGACCTCGATATCAGCCTCAATGACGCATACAATCTGCGGAACGTCAGAAACCCCTTTCAGATCGATGGTCGGGTCATCAAATCGGAGAACTAACTCATTTTCGCCAAAGCACATCTGTCGCAGCAGTTTCCCGATGAGAAAATCGAAATTTTCGTCAGGAGAAATACCAAACATCACACCCGTCCACGGTCTAATTGCATCATTGAAATGAGTCGCCGCCCACGTCTATTCTCGATCGATTGTATGCTAGGTCGAGCCCCATGGTTGAGATACCCGAAGGCATGAAAACCCCTGACCGCGGCAGGTCTGTCAAACTGTGCGCGAATCTGCGTCGTTCGACTAATACGGTTACCGTTCTTCACTTCTGCCCTTTACGGTGCTTCTTGCTTGTCTTTTGTTTCTTGGTCTTCTTACCCCCGCGGTCATGAGAGTTGCCATGATCTGAGTCGTGCCCACCACTGGGGTCAGACCGTTGCGACGCCGACTGAGCTTCCTTGCTAGCACGGTCGCGCTGCTTATCGGTGACCTCTTGGACACGGGCGGCTTGGTCTTCACGCTGTTCAGCGGGAGTGGATGGTCGAGATCTCTGACCGCTCTCGGCTGGCGACGATTCTGTCCTCGCCGATGACTCTGGGTACTCCACATGTGTCCTTGAACGCGCTTGCGCTTTTGTAACGTTGGAAGGCGGCTTCATCGTTGAGGGATCGATTGGCTGTCCTGAGTCGTTCTCAATCTTCCAGTAGCCGCGTGGATACATTGCGGTAGGACGCGGCATTTCCCTCAGCCTGAAACCCGGTGGCAATTCGGTTGGCGGATGCTGAGGAGGATTCGTCGGCGGGATGAATTCCTTGGGCGCCTGCGGTTCTCCTCTCTGAGCGCGAACCTCGGGTAATGATGGCTTGGCCGATGCCGCCGGCGATACACCATCCTCGGAGAAGTGGGGCGGCCCGGTCGCAGAAGGGCAGTTGTGGACCAGAACGTTGGCGGTGGGTGTGGCGATGTAGAAGGTGTGGGTGGTCTCGATGGTGAGGTCCCACATGTCGGCTGTGCCGGATACCGGTGTGCTGCCTGCGACGTGGGCGACGCTGTCCCGGAATGGGGTGGCCAACTGATCGCCGGGGCGTAGGTCTTGGGCGTCGACCCAGCCGGCCTGCGGTGCGGCCGCCGTGCCGGTGGTGTTGGCCAAACCCGTGACTCGAGCTCCAGCCGTCCGCGCTTCGGTGCGGGTGGGGCTGTAGAACGGGTGCTTGGCGGTGGTGTGCACCACGGAGGTGACATCGGCCGGGTTGGTGACGGTCAGGTCGAGCAGATCGGTGTCGTGGTTGACCAGCACCGCCTGTACCAGCTGCCCGCCGGTCTGTCCGGTGTCGGGGTTGGTGGACCACACCCGATCCCCGACGTGCAGGCCGGCGATGGGGCGTTTGGTGCCATCGGCCAGCAGCACCAGCGTGTCGGGGCTAAAGGACTGGCCTGCGCACGGAACCCGTTGTGTCAGCGGTGTTGTCGGTGGTTCGGGCGCTTTGACCGCCGGTGGCGCGTTGGGGACCTTCGGGGTTTCCACGCCGGGCAGGGGTGGTTTGGCGGCCGCGCCGGCGGCGGTGATCTCGTCGCGGACTTGTGCCGGATTGGGCACGACTTTGGCGGCGTCGATGATGTCGTCGCTGTGTTTGAGGGCTTGTTCGGCGACCACCTCGGCTGTTTCTTCGGCGATCTTCTTGGCCGCCCCGGTCGGGGTGAACATGGTGGCCGCGTCGGCCAGCGTGGAGGCCACCCCGAGGGCTTTGTTATCCGGCATCGCCTCCGAGGCGATCTGCAACCCGGCGGCACTGACGTTGGCGACGGCGGCCGCGATCGCGGCCGCCCCGGCCGGACCACCCACACCGGTGACCGCGACCGCCGCGCCGGCGACGATGATCGCGGTTTCCATCGGGTTGTTCTTGACGAACGTGCCCACCGCTTTGGCCCCGGACACCGTCGCCGAGGCCGCCGTGGACACCGCGGTACCGACCGCGTCCGCGGCGCTGCTAATGGTCGAGGTGATCGAGTCGAACAACCCCGCCGGCAGCGGTGCCCCACCCAGAGCGCCGACGTGCAGGGGCGGGTCGACATAGACCGGCCACACGGTGTCCGGGCGCGGGTCGATCACCTCCGAGAGTTGATACAGGCCCGGGCGAAGCTGGCGTGCCACATAGGAAGAGGGCACCAGTTTGCCTGTCGCATCCCGGGTCTCGGCGGGGGAGAACATGCCGACGGTTTCGGCGGTCGGGGTGGCGCGGTTGATGGTCAGGTAGCCGTTGGTGTGGGCCAGCATCACCGTGTCGGCGGGGGTGCGCACGAAGGTGGTGACCATCCGCACCCCAGCAGGGCCTGCGATGCGGGCCACGGTGCGGGTGCCGGTGCCGGTGTTCTCGGCCAGGAAGTCGAACCCGGCGCCGGTGTCGGGGTAGACCACCTGCCCACCTGTGGTGGTCTGGGCGGCGCCCAAACCAGCCGGGAGGACCACCTGCACCGGCCCGGCCGGCGTGTTCGAGGTCAACCCGGCCACCGGATCAGCCGGCAAACCCGATGACCGCTGCGCAGGAGTCAACGCCGAGGCAGGGATGGCCATCGTGGTTGATCCGGTGAATGCCGCCAGCGCGGCGTCGGCAAACCGCTGTGCCGGCGAGGTAACCGATGCACGGGCAGCCTCTGAGCGGCCAGAGTCGGTCAACCAGTGCTGCCCGCCGACGGTCAACGCGACCGTGACGACCAGCGCCACCGCCACCGGCCACCACCGACGTACAGCCCACCACGACCGGTCACCCGGCAGAAAATCCCCCACGACCCAATTCCCCCTACGTCATCAACATCGCCCGCCAGCTACGACGGGCATCTGAAAGGGGTAGTCGGGAACCAGCACCAAAACCGAACGGTGATCTAGCTCACAGCAATCAATCCGTGTTGGTTGAAGGTGTGATCACCGGCGGATGCGAACCCGCAAAGCATGGCCTTAAACAGCGGAAACGCCGGGCGCATTTACCTGACTCGCGCGTCATCGGCGCATGTCAGGCAACATTTTGTGCGCCAGGTCGAAGCACTCCACGTACCGGTCTGCTCGCTCGACACGCGCAACAACCACGCGGCCCACCGATTCGAGACAAGAAATGAGCCGTCCAAGTTCTCTACATGCGAGACGCACGGACGACCTATGAGTCGCCCCGGTGTGTCCGGATGCTTCCCTTTTTGGGAAGGATGGGGTCATGTCAGGTGGTTCGTCGAGGAGGTACCCGCCGGAGCTGCGTGAGCGGGCGGTGC
>NZ_LQOL01000040.1 GCF_002101555.1 Mycolicibacterium canariasense
CCCCGCCGGCGCAGCCCCGGCCGTACCCGCAGGAGCCCGCTCCGACGCCACCGCCGGCGCCCGGCACCCCCGCACCCGGCGCGCCCGCACCTGCTCCGGGCGCACCGGCACCCGCTCCCGGCGCGCCGGCACCGGCACCCGCGCCGCCGGGCACGCCGGACGCCAAAGCCGACCTGGCCCAGCGCATTTCGGATGAGAAGCAGCTGCGGCAGAGCACCGATCAGAGCATCCAGCTGCTGGCCCTGCAGTTCCAGGCCACCCGCTGCAACGACGAGGACGTGCTGGCCGGCAACGACGACCCCAACCTGCCCCTGGTGACCTGCTCCACCGACCACTCCACGGTCTATCTGCTGGACAAGTCGATCATGAGCGGTGAGCAGATCGAGAGCGCCAGTTCGGGTCTGGACCAACAGCGCGGTGACTACGTGGTCGACGTGCAGTTCAAGAGTGAGGGCGCCAAGATCTGGGCGGACTTCACCGCCGCCAATGTCGGCACCCAGACCGCGTTCACGCTCGACTCGCAGGTGGTCAGCGCGCCGGAGATCCAGGAGGCGATTCCCGGCGGGCGCACACAGATCACCGGGCGGTTCACCCAGGATTCGGCGCGTGAGCTGGCCAACGTGCTCAAATACGGTTCGCTGCCGCTGTCGTTCGAATCGTCGGAAGCCGAAACCGTCTCGGCCACACTCGGATTGACCTCATTGCGGGCCGGCCTGATCGCCGGTGCGATCGGTCTGGCGCTGGTGTTGGCCTACGCACTGCTGTACTACCGCGTGCTGGGGCTGTTGACGGCGCTGTCCTTGGTGGCGTCCGGGGCCATGGTGTTCGCGCTGCTGGTGTTGCTGGGCAGATATATCAACTACACCCTGGATCTGGCCGGTATCGCCGGTCTGATCATCGGTATCGGTACCACCGCCGACTCTTTCGTGGTGTTCTTCGAACGCATCAAGGACGAGATCCGTGAGGGCCGGTCCTACCGGTCGGCGGTGCCCCGCGGCTGGGCCCGCGCCCGCAAGACCATCCTGTCGGGTAACGCGGTGACGTTCCTGGCCGCGGCGGTGCTCTACGTGCTGGCCGTCGGTCAGGTCAAGGGCTTTGCCTTCACCCTCGGCCTCACGACCATCCTCGATGTGCTGGTGGTCTTCCTGGTCACCTGGCCGTTGGTGTACCTGTCGACCAAATCCGCGACGCTGTCCAAGCCGGCGTTCAACGGCCTCGGGGCGGTCCAGCAGATCGCTCGCGAGCGGCGTGTCGCGCACACCACGGGACGGGGATGACAGATGGCGGCCAAGAACAGCACTGACAGCAGCGACGTCGAAACCGGCGCCGTCGAGGCACCGGCCTTGGACGCGGCCGAATCGTCGAACCTGCCGCAGCACAGCTTCTTCGTCCGGCTCTACACCGGCACCGGCGCCTTCGAGGTCATCGGCAAGCGCAAGATGTGGTTCATCATCAGCGGCCTCATCGTCGCGGTCGCACTCGGCGCGATCCTGCTGCGCGGCTTCACCTTCGGCATCGACTTCGAGGGCGGCACCAAAGTGTCCATGCCCGTCGACGGCGCCAAGGGGCAGGCAACCGCAGAGCAGGTCGAAACGGTGTACGGCAAGGCGCTGGGCCACGCCCCGGAATCGGTGGTGCTGGTCGGCAACGGCGCGTCGGCGACCGTGCAGATCCGCACCGAGACGCTGAGCAATGCCGACACCGAGAAGCTGCGGGTGGCGCTGTTCGACGCGTTCGAGCCCAAGGGCTCCGACGGCAAGCCCAGCAAGCAGGCCATCAGTGATTCGGCCGTGTCGTCGACTTGGGGCGGCCAGATCACCAAGAAGGCGGTGATCGCGCTGGTGGTGTTCCTGGTGATCGTCGCCATCTACATCACCGTGCGCTACGAGCGGTACATGGCCATCTCGGCGCTGGCGGCCATGTTCTTCGACATCATCGTCACCGCGGGTGTGTACGCGCTGGTCGGTTTCGAGGTCTCCCCGGCCACCGTCATCGGTCTGCTCACCATCCTGGGTTTCTCGCTCTACGACACCGTCATCGTGTTCGACAAGGTGGAGGAGAACACCCACGGGTTCGAGCACACCACCCGGCGCACGTTCGCCGAGCAGGCCAACCTTGCGGTGAACCAGACCTTCATGCGGTCGATCAACACCAGCCTCATCTCGCTGCTGCCGATCCTCGCCCTCATCGTGGTGGCGGTCTGGCTGCTCGGCGTCGGTACGCTCAAAGACCTGGCGCTGGTGCAGCTGGTCGGCATCATCGTCGGTACCTACTCCTCGATCTACTTCGCCACCCCACTGCTGGTGACGATGCGGGAGCGCACCGATCTGGTGCGGACGCACACCAGGCGTGTACTGCGCCGGCGCGCCGCGGCGGCCGGTGGTGCGCCGGCCAAGGGTGTCGTCGAGGATTCCGTCAGCACCGTCGAGGACGCCGACGACACGGCCACCGTGACCACCCCGGCACCGGACAAGCCCGTTCCCGGGGCACGTCCGGCCCGGCCGAACCGACCATCGGGCAAGCGGCGTCGCTAGTGCGCGGGCGGGCGATCACCCGGACCGGTGCGGCGCTGGCCGCGCTGACGCTGGTGGCTTCCGCATGCTCGAGCGGGTCCGACCACGTCATCGACTACGCCGTCGACGGCACGCTGATCACCTATAACACCAACACGGTGGCCGGCGCCGCGTCGGGAGGACCGCAGGCCTTCGCGCGGGTGCTCACCGGTTTCACCTACCGCGGGCCCGACGGGCAGGTCATCGGCGACCGCGACTACGGCAGCGTCGCGGTGGTGGGCCGGGCGCCGCTGGTGCTGGACTACGAGATCAACGCCAACGCGGTGTACTCCGACGGCAAACCGATCACCTGCGATGACATGGTGCTGGCCTGGGCCGCACAGTCCGGGCGCAATCCCGGCTTCGACGCCGCCAGCACCGCCGGTTACCGCGACGTCGCCACGGTGGACTGCGCGCCCGGCCAGAAGAAGGCGCGGGTGACGTTCGCGCCGGACCGCGGCGTCCTCGATTACGGTCAGCTGTTCGGTGCCACGTCGCTGATGCCCTCGCATGTGATCGCCGATGAGCTCGGCCTCGGCGACGGGGCGGTGACCACCGCCCTGCAAACGGGGGACGCCCCGGTGATAGACCGGATCGCGCAGACCTGGAACACGCTGTGGAACCTCGGGCCCGATATCGACCGTAAGCGCTTCCCGTCGTCCGGTCCGTACCGGATCGAGTCGGTGACCAAGGACGGCGCGGTGGTGCTCACCGCCAACGACAAGTGGTGGGGTGCCAAGCCGCTCGCGCAGCGGGTGACGGTATGGCCCAGGGGCGCCGACATCCAGGACCGCGTCAACCGCGGGGAGTTCGACATCGTCGACATCGCCGCCGGGTCGTCGGGAACGCTGAACCTGCCCGCCGGATACACCCGCGCCGACAGCGCGTCGGGCGGGATCGAGCAGTTGATCTTCTCGGCGCAGGGGCCGATGGCCGCCCCGTCGGCCCGGCGGGCGCTGGCGCTGTGCACACCACGCGACACCATCGCCCGTAATGCCGGCGTGCAGATCGCCAACGCCCGGCTCAGCCCCGCCGCAGACGACGCGCTGTCCGCGGCCGAAAGCGTAGGGGAGGCAGGTCAATTCGCGGTGGCGAACGCCGACGCCGCCCGGGCTGCGCTGAACAACCAGCCGCTCACGGTGCGGATCGGCTACCAGAGCCCCAACGCCCGCCTGGCCGCGACGGTCGGCTCGATCGCGCAGTCCTGCGCGGCGGCCGGGATCACCGTCACCGACGCATCCGGTGATTCCGTGGGCCCGCAGAGCTTGCGGGACAACAACGTCGACGTGCTGATCGGCAGTACCGGCGGCGCCGTCGGTAGCGGATCCACCGGATCGTCGGCGTTGGACGCCTACGATCTGCGGTTCGGCAACGGCAACAATCTGTCCGGGTACGCCAACGGGCGTATCGACGGGATCATCGACGCGCTGGCGGTGACCGCCGATCCCAAGGAGTTGAGCAGGCTGCTCGGCGAGGCCGGGCCGATCCTGTGGGGCGATATCCCGACTCTGCCGCTGTACCGTCAACAGCGCACGCTGCTCACGTCGAAGCGGGTGTCGGCGGTGCAGTCCAATCCGACCCGATGGGGCGCCGGCTGGAACATGGACCGCTGGGTCCTAGGAGGATGAAACAGGGTGAGCCATGTCTGACGCCGCGGCCGTGATCGCCGAACTGACCCGCAACGTCGCCGACTTCCCGCAGCCCGGCATCCAGTTCAAGGACCTCACCCCGGTGCTCGCCGATGCCCGCGGGCTGGCCGTTGTCACCGACGCGCTGGCCGAGGCGGCCGACGGCGCCGACCTGATCGCCGGTATCGACGCCCGCGGATTCCTGCTCGGTGCCGCGGTGGCGCTCAAGCTCGGCACCGGCGTGCTGGCGGTGCGCAAGGGTGGGAAGCTGCCGCCGCCGGTGCACGCCGAGCGCTACGACCTGGAGTACGGCTCGGCCACCCTGGAGATCCCGGCCGACGGTATCGACATGACCGGCCGGCGCGTGCTGGTGATCGACGACGTGCTGGCGACCGGCGGGACGCTGGCCGCGGCGGCTCGGCTGCTGGAACGCAGTGGGGCGCACGTCACCGGGGCCGCGGTGGTGCTGGAACTCTCGGGGCTCGACGGACGTTGCGCGGTACAGCCGTTGAGGGTCACCAGCCTGACCACGGTGTGAACGGCGTCAGGGCTATCCTTTAACTCCAGGAGGTGATCATGCCCGACGAACCCGTCACGGGGCAGACCGTCGCGGTCCCGCCACAGCCGGGGGACACCGCGGCGCTGGACACCTCCAAGATCAGTGCCTCGCGCCGGGTGCGGGCCCGGCTGGCCCGCCGGATGACCGCGCAGCGCAGCTTGGTGAACCCGGTGCTGGAACCGCTGGTGGCGGTCCACCGGGAGTTCCATCCGAAGGCCGATCTGGCGATCCTGCAGCGCGCCTACGAAGTGGCCGAGCAGCGGCACGCCACCCAGATGCGAAAGTCCGGCGACCCGTACATCACCCATCCGCTGGCCGTGGCCAACATCCTGGCCGAACTCGGTATGGACACCACCACGCTGGTGGCCGCGTTGTTGCACGACACCGTGGAGGACACCGGCTACTCGCTGGAGGCGTTGACCGCCGACTTCGGCAGCGAGGTCGGTCATCTCGTCGACGGGGTGACCAAGCTGGACAAGGTGGCGCTGGGCACCGCGGCCGAGGGCGAGACCATCCGCAAGATGATCATCGCGATGGCCCGTGATCCGCGGGTGCTGGTGATCAAGGTCGCCGACCGGCTGCACAACATGCGCACCATGCGCTTCCTGCCGCCGGAGAAGCAGGCGCGCAAGGCCCGCGAGACGCTGGAAGTCATTGCCCCCCTTGCCCATCGACTGGGCATGGCCACGGTGAAATGGGAACTGGAGGATCTGTCCTTCGCGATCCTGCACCCCAAGCGCTACGAGGAGATCGTCCGACTGGTGGCCGACCGGGCGCCGTCGCGGGACACCTATCTGGCCAAGGTGCGGGCCGAGATCGGCGCGGCGCTGAGTGCGATGAAGATCAGCGCGAAGGTCGAGGGTCGGCCCAAGCACTACTGGTCGATCTATCAGAAGATGATCGTCAAGGGCCGCGACTTCGACGATATCCACGACCTGGTGGGTGTGCGGATCCTGTGTGACGACATGCGCGACTGCTACGCCGCCGTCGGGGTGGTGCACTCACTGTGGCAGCCGATGGCAGGCCGGTTCAAGGATTACATCGCCCAGCCGCGCTACGGCGTGTACCAGTCGCTGCACACCACGGTGGTCGGCCCGGAGGGCAAGCCGCTGGAGGTGCAGATCCGCACCAACGAGATGCACGACACCGCGGAGTTCGGTATCGCGGCACACTGGCGGTACAAGGAGGCCAAGGGCCGCAACGGTTTACCGGCCGGGCACACCGCCGCCGAGATCGACGAGATGGCCTGGATGCGCCAACTCCTGGACTGGCAGCGGGAAGCCGCGGACCCCGGGGAGTTCCTGGAGTCGCTGCGCTACGACCTGGCCGTCCAGGAGATCTTCGTGTTCACCCCCAAGGGGGACGTCGTCACGCTGCCCACCGGGTCCACCCCGGTGGACTTCGCCTACGCGGTGCACACCGAGGTCGGGCACCGGTGCATCGGGGCTCGGGTCAACGGCCGGCTGGTGGCGCTGGAACGCAAGCTCGAAAACGGGGACCAGGTCGAGGTTTTCACCTCCAAGGCCACCACGGCGGGCCCGTCCCGGGACTGGCAGACGTTCGTGGTGTCCCCGCGTGCCAAGGCCAAGATCCGGCAGTGGTTCGCCAAGGAGCGCCGGGAGGAGGCGCTGGAGGCCGGCAAGGACGCCATTGCCCGCGAGGTGCGCCGCGGCGGACTCCCGTTGCAGCGCTTGCTCAATGCCGAGTCGATGGCCGCGCTGGCGCGCGAGCTGCACTACGCCGACGTGTCGGCGCTGTACACCGCCGTCGGCGAGGGGCACACCTCGGCGCGGCATGTGGTGCAGCGCCTGGTGGCCCAACTCGGCGGCGACGACGAGGCCGAGGACGAGATCGCCGAGCGGTCCACGCCGGCCACCATGCCGGTGCGGCAGCGCACCTCCGACGATGTCGGCGTCTCGGTGCCCGGCGCGGTCGGGGTGCTGACCAAACTCGCCAAGTGCTGCACGCCGGTGCCCGGCGACAGCATCCTCGGGTTCGTCACCCGCGGCGGCGGAGTGAGCGTGCACCGCACCGACTGCACCAACGCGGCGTCCCTGCAGCAGCAGTCCGAGCGCATCATCGAGGTGCACTGGGCGCCGTCACCGTCGTCGGTGTTCCTGGTGGCCATCCAGGTGGAGGCGCTCGACCGGCACCGGCTGCTCTCCGATGTCACCCGGGTGCTCGCCGACGAAAAGGTGAACATCCTGTCGGCGTCGGTGACGACGTCCAACGACCGGGTGGCGATCAGCCGGTTCACCTTCGAGATGGGCGACCCCAAGCACCTCGGTCATGTGCTGAACGTGGTGCGCAATGTCGAGGGTGTGTACGACGTCTACCGGGTGACGTCCGCGGCGTGAGCCGCAATCAAGCCTGGGCGGCGTGAGCCGCAATCAAGCCTGAGCGGCGTGACGCGTGCTCCACGCGCCGACCCCGGCGGCACCCAGGCAGGCCAGGGCCACCGCACCGGCGAACCACGGGAAGACCGCGTGCAGCCCCCACTGGGTGGCGGCCCAGCCGGCGATGATGGTGGGCACCGCCATGGCGGTGTAGGCCAGCAGATAGAACGCCGACATCGTCTCGCCGCGGCGGTCGGCGGGCACCACGTCGGACAGGTGGCGCAGGGAGCCGCCGAACCCGAGTCCGAAGGTGGCGCCCAGCAGCGCGGCGGCGGCGAACACCAGCCATTGATTGTGGGTGGCCAGCACCGGGATGGTGACCAACAGTGCCAACGCCATCCCGATATCGCCGTAGATGGCGGCCCGGTGCGCGGGCACCCGGGTGGACCACAGCTGGGCCAGCGCGGCCGCGAACGCCGTGGTGCCCACCACGATGCCGCCGAACACCAGATTGTGTACGTGGGTGTGCTGGGCGGCCAGCGAGGGATACAGCGAGAGCAGCACGCCGAGCACCGACCAGGAGGCGGCCGCACCCAGGGCGGCGAACCAGAAGTCGCCGCGGATGTGGGCGGGCACGGCGGGCCGGGCGATCCGGATGGGGCCGCGGGTGCGGGCCAGGTGCGGTTCGCGCAGCGCGATCACGCCGATGCCCACCACGGCGACGATGGCCGCCACCACCGCGTACGGCGTGCGCATGGGGTGCGGGGCGTACTGGGCCAGGATCGCGGTGCCGACGATGGCGACCGTCATGCCGATGTTGAACGCGACGCCGGACAGCTGGCCGGAGCGCACCCGGTGGTGCGGCCGCAGATCCAGCAGCGCCGCGGCACCGGCGACCACGATGGATCCGACGGCCGCGCCGTGGATGACGCGGGCCAGCAGCAGCATGACCATGCTGTCGGCGATCAGGAACACACCGAGCCCGACGATCATGGCGACCAGCGCGCCCAGCAGTACCGGCTTGCGGCCGATCGCGTCGGAGATGCGGCCGGATACCAGCACGGCGCCGAGAGCGGCCAGCGCGTAGACGGCGAAGATGATCGTGGTGGCCAGCGGGGTGAGGTGCCAGACCTCTTCGTACATCCCGTACAGCGGGGCGGGCACTCCGGAGACACCCAGGGCGACGCCGCTCAGCACCAGCAGCAGGGTGTAGGCACCCCGCTGAACCTCGACGGGGGCGGCCACGTCAGCCGTCACGTTGTCTCCTCACCGGGTGTGGTCTCGACACAAGTTCTCCTGGCAACGCCCGGCTCGGCCGTGATCATCTCAACGCTGTGGGTGACACGGGTCTCACCGGCTGCGATACTGCGACGATGCGCGCAGCCCTGGTAGCCGTCGCCGCCGCCCTGACCGTCCTGCTGGGCGGTTGCGGCTCCACCATCAAACCCGAGGGCGCCGCCGAGCAGGTGGTCAAGGTGGTGTCCAAGACCGGGTTCAAGCCCACCGACGTGATCTGTCCGTCGGGTGTCAAGGCCGAGGTCGGGACGGAGTTCGACTGTCATTTCACCGGGCCCGACGGTGACTACACGGCGCATATGAAGATCACCAAGGTCAACGGCGACGACGTCGAGTTCTACATCCAGTCCAAGCGCAACTAGATCAGTTCGATCGCCTCGGCGATGGACGGCAGCACCCGGCCCGGCCGGAACGGATAGCTGGTGATATCCGCCTCGGTGGTGGAGCCGGTGAGCACCAGGATGGTGTCCAGGCCGGCTTCGATGCCGGCGACCACATCGGTGTCCATCCGGTCACCGACCATGACCGTCGTCTCCGAGTGCGCCGCGATGCGGTTGAGCGCGCTGCGGAACATCATCGGGTTGGGTTTGCCGACGAAGTACGGTTCACGTCCGGTGGCCTTGGTGATCATGGCGGCGACCGAACCGGTGGCCGGCAGCGGCCCCTGCGCGGACGGGCCGGTCACGTCCGGATTGGTGGCGATGAACCGGGCGCCGTCCCCGATGAGGCGGACGGCCTTGGTGATTGCCTCGAACGAGTACGTCCGGGTCTCACCGAGCACGACGAAATCGGGTTCGGTGTCGGTCAGGGTGTAGCCGATCTCGTGGAGCGCGGTGGTGAGGCCGGCCTCGCCGATGACGTATGCCGAACCGCCGGACAGCTGGTCGTCCAGGAACGCCGCGGTGGCCAGGGCCGAGGTCCAGATGGCTTCCTCCGGCACGCTCAGGCCGGACCGGCTGAGCCGGGCGGCCAGATCCCGCGGGGTGAAGATCGAGTTGTTGGTCAGCACCAGGAACGGCCGGTCCTTCTCGGTGAGCCGGGCCAGGAACTCGGCGGCGCCGGGAAGGGCGTGCTCCTCGCGTACCAGGACGCCGTCCATATCGGTCAGCCAGCACTGCGCGGGCAGACGCGGCCGCGCCGACGAGTCGACGGTGCCGCCGATGGCGGTTGGGGTCCGCATGAAATATGCTCTCCTGGTTGGGTTTTCGAGTGTCACGCCGCACGGCATGCACCCGCTGACTCCAGCCTAGTCGCCGTCGCGCTACCGCACCCGCACTGTCGAGATGTTCACCGGGTCGGCCGGCTTGCCGTCGTCGCCGCCACCGGTGACGCCGCCCGCGGCGATCTGATCGAGCACCGTCAGTCCCGTCTCGTCGATGGTGCCGAACGCGGTGTAGGTGGGTGGCAGCTGCGAGTCCCGGTACACCAGGAAGAACTGGCTGCCGTTGGTGCCGGGCCCGGAATTGGCCATCGCCAGCGTGCCGCGCGGATAGATCACCGGAGTCTTGGTGGCCGGATCGGTCAGCCGGTACTGGTTGGTCGGGTACTCGTTGGGGAACTGGTAGCCGGGCCCTCCTTTGCCCGTCCCGGTCGGGTCACCGCACTGCAGCACGCCGAGTTCGCCACCGGTGGTCAGCCGGTGGCACGGCGTCCCGTTGAAGAATCCCTGCGCGGCCAGGCTGGCGAAGTTGTTGACCGTGCACGGCGCCTTGGCGTTGTCGAGTTCGACCGGAATGGCGCCGCGATCGGTGGCGATGACGCCGGCGACCGTCGCGGGAACGGTCGGCACCTTGCCCATCCGCGGCGGGGCCACCGGCCGGGCGGCCTTCTCGGTGGTCGGCAGGTACTGGCAGTTGGCGCCCAGATTGACCGGCGGCTTGAACGAGGGTAGCGGGGTGCCGGCCGCCGGCGCGGCGGTGCGTCCGGGGTCCGATTCGTAGCGGTCCAGCCCGTTGCGGAAGTCCTCCAGTACCAGCCGGGTCAGCACGATGCCGACCACCAGCGCCAGGGTGCCCAGCACCGTCACCACGTAGCCGATGATCAGGCCGGCGATCGCCATCCCGCGCCCCTCCTCGCCGGTGCGCTTGATCTGCCACAGCGAGAGGTGGCCGAACACGACGCCCAGCGGGGCGATCAGGAACGCACAGACCAGCGAGGCGATCGCCAGCGCGTTGGTGGGCCGGCCGGGCGGTGGGGGATACCCGGGCGGCGGATAGCCAACCGGCGGTGGGCCGTACGGCGGGGGAACCGTCACCGACTCAGTCCAGCTGGATCGACTTCACCGTGACCTCTTGTGCGGGCTTGCCGTCCTGGCCTCCGCCCGCGACCCCGGCCTCGGCGATCTTGTCCAGCGTCTCCAGGCCCGTCTTGTCGATGGTGCCGAACACGGTGTAGTTCGGCGGCAGCTGCGAGTCCTGGTAGACGAGGAAGAACTGGCTGCCGTTGGTACCGGGCCCGGCGTTGGCCATGGCCAGGGTGCCGCGCGGGTAGAGCACCGGCTGTTGCAGCGCCGGGTTGTCGGGCTGGTACTGGTTGGTCGGGTACTCGTTGGCGAACTGGTAGCCCGGGCCGCCGGTGCCCGTCCCGGTCGGGTCGCCGCACTGCAGCACCGCGAGGCCGCCGGTGGTCAGCCGGTGGCACTGCGTGTCGTTGAAGTAACCCTGCTGGGCCAGGCTGGCGAAGCTGTTCACCGTGCAGGGGGCCTTGGCGTTGTCCAGCTGCAGGCCGATATTGCCCTGGTTGGTCGCCATGCTGACGCTGATCTGCGGCGGATCCGTCGGCACCTTGCCGGTCCGCGGCGGGTTGACCTTCTTGCTGGCGGCTTCGGTGGTCGCCGGGTACTGGCAGTTGGCGCCGAGGTCGGCGGGTGCGGCGAAGGCGGGCAGCTTGCCGTCGGCGGCCGGCTGCGCTGCCGCGGAGGTGGACGAGCTGGGCGAGGCCGACGCCGTCGCGCTGCCGGAATCCTTGTTCGTGTAGATGACGGTGAACACCGCGGCGCCGGCAACCACGATCACGCCGACCACCGAGGCGATGATGGTGAAGAGCCGCCGCCGGCGGGCCTGCGCGGCCCGGCGCTCCAGCTGTCGGTCGAGCTTGCGCTTGGCCGTTTCCCGTCGCTGCTTGTTGGTCGGCACCGCCGCTGTCCTCCTACGTCAGGGTCATACTCGGCACCGAGTGTGCCAGGCGTTACTGGATGCGTGTGCCGCGACCCGCGGTCGCCCGAGCGCGCATGGGAAAATGGCGCGGTGTTGATCACCGGATTCCCGGCCGGCGTGCTGGCGTGCAATTGCTACGTCGTCGCGCCGCACGACGGTGCCGACGCGGTCATCGTCGACCCGGGGCAGCGGGCCTCGGGGCCGTTGCAGCGGATCCTGGACCGGCACCGGCTCACCCCGGCGGCGGTGCTGCTCACCCACGGCCACATCGATCACATGTGGTCGGCGCAGAAGGTGGCCGACACCTACGGCTGCCCGGTGTTCATCCATCCCGAGGACCGCGCGATGCTGACCGATCCGATCATGGATCTCGGTTCGGGACTCGTGATGGGGATCGGCAAGCGGCTGGTGGGCGCGTTCTTCACCGAGCCGAAGCAGGTGGTCGAGCTCACCGGTGACGGTGATCTGCTCGACCTCGGCGGTATCCCCGTCACCGTCGACCACACGCCCGGGCACACGCCCGGTTCGGTGGTGTTCCGGATCGGCCGCAGTGCCTTCACGGGGGACACCCTGTTCAAGGGCGCGATCGGCCGCAGCGACCTGCTGGGCGGCAGCGGCCGGGCGCTGCTGACGTCCATCGTCAACAAATTGTTGGTGCTCGACGACGACACCGTGGTACTACCTGGGCACGGCCCGAAGTCCACGATCGGCATCGAGCGCCGCACCAACCCCTTTCTCGAAGGTCTGACCCTGTGAGTGAACGCCGTGTCTGAATTCAAAGCACCCAAAGGGGTGCCCGACTACCTCCCGCCGGACTCCGCGCAGTTCGTCGCGGTGCGCGACGGCTTGCTCGGCGCCGCCCGGCGGGCCGGCTACGGCGATATCGAGCTGCCGATCTTCGAGGACACCTCCTTGTTCGCCCGCGGCGTCGGGGAATCCACCGACGTGGTGAGCAAGGAGATGTACACCTTCGCCGACCGCGGTGAACGGTCGGTCACGCTGCGCCCGGAAGGCACCGCCGGTGTCATGCGGGCGGTCATCGAACATGGTCTGGACCGCGGTCAGCTGCCGGTGAAGCTGTGCTACGCCGGGCCGTTCTTCCGCTACGAGCGTCCGCAGGCCGGCCGGTACCGCCAGCTGCAGCAGGTCGGTGTCGAGGCCATCGGCGTCGACGACCCGGCGCTGGACGCCGAGGTGATCGCCGTCGCCGATGCCGGGTTCCGCTCGCTGGGGCTGGACGGTTTCCGGTTGGAGATCACCTCGCTGGGCGACGACACCTGCCGGCCGCAGTACCGGGAGTTGTTGCAGGAGTTCCTGTTCAAACTCGACCTCGACGAAGAGACCCGGCGCCGCGCCCAGATCAACCCGCTGCGCGTACTCGACGACAAACGCCCCGCCGTGCGGGAGATGACCGCCGATGCGCCGCTGATGCTCGACCACCTCTCCGATGTGGCCAAGGCCCACTTCGAGACGGTGCTGGCACACCTGGATGCGCTCGGTGTGCCGTATGTGGTCAATCCCCGGATGGTGCGCGGCCTGGACTACTACACCAAGACGACGTTCGAGTTCGTGCACGACGGGCTGGGTGCCCAATCCGGGATCGGCGGCGGCGGGCGTTACGACGGGCTGATGCGCCAACTCGGCGGCCAGGACCTGTCCGGTATCGGCTTCGGTCTCGGGGTGGACCGCACCCTGCTGGCGCTGCGGGCCGAAGG
Organism: Mycolicibacterium canariasense; assembly: GCF_002101555.1. GTDB lineage: Bacteria > Actinomycetota > Actinomycetes > Mycobacteriales > Mycobacteriaceae > Mycobacterium > Mycobacterium canariasense. The sequence goes on from NZ_LQOL01000040.1 coordinate 13,242, forward strand.
CAAGACGGTCGGTGCGGCCGGTCGCGTCGATGTGTACGGGGTGCCACTGGGGGAGACGGCCAAGCTCGAACTGGCCAAGATCGCCGCGGCCCTGCGGGCCGCGGGTGCCCGTGTCGACCTGGCCTACGGGGACCGCAGCCTCAAGGGTGCGATGAAGGGTGCCGACCGCTCCGGCGCGCGCCTGGCGCTGGTGGCCGGTGACCGCGACATCGAGGCAGCGACGATCGGCGTCAAGGACCTGTCCAACGGCGAGCAGACCGATGTCCCGGCCGCGGACGTGGTGTCCGAGGTGCTGTCCCGGCTCGGTTAACGCCTGGTCATCGCCGCGGTGAGCACCTGGTCCAGGTTGCCGATACCGCCGCCGAACGGGTTGCCGCGCTTGAGGATCCGCGTTCCCGACGGGGTGACCGCGACCAGCATCGCCGAGCTCGAGGTGGCCCGCATCCGGCGTTCGACCCGCACCTGGTCCAGCGGCACGATCGGTCCGCCGGCCCCGCCCCGGTAGGTGCCGAGCGCTCGGTCGAACACCGCCACGGGGGTGAAGGTGTTCAGCGGTGCGCCGCGGCGCCGCCGGATCGACCTGACCAGGAACACCACCTCGGTCCCGAAGGCCAGGCCGACCCCCAGAAAGCCGATGCCCACGCCGATGGGCAGCTCGGGGGTGAACAACGCCACCATGCCGAAGCCGACGCACACCAGGGTCAGTATCGCCACGACGAAGGTCGCGATCTCCGTCGCGCCGCTACCGCGGTCGATCACCAGAACCTCGGGGCCTCGTTCGGCGATCACCAGCCCACCGTGTTCGGCCAGCACCTGTGGCTGCGGCGGTTCGGTCATCACCACACTCTAGGGTCGGGCGTATGCGAGTTCTGGTGCAACGGGTGACCTCGGCGCGGGTGCTGGTCGACGGCGAGACGGTCGGGCGGATCGAGCCGCAGCGGCAGGGCCTGCTGGCGCTGGTCGGCATCACCCACACCGACGATTCCGCCGTCGCGGTGAAGATGGCCGAAAAGCTATGGCGGCTGCGGATTCTCGACGACGAGAAAGCCGCCGCCGACGTCGGCGCACCGATCCTGGTGGTCAGTCAGTTCACCTTGTACGCGAACACGGTGAAGGGGCGCAGGCCGTCGTGGAACGCCGCGGCGCCCCGGCCGATCGCCGAACCGCTGATCGACACCTTCGCCGGTGCGCTGCGTGACCTCGGCGCGACGGTCGATACCGGCGTATTCGGCGCCGACATGGCGGTGGAACTGGTCAACGACGGACCGGTGACGGTGCTGCTGGAGTTGTGAACAGGCCGGTGCCCTCAGATGGCGACGACGGCGGTGCCGTCAAATAGCTAGCGCTTCGCGGACCTGTGCCTCCGAGGCCGATCCGCCGGCGCCCGACGAGGTGACCCGCCCGGATTCCAGGATGTAGTACTGCTGGGCGGATTCCAGCGCGAAGCCGATGTGCTGCTCGACCAGCAGCACGCCGAGGTCACCCCGGTTGGTCAGGGCGGTGATGGCGGCCTCGATCTCGGCGACCACCGACGGCTGGATACCTTCGGTCGGCTCGTCGAGGATCAGGCATTTCGGGCCGGTGATCAGCGCGCGGGCGATGGCCAGTTGCTGGCGCTGCCCGCCGGAGAGCAGCCCGGCCCGCCGGGTCAGCAGCTCCTTGAGCGCGGGGAACAGGTCCAGTTGCTCGTCGATGAGCGCCTTGGCGTTCTTGCGGCCGTCGGCGACGACTTGCAGGTTCTCCGCCGTGGTCAGCTGCCCGAAGGACTGCTGCCCCTGCGGCACGTAGGCCAGCCCCCGCGCCACCCGGGCGCTGGGCCGCAGTTTGGTGATGTCGGCGCCGTCGAACAGCACCTTGCCCGCCGTGCATTTCAGCAAACCCACCGCCGCCCGCAACAGGGTGGTCTTGCCGGCGCCGTTGTGCCCCATGACCGCGGCCACGCCGTCGGACGGGACCTCGAGGCTGACGCCGTGGATCACCTCGGAGCGGCCGTACCCGCTGCGCACATCGACCAGTTGGAGCATCAGACCTCCTCGGAGTTTCCGGCCGCCGCGGTGCCGAGATAGACCTCCTGGACCTTCGGGTTGGCCTGCACCTCGGCCACCGAACCCTCGGCGATCACCTGGCCGCGGGCCAGTACCGTCACCGAGGTCGCGAAGGCCCGCATGAAGTCCATGTCGTGCTCGACGACCACCACGGTGCGTTCACTGCCGATGCGCCGCAACAGGTTTCCGGTTTCTTCCCGCTCCTCGTGGCTCATGCCCGCCACCGGCTCGTCGAGCAGCAGCACGTCGGCGTTCTGCACCAGCAGCATGCCGATCTCCAACCACTGCTTCTGGCCGTGCGCCAGCACCCCGGCGGGCTTGTCGGCCAGCGCCGTCAGACCCGTCGTCTCCAGCGCCTCCTCGATCGAGGGCAGCACGCCCGAACGCCGCCGCAACAACGTCCACGGCGAGCGACCGGCACCGGCCGCGATGTCCAGGTTCTGCAGCACGGTCAGCTGTTCGAAGACGGTGGCGGTCTGGAAGGTACGGCCCACACCCTGGCGCGCGATCTGGTGCACCTTGCGGCCCAGCAGTTCCTTGCCGGACTTGCTGACCGACCCGGTGGCCGCGACCAGCCCGGTGATGGCGTCGATCACCGTCGTCTTACCGGCCCCGTTGGGGCCGATCAGGAATCGCAGATCGCCCTGGAACAAGGTCAGGTCGACATCGCTGACGGCCTTGAAGCCGTCGAAATCGACGGTCAGGCCCCGCACTTCGAGATATTGCGTGCCCATTCCGACGTTGCCGCCGGCCACCGGCTGCGCGGTCCCGGTCTCGGTCATGAGGTGCTACCCACCTTCTCGGGTTCTGGATCCGGGTCCGGCGCGGCCTGGGGATCCGGTTGGGTGCGCCGCCGTTTGAGCAGCACCCCGAGCCCGGCCAGGCCGGCCGGGAAGAACCCGACGACCACGATGAACAGCAGGCCCTGGGCGTAGGTCCAGGCCGACGGGAACTGTTCGGAGAAGGCGGTTTGCGCCCATGCCACGCCGATGGCGCCGAGCACCGGACCCAGCAGGGTGGTGCGGCCGCCGATCGCGACGCCGATCAGGAAGGCGATGGACGGCACGATGCCGACCTGCGCCGGGGTGATGAATCCGATGATCGGCGCGAACAGGGCGCCGGCGATGCTGGCGAACAGCGCGGCCGTCGTGTAGGCCACCACCTTGATGTTGGCCGGGTCATAACCCAGGAACCGCACCCGCTCCTCGCCGTCGCGGACGGCCACCAGCAGCTCGCCGTACCGGCTCTGCATCAGTTGGCGCACCACGGCCACCACCACCAGCAGGACCCCTGCCGCGATGAAATACAGCATCTGCCGGTTGACCGGGTCGGACAACCGGAAGCCGAAGAACGTCCGGAAACCGTTGAGCCCGTTACTGCCGCCCAGCGTCGCCTGCCCGACGAGCAGGATCGCCAGCGCCGCGGCCAAGGCCTGGGACAGGATGGCGAAGTAGGCGCCCTTGACCCGGCGCTTGAACACGCCGAGCCCGAGCAGGGTGGCGACCGCCGTCGGGACGACGACGATGGCCAGGATGGTGAAGGCGGGGGAGGCGAACGGCTGCCAGTAGGCAGGCAGTTTCGGGATACCGGCGATCTGCATGAAGTCCGGTACGGCCTGCTTGCGGATCTCGGCGTCGGCGATCTTGAGGTGCATGCCCATCATGTAGGCGCCGAGTCCGAAGAACACGCCCTGACCGAGCGTCAGCATTCCGCCGCGGCCCCAAGCCAATCCGATACCCGCCGCGACGATGGCATAACAGAGGTACTGGCCCAGCAGGCCCAGCCGGAAACTGGACAGCACCGCAGGCGCGACGCCGAACAGCAGGACCGCGGCCACCGCGAAACCGGCCCAGGTCTGCCAGCGTCCGAGCAGACTTCTCATACGAGACTCCTTGTCCGCACGGTGAACAGGCCCTGTGGCCGCGCCTGCAGGAAGACCACGATGATCACGAACACGATCACCTTCGCCAGCGAGGCCGTGGTGCTGTACTCGATGAAGGAATTGAGCAGACCGAGGCCGAACGCGGCGATCACGGTGCCCTTGATCTGGCCGAGACCACCGACGACGACCACCAGGAACGCGTCGATCAGATAACTCTGACCGGTGGTGGGGCTGGTCGACCCGATCAGCGTGAGCGCCACCCCGGCCACCCCGGCCAGCCCGGAGCCGATGAAGAACGTGGTGATATCTGTTCTGCGCGAAGAGATCCCGCTGGTCTCGGCGAGGTCCCGGTTCTGCACGACGGCCCTGATCCGGCGACCCATCGGGCTGGCCTTGAGCACGACGGCCAGCACCGTCACACACAGCACGGCCAGGACCAGGATGAAGATGCGGGTCTTCGGGACGACGGCGCCGAGGATCTCGACGCCGCCGGACAGCCAGGCCGGCGCGGTGACGTTGACCGCAGGCGCGCCGAAGATGTCGCGGGCCACCTGCTGCAGGATCAGGCCGACGCCGAAGGTGACCAGCAGGGTGTCCAGCGGGCGGTGGTACATCCGCTGGATCAGCGTCATCTCCAACAGCACGCCGAGCAGGCCGCCGACACCGAAGCCGACCACCAGTGAGATGAGCAGAGAGGCACCGGCGTTGGCGATCAGCTGCTGCACCAGGTAGGCGGTGTAGCAGCCGGCCATGATGAACTCGCCGTGCGCCATGTTGATCACGCCCATCTGACCGAAGGTCAGCGACAGGCCCAGTGCGGCCAGCAACAGGATCGAGCCGAGGCTCAATCCCGTTGCCAGCTGTCCGATCAGGACATCCACGTGTCAGTTCCCCGCCGTCAGCCCGACAGGCCGGCGGCCCACGGGTAGGACTTCAGGTAGGGATCCGGGGTGATCGGGCCCTTGGACTCCCAGATCGTGTAGATCAGCCCGTCGGGATGGATCTCGCCGATGCGGGCGGTCTTGGTGATGTGGTGGTTCTCGCCGTCGATGGTGACAAGGCCCTCCGGGGCGTCGAAGGTGACTCCGCCGGCATTGTCCTGGATGGCCTTGGTGTCGAAGGCTTTTGCCTTCTCCGCGGTGTTCTTCCACAGGTACACCGAGACGTAGGCGGCCTCCATCGGATCCGAGGTCGGCTTGTTCGCGCCGTAGGCCTTCTTGTAGGCGGCGACGAACGCCTTGTTCACCGGGTTGTCCACCGTCTGGTAGTAGTTCCAGGCGGTGAGCTGGCCGGCGATGTTCTGTGCACCGATCCCGGTGACCTCTTCCTCGGCGATGGACACCGACACCACCGGCATCTTCTGCGGGGTCAACCCGGCGTTGGTGTACTCCTTGAAGAACGCCACGTTGGAGTCGCCGTTGAGGGTGTTGAACACCGCTCCCGCGTTGGATGCGCGCACCTTGTTGACGATGGTGGAGAAATCGGTGGAGCCCAGCGGGGTGTAGTCCTCACCCTTGATCTCGATCCCGTTGGCGCCGGCGTAGGCCTTGATGATGCGGTTGGCGGTCTGCGGGAAGACGTAGTCACTGCCCACCAGGTAGAGGGACTTCACGCCCTTCTCCTTCAGGTAGTCCAGGGCCGGGACGATCTGCTGGTTGGTGGTGGCGCCGGTGTAGAAGATGTTCTTGCTGGACTCCAGACCCTCGTATTGCACGGGGTAGTAGAGCAGTGAGTCATTGCTCTCGAAAACCGGGAGCATGGCCTTGCGGCTGGAGGACGTCCACCCGCCGAACACCGCGGCGACGCAGTCGTCCTTGATCAGCTTCTCGGCCTTCTGGGCGAAGACCGCCGGATCCGATGCGCCGTCCTCACCGACGATCTGGATCTGTTTACCGAGCACCCCGCCCTTGGCGTTGATCTCGTCGACGGCCAACTTGATGGCGTCGCGCACCGTCACCTCGGAGATCGCCATGGTGCCCGACAGCGAGTTCAGCGAGCCGACCTTGATGGTCGAGCCGGCGGTGTCCACACAGGACGCGGCCGCCGTGGTGCTGTCGCTCTCGCTGGCCTTGCTGCCACATCCGGCCAACACCAGAGCGGCCGCGGCGACCACACTTCCGGCGGCCAGGACCGACCTGTTGGCGCCTCTGGCGAGGGCGGGGCGTCGAAGTCGCATCTATTGCCTTTCCGTCGATTTCGCGTGGTGCGAGGGAATCGGGGAGAAATCGGTCACACGGGGACGTGTGTCGAATCGGCACGTTAGAGCTGGCAAGTTTCTGTGGAATGTCTGAATGTGACGAACAAATTAACCTGTTGGTCGACCGGTATTGGTCCGATGTTCGCCGGCGCCGCCGAGGCGCGGACCCCGCGGGTGTAACGATCGGGTAGCGTCCGGCGATGTGACGGACATGCGAAAAGGTATGAGCAAGGTCGGGGCGACGGTTTCAGCGGTGCTGGTTTCGGGAGCGGCGCTCGCCGGGGTAACCGGCGTGGCCCATGCCGAGCCGGCTGCGGGTCACCAAGTTCGCTACACGCTGACGTCGACGGCCCCCTACGACTTCCAGGTGCTGTATCTGACGGCCCAGCCGGCCGACAAGGCCGCGTACAACGCCGACGCGTACTCGTATGTGAAGCGCGAGACCATCAACGTCGCGCCGGACCGGCCCTTCGTCTTCGAGACCACGCTGGCCGATCCGCAGTGGGCCATTTTGCAGGTCAGCAGCACCACCAAGGGTGGTGTCGGCGCGCCGAACCCGCATTGCGAGGTCGCCGTGGACAACCAGGTCATCGTCGCGCAGGACGCGCCGTACAGCGTGGTGTGCCAGGGCACGCAGTGGTAACCGCGCACTGACCGAGAACTTTGCTCGAACGGCTCCGTCGCGGCACGGACGCGCGTAGCGTCCGAAGCGTCCATAACCATGGGCGAAGGAGCCGGCGATGGCCATCGACGAAGACAAACTCCAGGCGTTTCTGGGCCGGGCGATCGGTGATCTGGGTGCGGCGATGAGTGCCGCGCTCGTCCTCATCGGCGATGAGCTCGGGCTGTACCGGGCACTGACCCAGAGCCGATGTACGGCCGGCGAGTTGGCCGCGGGGACCGGCACCGACGAACGGTATGTGCGGGAGTGGCTGGCCAATCAGGCCGCCGGCGGCTACGTCGAATACGACGCCGCCGACGACCGCTACTACCTGAGCGAGGAACAGGCGCTGTGCCTGGCCGATCCGAACGGCCCGGTGGACCTGCCCGGCGGCTATGCGGTGGTGGAGGACCTCTTCCACGTGAAGGCCCGGGCGGTGCAGAACTTCCGCACCGGCGCGGGCATGGAGTGGGGTGAGCACGACCCGTGCCTGTTCCGCGGCACCGAGCGTTTCTTCCGGGCCGGGTACCAGGCCGGCTTGCTGGACTCCTGGTTGCCCGCCCTGGACGGCGTCGTCGACAAGCTGGGCGCCGGGGCCGCCGTCGCCGACATCGGCTGCGGGCACGGTGTCACCACAATCCTGATGGCGCAGGCCTTTCCGGCGTCGCGGTTCGTCGGCGTCGACTACCACGACGCGTCGATCGCGACGGCGCGCGAGCATGCGACGCAGGCGGGGTTGACCAACGTCTCCTTCGAGGTGGGCGATGCCACGACCTACGACGGTGCGGACTACGACCTGATCGCCTTCTTCGATTGTCTGCACGATATGGCCGATCCGGGCGGAGCGGCCCGGCACGCCCGCCAGGCGCTGAAACCGGACGGGCACTGCCTGCTCGTCGAGCCGTTCGCCGGTGACAACGTCGCCGACAACCTCAACCCGGTCGGCCGGGTGTTCTACGGGGCGTCCTCGATGATCTGCGTACCGGTCTCGCTGGCGCAGCACGGCCCGGCACTCGGCGCGCAGGCAGGGGAGCGCCGGCTCAAGCAGGTGATGGTCACCGACGGCGGCTTCACCCGATTCCGGCGCGCCACCGAAACCCCGTTCAACCTGGTGTTCGAGGCGAGGCCGTAGACGCCGCTTGACAACTCGTATCGAACAGTTGTTCGATATGTCCATGCGGTGGGACAGGCAAAGCGTACGCGTCGATGACGGCGCCCTGCCGGGCCTGCAGCGCCTGGGGTTCGTCCGCAGCGTGCGCATGCCGCAGTTCGAGGGCATGACGTTCCATGAGGTGCTGTGCAAGTCGGCGCTGAACAAGGTGCCCGATGCCTCGATGCTGCCGTTCCGCTACACCGTCAACGGGTACCGCGGGTGCTCACACGCCTGCCGATACTGTTTCGCCAGGCCCACACACGAATACCTGGATTTCGATCCCGGCGCCGACTTCGACTCGCAGGTCGTGGTGAAGACCAATGTCGTCGACGTTCTGGAACGTGAACTGGCACGGCGGTCGTGGACGCGGGAGACGGTGGCCCTGGGTACCAATACCGACCCCTACCAGCGGGCCGAGGGGCGGTACGCGCTGATGCCGGGCATCCTGCGTGCCCTGGCGGCCTCCGGAACACCGTTCTCGATACTGACCAAGGGCACCCTGCTGCGGCGCGACCTGCCGCTGATTTCCGAAGCGGCACAGTCGCTTCCGGTGAGCGTCTCGATATCGTTGGCGATCGGGGACCCCGACCTGCACCGCGAGGTGGAGCCGGGCACCCCGTCCCCGCAGGCGCGGCTCGGGCTGATCAGCGCGATCCGCGAGGCCGGGCTGAACTGTCATGTGATGGTGGCCCCGGTGCTGCCGCGGCTGACCGATTCCACCGAGCATCTGGACGACCTGCTCGGCCGGATCGCGGCGGCCGGCGCCACCGGGGTGACGGTGTTCGGCCTGCACCTGCGGGGCTCCACCCGCGGCTGGTTCATGCAGTGGCTGCAGGCCACGCACCCCGAACTCGTCTTCGAATACCGGCGGTTGTACCGGCGCGGCGCCTACCTGCCGGCCGACTACCGCAACGAACTCCGTACCCGGGTGGCACCGTTGGTGTCCCGGTACGGCTTGACTGGGCGCGCAACGCCGCCCATGGCGGGCGCCGGTGCCGTTTCCTCCGAAGTCGCGGCACCGGCGCACCCCACCCTGTTCTGAGACGGGTTGCTAGCGGCCGACGTCCCAGGCGTGGTGCACGATATCGTGCAGGTGATAGACGGCGATCGTCGAGACGGTGAATTCGCTTCCGTTGCTGCGTAATCCGCGCCGGGACCAGGCGTCCTCGGGCACGGACCGGTAGGTGTCGGCCACCGCGGTGGCCGCCTGGAACAACTCCCGTGCCACCGTCGCGGGATCCTGCGACGGGTAGTCGTCGGCCAGTGCTGTCGCGTCCTGATCCCAGTTCGGGAACCGCGGTTGGTCCTGCGACAGCATCAACCGCACCCGATGGTCGAAGATGCGGTGCACATCGCGGACGTGGCAGCCGTACTCCAGGATCGACCACACGCCGGGCGCCGGGCGTTGCCTGACCCCGGCCCGGGTGAGCCGGTCGACCCACTCGGTGGCGTCGGTGGCGATCAGGTCGGCGACCTCGGCGTGTCCCGTACCTGCCGCGTCGAAACCACACTCCGGGCACGGCCGGGAGAGCACCCAGGTCCAGTCCTTGGCGTCCGGCACGATCGGGTCGGTGCTCATCCCAGATCCCGGGCGGCGAAGGTGTCGCACTTCTTCGGATCGCCGGTCTGATAACCGGTGGTGAACCACTTCTGCCGTTCGGCCGACGAACCGTGCGTCCACTGCTCGGGGTTGATCCGGCCGGTGGCGGCTTTCTGGATGCGGTCATCGCCCACCGACGAGGCCGCCGACAACGCGTCGGCAATATCCTTGTCGCTCAACGGCTCCAAGAACGGAACGCCGGTGCTCTCCTGCTTGGTGACCGACGCGTAGTGCGCCCACACGCCGGCGTAGCAGTCGGCCTGCAACTCGGTGCGCACCCCGTTGCCCTCGGCGCCGCCGGGGCCCTGCTGGGCCCGGCCCAACACGCCGAGCAGGTTCTGCACGTGGTGGCCGAACTCGTGAGCCACCACATACTCCTGAGCCAGGGGCCCGCCGCTGGAACCGAACTGGTCGACCAGTACCTGGAAGAAGTCGGTGTCGAAGTAGGCGGTCTGGTCCACCGGACAGTAGAACGGGCCGACGTCGGTGGTGGCCGGACCGCAGCCGGTGTTCACCTGCCCGGTGAACAACCGCACCTGCGGCCGGGTGTAGCCCTTGAGCAGGTGGCTCCACACCCCGTCCACCGAGTTTCCGGTGGCGATGATGCGGCAGCCCAGGATGTCGTTGGCGTCGCGGCCGGTCTTGCACTGGGACACGTCGAATCCCGGGGTGACCGACTCCTGGTTCTGTGCGACCTCGTTCTGCCCGAGCACGGCGTTGGGGTCGACGCCGAGGAACATCGCCACCACCACGATCAGCAGCCCGCCCAGGCCACCGCCGATGGCGATACCGCGGCCAGGCCCGCGCCCACCGCCGCTGCTGGAGGTGGTACTCGTATCGATCTGCATGCCTTCGTTGAAGGTCATCGCCCCCACCACCCCCATCTGCATGTCGGCACCCGGCTGGGCTCAGCTTTCCACACTACGATTGCGGTGTGTCCATCGTCGCCGAACTTCCGACGATCGTGACGACCTCGCACGGCCGGCTGCGCGGCGACACCGAGAGTGGTGTCGGGGTGTGGCGCGGGGTCGCCTACGCCGAACAGCCGTTGGGCGACCTGCGCTTCCGGGGACCCCAGCCGCTACGACCGTGGTCCGGCGTGCGTGATGCGCTGGAGCACGGGCCGCTACCGCCGCAGGGGCGGTCCTTCGTCGGCGGCGGTCGCGACGACCCGAAGATGCGGGACGAGGCCTGTCTCACGGTCACCGTATGGTCGCCCGACGTGTCCGGCTCGTTGCCGGTCATGGTGTGGATTCCCGGCGGTGCGTTCGTCTACGGAGCCGGACAGTTGCAGCTGTACAACGGATCCCGGCTGGCCCGCAACGGCGACGTGGTCGTGGTGAACGTCACCTACCGGCTCGGCGTGTTCGGCGGCTTCGAGCTCGGTGAGCTGGGCGAGGGGTTCGACGACAACCTGTGCCTGCGGGACCAGATCGCGGCATTGCAGTGGGTGCGCGACAATATCGCCGCGTTCGGCGGGGACCCGCAGCGGGTCACCGTCTTCGGTGAATCCGCTGGGGCCACATCGGTATTGGCGCTGCTGGCCAGCCCGGCCGCCGACGGGCTGTTCACCCGCGCCATCGCGCAGAGTCCCGCGCTGCCACTGATCGCCGACCGGCAGACCAGGGCCCGGCAAGCGCATGCGTTCCTCGGTGAACTCGGCGCCGACCCGCGCCACCTCAAACAGTTGCCGCAGCGGAGGTTGCGCCGGGCCGCGGGCATGATCCAGGCCGCCAGTGCCGCCGACACCCCAACGCTGGCATACGGACTCACGCACGGTGTGGACCTGCTGCCGCAGCATCCCATCGAGGCGGCCAGGGCCGGCGCGGTCCACCGGATACCGCTGATCATCGGAACCAACAGTCACGAGGCCTCGATGTTCGCCTGGGGCAAGCCGCCGATGCTGCCCACCACGCCGGCAGGTGTCGACGGTTTCTTCGCGCGCCGGGCACCGCACGCCCGGGACCGGGTGCTGGCCGCCTACCCGTCCTACCCGCGCCGGCGGGCGCTGGTCGATTTCGGCTCCGATGCCATGTTCGGCGCGCCCACCTGGGCGTTCGCCGACGCCTACAGCGGCTGGGCGCCCACCCACATGTATCGCTTCGACCACACCACCTGGACGCTGCGTGCACTCGGTCTGGGCGCCACCCACGGCAGTGAAATCGTGCACATCCAACACAGCTACGGCTCGTATCTGGGCCGCAAGCTGCATCCGCTGGGCCGGCGGGTGCAGCCGGGCGTGGGCAGGCGCATGCAGCGCACCTGGCTCGAATTCGCCAAGGGTGGGTTGCAGGAGTGGCCCTACTACGACGCGCGGCGCCGGGCCACCCGGCTGATCGGCAGCGCCCGCGATATGACCGTCTGCGACCCGGACGAGCGCCGGCGCGGGGCCTGGGCCGGTCTGTACTAGCGCGCCTCAGACGTCGAAGCGCCGGTCGGTGTACCGGCGCAGATTGTGCAGGAAGCGCTGGAACATCCAGGCCATCACCGGCCGGAACACCGTCATGCCGAGCCGGGCGGCGGTGCCGTTCGGTTTCATCGCCATCACCCAGGTGAGATTGCAGCCATCCCCGGTGGGCACCACCCAATAATCCTCGGCGAACGCCGCGATGCTGTTGGTGGAGGCCTGGTTGAACCGGAAAGCCATGTGACTGTACGGTTCCCAGGACAGGAACTCCTCGTCCCCGACGATGTGGCCGCGCATGTGCACGGTGCGGGTGGTGCCCACCCCGTAGGGTTGCGGACTGGTCCAGGTGACCTTGGTGATCACCGACGCCCACTGCGGCCAGGACTCGGCGTCGGCCAGCACCTCGAAGACCTGCTCCGGGGTGATGGCCAAGTCGACGGTGCTGACGAATCGGAACGGTGCCTCGGAGATGAAGTCCAGATCAACGGGTTCGCACGGATACATTCTGGGCACCCGTCGACCCTATCCGGGGTGGTCCGGGGAATGCCCACCGTGTAGCGGTGTCGGGACGGACCGATCGCACTCTCTAGACTGGCTCAGTCGTTCCACCCGTCTTCATGAGGAGTTTTTGTGCTGCGCAGCCACGCCGCCGGTTCGTTGCGGTCCACCGACGCCGGTCAGACGGTGACCCTGGCGGGTTGGGTGGCGCGCCGGCGCGACCACGGCGGCGTCATCTTCATCGACCTGCGCGACGCTTCCGGCGTCTCGCAGGTGGTGTTCCGGGATGCGGCCGTGCTGGAGCAGGCGCACCGGCTGCGTGCGGAATTCTGCGTCGCCGTCACCGGCGTCGTCGAGATCCGGCCGGAGGGCAACGCCAACTCCGAGATCGCCACCGGTGACATCGAGGTCAACGCCACCACGCTGACGGTGCTGGGGGAGAGCGCCCCGCTGCCGTTCCAGCTCGACGAGACCGCCGGTGAAGAAGCCCGGTTGAAATACCGCTACCTGGATCTGCGCCGCGAGGGCCCCGGTAACGCAATCCGGCTGCGCTCCAAGATCAATGCCGCGGCGCGCGGGGTGCTGGCCGAGCACGATTTCGTCGAGATCGAGACGCCGACGCTGACCCGGTCCACCCCGGAGGGCGCCCGTGACTTCCTGGTCCCGGCCCGGCTGCAGCCCGGTTCGTTCTACGCGCTGCCGCAGAGCCCGCAGCTGTTCAAGCAGCTGCTGATGGTCGCCGGGATGGAGCGGTACTACCAGATCGCCCGGTGCTACCGGGACGAGGATTTCCGGGCTGATCGCCAGCCCGAGTTCACCCAGCTGGACATGGAGCTCAGCTTCGTGGAGGCCGACGACGTCATCGCGATCTCCGAGCAGGTGCTCAAGGCGGTCTGGGCGCTGGTCGGCCACGACCTGCCGTTGCCGCTGCCGCGCATCAGCTACGACGAGGCGATGCGCCGGTTCGGATCCGACAAACCCGATCTGCGCTTCGGCGTCGAGTTGGTCGAGTGCACGGGCTACTTCTCCGACACCCCGTTCCGGGTGTTCCAGGCACCGTACGTCGGTGCTGTGGTGATGCCGGGCGGCGCGTCGCAGCCGCGCCGCACGCTGGACGGCTGGCAGGAGTTCGCCAAGCAGCGCGGCCACAAGGGCCTGGCCTATGTGCTGGTCGGCGAGGACGGCACGCTGAGCGGTCCGGTCGCCAAGAACCTCACCGACGCCGAGCGCGACGGGCTGGCCGCGCACGTCGGCGCGCAGCCGGGTGACTGTGTCTTCTTCGCCGCGGGCACCCCCAAGGCGGGACGGGCCCTGCTCGGTGCCACCCGGATCGAGATCGCCAAACGGTTGAACCTGATCGACCCGGCGGCGTGGGCGTTCACCTGGGTGGTGGACTGGCCGCTGTTCGAACCGGCCGACGATGCGACCGCCTCGGGTGACGTGGCGGTCGGCTCGGGGGCCTGGACGGCGGTGCACCACGCGTTCACCGCGCCGCAGCCGCAGTCGGTGGACACCTTCGACACCGATCCTGCAACCGCGTTGGCCGACGCCTACGACATCGTGTGCAACGGCAACGAGATCGGCGGCGGGTCGATCCGTATCCACCGCCGCGATGTCCAGGAACGGGTGTTCGCGATGATGGGCATCGACCACGCCGAGGCTCAGGACAAGTTCGGATTCTTGTTGGACGCCTTCACTTTCGGCGCCCCGCCGCACGGTGGTATCGCCTTCGGCTGGGACCGCATCACCGCGCTGTTGGCTGGGGTGGACTCCATCCGCGAGGTCATCGCGTTCCCCAAGTCCGGTGGCGGCGTGGACCCGCTGACCGACGCGCCCGCGCCGATCACCGCGGCCCAGCGCAAGGAGTCGGGAATAGATGCCAAGCCCAAGGTCGCTGACAGCAAGCATGACTGATATCGACAAGGACAAGCTGCTCGCCGACACCGCGGCCCTCGACGAATTCAACCGCAATGTGGTCGAGGAATTCCGGGCCAACGGCGGCAAGGTCGCGGCCTTCGAGGGCGGCACGCTGTTGTTGCTGCACACCACGGGGGCGAAATCCGGTCAGCCGCGGCTCTCGCCGCTGGCGTCGTTGGAGGTCGACGGCAAGATCCTGATCGTCGGCTCGTACGCCGGTGCGCCCAAGGACCCGGCGTGGGTGCACAACCTGCGTGCCCACCCGCAGGCCCGCATCGAGATCGGCACCGACGCGTACGACGTCACCGCGCGCGAGCTGTCGGCCGACGAGCGGGCCGCCGCCTATCCCAAGATCGTCGAACTGGCCCCGGTGTTCGCGGAGTACCAGACCAAGACCGATCGCGCCATCCCACTGTTCGAGCTGCAGCGCGATTGATCACTTACTCTGGCAAAAACAAGCCAGGGGGCGAATCGTGCCAGATCGTGCCGTTACCGGCCCAAAGCGTACGCACAGCGACAACACCATCGCCTACATCGACCAAGCGTCCTACACGGCGCTGCGGGCACTGGGCCGCGGGCCGGTCATCCAATTCACCTGGATCTACGACCGAGGCGTCGACCTGGACGGCCTGCGCCGGCTGAGCCGCAACCTGGGCCGCACCATGCTGGGCCGCCGCCTGGAACGTTCACCGCTGCCGTTCGGCAGGCACCGCTGGGTGGCCGGCCCCGGTCCGGCGGACATCGAGGTGATGGCCGCCGCGTGCCCCCGCGACGAAGTGTGGCAGTGGGTGACCGCGCGGTCGGCGGTGCCGGTCGACCCCGAGCGTGGCCCGGTGTGGCACCTGGCGGTGCAGCCCCTGGTGGGAGGCGGCGACGCGGTGTCACTCGTGGTGTCGCACACCGTCTCCGACGCGGGCGGCATCATCGGGTCGATCGCCGACGCGGTGGACGGCAGCGGGCACGCTCTGGTGTACCCGCCGCCGCGGGCACGCAGCCTGGCCACCGCGTTGCGCCAGGACCTCGGTGCGACAGCGCGGACCCTGCGGCACGTACCGTCGGCCGTGCTCGGTGCCGCACGCATCGCCCGCGAGCAGAAGGACGAGTCGGCCGACTCCGCGAAGACGGTGTCGCCAGTGCGGGCCGCCGACGAGATCGCCTCGGTGCCGACGTTGGCGGTCCGGGTGGATCTCACCGAGTTCGACCGGGTGGCGTCGGCGCTCGGCGGCACCCGCAATGTGCTGTTCGCGGCGGTGGTCGCACGGCTGGGACACCGGATGGGACGCGTCGATGCCGGCGGCCGGGCGATGTTGTCGTTCCCGGTCAGTGAGCGGGCGGCGGGGGAGACCACCGGCAACGCGCTCAACACGATCACCGTGCTGGTCGACCCGGAGGCGGTGCTCGGCGACCTCGGCGGGTTGCGCCGCGACCTGAAACAGGCCCTGGTCGACATGGCCGACACCCGAGACGCGACGCTGGCGCCACTGCCGTTGACACCGTTCGTCCCGCGGATCTTGGTGCGCCGACTGGAGAAGGTGGTGCTCAAGGTGGGGCAACCCATCGGATGCTCGAACATCGGTGAGTTGCCGCCCGCGGTCAACCGGCCCGACGGCACCGACGCGGATTACTTCGACGCCCGGATGGCCGAACCGGGTGTCACCGCTGCCGAATTCGCCGGTCGCGGCGGTCACCTGTGGCTGGCCGTGGCCTTCCTGCGCGACCGGATGTCGCTCAGTGTCGCGTCGTGGCGGGTGACCGGGCCCAATTCGGCCGCGGCACTGGCGGACGCGGTCACCGCGGCGTTCGCGGATTTCGGGTTGTCCGCGTCCGTCGAGTACTGACCGCACCCGCGGTCACCGGCGCCTACAACCGCTCGATGATGGTGGCGTTGGCCATGCCGCCGCCCTCACACATCGTCTGCAGGCCGTAGCGGCCGCCGCGCTGTTCGAGCGCGTGCACCAGCGTGGTCATGATGCGGGCCCCGCTGGCGCCCAGCGGGTGGCCGATGGCGATGGCGCCGCCGTTGACGTTCACCTTCTTCAGGTCGGCTCCCGTCTCGGCGGCCCAGCTCAGCACTACCGGCGCGAACGCCTCGTTCACCTCGAACAGGTCGATGTCGGCCAGTGTCAAACCGGCACGGGCCAAGACCTTCTCGGTTGCCGGGATGACACCGGTCAGCATGTACAGCGGGTCCGAGCCGACGACGGTGGTGGTGTGGATCCGGGCCAGCGGACGCAACCCCAGCCGGGCGGCCGTCGCGCCGCTGGTGATCATCACCGCCGCGCTGCCGTCGGACAGCGGCGACGAGTTGCCCGCGGTGATCTCCCAGTTGATCTGCGGGAACCGGGCCGCGTAGGCCTCGTTGTAGAACGCCGGCCGCAGCCCGGCCAGCGTCTCGACGGTGGTTCCCGGCCGGATGATCTCGTCGGTGCTCAGGCCGGCGATGGGCGCCAGCTCACCGTCGAACAGCCCGGCCTTGGTGGCCGCGGCCGCCTTCTCGTGGCTGCCCGCGGAGAACTCGTCCAGCTGGGCGCGGGACAGCTTCCACTTGGCGGCGATCAGCTCGGCGCTGATGCCCTGGGGTACCAGGCCTTCCGGGTAGCGGGCGGCCATGTCGCGGCCGAACGGATCGCTGCCGGGCAGCACCGAGGTGCCCATCGGTACCCGTGACATGGATTCCACGCCCGCGGCGATGACGATGTCGTAGGCGCCGGCCAGCACGCCCTGGGCGGCGAAGCTGACGGCCTGCTGGCTGCTGCCGCACTGACGGTCCACCGTGGTGCCCGGCACGGTCTCGGGGAAGCCCGCGCCGAGCAGCGCGTTGCGGGCGATGTTCACGGCCTGGTCACCGACCTGGGTGACGGCGCCGGCGATCACGTCGTCGACGAGGGCGGGATCGACGCCGGTGCGCGCGGTCAGTTCCCGCAGGCTGTGTGCCAACAGGTCGGCGGGCAGGACGTCGTGCAACGCACCGTTGGCCTTGCCCTTGCCGATCGGGGTGCGTACCGCACCGACGATGACCGCGTCACGACCTGAGTATCCGGACATGTGTGCTCTCCTCTGAGCCGGGCAATCTCATCTGAGTATTGCTATCTATACTCAGATGTAACACCTGGGTATATCCACATCAACCCAGAGGTAGAGTGATGTGTATGACAGTTCTGCAAGGAGTGCTCGCGGACCGCGATGCCTGGTCGGCCGTCGGGCATTGCCCGATCGAGAAGGCCATGGGGCTGGTCGGCACCAAATCGGCCATGCTCATCATGCGCGAGGCGTTCTACGGGACCACCCGGTTCGACGATTTCGCCCGCCGCGTCGGGATCACCAAGGCGGCCGCTTCCACGCGGCTGTCCGAACTGGTGGAGGCCGGGCTGCTGACCAAGCGGCCCTACCAGGAACCCGGGCAGCGCAGCCGCGACGAGTACGTGCTGACAGAGGCCGGCGCCGACCTGATGCCCGTCGTGTGGGCGATGTTCGAATGGGGCCGCAAACATGTCAAGGACAGCGCCCTGCGGCTCACCCACCTGGACTGCGGCGCGGAGGTGGCCGTCGAGCTGCGGTGCGCCGAGGGGCACCGGGTGCCGGCCGAGGAACTGGGCATCCGGATGAAGCCGCGGCGCTGACAGCGCTGCGATGTGACCGACGGTGTGATGGGATTCCCGTCATGGGAATCAAGGTGGCGCTGGAGCACCGCACCAGCTACACGTTCGACCGGCTGGTGGAGGTGTACCCGCACGTGGTGCGGCTGCGCCCGGCGCCGCATTCCCGCACCCCGATCGATGCCTACTCGCTGCAGGTGGAGCCGGCCGACCATTTCATCAACTGGCAGCAGGATGCGTTCGGAAACTACCTGGCCCGGTTGGTGTTTCCGAACCGGGCCAGCAGCCTGACCATCACGGTCGGCCTGATCGCCGATCTCAAGGTGATCAACCCCTTCGACTTCTTCATCGAGGACTGGGCCGAGACGGTTCCGTTCGCCTATCCGGCGGCGCTGGCCGAGGATCTCAAGCCCTACCTGCGACCCGTCGAGGGATCCGACGAGCTGACCGCGGCGTGGGTGAAAAACTTCACGGTCCCTGCCAAGACGAGGACCATCGACTTCCTGGTGGCGCTCAACCGCGCGGTCAACGCCGACGTCGGCTACAGCGTCCGGATGGAACCCGGCGTGCAGGCGCCGGATTTCACCCTGCGCACCGCGATCGGCTCATGCCGGGATTCCGCGTGGCTGCTGGTCGCCATCCTGCGCAAGCTGGGCTACGCCGCGCGGTTCGTGTCCGGCTACCTGGTCCAGCTGACCTCCGACGTGGAAGCGCTCGACGGCCCGTCCGGCCCGGCCGCCGACTTCACCGATCTGCACGCCTGGACCGAGGTCTATGTCCCCGGTGCCGGCTGGATCGGGCTGGACCCCACCTCCGGGTTGTTCGCCGGGGAGGGGCACATCCCGCTGTCGGCCACCCCGCACCCGGAGTCGGCTGCGCCGATCACCGGTGCCACCGGCCCGTGTGAGACCACCCTGGAATTCACCAACGTGGTGACCCGGGTGCACGAGGACCCCCGGGTCACGCTGCCCTACACACCGGCCGCCTGGTCGGCCATCGTGGATCTGGGGGAGAAGGTCGATGCTCGGCTGGCGGCCGGCGACGTGCGGCTGACCGTCGGAGGCGAGCCGACGTTCGTATCCGTCGACAATCAGACCGACCCCGAATGGACCACCGAGGCCGACAGCCCGCACAAGCGGCAGCGCGCCTCCGCGCTGACCGCCCGGCTGAAGAAGGTGTGGGCCCCGCACGGCCTGGTGCAGCGCAGCCAGGGTAAGTGGTATCCCGGAGAACCGTTGCCGCGCTGGCAGATCGGACTGTTCTGGCGACCGGACGGCGAGCCGGTGTGGAGCGATCCGACACTGCTGGCCGACCCGTGGGCCGAAAGCCTGCCGACACCGGTTCCCGACGGATCCGACGCCCGGTTGCTGGCCGCCGTCGCGGCCGGACTGGGGCTGCCCGCGACGCAGGTGCGCCCCGCCTACGAGGACGCCCTGAGCCGGCTGGCCGCCGCGGTACGCCGGCCGGCCGGCGACCCGGTGCTGCCCGCAGACGACCTGGCCGCCGACGACGCGGACCGGCGCGGCGCCCTGCTGGCCCGACTCGACGAGCCCGTCGCCGAGCCCGCCGCCCACGTGCTGCCCCTGCATCGCCGCGAGGACGACTCGGGCTGGGCCAGCGCGGACTGGAAACTGCGCCGCGGCCGGATCGTCCTGCTGGAGGGCGATTCACCGGCAGGCCTGCGGCTGCCGCTCAACTCGATCAGCTGGCAGCCGCCACGCCGCACCTTCGAGGCGGACCCGCTGACCTCCCGTGGCGCGTTGCGGCTCGGTCCCGCCCCGCAGCAGGCGCCGGTCGAGGAGACCGAGGACGCCCCCACCACGGCGCTGGTGGCCGAGATCCGCGCCGGCTTCCTCTACGTCTTCCTGCCGCCCACCGACACCCTGGACGATTTCACCGACCTGGTGGCGCGCATCGAAGCCGCCGCCGCGGAGATCGACACGCCGGTGGTCATCGAGGGGTACGGGCCGCCGCACGACGCCCGGCTGACGGCCATGACCGTGACCCCCGACCCCGGGGTCATCGAGGTCAACGTCGCACCGACGGGCACCTTCGCCGAGCAGCTGGCGCAGCTGGAGACGCTGTACGAACAGGCCCGGCTGGCCCGGCTGTCCACCGAGTCGTTCGACGTGGACGGCACCCACGGCGGCACCGGGGGAGGGAACCACATCACCCTCGGCGGGATCACCCCGGCCGATTCGCCACTGCTGCGCCGCCCCGATCTGCTGGTGTCGCTGCTGACCTACTGGCAGCGCCACCCGTCGCTGTCCTATCTGTTCGCCGGCCGGTTCGTCGGCACCACCTCGCAGGCCCCGCGGGTCGACGAGGGCCGCTCGGAGGCGTTGTACGAGTTGGAGATCGCTTTCGCCGAGATCGCGCGGCTGACCGAGATCGGCGCGTCGAAACCGTGGGTGACGGACCGCGCCCTGCGGCACCTGCTCACCGACATCACCGGTAACACCCACCGCGCCGAGTTCTGCATCGACAAGCTCTACAGCCCCGACAGCCCGCGGGGCCGGCTCGGTCTGTTGGAACTGCGTGGCTTCGAGATGCCGCCGCACCACCAGATGGCGATGGTGCAGTCACTGCTGGTGCGGTCGCTGGTGGCGTGGTTCTGGGACGAACCGCTGCGCGCGCCGCTGATCCGGCACGGCGAGAACCTGCACGGCCGATACCTGTTGCCGCACTTCCTGATTCAGGACATCGCCGATGTGGCCGCCGACCTGCGTGCGCACGGCGTCGACTTCGACACCAGCTGGCTGGATCCGTTCACCGAGTTCCGCTTCCCGCGGATCGGTACCGCGGTGTTCGACGGGGTGGAACTCGAGCTGCGCGGCGGCATCGAACCGTGGAACGTGCTCGGTGAGGAGTCCACCGCGGGCGGCACCGCGCGCTACGTCGACTCCTCGGTGGAACGCGTGCAGGTGCGCCTGATCGGGGCCGACCGGCACCGCTATGTCGTCACCGCCAACGACCACCCGATCCCGTTGCTGGCCACCGACAAGGCCGACGTCCAGGTCGGCGGGGTGCGGTACCGGGCCTGGCAACCGCCCAGCGCGCTGCACCCGACCATCACCGTCGACGCCCCGCTGCGTTTCGAGCTCGTGGACGTGCTGACCGGCACCTCCAAGGGTGGGTGCACCTACCACGTCGCGCACCCGGGCGGGCGGGCCTACGACACCCCACCGGTCAACGCCGTCGAGGCCGAATCCCGCCGCGGACGTCGGTTCGAAGTGGCGGGATTCACACCGGGTCGGGTGGACCTGTCCGATATCCGGGAGAAGCAGGCCCGGCAGTCCACCGATATGGGCGCGCCGGGCATCCTCGACTTGCGCCGGGTGCGTACCGTTCTGCGGTAATGGTCCTTCGCACGAACGGCTCACCGGAGCCGAACATCGGTGTGACCGCCACCACCCCGGGCTCCACCGAGGATGTGCTGGTGGGGTATCGCGCTGCCCGCGCGCAGCAGGCCCTCTTCGACATCCGCGGCATGGCGGGCAGCGGCTACGACGAATTCGTGGACCCCGCCGGCGCTATCCGCCCCACCTGGCAGGAGCTCGCCGAGTGCGTCGCCGACCGCGGCCGCGGCGGCCTGGACCAGCTGCGCGCCACGGTGCGCGGCCTGGTCGACGACGACGGCATCACCTACGTCCACGTCGACCCCTCGGCACCGGCCAGCAACGGCGTCGCGATGCCGTGGCATCTGGACGCGCTGCCCCTGCTGGTGTCGGCCGGCGACTGGAACACCCTGGAAACGGGTCTGGTGCAGCGGTCCCGGCTGCTGGACGCCGTGCTCACCGACCTGTACGGCGACCGGCGGTCCATCACCAGCGGGGTGCTGCCACCGCAATTGCTGTTCGCCCATCCCGGTTATGTGCGGGCCGCGCACGGTATCGAGGTGCCCGGCCACCATCAGCTCTTCCTGCACGCGTGCGATATCAGCCGCGCCGCCGACGGCACCTTCCGGGTGAACGCCGACTGGACCCAGGCGCCGTCGGGCGCCGGGTACGCGATGGCCGGCCGGCGCGTCATCACCCACGCCGTCCCCGAACTGTACGAGCGGGTGGGGCCGCGCCCGGCCTCGCCGTGGGCGCAGGCCCTGCGGCTGGCGCTGATCGACGCCGCGCCCGAGACCGCCGAGGAACCCGTCGTCGTGGTGCTCAGCCCGGGGGCACACTCCGAGACGGCGTTCGACCAGGCCTATCTGGCCACCGTGCTGGGCTTCCCGCTGGTGGAGAGCGCCGATCTGGTGGTGCGCGACGGCCGGTTGTGGATGCGCTCGCTGGGCACCCTGAAACGGGTGGACGTGGTGCTGCGCCGCATCGACGCCGAGTACGTCGACCCGCTCGATCTGCGTGCCGACTCCCGGCTCGGCGTGGTGGGGCTGGTCGAGGTGCTCCGCCGCGGTGCGGTGACGGTGGTCAACACCCTGGGCAGCGGCATCCTGGAAAGCCCTGCGCTGCTTCGCTTCCTGCCCGAGCTGGCCGAGCTGCTGGTGGGGGAGACACCCCAGCTGAACAGCGGCGGGGTGTACTGGGCCGGGTACCCCAACGAGCTCTCGCACATCCGGGCCAATCTGGCCGCGCTGCTGATCAAACCGGTCGACGGCGGGCGCACCATCGTCGGACCGACATTGTCGCCGAGCCGCCGCGAGGAACTGGGCGCGCAGATCGCGGCCACCCCGTGGCGCTGGGTGGGCCAGGAGCTGCCGGAGTTCTCCTCGGCGCCCACCGATTACTACAAGGGTGGGCTGTCCGCGGCGAGTGTGGGGATGCGGCTGTTCACGGTCGCGCAGCGCGGCGGTTACGCACCCATGATCGGCGGCCTGGGATTCCTTCCGGCTCAAGGTAGTTCGGCCTACACGCTGAATACCGTTGCCGCCAAGGATATCTGGGTGCGCACCCCGGACCGGGTCAGGGCCGTGCCGGCGCCGTCGGTGGAGCCGGCTCCGACCTATGTCGCCGCCGCAGCGGCTCCGGTGATGACGCCCAGCCCGACACGGGCGGTCACCTCGCCGCGTGTGCTGTCGGACCTGTTCTGGATGGGCAGGTACGCCGAGCGCGCCGAGCACATGGCGCGGTTGCTCACCGTCACCCGGGAGCGCTATCACGAATACCGGTACCGCCAGGACATGGCGGGCAGCCTCTGCGTGCCGGTGCTGCTCGCGGCGATCGGCTGGGTCACCGGTACCCACACCGGCGGCGGCGACGACCACGAGATGATCGCCATCGCGCCGAGCACCCTGTGGGAGGTGACCGCCGACCGGCGCCGGCCCGGATCGCTGGCGCAGTCGGTGGAACGGCTGGGGTTGGCCGCACGCGGGGTGCGCGACCAGATGTCCAACGACACCTGGATGGTGCTGGCCGCGGTGGAGCGCGCCGTCGGGCACCGCACCGCCACCCCGCCGGAGTCGCAAACCGAAGGCGATGCGTACCTGGCGGCCGCACACAGTCAGACGCTGGCGGGCATGCTGGCACTGTCCGGGATGGCCGCCGAGTCGATGGTGCAGGACGTCGGCTGGACGATGATGGACATCGGCAAACGCATCGAGCGCGGCCTCGGGCTGACCGCACTGCTGCGGGCCACCCTCACCGATGTGCGTGCCCCGGACGCCGAACAGACCATCACCGAATCCACGCTGGTGGCCTGCGAATCGTCGGTGATCTACCGCCGCAGGACACTGGGCCAGATCAGCCTGGCCGCGCTGGCCGACCTGGTGCTGTTCGACGGGGAGAATCCGCGCTCGCTGGCCTATCAGTTGGAGCGGCTGCGGATCGGGCTGAAGCGGTTGCCGTCGGCCTCCGGTGCGTCGCGCCCGGAACGACTCGTCGACGAGATCGCCGCCCGGCTGCGCCGCACCGACCCGCAGGACCTGGAGTTGGTCACCGCCGACGCCCGGGGCGGCACCCGCACCGAACTGGCCGATCTGCTCGACGGCATCCATGCCGGCCTGCGCGACCTCTCCGGCCTGATCACCGCGTCGCACCTGTCCCTGCCCGGCGGCATGCAGCCGCTGTGGGGACCCGACGAGAGGCGCGAATTACCGTGACCGTTCGGGGTTACGAGATCACCCACCGCACCACGTACCGGTACTCCGACGTGGTCACCAGTTCCTACGGCCGCGGCTTCCTCGTCCCGCGCAGTTCCTCGCGGCAGCGGTGCCTGGCCCACGAGCTGCTGGTGGATCCCGAGCCGGCCGACAGCTCCACCGGCCGCGACGCGTACGGCAACATCAGCTCGTACTTCCACGTCACCCAACACCACCGTATGCTGACGGTGACCAGCCGCTCGGTCGTCGAAGTCGACGTGCCGCCGCCCGACCAGTACGACGGCGACGAGCTGCGGATGCCTTGGGAGCGGGCCCGGCCCGCCGGGCTGGCCTGCGAATTCGCCATGGACCTGGTGCCACCGGAGATCAACGACTCCGTGATCGCCTACGCCGCACCCACTTTCACGCCGGGGCGACCGCTGATCGACGTGGTGCGCGAACTCACCACCCGCATCTACACCGACTTCACCTACCTACCGGGATCCACCACGGTCTCCACCGGGGTGGCCGAGGTGCTGGCCGCGCGTGAGGGCGTGTGCCAGGATTTCGCCCGGCTGGCCATCGCCTGCCTGCGGGCCAACGGGCTGGCGGCAAGCTATGTCTCGGGCTACCTGGCCACCGACCCGCCGCCCGGTAAGGAGCGCATGGTCGGCGTCGATGCCACCCACGCCTGGGCGTCGGTGTGGACGCCGGGGGACCGCTGGGTGGCCTTCGACCCGACCAACGACCAATTGATCGACGAACGCTACGTCGTCGTCGGCTTCGGGCGCGATTATGCCGACGTTCCCCCGTTGCGCGGCATCATCTACACCGACTCGGAGAGTAGCGTGATAGACGTCGCGGTCGACGTCGCACCGTATTAGGGGGAGAGTGCATGCGGGACTTCACGTGTCCGAACTGTGGTCAGCGGCTTGCCTTCGAGAACTCGGTGTGTCTGTCCTGTGGTGCGGCGCTGGGTTTTTCGCTCGACGATATGGCCTTGCTGGTCATCACCACCGGCAAGGCGAGTGTGAACGCCGGTGCGGTCGACCACGCCGAATACCAGCTTTGTGCCAATCTTCATCTGGCCGAATGCAATTGGCTGGTGCGGACCGCCGATCAACGCCTCTGCGTGTCCTGCACACTGACCCGTACCCGGCCCGGTGACGACGACGACAAGGCGCTGGCGGCCTTCGCGATCGCCGAAAAGGCCAAGCGGCGCCTGATCGCCGAGCTGTACGAGTTGCGGTTGCCGCTCGTCGGGCGTGACCTGGACCCCGATTACGGGTTGGCCTTCGACCTGCTCTCCAGCGAGCATCAGCAGGTGCTGACCGGGCACGTCAACGGCGTGATCACCCTGGATCTGGCCGAGGGCGACGACGTGCACCGCGAACAGCTGCGGGTCGAGATGTCCGAGCCGTACCGCACCCTGCTCGGGCATTTCCGCCACGAGATCGGCCATTACTACTACTACCGGCTGGTCGGGTCGACGCCGGATTACCGCAAGCAGTTCGAGGAGCTGTTCGGCGATCCGGACGCCGACTACCAGGCCGCGCTGGACCGGCACTACCGAGACGGCGCGCCGGCGGGCTGGGACTCGGACTACGTCTCGTCGTATGCCACCATGCACCCGGCCGAGGACTGGGCCGAGACCTTCGCCCACTACCTGCACATCCGCGACACCCTGGACACCTCGGCGGCGTTCGGGTTCGCCCCGGCCAGCGCTACCCTCGAACGAAAGGTACTGGGGCCCAGCGGGTTCGACACCATCATCGAAATGTGGCTGCCGTTGGCGTGGGCGCTGAACATGGAGAACCGCTCGATGGGCAAGGATGACCTGTACCCGTTCGTGCTACCACCGGCCGTGCTGGAGAAGATGCGCTTCATCCACACCGTCATCGACGAGGTGACGACCGCTACGGCGTGAGCAGGCTCTCCGCGGTGGCCGTCACCGCGTCGGCGGCCGAGCGTGGCTGCCAGCCCAGTTCGGCGGCGGCCTTGGCGCTGCTGACCCGTTTGGGCTCGCCGAGCAGCCCGGCGAACACCTGCAGCTCCGGTCGCTGTGCCGCGGCGGCCCGGAACGCGTCGTCGTCGGCCACCCGGTCGGGGACGCGTGCGGCCCGCGCACCCAGGCGGCTGCGCAGGGTGGCCGCGATCTCGGGCAGGGTGACCGCCTCGCCGGCGCTGGCCAGGTAACGCTGCCCCGCCGCGCACGGCGCGGTCATGACGCGCAGATGCAGGTCGGCCACGTCCCGTACGTCGACGACGGCGAAGGATGCCCGTGGCAACGGCGACGGCTGGCCACGGAGCAGCGCGGCGATGATGCCCACCGAGCTGGACAGGTCGGGCCCGAGCACCGGACCGAACACGCCGACGGGATTGATCACCGCCAGCTCCGGTGCGCCCGGATGGGCGGCGGCGAAATCCCACGCGGCGCGTTCGGCGAACGTCTTGGACAGCACGTAGGGGCTGTTCTCGTCGGCGGTGTCGGTCCAGTCCGCCTCGTCGTACACCCAGCCCGACGGCCGCGGGCTGTAGCCGACTGCGGCAAACGACGAGGTGAGGACCACCCGCCGGACGCCGCAAGCGGCCGCGGCACGCAGGACCCGCAGGGTCCCTTCGCGGGCCGGCGCGATGAGCTCGTCGGGATCGTCGGGCTGCTGCGGCGGGAACGGCGAGGCCATGTGCAGTACATCGGCGGTGCCGGACACGGCGTCGGCCCACCCGGAGTCCTGCGCGAGGTCGGCGACGGCGAAACTCAACCGGCGGGTGTCGGCGCCGGCCCGGGCCAGCGTGTCACGTACCTCGGCGATCCGGGCGGCCGAGCGTACGGTGCAGCGAACCGGGTGGCCCGCCGCGAGTAGCTGCGTAATGGTATGCCCGGCAAGGAATCCCGAGCCGCCCGTGACGAGTACCGGCTGCTTGTCGTCGGTCAACGTTGTGCGCCTTCCTGCTTCAGTAGTTGATCGCCGAGCGCGATGAGCTCCGGGATCAGGCGTTCTTCGGTGTCGCGGTCACCGCTGTCGCGGGCCGCCCACATCCGCGCCTTGGCCGCGACGTAGTGCCGCCGCAGTTCCAAGCGGGCGATCTCGTCGCCGAGCCGCCGCGCGTGCTCGGCGAACAGCCGGTGCTGTCCGGCCGCGGCGCCGGCGTCGTCGGGGTCGCCGCGCATGTTCTGGACATAGCGCCGCATGTCGCGCACCGACATACCGGTGCCGCGCAGGCAGGCCAGCGCCTCGGCCGCCGCGACGGCGTCCGGCGGGTATCTGCGGTGACCACTGCTCTCGTCCCGGGGCACCGGTTCCAGCAGGCCGACGCGTTCGTAGTACCGCAACGCCGATTCCGCCAGGCCGGTGCGCTTGGACACCTGCGCGATGGTGAGGTCACCGGTGGCCCGCCCGGCCAGGTCGATCGTCATGCCACCACTCTGCCGAACGTGAAGCGCTTCAAGTCAAGCTCGTGTGTCACGGTCGGGCGACGAGGGCATGTCGCACCGTCGTAAAACCGGCAGGGCTTCCTAAGATCGCCCGGTGACTGATCGCTACGGTTCCGACATCTTGGCCCGAAACCCGCACACCCCCAAGCGGGTTCGCTCCGTCGAACACCCGGCGGACAAGGGCCTGGTGGTCGAGGAGCCGACCAGCGGGTTCGTCGGAGCGGTGGTGCGTGTCGGGAACAACCGGGTGGAGCTGGAGGACCGGCACGGCCGGATCCGGTCCTTCCCGATGGGCCCGGGCTTCCTGGTCGAGGGCAAACCCGTCATCCTGACCGTGCCCAAGGTGGCCAAGGCCCCGGTGCGCACCGCGTCCGGTTCGGTGGCGGTATCCGGTGCGAAAGCCAAAGTGGCGTTGGCCAGCCGGATCTATGTCGAGGGCCGCCACGACGCCGAACTGGTGGAGCAGGTGTGGGGTGCCGACCTGCGCATCGAGGGTGTGGTCGTCGAATACCTGGGCGGCGTCGACGACTTGTCCGCCATCGTCGCCGAGTTCCAGCCCGGACCCGGGCGCAAGCTGGGCGTGCTGGTCGATCATCTGGTCGAAGGCTCCAAGGAGTCCCGGATCGCCGAAGCGGTGCGCAAAGGTCCCGGGGGTGAGCACACCCTGGTGGTCGGGCATCCGTTCATCGACATCTGGCAGGCGGTCAAGCCGGCCCGGCTCGGCATGCAGCAGTGGCCGGTGATCCCGCGCGGCACGGATTGGAAACACGGTATCTGCGCCGCCTTGGGCTGGCCGCATGCCACCCAGGCCGATATCGCCGGCGCCTGGCAGCGCATCCGCGGACGGGTGCGGGACTGGAACGACCTGGAACCCGCACTGATCGGCCGGGTCGAGGAGCTCATCGACTTCGTGACGGCCCCCTGAGCGCTGTCGTGACCTCGTGGTAAGCAGGGAGCGTGTCTGACAGCCTGTTCGATGTACCCGGCGGGGAGTCGTCGTCCTCCGCCCGCATCGACGCGCCGTCGGCGGCCAGCCCGTTGGCCGTCCGGATGCGCCCGGCCACCCTCGACGACGTCGTCGGCCAGCAGCACCTGCTCAAACCGGGCTCACCGTTGCGCCGCCTGGTGGAGGGTTCCGGCGCGGCCTCGGTCATCCTGTACGGCCCGCCCGGTACCGGCAAGACCACCCTGGCGTCGCTGATCTCCGGGGCCACCGGCCGCCGCTTCGAGGCGCTCTCGGCGTTGTCGGCCGGGGTGAAAGAGGTCCGCGCCGTGATCGAGACGGCTCGCCACTCGGCCATTCGGGGCGAACAGACCGTGTTGTTCATCGACGAGGTGCACCGGTTCTCCAAGACCCAGCAGGACGCGCTGCTGGCGGCCGTGGAGAACCGGGTGGTGCTCCTCGTCGCGGCGACCACCGAGAACCCGTCCTTCTCCGTGGTGGCCCCGCTGCTGTCCCGGTCGCTGATCCTGCAGCTGCAACCGCTGGGGCCCGACGATATCCGCACCGTCATCCGCCGGGCGGTCGCCGACCCGCGCGGGCTGGGCGGCGCCGTCGGCATCGACGACGACGCGGTGGAACTGCTGGTCAAACTGTCGGCCGGGGATGCGCGCCGCGCCCTCACGGCGCTGGAAGTGGCGTCGGAAACAGCCGGAGGGGCGGCCGGCGTCATCACCGTCGAGATCGTCGAACAATCGCTGGATCAGGCCGCGGTGCGCTACGACCGCGACGGTGACCAGCACTACGACGTGATCAGTGCCTTCATCAAGTCGGTCCGCGGGTCGGACGTCGACGCCGCGCTGCACTACCTGGCCCGGATGCTGACGGCGGGGGAGGACCCGCGGTTCATCGCGCGCCGGCTGATGATCCTGGCCAGCGAGGACGTCGGGATGGCCGACCCGACCGCGTTGCCGACCGCGGTGGCCGCCGCGCAGACCGTGCAGCTGATCGGCCTGCCGGAGGCGCAGCTCACGCTGGCGCACGCGACGGTGCACCTGGCCACCGCGCCGAAGTCGAACGCCGTCACCACCGCGCTGGGGCAGGCCATGGCCGATATTCGGGCGGGCAAGGCCGGGCTGGTGCCGGCGCACCTGCGTGACGGCCACTATTCCGGGGCGGCCAAACTGGGTAACGCGATCGGCTACCAGTACGCCCACGACGCGCCGGGTGGTGTTGCGGCCCAACAATATCCGCCCGACGAGCTGGTGGGTACCGACTACTACCGGCCCACCACACACGGAGCCGAACGCGAGATCGGGACCCGGCTGGACAAGCTGCGGGCCATCGTGCGACGGAAGCGGTGAACCGATGAAAACCGAAGTCCTCGACGTCGACACCACCCGGCGGCGGATCGTCGACCTCACCGAGGCGGTGCGCGAATTCTGCGCCGGCCACGGCGGCGACGGTCTGGTGAACATCTTCGTCCCACACGCCACCGCCGGGCTCGCCGTCATCGAGACCGGCGCCGGATCCGACGACGATCTGGTGGATGCGCTGCAGCGCCTGCTGCCGCGCGACGACCGCTACCGGCATGCGCACGGTTCCCCCGGCCATGGCGCCGATCACGTGCTGCCGGGGCTGGTGTCCCCGTCGGTCAGCGTGCCCGTCGCAGATGGTGCGCCGCTGCTGGGCACCTGGCAGAGCGTCGTGCTGGTCGATCTCAACCGGGACAACCCGCACCGCTCGGTGCGGCTGAGCTTCCTACGCGGCTAAACCAGCTCGGGCACCCGCAGGTGGGCGATGGCCAGCTCGAACTCGGCCTCGTCGACCTCGGAGGCGCCCGCGGCCCGCATCGAGGCGACCTTCAGCGCGGTGGCCTGATCCCGGTTGTCCGTCATGGCGTCGTGGCTGCTGAACGACACCGACGACACCCCGCGACCGGTGGTGCGGTCGATCAGCAGGCTGGCACTGCAGAACCCAGGTAGGTGCTCCACCTGCGGCAGGACCGCCCCACGGAAATAGTCGATCCCGGCGTCCACCAGATCCGGCGGCACCGATACCCAGGTGGCCCGCACACAGGCGCGTCGATCCGAGCTGTGCTCCCGGTGCAGGACGGCGATCTCCCAATTCTCGGCCCAGGCCGTGCCGCCGAACTCGTTGGCCGCCCGGTTCCGCATCGCCGCGGTCTCCTCGAAACTGGAACGCATCGCGTCCTCGGACTCCCACGCCGTCGCGATGATGCACCGGCCGGACTCGCGGTCGACCATCAGGGACAATCCCACCCAGCCGGGAAGCTCCGGCAACGCCGGCATCACCTCGTCGCGGACGTGCGCGATCCCGGCGTCGATCCTGTCCAGGCGCGCCATCACCGTGGTAGAACGTGCGAACACGGTCCACCCCCTTCGGGTCGGGGCAGCGCCCCGGTGGCGCCACCGGTCACCCACAACTGTCCTCCCGCGCCGCGCCACGCACAATGGGGTAAACGGTGCGATGAGCAGCCCGGTACTGTGGTGCGGTTGGCAACCGGCCGAGGGATTAAGGACAGCAGCACGTGCAGACACACGAGATCAGGAAGCGTTTCCTCGATCATTTCGTGAAGGCGGGACACACCGAGGTGCCCAGCGCTTCGGTGATCCTCGACGATCCGAACCTGCTGTTCGTCAACGCCGGCATGGTCCAGTTCGTACCGTACTTCCTGGGCGCCCGCACCCCGCCGTA
Organism: Mycolicibacterium canariasense; assembly: GCF_002101555.1. Taxonomy (GTDB): domain Bacteria; phylum Actinomycetota; class Actinomycetes; order Mycobacteriales; family Mycobacteriaceae; genus Mycobacterium; species Mycobacterium canariasense. Next base: position 44,320 of record NZ_LQOL01000040.1, read on the forward strand.
CGAGACCGCCACCAGCGTGCAGAAATGCATCCGCACCCCCGATATCGAAGAGGTCGGGATCACCACCCGGCACAACACCTTCTTCCAGATGGCCGGCAACTTCAGCTTCGGCGCCTATTTCAAGAAGGGTGCCATCGAGCTGGCGTGGACGCTGCTGACCAACCCGGTGTCCGAGGGCGGTTACGGATTCGACCCCGAAAGACTATGGGCGACAGTCTATCTCGATGACGACGAGGCGATCGGGCTGTGGCAGGAGGTTGCCGGGCTGCCGGCCGAACGTATTCAGCGCCGCGGCATGGCCGACAACTACTGGTCGATGGGCATCCCCGGGCCGTGCGGGCCGTGCTCGGAGATCTACTACGACCGTGGCCCCGAATACGGCATCGACGGCGGACCGGAAGCCAACGAGGACCGCTACATCGAGATCTGGAATCTCGTGTTCATGCAGAACGAGCGCGGTGAGGGCACCTCGAAGGAGGACTTCGAGATCCTCGGGCCGCTGCCGCGCAAGAACATCGACACCGGCATGGGTGTCGAGCGCATCGCCTGCCTGCTCCAAGGCGTGGACAACGTCTACGAGACCGATCTGGTGCGGCCGGTCATCGACCTGGTCGCCGGGATCGCCCCGCGCGGGTATGCCCAGGGCAACCACGATGACGATGTGCGCTACCGGATCATCGCCGACCACAGTCGCACCGCGGCCATCATCATCGGCGACGGGGTCAGCCCCGGCAACGAGGGCCGTGGCTACGTGCTGCGCCGGCTGCTGCGCCGGATCATCCGGGCGGCCAAGCTGCTGGGTGTCGAGCGGCCCATCATGGCCGACCTGATGGCCACCGTGCGGGACGAGATGGGGCCGTCCTACCCCGAACTGGTCACCGATTTCGACCGCATCAACCGCATCGCGGTGGCCGAGGAGACCGCCTTCAACCGAACCCTGACGGCCGGGTCGAAGCTGTTCGAGGACGCCGCGGAGGCGACCAAGCGCTCGGGGGCGTCGGTGCTGTCGGGCAATGACGCCTTCACCCTGCACGACACCTACGGCTTCCCGATCGACCTGACGCTGGAGATGGCTGCCGAAGCCGGGCTGACCGTCGACCAAGAGGGTTTCCGCGGCCTGATGGCCGAGCAGCGCCAACGCGCCAAGGCCGACGCCGCGGCGCGCAAACAGGCCCATGCCGACCTGTCCGCCTACCGCGACCTGGTGGACGCCGGCCCCACCGAGTTCACCGGTTTCGACGAATTGTCCTCGCAGGCCAAGATTCTCGGTGTCTTCGTCGAGGGCAAGCGGGTCCCGGTGGTGGACCACGAGAGTGCCAAGGGGCAGCGGGTCGAGCTGATCCTGGACCGCACCCCGTTCTACGCCGAATCCGGCGGGCAGATCGCCGACGAGGGTGCCATCACCGGCACCGGCGCCTCGGTCACCGCCAAGGCCGCCGTCACCGACGTACAGAAGATCGCCAAAACGCTGTGGGCGCATCGCGTCACGGTGGAATCCGGCGAGTTCGTCGAAGGCGATACCGTCACCGCCGAGGTCGACCCGCGGTGGCGCCACGGTGCCACCCAGGGACACTCGGGCACCCACATGGTGCATGCCGCGCTGCGACAGGTGCTGGGGCCCAACGCCGTTCAGGCCGGCTCGCTCAACCGGCCGGGCTACCTGCGCTTCGACTTCAACTGGCAGGGCGCGCTGACCGACGAGCAACGCACCGAGATCGAGGTCGTGACCAACGAGGCCGTGCAGGCCGACTACGCGGTCAACACGTTCAACACGCAGCTGGAGAAGGCCAAGTCGATGGGCGCCATGGCGCTGTTCGGCGAGAACTACCCCGACGAGGTCCGGGTGGTGGAGATCGGCGGGCCGTTCTCGCTGGAACTGTGCGGCGGCACGCACGTGCGCAGCTCCGCGCAGATCGGCCCGGTCACGCTGCTGGGCGAATCGTCCGTCGGCTCCGGCGTGCGCCGCGTCGAGGCCTACGTCGGGCTCGAGTCGTTCCGGCACCTGTCCAAGGAACGCGCGCTGATGGCCGGCCTGGCCTCGTCGCTCAAGGTGCCCTCGGATGAGGTGCCTGCGCGGGTCGCCAATCTGGTGGAGCGCCTGCGGGCCGCCGAGAAGGAACTCGACCGGGTCCGGCTGGCCAACGCGCGGGCCGCGGCGGCCAATGCCGCCGCCGGGGCCGAGACCGTCGGCAAGGTGCGGCTGGTCGCGCAGCTGATGGCCGGCGGCATCTCCGCCGGTGACCTGCGCAGCCTGGTCGGCGATATCAAGGGCAAGCTGGGTGCCGAGCCGGCGGTCGTCGCGTTGATCGGTGCCCCGGGCGAGCGAAGCGACGGGAAGAGTGCCGGCGAGGACGACGCGGTGCCCTTCGTCGTGGCGGTCAACGCCGCCGCGCAGGATCTCGGGTTCAGCGCCAACGACCTGGTGAAGACATTGGGTGCGGCGGTCAACGGCCGTGGGGGCGGCAAGGCCGATCTGGCACAGGGTTCCGGCAAGGGGGCGGCGGGTATCGACGCGGCGTTGGCCGCGCTACGCGCTGAGATCGCCCGGAGCTGAGGGCGTGGGCGACACCGAGCGTCTGCCGGACAGGCCGGGGTCCGACGATCCCGGCCGCGGCCGCAGGCTCGGTATCGACGTCGGCACGGTCCGGATCGGGGTCGCCGTCTGCGATCCGGACGGCATCCTGGCCACGCCGCTGGAGACCGTCCGCCGGGAACGCTCCGCACGTCATCTGCGCAGGCTGGCCACCCTGGCCGGCGAACACGAGGTCGTCGAGGTCGTGGTCGGGCTGCCCCGCACCCTCGCCGACCGGGCCGGTACGTCGGCGCACGACGCCGTCGAGCTGGCCGATGCTCTGGCCGCGCGGATCGCACCGATTCCGGTGCGCCTCGTCGATGAGCGGCTGACCACCGTGAGCGCGCAACGCGCACTGCGGGATGCAGGTGTCCGAGCCAAGAACCAGCGGACCATGGTCGACCAGGTTGCGGCAGTAGGGATTCTGCAGACCTGGCTGGATCAGCGCCGGTCCGCGCTAGGGGTTGACGATGACTGAGCAGTGGAGGCGCGAGCGCAATGAGCCGGTCGCGGTCGGACCGCCGCGGCGCCGGATGAGCCGGGCCGCGCGGGCCCGGGCACGGCGCATGCAGCGACGCAGGCGGTTCCTCAGCGGACTGGCGGTGGCCGTGCTGCTCGCGCTCGTGCTGGGCGTCGTGTTTCTCGGCTCCAAGTTGTGGCACGGGATGTTCGGTGGCAGCGACTTCGCGGGTGACGGCACCGCCGACGTGGTCATCGAGGTGCACAGCGGGGATTCCACCACCGCGATCGCCCAGACGCTGCAGCAGCAGAACGTGGTGTCCTCGGCCAAGGCGTTCGTCGAGGCGGCCTCGGGCAACACTGCCATCGCGGCGATCCAGCCCGGCTTCTACATGTTGCGCACCGAGATTCCCGCGTCGGGCGCCGTGACACGACTGGCCGATCCGAAGAACCGGGTGGGCCAGCTGGTCATCCCCGAGGGACGCCAGCTCGACGACGTCTCCGATGTGAAGACCAACGCGGTGACCGACGGCATCTTCACGCTCATCTCGAAGGCCTCCTGCGTGGACATCAACGGCGAGCACCGCTGCGTGCCCGCCGAGGCCCTCAAGACGGTGGCGGGCGCCGCCGACCTGACCGCGCTGGCGGTGCCGAGCTGGGCCACCGCGCCGGTCACCGCGATGGGCGCCGACCACCGCCGGCTGGAGGGACTGATCGCCCCGGGCAGCTGGAATGTCAACCCGTCGGGCACTCCACAGGAGATACTGAGCAGCCTGATCAAGGCCAGCGGGGCGCAGTACGAGGCCAACGGCCTGCTGGACGCGGCCGCCTCCACACACCTGACGCCGTACCAGATTCTGGTGGTGGCCTCGCTGGTACAGCGCGAGGCCAAACCGCAGGATTTCGCCAAGGTGGCCCGGGTGATCTACAACCGGCTGGCCGAGCACCGCAAACTCGAATTCGACTCGACGGTGAACTACTCGCTGGACCGTCAGGAGGTGGCGACCACCGACGCCGACCGGGCCCGGGTGACCCCGTGGAACACCTATGCCTCCGAAGGGCTTCCGGCCACCCCGATCTGTTCGCCGGGTCAGCCGGCGCTGGCCGCGGCCGAGAACCCGGCGCCGGGGGACTGGCTGTATTTCGTCACCATCGACCTGCAGGGCACCACGCTGTTCACCCGCGACTACGAGCAGCATCTGGCGAACATCGAGCTGGCCAAGCACAACGGGGTCCTGGATAGTGCAAGGTAGGCCGGCCGGCCGGAAAGCTGCCGTCCTCGGCTCACCGATCTCGCATTCCCGCTCGCCCGATCTGCACCTGGCGGCCTACCGTGCGCTCGGCCTGACCGACTGGACCTACGAGCGCATCGAGTGCACGGCCGAACAACTGCCCGGGCTGGTCGGTGGGCTCGGCCCGGAGTGGGTGGGTCTGTCGGTGACCATGCCGGGCAAGTTCGCCGCGCTGGCGGTGGCCACCGACCGGACCGACCGGGCCGCGCTGGTCGGCTCGGCGAACACCCTGGTGCGCACGGACGGCGGCTGGCGCGCCGACAACACCGATATCGACGGCGTGGTCGGGGCACTTGCAGCCCACGTCGACCGCCCGCGGCGGGCCGCCGTTCTCGGATCGGGGGGCACCGCCCCCGCCGCGGTCGTCGCCCTGGCGACACTCGGCGTCCGCGACATCGCCGTCGTCGCCCGCAATCCGGACAAGGCGGCGCCGTTGGTCGCCCTGGCCGATCCGCTGGGCGTCACGGTGCACTGGGTGCACCTCGGCACCGTCGTCGACGCGGAGGTGGTGGTCAGCACCCTGCCCGCCGGTGTCGCTGCCGAGTACGCGTCGACCGTCGCCGGGGTGCCCGTGCTGCTGGACGCCATCTACGACCCGTGGCCCACGCCGCTGGCCGCCGCGGTGACCGCGTCCGGCGGCGCGGTGATCAGCGGTCTGCAGATGCTGCTGAACCAGGCCTTCACCCAGGTGGAGCAGTTCACCGGGCTGCCCGCGCCCAAAGACGTGATGAGGCGGGCGCTCGGCGGGCTTTAGCCTCGAGGAGTGGCGCTGCTGTTCGCCGGATACCTGGTGGTGGGCTGGCTGATCACCTTGAGTGCCTTCGATGTTCGGCACCGTCGGCTGCCCAATGTGCTGACGCTGCCCGGGGCCGCCCTGGTGCTGGGCGTGGCGGTGCTCGCCGGGCGTGGCTGGCCCGCCCTGGCCGGGGCCGCCGCCCTGACCGCGGTGTACCTGCTGGTGCACCTGGTCGCGCCGGCCGGCCTGGGGGCCGGCGATGTGAAACTGGCGATCGGGTTGGGTGCCCTGGCGGGGGCCTTCGGTGCCGACGTGTGGACGCTGGCCGCGATCGGCGCACCGCTGTTGACCGGGGTGTGGGCCGTGACGGCACTGGCGATGGGCCGGCGCAGCCCGGTGCCGCACGGGCCGTCGATGTGTGCGGCCACGGCCGCGGCCGTGATACTGGTCCTGGCGTAGCCCTACGGTGGGCCCCATGTCCGTTCGCAATGCGACCACCGACGATCTGCCCGCCATCGCCGAGATCTACGCGCACTATGTGGCCACCAGCGTCGCCACGTTCGAACTCGAAGCGCCGGACGCCGCCGAATGGCAGCGGCGGTTCGCGGCGATCACCGGGGCCGGCCTGCCGTTCGTGGTGACCGAGCACGACGGTGCGGTGGCCGGCTACGCGTATTGCGCGCCGTGGAAGACGCGTCCGGCCTACCGGGCCACCGTCGAGGACTCGATCTACATCGCGCCGTGGGCGGTCGGAAAGGGATGCGGGGCGCGACTGTTGGGGGCGTTGCTGGACGCCGCCCAGGCCGCCGGGGTGCGCGAGATCATCGCCGTGATAGCCGATTCCGGCGACCCGGCCTCGGTGCGCCTGCACCAGCGGTTCGGGTTCCGGACCGCGGGACGACTGGAGCGGGTCGGGTACAAACACCAGCGCTGGATCGACACGGTGCTGCTGCAGTGGAGTGCACCGGTTGACGGATTGGGTCGGCCGGATGTCCGCATGGGAGAATGACAACCGTGTTGCGTTGGACTACCGCTGGTGAATCCCATGGCCGCGCCCTGGTGGCCATGGTCGAAGGCATGGTGGCGGGGCTGTCCGTCACCTCCGACGACATCGCCGCCCAGCTGCAGCGGCGCCGTCTCGGCTACGGCCGCGGCGCCCGGATGAAATTCGAGAAGGACCAGGTCACCGTGCTGGCCGGGGTGCGCCACGGCGTCACCCTGGGCGGACCCATCGCCATCGAGATCGGCAACACCGAGTGGCCCAAGTGGGAGACGGTGATGGCCGCCGATCCGGTGCCCGCCGAACAGCTGGACAGCGACGCCGCCCGCAACGCGCCACTGACCCGCCCGCGGCCCGGCCATGCCGATTACGCCGGCATGCTCAAGTACGGTTTCGACGACGCCCGCCCGGTGCTGGAGCGGGCCAGCGCCCGCGAGACCGCCGCGCGCGTCGCCGCGGGCACCGTCGCCCGCGCCTTCCTGCGCCAGGCCCTCGGCGTCGAGGTCATCTCGCACGTCATCTCCATCGGCGCCTCCAAGCCCTACGACGGTCCCGCCCCGCTGCCGCAGGACTTGGAGCGCATCGACGCCAGCCCGGTGCGCGCCTTCGACGAGCAGGCCGAGCAGGCCATGATCACCGAGATCGAGGCGGCCAAGAAGGACGGCGACACCCTCGGCGGTGTGGTCGAGGTGGTGGTGACCGGCCTGCCGATCGGGCTGGGCTCGTTCACCAGCGGCGAGAACCGGCTCGACAGCCAACTGGCCGCTGCGGTGATGGGCATCCAGGCGATCAAGGGTGTCGAGATCGGTGACGGTTTCGAGACCGCGCGCCGGCGCGGGAGCGTCGCCCACGACGAGATGTACCCCGGACCCGACGGCGTGCTGCGTTCCACCAACCGTGCCGGCGGCCTCGAGGGCGGGATGACCAACGGTCAGGCGTTGCGGGTGCGGGCGGCGATGAAGCCGATCTCCACGGTTCCGCGGGCGCTGGCGACCGTCGACATGGCCACCGGTGACGAAGCCGTCGCCATCCACCAGCGATCCGATGTGTGCGCCGTGCCCGCCGCCGGCGTGGTGGTGGAGACCATGGTGGCGCTGGTGCTGGCGCGGGCCGCGCTGGAGAAGTTCGGCGGCGACTCGCTGGCCGAGACCAAGGCCAACGTCGAGGGCTACCTGGCCGCGGTGCGGGAGCGTGAACCGGCCCAGCAGGCCTCGGGATAACCCATGGCGCCTAAGGCTGTACTGGTGGGGATGCCGGGATCCGGTAAATCCACGATCGGGCGGCGCCTGGCCAAGGCGCTGCAGGTGCCGTTGCTGGACACCGACGCCAAGATCGTGGAGGCCACCGGCCGCAGCATCGCCGACATCTTCACCGAGGGGGAACAGGAGTTCCGCCAGATCGAAGCCGATGTGGTGCGCGCCGCGCTGGCCGAACACGAGGGTGTGGTCTCGCTCGGCGGCGGTGCCATCACCACGCCGGCGGTGCGCGAGGCGCTCGCCGGACACACCGTCATCTATTTGGAAATCAGTGCCGCAGAGGGGGTTCGGCGTACCACCGGCAGTGCGCGCCCGCTGCTGGCCGGTGACGACCCGGCGGAGCGGTACCGCACCCTGATGGCCCAGCGGGTGCCGCTGTACCGCGAGGTGGCCACCATGCGGGTCAACACCAACCGGCGTAACCCGGGCGCCGTCGTCCGGCACATCGTCACCCGGCTGGAAGGCTGCGGGCAGGGGCACCGGTCCCGGCGCCGGCGCCGCCCGCCGTGGCGGCGGCCCACCATCTTGAACCCGGCCCCCACCACCGACGCACCGCCCACCCCGGCGGCGTTGGCCCGACGAGCAGAGGCGCGCAATGAGTGAACCGGCAACCGACCCCGTCACCGTAGAGGTGCTGGTGGCACGGCCGTACCCGGTCATCATCGGCACCGGGTTGCTCGAGGACCTCGGCCGCGTCCTGGAGGGCAGGCACAAGGTCGCGGTGCTGCACCAGCCAACCCTCACCCAGACCGCCGAGGCGATCCGGAAACACCTGCAGGACAACGGAATCGATGCGCACCGCGTGGAGATCCCGGACGCCGAGGCTGGTAAGGAACTGCCCGTCGTCGGCTTCCTCTGGGAGGTGCTCGGCCGGATCGGGGTGGGGCGCAAGGACGCCCTGGTGAGCCTGGGCGGGGGCGCCGCCACCGACGTCGCCGGGTTCGCCGCGGCCACCTGGTTGCGCGGCGTGGACATCGTGCACGTGCCCACCACCCTGCTCGGCATGGTCGATGCGGCCGTCGGCGGCAAGACCGGCATCAACACCGATGCCGGCAAGAACCTGGTCGGTGCGTTCCATCAGCCACTGGCCGTGCTGGTGGACCTGGCCACCCTGCAGACGTTGCCGCGCAACGAGATCGTGGCCGGCATGGCCGAGATCGTGAAGGCCGGTTTCATCGCCGACCCCGTCATCCTCGACCTCATCGAGGCCGACCCGGAGGCCGCGATCGACCCGGCCGCAACGGTGCTGCCGGAACTGATCCGGCGGGCGATCGCGGTCAAGGCTGAGGTGGTGGCCGCCGACGAGAAAGAGTCGGCGCTGCGCGAGATCCTCAACTACGGGCACACGCTGGCGCATGCCATCGAACGCCGTGAGCGGTACAAGTGGCGGCACGGTGCCGCGGTATCGGTGGGGCTGATCTTCGCTGCCGAGTTGGGGCGCCTGGCCGGTCGCCTCGACGACGACACCGCCGACCGGCACCGCCGGGTGCTGACGGCGCTGGGGCTGCCGGTCAGCTACGACCCCGACGCCCTGCCGCAGCTGTTGGAGTACATGGCCGGGGACAAGAAGAACCGGTCGGGCATCCTGCGGTTCGTCGTGCTCGACGGTCTGGCCAAGCCGGGTCGGCTGGAAGCGCCGGATCCGAGCCTGCTGGCGGCCGCCTATTCGGTGGTGGGAAACCCGTAACCGCTACTCGGCGCGCTCGGGCTGCACGGCCGCGAACACGTCGGTGTCGGCGCGTTCGTCACCCTCGCGCCGGCGCTCGTACGGCGGTGCCTTGCGATCGACCGTCCAGCGGCCGATGGTCACCGCGACGACACCGGCCAGGAAGACCAGCAGCGCGGTGAACGCCGCGAACGAGGTCAGCTCACTGATCAGGTTGCCGGTGTACACCGCCGGGTAGACCAGCCCGATGAACCAGGTGACCAGGTCGCCGAACAGCCCGGCGACCAGGCCGGCCAGCAGCCAGACCATCGCCAGGTCGGCGCGCCGGTCCGGGTCGGACTGGGCGGTGGCGTCGGCCCGGCCGTCCAGGTAGCCCCACACGAGCACGGGTACGGCCAGGAAGAGGCCCAGCGCCGGGCTGATCCAGCCGGCCTTCGTCGGGAAGGCGTCGACCAGTGCACCCTGGATCAATCGCAGGACCACCACCACCGCCGCGAACACGAGTCCGCGCAGCAACCACTTGCTCATGAGGGCTCAGCGTAGCGAGTACCGTCAGCGGTCGTGACGATATCTGCGCGCCGAGTAAAGCTCAGAGCGGCGCTGGCCGCCGCCGATCTGGACGCGATGCTGGTAACGGACCTGGTCAACGTGCGCTATCTGTCCGGTTTCACCGGATCGAACGCCGCGCTGCTGGTTCTGGCGAACGACGACACGCCGGTCCTGGCCACCGACGGCCGCTACGTCACCCAGGCCGCCGCCCAGGCCCCCGACGCGGAACTCGTCATCGAGCGCGCCTGCGGCCCGCATCTGGCCGCCCGTGCCGCCGGTGCGGGTGTCCGCCGGCTCGGCTTCGAGAGCCATGTGGTGACCGTCGACGGCCACACCAGGTTGCAGCGGGCGGCCGAGGGGGTCGACCTGGTTCGGGCACCCGGCGTGGTCGAGGGGTTGCGCGAAGTCAAGGATGCCGGCGAGATCGCCATGCTGCGGTTGGCGTGCGAGGCCGCCGACGCGGCGCTGCACGACCTGGTCGAGGGTGGCGGGCTGCGGGCCGGACGTACCGAGAAAGAGGTCGGCCGCGAGCTGGAGTCACTGATGCTCGACCACGGCGCCGACGGGGTGTCCTTCGAGACCATCGTCGCCGCCGGCGCCAATTCGGCGATCCCGCACCACCGCCCGACCGACGCGGTCCTGGCGCCGGGGGATTTCGTGAAGATCGACTTCGGCGCGTTGGTGGCGGGCTACCACTCGGATATGACGCGCACCTTCGTGCTGGCGCCGCTGGCGAGCTGGCAGCGCGAGATCTACGACCTGGTGGCCACCGCGCAGCGGGCCGGCCGGGAGGCGCTGGCCCCCGGCGCCGGACTCAAGTCCGTCGACGCGGCATCACGGCAGGTCATCGCCGGTGCCGGCTACGCCGAGAACTTCGGGCACGGGCTGGGACACGGGGTCGGATTGCAGATCCACGAAGCGCCGGGAATCAGCGCGTCGTCCGTCGGTACACTGCTTGCTGGCGCTGCGGTGACCGTGGAGCCCGGTGTCTACCTGCCCGGCCGGGGCGGTGTCCGAATCGAGGACACCCTGGTCGTGGGCAGTGCGGACGCACCCACACCCGAGTTGCTCACCCGGTTCCCCAAGGAACTGTTCGTCATCAACTGATCTAGGAGCTGTACAGACCGTGGCATCAACCGCCGACTTCAAGAATGGGCTCGTCCTGCAGATCGAGGGCCAGCTGTGGCAGATCACCGAGTTCCAGCACGTCAAGCCCGGTAAGGGTCCGGCCTTCGTGCGTACCAAGCTCAAGAACGTGCTGTCCGGCAAGGTGGTCGACAAGACTTTCAACGCCGGCGTGAAGGTGGAAACCGCCACCGTCGACCGCCGTGATGCCACCTACCTGTACCGCGACGGCTCGGACTTCGTGTTCATGGATTCCGAGGATTACGAGCAGCACCCCCTGCCCGAGTCGCTGGTCGGCCGGCTGGCCGACTTCCTGCTGGAGGGCATGCCGGTGCAGATCGCGTTCCACGAGGGCGTCCCGCTGTACCTGGAGCTGCCGGTCACCGTCGAACTCGTGGTCACCCACACCGAGCCGGGCCTGCAGGGTGACCGCTCCAGCGCCGGAACCAAGCCGGCCACCGTGGAGACCGGCGCCGAGCTGCAGGTGCCGCTGTTCATCAACACCGGCGACAAGCTGAAGGTCGACTCGCGCGACGGGTCGTACCTCGGCCGGGTGAACAGCTAGGGATGACTGACCGCAAAGGCGACAAGGGCAGGCACCAAGCCCGTAAGCGCGCCGTCGACCTGCTGTTCGAGGCAGAAGCGCGCAACATCACGGCGGCCGAGGTGGCCGAGGGCCGCAACAAGCTGTCTCACACCCAGGCCGATATCACCGCGCTGAACCCGTACACGGTGACGGTGGCGCGTGGGGTCACCGATCATGCCGCGCATATCGACGAGCTCATCGCCGCGCACCTGCAGGGCTGGACGCTGGACCGGTTGCCCGCCGTGGACCGGGCGATCCTGCGGGTGGCGGTGTGGGAGCTGTTGCACGCCGACGACGTGCCCGAGCCCGTCGCCGTCGACGAGGCCGTCGAGCTGGCCAAGGAATTGTCCACCGACGAGTCGCCGGCATTCGTCAACGGTGTGCTCGGCCAGGTGATGCTGGTGACCCCCCAGATCCGGGCCGCCGCCGCGGCGCTGCGAGGTTCGGAAGGGACCTGATGAACGCACCTCAGGACTGGGCGCCCTACATGAACGTCAAGGACGCCGCCGGTGTGTACCTGCGCGATCCCGAGCTCGCGTTGGAACAGCTGAGGTCGGTCGTCGAATTTCCCGGTATCGCGTCGTTCATCATGTCGCGCGGTGAAACGGAAGAGTCCTGGGGTTCGGCACTGTGGCAGGAGGTCGTCGCCACCGACGGGCGGCGGCTGATCATGTGGCGCGCCGACGACGAGTTCGCCGACGACCGCCGTCAGCTGGCGTCCTCGGTGCGCACCATCCTGCTGTCGACCATCACCGACCACATCCTGTCCACCCAGTTCGAGGTGCTCGACGACGGGACCCGGCGGCTTTCGGAGGTCCGACTGCGGATGTACACCCAGCTGGTGACCCGGTCCAGGAAGACCTCGGCCACCGACAGCGACCTGTATTGCGAGTCATTCCGCTACACCAAGTCGGTGGGCAACGGCGGGCTGGCGCAGATGGAACGTCTGCTGCAGTTCGGCCGGGTGCTGTCACGGTCGATGTGAACTCTCGACTCGCCGAAATGCTGCGGTCGCCGGAAGCGGTTGCCGCGCACCTGAACTGATTCGATGCGGTGGTGAGCGCGTCGCCGCATTCGGAAGGGTGCGTGTCATTGCCCGGCTCTGAGCGACTTTTCAGCGACAAAGCGCCAATTCTCTTGGTGCTGAGGAAAACCGGGCGGAGCTGTCGGGGCCGCGGCGTAGGGTGAACGTATGTTCGATCCGGCTTCCCTCGGTGATGCGGAGCTGATCGATGCGTTGCGGGACAAGACCCGCGATGAGGCGATCGCCGCCGCCGACCGGCTGGCGGTGATCGCCGCGATCGTCGCCCGGCATTGCGATGACGAGGATGACGGTACCGCCCACGCCGCGATCGACGGCTGGGAATACGCCGCGGCCGACATCTCGGCGGCGTGTGGTTTGACCAAGAAGGC
>NZ_LQOL01000041.1 GCF_002101555.1 Mycolicibacterium canariasense
GCACCGCCCGCTCACGCAGCTCCGGCGGGTACCTCCTCGACGAACCACCTGACATGACCCCATCCTTCCCAAAAAGGGAAGCATCCGGACACACCGGGGCGACTCAGACGGGTTGTCGATCAGTCAGGTGGCCAGCCCTCTGTTTCCGCCGTGGAGGAGGCTGACATGGTTCCCGCACCGGCCGGCCAGCTTCCACGACCCCGTTACAGATCGATCGTCACAGTGCAATAGCCAACGTCAAGAGCATCGAGCTGCAGTAGCTCTGCATGGGACTGATGCCATCGACCAGCATCGAGATCCTCCCTAAGCCGACCAAGACCAGGTGCCAGCGCTGCCGGATCAGTCTTTGCCAGCATCGATATGCCCGCGCGGACTTGAGGATCCAGATACGCCGCCGGGCGTCGCCAGTAGGCGGCGCCGAACCCGTCGATGCAATCGTGAGGAACCGGCACTGACACAATTCGGGGTTCAGACTCGGGAACTGCGGCAGCGAGAGCTTCGAGCGGCACGGCGACCTGAGCATCCGCGGCAGCTGCCGCCGGCAGGTACTCCCGTAACAACCAGAACTGGGCGATCACCTCGGGGCGCCAGGTAAAGAAGACGATGCGGCGGCGTGCCACCCGCCGCATTTCCCAAACACCTGTCGCGACGTCGGTCCAGTGATGAACCGTCAGCACCGCCAGCGCCGCATCGACGGACTTGTCGCGCAGAGGCAGAGCCTCTGCCACCGCGCGTACCACCGGCGCAGCGCCTGCACGCCGCTGCCCGATCATTACAGCACTTGGCTCGACAGCCACCACCGTGTTTGGCGGCTCGTAGGACCCCGCTCCGGCACCCACATTCACAACGCCTTTCGCGTCACCAAGGGCAGCCTGGATCGCCCGCGCTATCCGCGGGTCCGGCCGCCGCGTCTTCGCGTAGGTTGCACCGATGACGTCGTAGCTCACCACGTGCCGATCATCTCCCGATCATCTAGAGGTATCGAGTTTGGAGCACCGAGCCGCAGAACGCCAAGGCGTGAACCAAGATCGGCAAGTCCAATGTAGGGCTGCCCACTAACGTTGCAGCGATGGGTGGTGGAGCCGGTGTGAGCGATGGTAGCGATGACCTGTCTGCTCAAGTCCGGGTGACGTACGACACCGTGGCACGCGAATACGACAGGCAGCTTGGCGGCGAGTTGGCGAGTAAGCCGTTGGACCGAGCTCTGTTACGGGCGTTCGTGGAGTTGGCGGGCAGCGGAATGATCGCCGATGTGGGTTGCGGCCCGGGGCACGTGACACGCTTCCTGGCAGAACTCCACGCCGATGTTGTCGGCGTGGACCTGTCGCCTGCAATGATCGCAATCGCCCACGAGCGTGCCCCTGGGGTGAGGTTCAGCGTGGGATCGATGCTGCGACTTACCGAGGCCGACGGAGCTTGGACTGGGGCTGTTTCGCTTTACTCGATCATCCACCTGGCTCCGCATGAAAGGCTTACGGCATTTCGGGAATTCGCCAGAGTGATTCAGCCAGGTGGCTGGTTGCTGCTCGCATTCCACGTGGACAGCCCAGACTTCGCAATCGGACAGGTGAACCACATCACTGAGTGGTTCGGACATCACGTCGAACTCGACGGGTACTTCCTTGACCCCGAGGAGGTTGTTAGGCAGGTGACCGCCGCGGGGTTCTCGCTGATCGCCCGAACGGACCGGCTACCCACGTCGGGTGTCGAGTATCCAAGCCGACGCTGTTACCTCCTGCTGCAGCGCAGCAGCTGAACAGAACGGATGCCGTGGGCCACGGGTGAGTGCAGCTGTGATGGAGACGCCTGTTACATCCCGCACCTAGTGGCTGCCAGTTGTGAGTCTGTCGATCCACGGATGCCCCGGATGGAGGTGCGTTAACCAATTGGCGAGACGGTCCCTTCGGGCGTGACCCAGTCTCGGTAGGACTTTGTCGAAATCGAGCTGGTCCTTCCGACGCGAGTGCTTTGCTTTGAAAAGCAGAGCCACCTCTGGGATGACGTACGGAATGCCGGCATCTGTATGGCGGATAAGTTCGTTGTACGGCAGTCTGATTCGTGCGTCGCGTCGACATACCCACTGACTGTCGGAGCTCGGTTCGCGGAAGACATCGAGGCGGTAGATGCCGGTGGTGGGTTCGCGCAGCCAGGTTTGAAAGTGATTGGCGTGTTCTTCGGGGAATGGCCAGATCCGTCCGTCCCCGACGACATCCCATTGAAACTCCGGCAAGGCATCCATGATGTCGCGGAATCGTCGGGCTGGTACGGCGATTTCGATGTCGTCGTGGTCGCGGGAAGCAGCATCGGTGAATAAGTGCAAGGCCCAGCCGGCGGTCACGCACCATGGCGCCGCAACGCCAGCGAGTCGTTGCGCTACCTGCTCTGGGGTCCACGCGCGCCACCGCTGGGCGATTTCGCCGTCTGAAATGGGCTGCCCTGTCATCGTCACGCCGTCGCTCCCTTGTGCAGATAGATATGTGCGGCGCATCGGAGCGGCCGTTCATCGAACTGCTGGAGCCTATCGTCTTACACTTTGATGAGTGGTGAACGCAGATGGCCAAGGTCGAGCGCTGCGGAAGACCATCTGGTGGTCACAGCAGAATTGCGCTGCCCGAACCCTCTCCGCTGCCGCCCGGCCCCTACGCGATGTCCTCCAACTCCGCATACATCGGGTACTCGTCGTCGGGCAACACCACGACATCGCGCTGGTGCCAGTAGTCGGCCGGGTCCACTTCCATCGGGAGCGGGAAAGTGGCGGCGCCGTAGTCGAAGTCGTCGTCGATCACCGGCATCGCCTGCTCGGCGACGTCGGCTGGTTCTGCGTCGAGCGGCAGAGTCGTCACCATGGCTGTCTCCTTGTTGTCGAATGCGTTACCCGATCGGCGTCACCGAACATCGCAGACGCCCGCCCCGCTGACGTTGACGGTCCGGGGGCGGGTCGAGCTGCTATGGCTATGGGTCGTCCTCTGCTATGCCTCCTTTCCTGTTCCCTTGATCGACACCACCCGCACGGTGCGGGGGAGACCCGGCCGGGCGCCTGGGCCAGATGCGCCACCAGGTACCCGGGGTGCCGACGTGTCCGGCGGCGTGTGGGCCCGGGTGTTACGGGCCTGGCGCACAACGAATGGGATGAGGGTCTATGCCGCCGGAAGATCGGCCGTTCAGGTACGGACAGACCGTCTGGCGACACCAGCGATAGCGCCGCATGAGATGGATTGCTGCGTCATGGTCACCTCCACGATGGTTCCGAAGAGCTGATAACCGCATGTCCGACGATCTATGTCGTCTGGGATAGGTCCTATATAGCACGCCCCGCAGTAGGGGGCAAGGGTCTGTGCGGCCCCCCAACGAAACGGAGCGTCGCCGGCCCTGATGTCGAGTGTTCACTGTCGCAACGTGTTTGGCTTGCACACCCGTTCCGGTCGCCGCTAAATTGGCACTCGTCGGTTAAGAGTGCTAATGCTTACTGGTGACGCGGAAGGAGAGAAGTTACGTGAGCGGCTCCGACTTGGTCAGGGACAACACCGTGATCGACCCCCTGCGCATCGCGATGATCGCGCCTCCGTATTTCGACATCCCCCCGAAGGCCTATGGCGGCACCGAGGCGGTGGTTGCCGAGCTGGCCGACGCGCTCACATCCCGGGGGCACCACGTCACCGTGATCGGTGCCGGCGACGGCAGCGGCACGTCTGCCGACTTTCTTCCGGTGTGGGACAAGACGATCCCCGAACGGCTGGGGCAGCCCTACCCGGAGGTGATGCACGCCTTGAAGGTGCGCGACGCGGTGATGAAGCTGGCGGTGGACGAAGGGGTCGACATCGTCCACGACCACACCATGGCCGGTCCGCTCAACGCGTGGCTGTATGGGGCACTGGGCTTGCCGACGGTGGTCACCGTACACGGACCGCTGGATGACGACCTGCTGCCGTTCTACCGGCACCTGAAGAAGGATGCCGGGTTGATCGCCATCAGCGACCGCCAGCGTGAGCTTGCGCCGGATCTCAATTGGGTTGGTCGCGTGCACAACTCGCTGCGCGTCGAGGACTGGCCCTTTCAGCAGGAGAAGCAGGACTACGCGTTGTTCCTCGGGCGGTACGCCCCGTACAAGGGCGCGCACCTGGCCGTCGAAGCCGCCCACCAAGCGGGCATCCCACTGGTGCTGGCGGGCAAGTGCGACGAACCGGCCGAGAAAGCCTACTTCGAAGAACAGGTCGCACCGCTGCTGCGCGAGACCGACACCGTCTTCGGCGAAGCCGACGCCGTCAGCAAGCGCCGACTGCTGGCCAACGCCCGCTGCGTGCTGTTCCCGGTCCAATGGGAAGAGCCCTTCGGCATGGTGATGATCGAGGCGATGGCCTGCGGCACTCCGGTGGTCGCGCTGCGGGGCGGCGCGGTGCCCGAGGTGATCGACGACGGCGTCACGGGCATCATCTGCGACCATCCGGGTGAACTTGCCCCGGCCATCGATGCGGCACAGGCACTGGACCCGGCGGCGTGCCGGCGACATGTGGCCTCCCACTTCACCGTCTCGCAATTCGGTGCGGGGTACGAGGACATCTACTACCAGGTCAGCGGCCGCCGCCGCACCCGGCGCTCGGTGCCGCGCTGGCGGCGCCGTCGACTGGTCCCCGAATCGCCGCGGCGCCTCGATGCCGTGGTGCGATCGCGGGTGCGCGCATGACGCCCGGTGTCCTGAACGCGGGCCAGCCCGCCGACGCCATCGGCGGCGACACGGTGACGTTGGTCGAGGGCGGTACCTTCTGCTTGTCGGATCGTCACGGCGACATCACCCCCGGGCGGTCGCACGGGCTGTTCTTCCGCGACGCCCGCATCTTGTCGCGGTGGGAGTTGCGCCTCGACGGGGCCACCCCCGAACCGCTGGCGGCCCAGACGGCGGAAGCCTTTACCGGACAGTTCATCTCGCGGCGGGCACCGCACGCCGGCCGTGCCGACAGCACCCTGTTGCTCACCCGTGAGCGGCTGGTCGCCGACGGTATGCGCGAGACGATCACCGTGCACAACCTCGATCGGGAATCGACCGTCGTGACCCTGGTGCTGCACGCCGACGGCGACTTCGCCGACCTGTTCGCCGTCAAGGAGGGGCGGCCCGCCTCGAGCGGTGCCGACCTGTCGGTGGTCGACGGCGAGTTGATCCTGCGCGAGCGTGGCGAGTATGTGCGTGGGGTCAGTATCAGCGCCACCGGTGATCCGATCTTGGCGCCGGGATCGCTGACCTGGCGCGTGGTCATCGGTCCCGGCGAGCGGTGGCAGAGCGAGATCGTTGCCCAGCCGACGTGGGGAAATCAAAAGCTGAGCACTCGCTTTCAGCGGGGTCAGCGAGCTGACCGCAGTGGCCCCGGCCGCAAGATCGAGCATTGGCGCAACAGTGCGACCACCATCGAGACCGACAATCCGGCGTTGCGGGCGGTCCTGCAGCAGACCGAGAGCGACTTGGGTGCGTTGCTGATGCGCGCGGATGGCTCGAGCCGATCGTTCGTCGCCGCCGGCGCGCCATGGTTCATGACCCTGTTTGGCCGGGACAGCCTGCTCACCGCGTGGATGGCCCTGCCGTTGGATGTCACGTTGTCGCTGGGCACCCTGCAGCAGTTGGCGGCCACCCAGGGGCGCAGGGTCGATCCGATCACCGAAGAAGAACCGGGCCGCATTATGCACGAGGTGCGCCGCGGTCCGGACAACGCCGACATCCTTGGCGGCAGTGTCTATTACGGCTCGATCGACGCCACGCTGCTGTTCGTCATGCTGCTGGCCGAGGCGTGGCGCTGGGGCGCCGACGAGGACACCGTGCGCGCCCTGCTGCCGGCCGCCGACGCGGCGCTGCGGTGGGCCCGCGATTACGGTGACCGCGACGGTGACGGCTTCATCGAATACCAGCGCGCCACCGACCGTGGCTTGATCAACCAAGGCTGGAAGGACAGCTTCGACGGAATCAACGATGCGGCCGGGCGTATCGCCGATCCACCCCTGGCCTTGTGCGAAGTTCAGGGTTATCACTATGCGGCGTTGCTGGCCCGGGCGGAGCTCGCCCGACACTTCGGTGACCAGGCCCACGCTGAGCGGTTGACCGCCGAAGCCGATGCGCTGCGAACGAGATTCGCCGAGCGGTTCTGGCTCGCGGATCGCGGCTGGCTTGCCGTGGCGATCGACCGCGACAAGCGGCCGGTGGACGCGTTGACCAGCAATGTGGGCCATTGCCTGTGGACCGGCATCGTCGACGACCACCACGCGGCCGCGCTCATCGAGCGCTTGGCGGATCCGTCGATGGACAGCGGGTTCGGCTTGCGCACGCTGGCCGACGCGATGGGTGCGTTCAATCCCATGAGTTATCACAATGGTTCGGTCTGGCCGCACGACACCGCCATCGCGGTGGCCGGCCTGCTGCGGTGCCGTCACCTGCCGGGCGCGGTCGATCTGGCCGAGCGGCTGGCCTCCGGAATCATCGACGCCGCAGTTGCTTTCGGTGGCCGGCTGCCCGAACTGTACTGTGGCTTTCCCCGTGCACAGTTCGACGTTCCCGTCCCGTATCCCACCTCGTGCTCGCCGCAGGCCTGGGCCAGCGCGGCGCCGCTGTTGCTGATCCGCAGCTTCCTGGGACTGGAGGTCGACGCGCCGAGGCGCCGGCTCACGGTGTCACCGCTCCTGCCCGCGGGTTGGGGCCGGGTGGCCCTGACGGATCTGACCGTCGGCGACGTCACCGTCTGCGTGGAAGCGGAGGGGGAGACCGCCAAGGTGACCGGTCTGCCGCAGGGTTGGTCCGACGCGGCGGTGTGAACTGATCAAAGGACCTGGGGCCCAACGATCCCACCCATTGAGTGGGCCGTGCCGGCCGTTACCCGGTAGCGGCCGGCAGTGCCGCCGGTGCCTCTTCGATGGTCACCGGGTACACCGTGTGCCTGCCCTGCAAGCCCTTCAGTTCCACGTCGCGCGGCGGCCCGAACCCGATGCCCGGCAGACCCTGTACGGCTTCGTGCACCGGTTCGCTGATCAGCACCTCGCCGCCGGCGGCAAGCCCTGCCACCCGTGCCGCCACGGCGACGTTGCGGCCGAACAGATCGTCACCGCGGCGCACCGATGTCCCCATGTGGATGCCCATGCGCACCCGGATGTCGTCCCAGCGCTCGGGGGCGGCGCGCAACGCCCGCTGGACGTCGAGGCTGCACCGGACCGCCGCGTCGGCGGCGGCGAACGCGATCATGAAACCGTCACCCTGGGTCTTGACGACGTGACCGCCATGCTTTTCGACCTGCTTGTAGAACAGTTTGTTGTGCCGCTCAAGGAGTTTCACCCATTCGCGGTCACCCAGTGCGTCGTTGCGTTCGGTGGATCCTTCGATGTCGGAGAAGACGATCACCACCTGACCGTCGGCGGTGAGGCGGGCCAGATCGGGCCGCTCCACCTGGGCCCATCCGGCGAGATCTTCGATCGAGTTGCGCACGGTTGCCCGCACGCCCTTGCTGATCAGGGAGTCCGCGGTCTGCCAGACCGTCTTGATAGCCATGGGGGCAAGGCCGCGGGGCCGTCGTCGGCGCGGTTGCTCGCGCCGCAGCCGCTCCAGCTCTTGTCGGGTGCCGGTCAGCCGGCGGCGCGTCACGATGAACAGCACGGTCATGGTGATCAGCCCGGCCATCGCGGCGGCAACGATGACCCACGGGATGATGCTCGCGGCGACCGTCACCCGACCAGTATGGCCGCCACCATCAGGACAGAACCACGATGCCCAGCGCTACGACGAACGCCACGGTGACCACGAATGCCACCCACAGCCGCACCACCGGTGGTTGGCGCGTGCCGGGCGGGTACCTCCGCTCCGGGAAAATCGACGGCTCACGCATACGATTGCGTACCCGCGATGGCGGACGGTTACACCCCGCCGTGCTCGGAGTCGGCAGGTAGGCCGGCGGCCTCCCGGGCGGCGCGTACGAAGGCGGGTTTGGCGTACGCGACCCCGTCGAGGTAGCCGCCCACCAGTGCCGCGTCGCGCAGCAGCGCGAGCGAGGCCGCGATCTCGGGGGCGTTGGCGCGCCCGGCCGCGGCCTGTTCCAGAGCGGCCCGAAACCAGCGGCGATGCTCGGTGATGAGC
This sequence comes from Mycolicibacterium canariasense, assembly GCF_002101555.1. Lineage (GTDB taxonomy): Bacteria > Actinomycetota > Actinomycetes > Mycobacteriales > Mycobacteriaceae > Mycobacterium > Mycobacterium canariasense. The sequence goes on from NZ_LQOL01000041.1 coordinate 8,099, forward strand.
CGGCGGATGCGACTGTCCGGGTCGGGGTACTCGGCGGCGGCGTTGATGAACGGACAGCCGCGGGTGTGGTAGCGCGTGATGTCCTCGGCGATCCCGTCGATGACGAGTTCGAGCAGGTCGGCATGGGGTCCGGCGGTGGCCTCCGCGGCGGTGAAGTAGCCGCGAATGATCTCGTCCTCCCCGGCCAGATATGCCTCGACCAGGTCTTCCTTGCCTTTGAAGTGCCGGTACATGGTGGCGCGGGTGACGCCGGCCTCGGCCAGGATGCGGTCGACGCCGACGGAGTGGATGCCCTCGCGATAGAAGAGGTCGGTGGCGGTGCTCAGCAGCCGTTCCCGGGGTGTCGACGCCGGCGCGGTGGTTGCCATGACCACGACGATACCGCTGGCCAGAACGTTCGTTCTGCTACACGGGAACAGACCGGGGGCCACGCCGGTTACAGCGGAAGAACGATCGTTCTTTCTATCGGAGGAGTAGACATGACCACCATCACCGCACGCGAACAAGCCGAGATCGACGCGGCCAACCGCTCCGGCGCCCAACCCGTCGTCTTCGTTCACGGGCTGTGGCTGCTGCCGGACAGCTGGGACGCCTGGCGCACGTTGTTCGAGGAGAACGGCTTCGCGACCCTGGCGCCGGGCTGGCCCGACGACCCGGCCGACACCGCCGCCGCCCGCCGCGACCCGTCGGTCTTCGCCGGGAAGGGGGTGGCCGCCATCACCGAGCACCATGCCGACGTCATCCGCGCGCTCGACCGCAAGCCGATCATCGTCGGGCACTCGTTCGGCGGCCTGATCACCCAACAACTCGCTGGCCTGGGCCTGGCCAAGGTCGCCGTCGCCATCGATCCGGCACCGTTCCGTGGGGTGCTGCCGCTCCCGTTGGCGGCACTGCGGTCCTCGTTCCCGGTGCTCGGCAACCCGCTGAACTACGGGCGGTCGATCGCGTTGACGCCCAAGCAGTTCCGCTACGCGTTCGGTAACGCGGTCTCCGAGGACGAGGCGAGCCGGCTCTACGACCGGTACTCGGTGGCCGGCGCGGGCAAGCCGCTGTTCCAGGCCGCCGTCGCCAATTTCAATCCCGCGTCCGAGACGAAGGTGGACACCAAGAACGTCGAACGTGGCCCGCTGCTGATCATCTCGGGCGAACTCGACCACACCGTCCCGTGGGCGATCGCCAACGCCACCTACAAGCTGCACAAGAAGAACCCGAACGCCACCGAGATCGTCGAGATCCCCGGCCGCGGGCATTCGTTGACCATCGACAGCGGTTGGCGGGAGGTCGCGGACACCGCACTGAAGTTCATCGCCCGGTTCTGAACGAGTTTGGCCGCTGGTGGCAGGGGTATGCGGGCCGGACACATCCCTGCTCAGCCCAAGGAGCCTCATGTTCGTGCACAACAAAGACCTGCAGTTCGACGTCCGGGTGAGCGCACCGGACCCCAGGTTCGCCACGATTCTGCAGGAGCAGTTCGGCGGGGCGAACGGCGAGTTGAAGGCCGCCATGCAGTACTTCACCCAGGCCTTCGTGCTGCGTCAGAAGAACCCCAAGATGTACGACCTGTTCATGGATATCGCCACCGAGGAGTTGAGCCACCTGGAAATGGTCGGCTCGATGATCACCATGCTTCTCGACGGTCTCAACGACGACCTCAAGCTGGCCAACGAGCGGTGTGACTGGATGCCGGCCGTGGCGAGCGCCGACGGCAGGGAGCAGGCCATTCACCAAGTAGCGGTCAACCCGTTGTACTTCGCGTTGACCGGTGGCGGACCGGATGTGAGCAACTCCGCGGGGGTGCCTTGGTCGGGTTCCTACGTCAACTCCAACGGTGACCCGTCGGTGGACTTGCGCAGCAATCTGGCGGCCGAATCACGGGCCAAGATCGTCTACGAATACCTCAAGCAGTTCACCGACGATCCCGGCGTCCAGGACACCCTGACGTTCCTGATGACCAGGGAGGTGGCGCACTACCAACAGTTCACGGCGGCGCTCAACGAGCTTCCGGTGAATTTCCCGCCGGGGACGCTGGCCGGTGATGACCGCTTCCAGAACGTGGCGTTCAACATGTCCAACGGCGACGGCGATGTGCGCGGTCCCTGGAACCAGGGGCAGGGCCCGTGGCCCGAGGGCATGAAATGGAAGTACATCAAGTCACCGGCGGACGATTGGCTCGGAACCTCCGCCCGGGAAAACAAGGGTGAGGAGCTCAACCCCGACGGTGGGCCCGCGGTGAACAGCGAGAAACCCTTCACACATGAGCAGCACACCGCCATGACGTGACGACCACCTGACACAACAATGGGGCCGGCACATTACCGGCCCCATTGTTGTCGGGGGTCTACTGCGGCGCCGGGTCCGGCGGGTTCTTCTCGTCGCGTCCGCTGAACGCATCCCGGACATGGTCGACGACGGCGGCGGCCGTCCCCATGGTCTTCTGGGTCGCGGCGTCCGACGGTGTATCGGGGTGCGGGCGGGTGGGTGCCACCTTCTTCGCGGCCTCCAGCCGTTCACCCAGCCTGACCAGTTCGGCCTGATCGACCGCTGCCGAGAGCCGCGGCCACACCACGTCCTGCTCATACTGGATGTGTTCGCGGGCGGCCTTGACGAATTCGCCCAGCGCGTCGTGATAGTCGGGTTCGCCGGGGAAGCCGTCCTCCAAGCGTTGCAACAGGTGCTTGGCTGCCGCCTCCTGCTGCACGGCGTGCTCGGCCAATGCGTCGCCGTCGTCCAGTGCCTTGCGCACAGCCGGCCAGAACAGCTGCTCCTCGATGGCCTCATGCTGCGATTCGGCGATGATCAGATTCGTCACCATGGTTTCCAAACCGCTCTCGGTGGCACCGTCGCCGCGCGGGGCGCCGTCGAGTACGTCGAGCATGCCGAGCACACTCTTGTGCTCGGCGCGAAGGAAAGTCAACGCATCCATAGATCCTCCTAGTCGGGTCGGACTCGGCATACCCGCGGCGAATGCGTCGAAACGAGACCCGGCCGCAGCCCGGCGCCGGGGCGCGGCCACTGGGAAAGGTGCGGCGGCCGAGTCGGATGCAATCACAGTCGGGCGGGTTCCCACTGGATGGGGGCCACAAAGACCGACACCGCCCGCAGGTGATGTGCGCCAAGGGGCGACGGAAACTCGGTTGAAGCGTGCGTTGGGGGTCGGCTTTACTTGTTGCCGATGTCCCTTGCCGCCGAGTGGTCCTCGCTACGCGACGAACTCGCGCTGGCCGACGCCCTCTACGGACCGCGCGGACCGGCGATGGTGGATCGTTGGTTCGCCGAACAGGTGGACCGCACCAGCGATATGAGCTTCGCGCGGGAATTTGCCGATCACATCGACCTGCCCGGAGTGCGTATGTCGGATTATCTGCACCGTCGCATCCGTTCCTCCGCCGGGAAACTGCTTGGCGGGATTCGCTTCTACGGGCGCGACATCACCCGCCCGTTCGTGGAAATCCTGGCCCACGACTTCGACGATCTGGACGCCTTACGTGCCTGCGTGCGTCGCGAGTGGGCGATGTTCGCTCCGCCGTTTCTGCGCGTCCGGGCGGCACCGGGACGGATCGCGGGCGCAGGTGTGCTGCTCGACGAAAGTGTCTTCGCCGCCCGCTACCGGGATATCCGGGCGGCCGGCGCCGAGGTTCGGTTGCGACGCTTCGACCGTGTCGAGGACGCCGAACGCATGGTGGCGCAACGATATGCGCGCCTCGGCGTCGACGATCCGGCGCTGGCGCGCAATATCTCACCCGCGAGCGCGGCCGATCTCCGGCAGTGGGATGCGCTGGATCAACTGCGTGCCCTGCACACCGCACACGGGATGGTCGGCTTACTGGCGGTGGCGCCCGGGCAGATCGATTGGATCACCGGGGATGTCATCAACGAAGAAGTGGTGTGCGTGGCGCACCGCGGTCACGGATTCGCCACCGCCGGGCAGGCCGCCTGGGCCGCCGAGCCCGGCCGGGATCCCGGTCAGTGGTTGATCGGGACCATCGACCGGTTGAACACCGCGTCACGGAAGACGGCGGTGGCGGCCGGGCGGCGCCGCGTGCTCGATGCGTTCTTCGTCAGCACGGATCCCCGGGCGGGGTGAAATACGGCACCCCTTCGACGGTGTAACACGGCACCTCGCCGGGGACGTAGGGGACATGTGCGGCGGCGATGGCCGCGCCGGTCGCGACATCGCCCGCGATATCGGTGCAGCCGCCCGCGGCGAAGTGTCTGCCGTCGGCGCCGGCGCACACGTCGGCACCGGCGGTGGGGGCGCTGATCAGGGGAAACAGTGCTGCGGCGGCGGCGAACGCCGTCGCAAGCAGTGCTGAGGTGGTACGTGCACTCATGACCATCTCCTTCTCCGGCAGCCCCGTCTGCACGCGTGTTGGTAGTGACGATTGTGGGGCGTGACGGCGTTCGCCGCTCGGTTTTGACGACAACGTCAGGATAGTCAGACCGAGGTGTTCTCCGTGGCCGGGCGGGTCTTCCAGCTGGGCAGGCTCCGCGCCGGACGCTGCCGGATCACCTGTGGCCACCAGAACCATTTGCCCATCAACGCCGCGATGGACGGTGTCATGAACGACCGGATCACCAGCGTGTCGAACAACAGACCCAAACCGATCGTCGAGCCGACCTGCGCCACCACGGTCATCTCACTGGCCACCATCGACATCATGGTGAACGCGAACACCAACCCGGCCGCGGTGACCACCGAACCGCTGCCGCCCATCGCCCGGATGATCCCGGTCTTGATACCCCCGTGCAGTTCCTCTTTCATGCGGGCCACCAACAGCAGGTTGTAGTCCGCGCCGACGGCCAGCAGCACGATCACCGTCATCGCCATCACCATGAAATGCAGCTCGATGCCGATAATGTGCTGCCACAACAGGATCGACAACCCGAATGACGTGCCCAGCGACACCACGACGGTGCCGACGATGACCGCGGCCGCGATGAGGCTGCGGGTGATGATCAGCATGATCACGAAGATCAGCGTCAGCGCGGCGATGCCGGCGATCATCAGGTCGTAGTTGTTGCCTTCCTGCATGTCCTTGAAGGCCGCGGCGATGCCACCGAGATAGATCCTGGAACCCTCCAGCGGGGTGCCCTTCACGGCTTCCTTGGCCGCCGCCTTGATGTCGTCGATCAGTTTGATGCCGTCGGCGGTCAGCGGGTCGCCGTCGTGAGAGATGATGAACCGCACCGATTTTCCGTCGGGGGAGATGAAGTTCTTCATGCCCCGCTTGAAGTCGGCGTTGTTGAAGGTATCCGGCGGCAGGTAGAACGTGTCGTCATTCTTGGAATTGTTGAAGGCGTCGCCCATCGCGGACTGGTTCGCCTGCATCTCGTTGGTCTGGTCCTGAATGCCCTTCTGGGTCTGGTACATCCGCAGCATCATGTCCCGCGAGGACTGCATGGTGGAGATCTGCGCCGGCAGGGTGGCCAGCATCTGCGGCATCAACTCGTCGATGCGGTGCAAATCGGGCAGCAGGTTCTGGAACTGGTCGGTGGTCGTGTCGATACCGTCCAGCGCGTCGAACACCGAACGCATGGAAAAGCACACCGGGATGTCGTAGCAGTGCGGTTCCCAGTACAGATAGTTGCGGATCGGGCGCAGGAAATCGTCGAAATCGGCGATGTGGTCCCGCAGTTCGGCGATGTCGACGGCCATCTCGGAGGTCTTGCCGACCATGCTGTGCGTCGTCGCGCTCATCTGGGTCATCAGCTCGATCATCCGGTTCATCGTGCCGATGGTGGTGTCCATGTCGCCGGCCTGCTTGAGCATCGTGGCGAACATGTCTTCCATGTACTTCTCGTTCATCTGCTGAGCCGTCCCGCCCATGCTCATCTGAGCCGGGATGGTGCTGAACTTCAGCGGCTTGCCGTCCGGGCGGGTGATGGCCTGCACGCTGCCGATCCCGGGGACACGGAATATGGCCTTGGCGACCTTGTCGATCACCAGGAAGTCCGCCGAATTGCGCAGGTCGTGATCGGACTCGATGAGCAGCAGCTCCGGGTTCATCCGGGCCACCGAGAAGTGCCGTTCGGCCGCGGCGTAGCCCTGGTTGGCGGGCAGATCGGCCGGCAGGTAATTGCGGTCGTTGTAGTTGGTGCGGTAGCCGGGCAGCGTGAGCAGACCGACCAGCGACAGGGCGACCGTGGCCATCAGCACCGGGCCGGGCCAGCGCACGACCATCGCCCCGATCTTGCGCCAGCCACGAATACGCATGGCGCGCCGGGGTTCCAACAGCTTGCGGAACCGGCTGGCCACCGTGATCACCGCCGGCCCGAGGGTCAGCGCCGCGACGACGGCCACCATCATGCCGACCGCCATCGGGATACCCAGCGTCTGGAAGTACGGCAGCTTCGTGAAATGCAGGCACAGCATCGCCCCGGCGATGGTCATGCCCGACGCCAGCACCACATGCGCGGTGCCGTGGAACATCGTGTAGTAGGCCGCTTCCCTGTCCTCGCCGAGGGTTCGGGCCTCCTGATACCGGCCGATGAGGAAGATGGCGTAGTCGGTGGAGGCCGCGATCGCCAGCGTGACCAGCAGTTGGGTCGCGAAGGTCGAGAGCCCGATCAGCTCGTGGTAGCCGAGGAAGGCCACCACGCCCCGGGCCGCCGACAGCTCCAACACCACCATCAGCAGCACGATGAGCACCGTGGCGATGGAGCGGTACACCAGCAGCAGCATGGTGATGATCACGACGAAGGTGACCATCTCGATCATCCGGACGCTGCGGTCACCGGCGATCTGTTGATCGGCGGCCAGCGCCGACGGCCCGGTGACGAACACCTTGACCCCGGGCGGCGGCGGTACCGCCTCGACCAGCTTCTTGGCCGCCTCCACTGATTCGTTGGCGAGTGACTCGCCCATGTTGCCGGCGAGATAGACCTGCACGTAGGCCGCTTTACCGTCCGGGCTTTGCGCCCCGGCTTCGGTGAGCGGATCGCCCCAGAAGTCCTGCACGTGTTCGACGTGCTTGGTGTCGGCCTCCAGCCGATCGACCATGGCGTTGTAGAAGTGATGCGCGTCGGGGCCCAGCTTGTTCTGGCCTTCCAGCACGATCATCACCGCGCTGTCGGATTTGAACTCGTCGAAGACCTGACCCACACGCTTCATCGCGATCACCGACGGCGCCGTCTGCGCGCTCATCGACACCGAGCGCATCTGCCCGACCACCTCCAGCGGCGGCACCGTCACGCTGAGCACGGCGACCAGGGCGATCCAGCCGATGATGACCGGGATGGCGAAGGTCCGGATCCATTTCGGGATACCGGTGCGCTTGTGCTGGGGCGGGGACGCGTCCGTCACCGAGGTTGGGGCGGGCACGTGCTGGCACTCTCCTGATTGCGTAGAGGTCGCCTCTTTCGTACCAGATGACGTCAGGTGATGGTGCGCTACGGCAGGACCGGGATCTGTTCTCGTTCACCACCGGGCCCACGTCGACCGCAGACGGCGGCGTCAGCCAGGTCTGACCGCCGAACTCGGAGCACTCCACCAGGCCAGGCAGGCCTGCCAGCCGGTCCGGTCGGACGACGGTCCGGTCCAGGCGACGTAGCCATCGGGCCGCACCAGCACCGCCGGGCCGTCGTCGGCGCGTTCGGCCTGGAGCAGGCCGGGTGCGTCGACGGGCGTCGCCCCGTGCTCGCGCACCAGAACGAAACCGGGAGTGCGCTGCACGACGGTGAGTCGGCTCTCAGTCAGCGGGATCTGCACGGCGCGGACGCCCACCGGCCCGCGTCCGTACCGCAGCCCGACCCCGGAGAAGCTGCCCGCCACCGCGTCTCGCACGGCGGGTGTCCGAAGCAGCCGCGGCGCAACGACATTGCGCAGGCCGCGGGCGACCCGCGGACGCAGGGTCACCCCGCGTGCCACCAGTCCGGACTGCCGCAGCACCCGCTTGCCGATCGGGTGCCGTTCGCTGTGGTAGGTGTCCAGCACGGCGTCGGGCGCGCCGCCGAGGACGGCGTCGAGTTTCCACGCCAGGTTCGCCGCGTCCTGGATGCCGGTGTTCATGCCTTGCCCACCCATGGGGGAGTGCACGTGCGCGGCATCGCCGGCCAGGAACACCCGGCCGTGCCGGTACTGCGTGACCTGCCTTTCGTCGCAATGGAATCGGGAATGGCAGCCGATCTCCCGGACGCCGGGGTCGACGTCCATGACCCGGGCCAGGATGTCGGTGATCTCATCGGCGTGCACCGGTGTGCTGTCGGGTACCTGGTGCGCGCGGTCCCACACCATGGTCCGATACCAGGCGCCGTCGGTGTCGCCGCGCCCGTAGGGAGCCAGGAACGCGAACACGTCCCGGGTGCTGCGCAGCGTGAGACCGTCACCGTCCGGCCCGTGCGCGAGTTTCACGTCGGCCAGCACGACCGAGGACAGGATCGTCTTGCCCGGGAAGTCGGCGCCGACCAGGGTGCGCACCGTGCTGTGTGCGCCGTCTGCCCCGACCAGATAACGGGCGCGCCAGGTGGTGAGGCTGCCGTCGGCCCGCGACCGTGCGGTAACCGTGACACCGTCGGTGTCCTGGGCCAGTGCGGTGATCTCGACTCCGCGCCGGATGTCGGCGCCCTGTTCGACGGCGTACCGGGCAAGGGCCGCATCGACATCGGTCTGCGGCGTGATCATCGCGAACGGATAGGCCGAATCGAGGTGGGTGAGGTCGATGCGGGCACCGCCGAAGACCGTCACTCCGGGCGTACGGTGCGCGTGGGCCAGCAGGTCGTCGGTCAGGCCGCGCGCGTCGAGCAGCTCCAGCGTGCGGGCCATGGTGGCGAATGCGCGGCTGGACGGATTGACCGAGGGCCGGCGTTCGAGCACGGTGACAGCGCGGCCCGCCCGCGCCAGATCACCGGCGGCGGTCAGCCCGGTGGGGCCGGCGCCGACCACGATCACGTCGGTGGTATTCGTCGTCATCGGGTCACCGCTTCCGGGTTCGGGTACCAGCGGCGGATGTCGTCCGGGGTGGCGACGGCGTCGGAGTTGAAGACGAACCGGCAGCCGGGCTGGCTGACGTGTGCGGCGTTGACGATCGATTCGAAGAGCAGGGTGTTGCCGGCGACCAGGCGCACGCCCGCGCCGATGAGCACCGCGTCGTAGCGGGCGGACTCCAGCCATTGTCGGGCCTTGGCCGCGCCGGCGTCGCCGAAGGGGATGAGGCAGTTGTCCACCCGATAGCCCGCGGCCCGCAGGCCCGCGACATTGTCGTCGTTGGCGGCGCGCAGCTTCTCGCGCGTCAGCCCCGGGAACCGGGCGAAATCGGGCGAGCTCACGTCGATGACGTCCGGGTCGAGCCCGATCTGGATGGCGGTGACGGTCATGGCAGCGACTCCTCCGTGCGTTGAGTTCAACAGTTGTTGAATCCGACGCTAGGCCCACCTATTGCCCATGTCAACACTTGTTGAATACGCTGTCCGGCATGGCGACGAAACCCCGCGACGGTGCAGCCACTCGGGCCGCGATCCTGGCAACCGCACAGACGCAATTCGGTGAGCAGGGGTTCGAGCGCACCACCATCCGCTCGGTCGCCACCGCGGCCGGCGTCGACCCGGCCCTGGTCATGCACTACTTCGGTAGCAAGGCCGGCCTGTTCGCCGCGGCGTCCCAGTTGGAGATCGCCTTCCCCGACCTATCCGGGGTTGCCCCGGGGCAGATCGCGAGTCTGCTCATCCCCCTGTTCGTCGACGTCTGGGGGCCGGAAGGGACTTTCTTGCCGCTGCTGCGTGCCGCTGCCACCAACCGAGAGGCCGCCGACACCTTGCTCGGCGTGTTCGCGGCGCAGGTCGCACCCGCGCTGGCCGCCGTGGTGCCCGACCGGCCGGCCGAACGCGCCGCGCTCGTCGGCGCGCAGTTACTCGGTGTCGCGGTGTCGCGCTACATTCTCGGCACGCCGCCGCTGGTGGACATGGCCGACGCCGAGCTGATCGACTGGCTGACCCCGGTGCTGGCACACCTTCTCACCGGTCCTGCTGCCGCCCCCCGCCCGCGTCAGCCCGCCCAGACGTCCTCGACGTAGCGGTCCGACTCGACCAGGCCGATGAGCCAGTCGCGGGCCTGATTCTCGTCGGCGCCGGTCCGGGTCCGGTAGATGTCGAGGAATGCCTGCCGCACCGACGGCGCCATCCGGGCTCCGTCACCGCAGACGTACACGTGCGTGTCCTTGGCCGGGTCACCCAGCAGCGCCCACACGTCATCGGCGTCCGCGGTGATCCGGTCCTGGACGTAGCGGACGCCGTTCTGCGGTGCCCTGGAGAAGGCCGGCCGCATCCGGACGATCCCGAGATCTTCGGCGAGGTCGAACTGGTCGCGGAAGATGTAGTCGACATCGGGGTCGCGGACACCGAAGAAGCACAGCGCCGGCGCGTACGGGGCGCCGTTCTGACGAGCCGCGAGCCGGTCACCGAGAAAGCCGCGGAACGGCGCGACACCGGTCCCGGCGCTCACCAGGATGACGTTCTTCGCCGGATCGGCACCGGCCCGGAACGCTTGTCGGGCCTGGTCGACCCTGGCGCGGATGTGCGCTCCTGGGCCCAGTGCGGCCAGATGGTTCGACGCCACGCCCTTGAACAGTCCCCGCCCGGATCGGGCCGGCGCATCGAGCACGCTGACCACCAGGGCGACGACCTTCGGGGACAGCAGCGAGGACGAGGCGATGGAATAGTGCCGCGGCGTCATCGGCTCCAGCAGCTCGAGCAGGTCCGCTCCGGTGACCGCGCACGCGGGGAATTCGAGCAGGCATTCGATGGGGCTGAGCGCACACGGTTCGGCCGACTCGGCCAGCGTTTCGAGCCGCTGCCGCTCGGGGGCGCACGGGTTCACTGCCGCAAGCCGGCGCAGCTGACTGCGGGTCGCGGGTTTGCGCAATTCGACGAAATGGGTCAGCAGCTCCCGCACGCTGACCTCGCGGTCGAGCGCGATGAGCCGCCGCGACGTGCGCCGTGGGTTGATCGACAACCGCAGCGCGGGATCGATCCCGAGTTGTTCGAGCACCATGTCGACCAACTCGGGCGGATTGTCCGCCAGGACGGTCAGATGGTCCCCGGTGTGATATTCGACGCCGTCGGGCAGGGCGATGCGGACGAAGTGTTTTGCCTGCCCCAGCGCGTTCTGATCGCTGACCAGTTCGGTGTTCTCCAGCACCGTCATCGGTGCCACAGCGAACCGGCCGTCGATGGCGGCGGTGAGCGGGCCGACGATGAGCCGCAGATCGTAGAGCGGCTCCTCGGCATCGGTCACCGCGACCGCGTCGGGATCACCGAACCGCTGCGACAACGCCGACCACAGTGCCGTGGAGAACTCTTCCAGCGTTCCGGTCAGGTCGCCGGAGGTGTCGGCCGCCGCGAGCGGAACCAGACGGGTACCGCCCAATGCGGTGAGCCGTTCGTCGATCCGCTTCGGCACCGCTTGATAGGTGTCCGCCCAGTTGTGGTCGCCGACGCCGAGCACCGCGAACAACGGGTTCCCGCCCAGGGTTGCATCCGGACCGGTGAGCCAGGACAGGAATTCGCGCGCGTCATCGGTCGGCTGCCCGTTGTAGGACGACGCCACGATCAGCAGCGCGTCGACCTCCGGGAGGCCGCCTGCGGCGTCGTCGAGCGGGCTTACCGTTGCGGCACAGCCGATATCGCCGGCCTCCTCGGCCAGTTGCTTGGCCAGCGCCCGGCAGGTGCCCAGATTCGACCCGTGCAGGACGGCCAAGGTGGTGCCGGGCTTCAGGGCGCGCACCGGCGCGGCCGGTGTCTGGTCGGCGATGACCGCGGTTGGGGTGGCGCTCACCCGATCGGCGGGGGTGCGCCGTTGCAGGCCCAGGCGGAAGCCGGCCGGGCGGCGGCTCAGCGGCCCATCCCAGCGCAATACGTAATGCTCGGTGTCGAGAAGCCGGTAGCGGTGCACGATCCGGGCGATCGCCATCGTCGCCTCGTGCAGCGCGAACTGCCGGCCGATACACGACCGCGCACCGGTGCCGAAGGGCTTGAACAACGCCGTCGAGCGTGCGGCCGCACTTTCCGGCTCGAACCGGTCCGGATCGAACAATTCGACGTTGTCGCCCCACGCCGGATCCCGGTGCAGGGCCCCGGTCAGCACCGTGACCGCCTCGCCCCGCTTGATGGGGTAGGCGCCACCGAACACCGTGTCCGCCAACGCCATCCGGTCGAAGCTGAGTACCGGCGGGGACAGTCGCAACGTTTCGTTGATGACCTGCCGCAGGAAGGTGAACTTGCCGATGTCGTCATAGCCGGGCAGCCGGTCGTCATCGGTGCCGAAGACGCCGTCGGCCTCGGCCCGTACCCGGGCCAGCACCGCGGGATGATGCACCAAGTTGTAGAGGGTGTTGGGCATCAACTCCGATGTGGTCAGCTGACCGGCGATCAGGAACGTCATGATCTGGTTGCGGATGTTCGGCTCGTCCAGCCCCGGATCGCCGAGCATCAGATACAGCAGATCGTCGGCACCCTCGTCGCGGCCCGCGCGATGCCCGGCGATGAGTTCGTCGAAGTACGCCGTCAGTGTCGCCCGTTCAGCCTCGAATCGCGCTGTCGTCTCGCCCTTTCCGAGTTCGCCGAGGGCGTCGGTGAAGCTCTGCGGGATGGGTGCCAGACCGTCGTAATCATAGGACTCGAACCGGGCGCCGAAGCCGGCCAGCGCGACGGTGTCCATGGCCAGCTTCTGCAGATCACCCGAGACGTCCACGGGTTGTCGGCCGGCCTGGGCATCCCAGCGCTCGATCATCCGGCAGTTGATATCGAGCATCGCGCCGTGATAGTTGCGCAGCCCGGCATAGCTGAAGCCCGGCAGCAGAACATCGTGTGCCTTCTGCCAATTCGGCTCGCCGTAGAACGCGGTGAACAATCCGTCACCGGCCAGCGGGCGCACCCTGGCCAGCGAAGGCGTCAGATTCTTGGCGAACCGCGCCTCGTCGCAAAGTTCCTCGACCAACTCCGGCGAGCACACGTAGAGCTTGCGGAAACCGCTGTAGTCGGCATAGAAGATCGGCCCGTGCAGTTCGCCGAGGATGTCCACCGGCAGCGCGTACGGCCGTCCGGCAAGGTCGGCCGGGCCGGGTAGTGCACCTTGGGCGGAGGGGACGTCCGCCAGCTCGGGGGCGAGGGACGGTGCGAAGTCGGACATGCCGGGCAGCATAGGTGCGAAAAGCCGTCGGCGGACCGGATCTTGGGCGGCCGGCAGATCTTTTCTGCCGCTACGATCGTCGGCACGACGGCGTCGGCGGGTGCGCAGAGAATTGCCGGCAAAGCATGAGCGTCCACGCGCCCGCGGTTGTCCAGCTCTTCACGCACTCGTGGGCGCAATTGCGTGCTGCGGCCAGCGAACTCGGTCTCGATCGACAAGCCACCGGCACCGGGCCCGTACCTCAAGGCCCGGGAGTCAGACCCCGATCAGCGTGTCGATCCAGCCGCGGGCGAAGTACAGCAGGAAGCCGGCCGCGACGATCCACAACAACGGGCTGATCTCGCGGCCCTTGCCCGCCGCGGTGCGCACCACCGCCCACGAGATGAATCCGACGCCGATGCCGTTGGCGATCGAATAGCTCAGCGGCATGACCGCGACGGTGAGCACCACCGGCAGCGCGATCGAGAAGTCGGCCAGGTCGATCTCGCGCAGATGCGAGGCCATCATGGCGCCGACGATCACCAGCGCCGCGGCCGCGACCTCCGATGGCACGATGGCCGCCAGCGGTGTGAGAAACATTGCGGCGAGGAACAATCCGCCGGTAACCAGGCTGGCCAGCCCGGTACGGGCGCCTTCCCCGATGCCGGTGCCGGACTCGATGAAGACCGTGTTGGACGAGGCCGACACCGCGCCGCCGACCACCGCACCGGCGCCCTCGACGACCAACGCGGACTGCAGCCGCGGGAAGTTGCCCTGCGCGTCGGCGACCCCGGCCTGCCGGGACAATCCGGTGAAGGTGCCCATCGCGTCGAAGAAGTTGGTGAACACCAGGGTGAACACCAGCATGACGGCGGCCAGGATGCCGATCCGGCCGAAACTGTCCAGGCTGAACGCGCCGACCAGGGACAGATCGGGAATCGAGAACGGCGCCCCCTGCAGGGTTGGCACCGACAGACCCCAGCCGCCGGGCTTCTCCTGGGCCGACCCGAGGTGCCAGATGGCCTCGATGACGACGGCCACCAGGGTGCCGATGATGAGCCCGACGAGGATGCCGCCGCGCACCTTGCGGGCCACCAGGACGCCGGTGAGCAGCAGCGTGAAGGCGAACACCACGGTCGGGATGCTGGTGATGGAGCCGGCGCCGTGCCCGCCCAGGCCGACCGGCGGCGACGGCCCGCCGGTGGACGCCACGAACCCGGCGTCCACCAGGCCGATGAACAGGATGAACAAGCCGATCCCGGCGGTGATCGCCAGTTTCAACGGCATCGGCACGGCGTCGAAGATCAGCCTGCGCAGCCCGGTGACCGCGAACAGCACGATGATCAGGCCGTTGATCACCACCAGGCCCATCGCCTCGGGCCAGGTGAGCGAACCCACCACCGAGGACGCCAGGAACGAGTTGATGCCCAGGCCAGCCGCGAACGCGAACGGCAACCGGGCGATCACCCCGAACAGGATGGTCATCACCCCGGCGGCCAGCGAGGTCACCGCCGACACCTGGGTGAAGCCCAGTTTGGCGCCGGTGACGTCGGTGCCGCCGGACAGGATGATCGGGTTCAGCACGATGATGTACGCCATCGCGATGAAGGTGACGACGCCACCACGCAGTTCGGCGGCGACGCTCGAGCCACGGGCACTGATATCGAAGAAGCGGTCCAGCCGGTTCACGGTTCGACCTTAGAGGCACCGGGACCGCGACGCGGGTAGGCGGGCTCCTGTAACGCCTCCGGCGTTGTGGCGATGAACCATGCGAGACAGCTGCTGGCCCGGGGCCAGTGTCGGGGGAGATGGCTGCAACTTGGCAGCAGTGGCTGGATGCCACGCTCCTTGGACTTTTTAAGGAGTGGATGCACGGTGCGTGCAACGCGTGAACTGTTCCCCCGCCGACACGTCGTCGCCGGTGTGGCGTCGAGCCTGATCATCTCGATGACTGCGCTGATCTCGGGACTGGCGCCCGCGGCGGCGTCGCCCGACACCAAAGCCGATCCCTCGGCGCCGACGACGACCCTCGTCGAGGCGCCGGAACCGGCGGCCCCGCAGTCGCAGGCCCCGAAATCCGAGCAGGGCGGCCGCGAGCCGCAATTGCCCACGGCCGCACCGCAACCGGAGCCTTTGCCCGAGGTGGTGGTGCCCACCCAGGCCCCGCCCACGCAGCCCAAGCCTGCCCGGACACCGACGGCCACGCCGACGGTCGAGGTGCCCGCTGAGCCGGCGCCGCCGACCACCCACGCCACGACCACCGCGGCGCCGCTGCCTGCGACCACCGAGGCACCGCAGCCCGCGACCACCACCCCGGTGCCGACCACCCACACCTCGACCACCAAGGTCGCCGAACCGACGACCGCCGCCCCCACGTCGACGCCGAAGGCCACCCCGACCGCAACGCCGGCCGAGCCCAGCCCACCGCCCCGGGTGGCCCGCACCGAGGATCGGCCGGCTGCCGCGGAGCCGTCCCCGGCACCGCCGGTGGACCCGACCGCTCCCGCCGCGCCGACGCCGACCACTCCCATGGCGCCCACCACGCCGCCGACCCCGGCCGACCCGGCCGCCGAGGTGGCCGCCACCCCCACCGTCACCGGTGTGCCGTCGAGCACCGAGACGTCGTCGACCGCCACCAAGGCCGCCCGACCCATCGAGACGGTGCGGCCGCAGACACTCGACGCGCCCGAGGCGGATGTCGAATTGGCCCGCAACGCCAAGCCGATCGAGCAGCAGCCCGAGCCGGCGCCGCAGCAGGACATCGCCGCACTCGCGGTGTCGCTCAACGTGACCCATCGCGACGACGACCGGGACTGGAACCGGCCCGATTTCGTAACCAGCCACCGCGATGGCCGGGACTGGGACCGCAAGGTGCGGCAGTGGCGGCCGGAGTGGGTCCAATACGACGAGCACTACCGCCCGATCATCTTCAACCCGTACCGGGATCCGGTGCGTGTCGTGTACGTGTACCAGAATTCACCGCGGATCGTGACGATCAACCCGCTGCAACGGGTGGTGCTCTACGCCGCCGAGTTGGCCGCCTACAGCTTCACCGCCGTGGTGGTCAACGCACTCAACACGGCCGTCAACGTCGCCGTCGGTAGCTTCTTCGGCGGTGGTTTCATCCCCGCCGTCGGGGTGGCGCTCCCGCCGCCCCCGCCCCCGGTGTGGCGCTACGACAACGTGCCCGTCCAGGTGCGGTACTCGCGCGCCGTCTACGAACCGTTCCGGGTGCAGCGCATCGTCGACGTCGGCGACGACACCCGCTACGGCGAGCGTAAGGTCCTGCTCGACGGCGTCACCCCGGCCTGGGGTGTCTGGACGCAAACCGCCACGGGTGAACGGCAATTCGAGGTGCACCGCACCCAGCAGTTCCCGGGTCTCGACGAACCGCGCGAAGCGCCGTTGCCGGGCGACTACCGGATGCAGCTCGTCGCAGACAACACCACCGAGGCGTCGAATGGGTTGGACCGCAACCAGATCTATCTGATGGCGGCGGCGGTGGCCTGCTCGGTGCTCAGCCTCGGCGCGGTGGGCCTGGTGGTGCTGATGGGCCGCCGGCGCGGACTGTAGGAATCAGGCGTGCACGTTGCGCAAGCCGACGGCACCGCGCAGACCCGAGCAGTTGACGCAGCCGACGCAGCCCACACAGTCGGTGCACGCGACGCAGGCCACGCAGGCTCGGCATTTCCGGCAGGCCACACACGCCAGGCAGCACGCGCAGCCGACGAGGGCCGCACACAGGATGGTGAAGGCGCTGGCGAACACGGCGAAACTGCCTGCCACGCCGGCACTTGCGCCGGTGGCGATGGAGCCGGCCACACCCGCGCTGTTCGCCGTGGCGATCGAACCGGCCACCGCGGCGCTGCCGACGGTGGCGATCGAACCCGCGACCGCCGCACTGCCCACCGTGGCGATCGAACCGCCCACCCCGGCGCTGCCGACGGTGCCGACGGAATCCGTGACGGCGGAGTTACCTCCCGGCCCAAGGTTCGTCGGTTCCACTAGTCCGCTCCCTTCCCGTTGTCTACGCGGTACACCGCACCGTGGATGGCCGCCGCGTCCGCGCTGGCCAGGAACGCGATGGTCGTGGCGACGTCGACAGGATCCATGAAACCGCGCGGGGCGGCGATCCGCATGATCAGCTCCCAATCCGCGTCGTCCGGGGCGGCGAAGTCGGTCACCTGCGGGGTGAGCATCCCGCCCGGGCACACCGCGTTGATCCGCACCTTCTCCTTGGTGAACTCCACGGCCAGCGCCCGAGTCAGCCCGACCAGCCCGTGTTTGGCGGCGCAGTAACCCGCCGAGTAGACCTCACCCTCGACACCGGCCACCGACGCGACGTTGACGATATTGCCGCCGGTTTCCAGCAGATGCGGCAGCGCGGCCCGGCACAGGTAGAACGGCCCGTTCAGGTTGACCGCCAGATCATGCTCCCATTCCGCGTCGGTCAGCGTGATGGTGCGGCGCATCTGGTGGAAGCCGGCCACATTGGCCAGCACGTCCAGACGCCCGAACGCGGCCACACAGTCGGCGACGGCCTGGCGGCAGGCCGCGGCGGAACCGATGTCCACCGAGGCGTACCGTCCGCCGGGCACGTCGGCGAACACCTCGGCCAGCCGGCCGGTATCGCGCGCGATGCCGAACACCGTCGCGCCCCGTTCGGCGAAAACCTTCACCGTCGCCGCTCCCAATCCAGACGACGCTCCGGTCACCAACGCCACTTTGCCGTCGAGTGCAGTCATGCGGCTGACTCTCTCACGGTACAAAGCCGGGACGTGTCCGAAGCGCCCTGTAATACTGCGACGGTGAGGAAGTACTTTTCCGCATTGGTCGGTGCGCTGCTGACGGGCGCGGCGCTGGTGGCATTTGCCGGCCCGGCGCGCGCGGACCAGCAGGTGATGGAGGGCGTCTACACCTTCCACCAAGAGGGACTACCGGATGCGACATGGTCCATCTGGCCGTCCTGTGTGCCGGTGGTGGGGGATCTGCGCGCCGAGATCCACGACCCGGTGGCGTGCCGCCTGCACGTCAGCTCGACCCCGAACGCGGTTGCCAAGGGCGGTGACGCGGTGCTGACCGACGGCCTGTGGGCGTACAACATCAGCTCGGTGGACGGTCTGACCTGCCCGGACGGCAGCACCGAGGCGCTGATGGAAACCTTCCGCTTCGACAGCAACACGTTGAGCGGCACCCGCATCATCTCGCACAACCAGGTGTGCGGGCTGCCCGCGACCCTGGACAAGAGGCCGTTCACGCTGTCCTATCAGGGGCCGCTGCCGATACCGGTGGAGCAGTACCCGTTGATCTGTGAGCCGGGCGGACTGCGCCGCTGCTTCTGATCCGCACCGGAGTTATCCTCACCGCTTGATGAGCGATCAAACCCGGCTGCAGCGGTTCGAACACCGGACCGAGTGGCTGCTCGCGGCCGTCGCGTTGCTGTTCCTGGCCTGCTACTCGATCCGGGTGCTGGCCCAGCCGCGCGGATTCGGCGGCGCCGTCCTGCACGTCCTCATGGTGACGCTGTACCTGTTGTTCGTCGCGGACTATCTGGTGCGCTTCTATCTCGCCGAACCGCGGGGCCGGTGGTTCGTGCGCAACCTGCTCGACCTGGCCATCGTCGCTCTGCCGATGCTGCGCCCGCTGCGCCTGCTCAGCTTGGCGGTGGTGCTGGAGGTGTTGCAACGCGTCATCGGGCACAGCATCCGCGGCCGCGTCGCCACCTACACCGCGGGCGGCGTGGTGACCATCGTCTACACCGCCTCGCTGGCGGTGCTCGACGTCGAACGCGACGCACCCCACGCCCAGATCACGTCATTCGGCGACGCGCTGTGGTGGGCCATCAGTACCGTGACCACCGTCGGCTACGGCGACCTCGCCCCGGTGACGTTCAGCGGCCGGCTGATCGCGGTGGCGCTGATGATCGCCGGGATCAGTCTGCTGGGCATCGTCACCGCCACGCTTGCCTCGTGGATCGTCGAACGTGTTGCCGAGGAGGACGACGCCAACCGGGCCGCCACGGCCCGGCAGATCGAGGAACTGCGCGAAGAGATCCGCGGGCTGCACCGCAGCCGAGAAAGGGACAGCACGACATGAAACGAATAGTGGTGTGGGGTACCGGATTCGTCGGAACCATGGTGATCGCCGAGATCGTCAAACACCCACTGTTCGAACTCGTCGGCGTCGGCGTCAGCAACCCCGACAAGGTGGACCGCGATGTCGGCGAGATCTGCGGCCTGGATGCTCCCCTCGGACTGACCGCCACCGATGACGTCGACGCGCTGATCGCACTGAAACCCGACGCCCTGGTGCACTACGGGCCCACCGCCGCGCAGGCCGACGCCAACATCGACCTCATCACCCGCTTCCTGCGGGCCGGGATCGATGTCTGCTCGACGGCGATGACGCCATGGGTGTGGCCGCACATGTCGCTCAACCCGCCATCGTGGATCAGCCCGATCGACGAGGCCTGTGCCGCCGGGGGAGCGTCGTGCTTCACCACCGGGATCGACCCCGGATTCGCCAACGACCTGTTCCCGATGACCCTGATGGGTCTGTGCTCGGAGGTGCGCCGGGTGCGCGCCTCGGAGCTGCTCGACTACACCAACTACACCGGTGACTACGAGTTCGAGATGGGAATCGGCAAGCCGCCGGAGTACCGGCCGCTGCTGGAGCACCGCGACATCCTGGTGATGTCCTGGGGTGCCACCGTGCCGATGATCGCGCACGCGGCCGGCATCACCCTCGACGAGATCACCACCACCTGGGAGAAGTGGGTGACACCGGAAGACCGCAAGTCCGCCAAGGGGATCATCCCGGCCGGCCATGTGGCAGCGGTCCGGTTCACCATCAACGGCCGCTACCGCGACGAGACCCGCATCCAGCTCGAACACGTCAACCGGATCGGGCTGGACGCGGCGCCGGACTGGCCGACGGGCAACGACAACGACGTGTACCGGGTCGACATCGAAGGCACCCCGAGCATCTCCCAGGAGACCGCCTTCCGGTTCACCGACGGCTCGGGCCGCGACGCGGCGGCCGCGGGTTGCCTGGCAACGGGTCTGCGCGCCCTCAACGCCGTACCCGCGGTCAACGATCTGCCACCGGGTTGGGTCACCGCGCTGGACCTTCCGCTGATCCCGGGCGCCGGCACCATCCGCTAGTAACGTCTGCCCGGCAAATTCAGATGGACAACCCGATAGGGTTGCTGAAGGCGGGTGTGATGACTGAGTCGGTAGGGCTGTCGATTGGTGCCACCAATCTGGCGGCCGTGACGGTGGGCCGGGCCGCGGTGACGCGGCCGGCGGTGCTGACGCGTGAAACGGGTCTGGTGTTCACCGACTTCGTGGACCGCGTCGGCGATCCGGTCGGCGTCGTCGCTGCCGACGGCACCACCCACCGGCCCGAGGCGCTGCTCACCGAAGCGCTGCGGGCACTGCACCGCACCGTTCCGCCCGGCCCACGCACCGGCATCAGTCACCCCGCGCACTGGCACCCCCGCCACGTGGCGGCGCTGCGCACGGCGCTGGCCGCCGACCAGGAACTGCGCAGTGCGCCATTGTTTTCCGACGCGGTCACCGCGCTGGCGGCGCTGAGCGACAACCCCGGGCTGCCGGCCCGCGGCATCGTCGTGCTGTGCGACTTCGGCGGCACCGGTACCAGCATCACGGTCGCCGACGCGGCCAACGGCCATCAGCCGATCGCCCCCACGGTGCGCTACCCCGAACTGTCCGGCGCGCTCATCGACCAGGCGCTGCTGACCCATGTGCTCGCCGGTGTTCCCGGTGCGGCCGACGCCGCCGGCACCTCCGCGATCGGATCGCTGACCAGGTTGCGGGCCGAGTGCCGGATCGCCAAGGAGCGGCTCTCCGGTGCCGCCGCCGCGGCGGTGCCGGTGGACCTGCCCGGCCATCGCACCGAGGTGCGGGTCACCCGCGACGAACTCGACGGTATGCTGCGCACCTCGCTCGGCGAGTTTCTCGCCGTGCTGCGCGACACGTTGCAGCGCAGCGGAATTCGGGCCGCGGACCTGGCGGCGGTGGCCTCGGTGGGCGGTGGTGCCCGCGTCCCCGCGGTGACGGCGGCACTGTCCGACCAGTTCCGGGTGCCGGTCGTGACGTTGCCGCAGCCGGAACTCGCCGCGGCGATCGGCGCCGGCATCAGGGCCGCGCGCCCTGCCGCAGACGAGGGAGTCACCACGGTCGCGCCGGTCCCGCCCGTCGTGCCCGCGCCGGACCCGGCGGTCGTGCCCGCGCCGGACCCGGCGATGTCGAGCACCTTCCGCGCCCTGGCCTGGTCACAGGACACCGACGAGGTGCCCGGCGCCCAACCGTTCGTGGTGGACCACCCGATCGACGGTGATCCCTCCCATAGCTTCGCCGGCCTCGATGCCCGGCCGCAGGTGCAATTCGCCGAACACGAAGAACCCGAGCCCGAACCGACTCCCTGGTACCGGCGGCCCGCCCTGCTGATCGGGGCGGGTGCCGCCGTCGTGCTGGTGGTATGTGTGGCCGCGGCCGTCTTCGTGATGCGCACCGACCAATCCCAGACGCCCACCTCGCAGACCACCACGGCAACGGCGACGGCCAACCCGGCCACCCCGTCCGCCGTCCCGCAACAGCCCTCACCGGCGGAGGCGCCCGCGCCGGCGACGGAGGCGCCACCCCAGACCAGGACCGTCACCCGGCAGGCACCCGTCACGCAAGCCCCGCCGGCACCGGCCACCGAAGCCCCCGCGCCGACGACACCGCCGCCGTTGATCCCGACGATCCCGACCATCCCGCCGATCCCCACCATTCCCGGCTTGCCGCCGTTCATCCCGCAACCGGGGCAACAGCTTCCGCACTAGGGTGGGACCGATGAGCACCGGTGCCGATGTGGTGATCGGCCGATTACTGGCCGGCGGAGTCGACGTCTGTTTCGCCAATCCGGGTACGTCCGAGATGCACTTCGTGGCCGCCCTGGACCACACTCCGGCGCTGCGCGCGGTGTTGTGCTTGTTCGAGGGGGTGGCCACCGGCGCCGCCGACGGCTACGCCCGAATCGCGGGGACACCCGCGGCCACGCTGCTGCACCTGGGTCCGGGGCTGGCCAACGGCCTGGCCAACCTGCACAACGCGCGACGCGCCCACAGCCCGGTCGTCAACATCGTCGGCGACCACGCCACCTACCACGCGGAGTTCGACGCGCCGCTGCAATCCGATATCGACGCCCTCGCCGGCTGGCCCGACGGAGTGGTCGTGCGGCCCGCGACCGCGTCGGCACTGGCCGTCTCGGTGGACGAGGCGATCACCGCCGCGGTCGGTCCGCCCGGCCGGGTCGCCACCGTGATCCTGCCTGCCGACTACTCCTGGAGCACCGCGGAGGACGTTGCCGTTGTGCCACCCGCCGCACCGGTAACCGACGGGCCGGCCCCCGCCGACCTCGAGCCCATCGCCGAGCTGCTGCGCTCGCACGGCGCGAGCAGCGTCCTGTTGCTCGGGGGAGCGGCCACCGATGCGGCGGGACTCACTGCGGCCGCGCGGATTTCGTCGGCGGTCGGCGCCAGGGCGCTGGTGGAGACGTTCCCTGCCCGGCTGTCCCGCGGAGCCGGTGTCCCGCCCGTCGAACGACTGGCCTACCTTGCCGAACAAGCCGAGCAGCAGCTGGCGGGCATCTCGCATCTGGTTCTGGTCGGCGCGCGTTCACCGGTTGCTTTCTTCGCCTATCCGGGAAAACCGAGCGGGTTGGTGCCGCGGGGCACGCACATCCACACCGTGGAGCCTGCCGACCTGGACCGGCTTGTCGACGCGCTCGCCGCCCCCGGGTTGCCGCCCGCCCCCGTGGTGCCGCCGACGCTGCCCGCGGGGCCGCTGACCGTCGCCAACTGGGTCGAGGTGATCGGGGCGCTGTTGCCCGAGCGCGCCGTGATCGTGGACGAGGCCAACACCAGCGGGCTGCTGTTGCCGGCCGCCACGGCGGCCTCGCCGCGGCACGAGGTGCTGACGCTGACCGGCGGCGCGATCGGCCAGGGGCTACCCGTCGCGGTGGGTGCCGCGGTCGCGGCCCCGGACCGGCCGATCATCGCACTGCAAGCCGATGGCAGTGCGCTGTACACCATTTCGGCGCTGTGGACGATGGCACGCGAACAACTCGACATCACCGTGGTGATCCTGAACAACCACGCCTACGCCATTCTGCAGCTGGAGCTGGCGCGGGTGGGCTCGGCCGCGACCGGCCCGCAGTCCCGCTCGCTGTTGGATCTGGGCAATCCGGATATCGATTTCGTCGCCATCGCAACGGGTTTCGGCGTGCCCGCCAGTCGCGCGACGACGGCCGAGGACCTCGCCGAGCAGTTCCGGACCGCGGTGCGGCAGCCCGGCCCGCACCTCATCGACGCGGCGATTCCGGCCTGGGGCTAGAGCGTCCTGGGCCGCTTGTGCAGGACGACCAGCGCCATCGGAATCCGCATCTGCTCCGGTTCGGCGGCCAGCCGGGCCGCCACCCCGGCTTCGAGCACATCGCAGAAGGTGCTACGCCGCTCCTCCGGTAGCACCGCCGCGAGCGTCGGGAACACCGCCGCCCGCGCGAACGCCGCCCATTCGGCACCGAAATGCGCTGCATCCCTGTCTAATTGGTAGCGCTGCCAGAACCGATCCTCAGCGTCGAACACCTCGAGATGTTCGATGCTGAGCTGTTCCAGCCGACCGGACGGGGCGAACGGCGCCAGGAAGTCGCCCGTTCGCCGGCCGACGATCGGCAGGTTCATCCGGACCACGTCGGCTTCGGTGATCATGCCGCGGGCCACCAGTTCGGTGAGCTCGGCCATCACGGCCTGTAGCACCGGCCGGTAGCCGAACTCGCCGTCATCGGACACCGCCATGGTGATCACCACGGCGCGGCCGCCCGGGCACAGTTCGCGGCCACGGAACGCCACGAATTCGTGCCAATCGAACGCCGCCTGCTTGTCGTGGGCGGCCCGCACACCGGCGTCGGCGCTGAAGGTGGCGTGGATGTGATCGGGCACCGGGCAGGGCAACCGGCCCAGCCACAGCACCGCCCACGCCGACCAGCCCAGGTTCACGCTGTTGGACGGGATGATCTGGGTGTAGAAGGACCGCCCCACGGCCGAGGCGTAGGTGGCGTGATCCTTCTTCAGGTAGCTGTCCGGATCCTCGTCGAGCACGCGGAACAGCGCGCTGAAGTCGTTGTCCGGAACGTCGGTGTGGGTCACCAGGATCGAGTGCTCGGGGCGGGTCCGCTTCCGCAGCACCGTGATGGCCGCTGAGATCGGCAGCAGCGAGTTGTGCCCGTTGGCCGCGCCGTAGTCGGCGATCACGATCGGCCGGGGTGGGGACGGGATCGGGACGACCTGCGCGGTCTGCTCGAAGAGTTCGATGGCGCGTTTCAGGCCGGCCGCCTGCAGCCGGGAACCGGCGGTGTAGAACCCACTCCCCGGTGGGATCGGTCGCACCACCACACTGGATTCGCGGCTGGGTCCGGGCCTCGAACTGGACACGGTGAAAACGGTAGTCCACGCCGCCGTCCACCGAGATCTGAGTGAGCTGGGGACGGAGGCGGTTTGTCCGTCAGCCGAGCGTGGTCACCGCCAATGGCACCTTGGTGTCGGCGACCCGGATGTCGACCGTGCGGATGTTGGCGGCGGGAATGGCGGTGGCGGCGGCGAGGTTCGACGCCTCGTTGCCTGACGGGCTCCAGGACGCGATGGTCGATTCCCGGCCGTCCTTGGTGGTGACGACCAGGTCGTATCTGGCCACGGTGGTGGCCCAGTCCTTGGTGTACTGGCATTGCCAATCCAGCCGCGTCCCCCATGATTCGGCCGATACCGCCAGCGCCGCGGTCACCCCGGCGCGCTGCCCGGTGCCCATCGCCTGCAGCGCGGGTCCCGCCGGCTGCTGCGGGCCCAGGACCAGATGGCCGACGAAGCCGCCGATGATGAGACATGCAGCGGCAGAAGCAATGCCGGTGGCCACCCGCACCCGCTGGGCCCGGCGCTGCCGCTTCCGGGCGGCCGTGGCCAACGTCACCAGGTTGGGTGCCGATTCGGCATCCTCGTCGAGCAGCGCCAGTGCCTCCTCCCGGGGCAGGACATCCATGATGGCGGGCAGGCCCGCCAACGAGTCCAGACCGGCCTCCTGATCGGGGTGCTCGGCCAGGTAGCGCTCGTATTCGACGGTCTCTTCCGGGGTGAGAGCGCCCAAGAGATAGGCGGCGTCCCACTCGGACGGGTCGTGGTCGGCGGCGCTCATTGCACCACCCCCCTTTCTGCCAGGGCGACGCGCAGCGCACGGACCGCATAGTGCAGCCGGGATTTGACCGTCCCCGCTGGGATGTTCTCGTGGCGGCCGATTTCGGCCGCGGTCTCGCCGAGGTAATGCGCCCGTACCAGCACGGTGCGGTGCTCACGGCTCAGGGACCGCAAGGCGTCGGCGACGATCCACGAGTCGACGGCCGGTCCCAAGGTGTCGGGGGCGCGCTGCTCGGGGACGGTGTCCGTGCGCAGTTCACGTTTGAAGCGGTGGCTGCGGCGATCGTCGATGACGAGGTTGCGGGCCACGGTGTACAGCCAGGCCCGCACCGAGTCGACAGAACCCGTGGTCAGGATGTCGGGCTTCTGCCACAGCCGCAGCAGCGATTCCTGCACCACGTCCTCGGCGAACTCGTGGTCGCCGCGGGTGAGGCGCAGGACATAGCGCTGCAGCGCGGGGCCGTGCTCGTCGTGAATACCGCGCAGCAAGTCGGCGGCACCATCGTGCGGCCCGGAAGGACCGGAGTCTGTCATGACGAGTGGTTTCCTCGGTTGGTGTGCGTGCGACCGGCCCGGCGCGTCCTCGTCATGTCTCGATTCTCGCTTACCGGACCGGTCTGCGGTGTCACCCGCACCCCGGATCGTCCGGGTCGCGACGGCGGCAGGCACCGTTACCTCGGCGGACCGTTCAGGCAACGACGCGCCTGGCGCCGCCGCTGACGCGTGGTCCAGCGCGCCGCGACCCGCATGCCCGGCGTGGCGGCGGAGCCGCAGAACACCACGTGACCGCCTCCCGGCACCTCCACGCGCACCTCGGGCTGCTCCGCCTCGGCCACGAAGACCCCGACGAACTGATAGCCGCGGCCGCGCACCGTCCTGATGTAACGCTGGGTTTCACCGTCGTCGCCGAGTGCACGTCGGGCCGCCTTGATGCGGCTGGTCAGCGCCGCCTCCCCGACGAACCGACCGCCCCACACCGAGTCGAACAGCTCGTTCTTGGTGACCACGCGCTGGTGGTGGCTGACCAACTGGATCAACACGTCGAAAACCTGGGGTTCCATCGGGACGGCGACATCGTTGCGGCGCAGTTCGAATCGCGGCAGATCCAACACGAAGTCATCGAACCGCCATACCTGCGGCTCGGCGGTTGTCGTGGCCGCCGGAAGCATCGAGTTCAAGGTCACGGTCGTTCCCTTCTGTCAGCGCCGTGTGGCGCGGTCAGCAGGAACGACGGGCGAGCATCGCCAAGGGTTCAGTTCTCGGGAAAATTTTCGGCCCGGTGCGTTCCACCAGGTGTTTCCCGCCGTCCGACGTGACAGACTGCGCGATGTGAGCCGGTCGACAGCACCCAGATTCCTCACCGTCATCGCGGTGGTGACCATGATCGTCTCGGGTGTCGGGTTCGTGGTGGCGTTGATGCTCAACGCGTTCGTGTTCGACGAGTACGACGCCTACGGCGAGGTGCCGATCCCGGGCCGCGGCACGGTACACCTGCCGGCCGGTGAGGTGAATGTCAGCTTCCACACCCAGATCATCGGCAGCACCACCGGGGGAGGGTTGCCGATCCCGAATCTGCGGTGGCGCGCCGACCCGCCGGCCGGCGTTGCCGAGCCCGAGGTCACCGAGTCCATCGGCAGCACCACCACCGTCAACAATGATGCGCGGGTGCGGGTGTGGGTGGCCCGCATCGCGCAGGAGGGCGACTATCGCATCAGCACCGAGGGCAATGTCAGCGCCTTCCTCAGCCCGCGGCTGGCCTTCGGTCACGGCAGCCCGGTGCCCGACCTGCCGTGGTGGCTCGCCGCGGTGTTCGGCCTGGCGGTCGTCGACCTGATCATCGCGCGGGTGTGGGCGGCCAAGGTGCGCCGCCGCCCGACTCCGGTGGGGCTGATGCCCACCTTCACCATCGATGCCGGGCCGGCCTTCACGCCCACCGACGACGGCATCCGCATCCAGCAACTGAAAACCCTTGCCGCGCTGCGTGACTCCGGCGCTCTGACCCAGGACGAATTCGACGCCGAGAAGCGCCGGCTGCTGGGGTCCTAGTCAGGCCGCGGCACCTCCGGCGACAGGGACTGGCTCAGCGTGATCGCAAAGGGCCAGTGGCCGCGCTGTTGGGCCACGGCCCTCAGCACTGCTCGTTCCTCGCAGCGCTACGTCAGTGGCCGCGCGCCACCCACTCGTCGTAGTGCACCAGTTCGCCGCCGATGGTGGTGGTGTCGCCGTGGCCGGTGTAGACGTGGGTCTCGTCGGGCAGGGTGCCCAGTTTGGTGGAGATGGATTCCAGGATGGTGGGGAAGCTGGAGTAGGACCGGCCGGTGGCGCCGGGGCCGCCCTGGAACAGGGTGTCACCGGAGATGACGGCGTTCAGCGCCGGGGCCGACCAGCACACCGAGCCAGGGGAGTGCCCCGGGGTGTGCAGCGCATGCACCTCGATGCCGCCCGCGGTCAGCACCAGCCCGTCGTCGACACTGCGGAAATCCTTGTCCGGGTGGATCTCCCGCCACAGCATCTCGTCGGCCGGGTGCAGGAACACCGGGGCGTCCAGGGTGGTGCCGAGTTCGGGGGCCACGGTGATGTGGTCGTTGTGGCCGTGGGTGCAGATGACGGCGACGACGTTGCGCCCGGCGACGGCCTCGACGATGGGGGCGGCGGTGTGCGCGGCGTCGAAGACGATCACATCGTGGTCGTCACCGACGATCCAGATGTTGTTGTCGACATCCCAGGTGCCGCCGTCGAGGGAGAAGGTGCCGCTGGTGACCACACGGGTGATGGCACCCATCAGAGGATGACCACCGAGCGCAGCACCTCACCGGCGTGCATCTTGTGGAAGGCGTCCTCGATGGCATCCAGGCCGATGCGTTCGGAGACGAACTTCTCCAGCGGCAGCCGGCCTTGGCGGTACAGGCTGATGAGGGTGGGGAAGTCGCGTTCGGGCAGGCAGTCGCCGTACCAGGACGACTTGAGTGATCCGCCGCGGGAGAAGAAGTCCACCAACGGCATCTCCAGGGTCATCTCCGGTGTCGGGACACCGACCAGCACCACGGTGCCGGCCAGATCGCGGGCGTAGAAAGCCTGCTTCCAGGTTTCGGGGCGCCCGACGGCGTCGATCACCACGTCGGCGCCGAACCCGTCGGTCAGATCCTGAATCGTCTGCACGGGGTCGAGTTCTTTGGCGTTGATGGTGTGGGTGGCCCCGAACCCGCGCGCCCAATCGAGCTTCCGGTTGTCGGTGTCGATGGCGATGATCTTCTTGGCACCGACCAGTGCCGCGCCGGCGATGGCGGCATCACCCACCCCGCCGCAGCCGATCACCGCGACGGTGTCATCACGACCCACATTGCCGGTGTTGATGGCCGCGCCGATCCCGGCCATCACCCCGCAACCGAGCAGACCGGCCACCGCCGGGTCGGCCTCGGGATCCACTTTGGTGCACTGGCCCTGATGCACCAGGGTCTTGTCGGCGAACGCACCGATCCCCAGGGCGGGGGTCAGTTCGGTGCCGTCGGTCAGGGTCATCTTCTGGGTGGCGTTGAAGGTGTCGAAACACAACTGCGGGCGGCCGCGCTTGCAGGCCCGGCATTCGCCGCACACCGCGCGCCAGTTCAGGATCACGAAATCACCCACCGCCACATGGGTGACACCCTGGCCGACCGCCTCGACCGTGCCGGCGGCCTCATGCCCCAACAAGAACGGGTACTCGTCGTTGATCCCGCCCTCGCGGTAGGTCAGATCCGTATGGCACACCCCGCACGCGATGATGTCGACCACCACCTCACCCGGACCCGGATCCGGGATCACGATGTCGACCAACTCGACGGGCTGCTTCTTCGACCGGGAAATGACACCACGCACTGTCTGAGGCATGCGTACAACCTAATGCCTCGTTTCACGCGCTACCGTGGGCCATGGTGTTGGTGTCGGTTGACCACGGAGTCGAACTTCTCGTCGTTGCGCGCTCGGCGTACCGGCGCAGCGACTGGCGCACGACGTACGAGACGTTCGGGCGCGTCGAGAGCGTGCAACGGCTGGCCACCGACGACTTGGCCGCCTATGCCGCCGCGGCCTGGCGGCTGGGCCACGGCCGTGAGGCCGTCCGGATCAACGAACGCGTGCACACCTTACTGGTACGTACCGATCCGATGCAGGCAGCGGTCAAAGCCGCCGAACTCGGGCTGGCCTGGTTGGCCCGCGGGCATGTGGCGGTGGCCCAAAGCTGGGCCGACCGCGCGGCGCTGTTACTCCGCGGGACGGCGGAGAGCGCCGCGCACGGATACGTCGCCTATCTCGGTGTCGCTCTCGCGCCCGACGGCCCTGCCGCGGCCGAGTTGGGCGGCATCGCCACACGGGTGGGCGATCCGACCCTGATCGCCCTGGCCCGCGCCGCCCAGGGGATCGCCGCCCTGGCGCGACAGCGGTTCGCCGAGGGCTACGCCGCGCTCGACGACGCGCTGCTACCGATGCTGGACGAACGCGTACCGATGGAGTGGGCTGCCGATGTCTACCGGCGCGCGCTGATGTCGGCCGCCGACAATGCCGACGTCGACCGACTGCGAGCCTGGTCCGAGTCGGCGCTGAGGTGGGCCGAGGCGACCGACGCGGTGACCTACCGGGCGATCGTCGATGTGCTGCGGTCACATGCCGGCCTGGGTCCGGCGCGCGGCCGCCTCGGGGAGCTGCGCCGGGTGGTCGCCGAGGTGGATGCGGCGGTCGCCGGACTGCTCGACGATCTGCTGGCGCGGCGGTAGCTCTCTCCAGCTAGATTGGCGCCCGTGAGCGCCCTCGATGTGCTGTCGGATTGGCCGGTCGATACCGCAGCGGCCGCGGTGATCGGGGGAGCCGGCGTGCTGGCCACCCACGGCGATGTCGGCGGCGTGTTCCGGCTGGCCTCGGTGACCAAGCCGCTGGTCGCCCGCGCCGCACAGGTCGCCGTCGAGGAGGGCGTCTTCGAACTGGACACCCCGGCGGGTCCGCCGGGTGCGACGGTGCGCCACCTGCTGGCGCACACCTCGGGTGTGTCGATGCAGTCGGCCCAACAGATGGCCGCGCCCGGCACCCGGCGGATCTACTCCAACTACGGCTTCACCTTGCTGGCTGCCGCGCTGCAGGACGCAGCGGGTATCGAGTTCGGCGCGTATCTGCGCGAAGCGGTGTTCGAGCCGCTCGGGATGACGAGCTCCGATCTGGTCGGCGGCGCCGACGCCGCGGGGTATGGCGGCCGGTCCACCGTGGCCGACCTCAGCGCTTTCGCCGGTGAGCTGCTGCGTCCGACGCTGGTGTCGCCGCAGATGCATGCCGAGGCCGTGTCGGTGCAGTTCCCCGGGCTGGCCGGGGTGCTGCCCGGGTTCGGGTCGCAGCGCCCGAACGACTGGGGGCTGGGGTTCGAGATCAGGGACGGCAAGTCACCGCATTGGACCGGGGCGCTCAACTCGCCGCGCACGTTCGGGCATTTCGGCCAGTCGGGGACGTTTCTGTGGGTCGATCCGGTCGCTGACATGGCGTTGGTGGTGCTGACCGACCGCGATTTCGGGGAGTGGACCTATCCGCTGTGGCCCGCAATCTCTGATGAGGTCCTGAGAGAATTCCGCGCAGACTAGCGCAACACTGGTCCCACGAGGCACAATAGACACGCACGAAACAACTGCATCTATTCGGTAACACCAGGTCGTTGGGGAAGACGTCCCTCGTGGAGCCGAAGGAGCAGATGATGCGTGCGTTGAACCAGTTCGCCGATGCGACGACTGGCGTGGTTTACGTTCACGCCTCGCCCGCGGCGGTATGCCCACACGTGGAGTGGGCGCTTTCGTCGACCCTGTCGGCGCGGGCGAACCTGAAATGGACGCCCCAACCGGCCATGCCGGGGCAGCTTCGTGCTGTCACGAATTGGGTGGGGCCGGTCGGTACCGGCGCGCAGCTGGCCAATGCCCTGCGCTCGTGGTCGGTGCTGCGCTTCGAGGTGACCGAGGATCCCAGCGAGGGCGTGGACGGCCACCGCTGGTGCCACACCCCGCAGCTGGGTCTGTGGAGCGGTGCGATGAGCGCCAACGGTGATGTCATGGTCGGCGAGCAGCGGCTGCGCAGCCTGATGGCCTCGGGCGCGGATACGCTCGCCGCCGAATTGGACACGGTGCTGGGCACCGCCTGGGACGAGTCGCTGGAGCCCTACCGCGGTGGCGGCGATACCGGCGAGATGACCTGGCTCAATAGGGGTGTCGGGTAGCCGAAGCCAGACCTCAGTGCAGGCGCGCCGCCAGGAAATCGGCGGCCAGCTCGGCCGGCTGGGCCGGGTCGGCGGCGAAGACGTGATCCTGGCCGGGTAGCTCATGCAGTTCAGCGTCGCGGAACACCGTCACGAATTGCTCTGAGGCGGCGGGCGGCACCGCCCGGTCGTCGGCGCCTTGGATGAGGGTGACCGGTCCGGCGTACTGGGAGGCGACCTGCTCCAAGGGGAGCGTCTGCGCGCTGAGGATGTAGGCGCGGCCGACCCGGTAGTCGTTGACCGATGTGATCACGTCGGGCGGGTTGTTCGGATCGAATTGTGCGCCCAGGATGCTGCCCGACCGGGTGGCCTCGGGGATGATGCTGGCCGGCGCGAAAAGTGCCATGGCCGAGACGTTGTCGCCGAGGTGGCCGGCGAGCATCGAGGCCACCACCCCGCCCTGGGAGTGCCCGGCCAGGCCGATGGTGGACACGAACGGTAGGCCGCGCGCGTAGTCGTAGACCACCTGGGCGTCGGCGATCTCGCCGGGGACGGTCATGTCTTCCTGTCGGCCGCCGCTGGCGCCGTGACCGTCGAAATCGAAACGCAGCGTGGCGATGCGCGCATTGTGCAACGCCTCGGCGGTCGCACGGATCAAGGGTTCGTTTTGATTACCGCTGAAGCCGTGCATCACGATCACCAGCGGTACACGTTCACCGGGCGCAAGACGCGGGACTTCCAGCGTGCCGGCCAGCCGGATATCGTCGCGCCACAGTTCGATCCGTTGCACCTCGGCCGGTGCCGGTGCGGCGGTGACGGTGACCGGCTGCACCTCGAGAGCGGGTCGGCCACCGCCGGCCATCACCGGCCGTGTCTCGGCAGCGCACCCGGCGGCCACGAGGGCGAGTGCGGCCACGACGCCGGCGGCGCGGCGGCGGTGCTTGCTGGACATGGCTTCCCCCATGCTGTGCAAGCCTACGTCGCCGCCGCGGTGGCGACGTTCGGCGCAGCTTGCCTACCCGCGCTGCTCACCTGCCGAAGGCTCGGCCGACCCGGTAATGCGCCGGGTCCGGCTCGGCGAGCATCCGGGTCAGTGTGGCCCGGTCGAACGGCCACAGGTCGACGGTGCCATCCTCGGTGAGATACCAGGAATTGCAGCCGGTGTTCCACACCGTCGGACCGAGGGCCTCGGCCACCGCGGCGTTGAATTCGGTGGTGGCCTCATCGGTGACCTCCACCTCGTCGATCTCCCCGTCGCGAAATCGCTTGAGCCAGTGCACGATATAGCGTGCGGTGGCCTCGGCCGAGTACTGCAGCGGGATCGACCCGGTGGGGGAGTTCGGGCCGAGCACCGTGAACAGGTTCGGGAAGCCCGGAATCGCGGTCATCCGGTAGGCGCGGGGGCCTTTCACCCAGGCCTCGTCGAGGGTGATCCCGTCGCGGCCGACGATCGACATCGGCCGCATGTAGTTGTGCGCGTGGAAACCCGTGGCCAGCACCACCACGTCGACGTCGTGCTGGGCGCCGTCGGCCGTCCTGATACCGGTCGCGGTCAGCTCGGTGATCGGTTCGGTGACCAGCCGCGCGTTGGGCCGGGTGATGGCGCGGTAATAGCTGCCCGAGACCACCTGGCGTTTGCACAGCGGCTGATAGTCGGGCGTCAGCGTGGCGCGCAGGTCTGGGTCGCGGATCTGCGCCCGCAAGCTCAGCCGGGCATAGGCCTGCACCAG
The DNA here is from genome assembly GCF_002101555.1 of Mycolicibacterium canariasense. GTDB lineage: Bacteria > Actinomycetota > Actinomycetes > Mycobacteriales > Mycobacteriaceae > Mycobacterium > Mycobacterium canariasense. Next base: position 41,374 of record NZ_LQOL01000041.1, read on the forward strand.
GCTGCGCCGCCACGACGGCGTGGTGACGACATCGGCGAGGATGTTCGACATCCATTGCAGGCGGTCGAAGGTGAATCCGTGCAGGGCCGGCCAGCGCCGCAGCGCCGCCGAGAGCGTGCGCGGTTGGCGCAGCCACATCGGTGCCCACAGAATCCACTGCGGCGACCTGGCGAAGTGCAACACCGTCTCGGCTTCGGGCTGCAGCGCCGAAACGACCTGCACCCCGGTCGATCCCGTACCGATCACGGCCACGCGCCGACCGCTGGTGCGCACCTCGGAATCCCATCGCGCGGTGTGCAGCACGGCTCCCTGGAAGCGATCCATACCGGGGATGTCCGGAATGAACGGGTGGTGCAGGACGCCGGTGGCGCAGACCACGAAATCTGCGGTCAGAGTGTCGCCGCCCGACGTGGTCAGCGTCCAGCCGCCACTGCCGTATTGCGCCGCGGTGATCTCGGTGTTCAGCCGTAGATGTGGTGCCAAGCCGAATCGGTCGACGACGTCGCGGTGGTAGCGCTGGATGTCGGCGCCGGATGCCCACAGGTGGCTCCAGTCCGGTTTCGGCGCGAACCCGAATTGGTAGATCTGCGAAGGCACATCGCAGGTGAGGCCGGGATAGCGATTCCAGTGCCAGACGCCACCGACGTCGGATCCCTTCTCCACGATGGTGAAATCGGTGAAGCCGGCCTGCCGGAACGTGTGGGCGGCGGCGATGCCGGCCATCCCGGCACCGATGATGACGATGCGTGCGGTGCGCGTCATGACAGCACCGCACCGGCCACCCTGGGGCACCTCGACACCGTCATCACCCGAAACTACCTGCACAGCAACGTCAATGCGCGTGGCACTGCCGAGACCGTCACCGGCAGCGGGCAGGCGAAGTCGCCGTCGGCATAGGCGTTGATGCCGGGGGAGTCGACGACGATCCGCGCTGCCCGTTTGGTGGTCACCTCCGGCAAGTTGACGTGCGTGCCCTTGAAGACCGTGGGGAACAGCCGGATCAGCTTGGTGCGCGACGCCGAATGCACCATGGTGACGTCGAGCAGGCCGTCGGTCGGGTCGGCGCCGGGGCAGATCAGCATGCCGCCGCCGTAACTGCGGGTATTGCCGAACGCGGCCAGCGTGAGTTCGGTGACGATCTCGGGCCCGTCGTCGAACGTCAGCCGGAAGGGCAGCAACCGCAGCTTGGACAGCTCGGCGACCATGGCGACGTTGTAACGCATCCGCCCGTGCGGCCAGCTCATCCGATTGGTGCGATCGCTGACCAGTGAATCGAACCCGGCGGCCATCACGGTGCCGAACCATTTGACCGCGCCGTCGGCGTCGACGATGCGGCCCAGGTCGATGGTCTCGGTGCGGCCGTCGACCACCACGTCGGCCGCTGCCTCCGGATCTCCGGTCGGAATCCCGAATTCCCGGGCGTGATCGTTGCCGGTGCCGGCCGGGATGATGCCCAACGGTACGGTCCCCAGCGCCAGGGCTTGCAACGCCACCGAGATGATGCCGTCGCCGCCGACCACCACCAGGGCATCGGTGCCGCGCGCGAGTTCCTCGTCGACGAGCCGGCGGGCGTGCGCGGCATCGGTGCCGACCACCTCGCACACGTCGATCCCACGCTGCTGGAATCGTGCGATGGCGCGCTCGGCGGCATGCGGCGCGTTGCCGTGTCCGGATGCCGGGTTGGTCAGGACCGAGATCCGCTTCACGGAATCAGCTTGCCGGGGTTGAGGATTCCGGTGGGGTCGAGCACCGCCTTCACCGCGCGCAACACCTCGACGCCGAGGTCGCCGATCTCGGCGCGCATCCACGGCCGGTGGTCGGCGCCGACGGCGTGATGATGGGTGATGGTCGCCCCGGTGCGCACCATGGCCTCCGACGCGGCGGCCTTGGCCCTGCTCCACTGTTCGATCGGGTTGCCGCGCTGGGCGGCCACCACGGTGAAGTACAACGACGCGCCGGTGGGATACACGTGCGAAATGTGGCACATCACCAGCGCTTGCGTGCCGGATTCGGCGAGTGAATCCGTCAGTGCCGCGGTCACGGCGGCCTTGACGGCGGCGATATTCGACCACGAGGTCGCGGTTTCCAGGGTCTCGCACAGTGCCCCGGCTGTCAGCAGCGAGTCCCGTAGATAGGGTGCGCCGAACCGGCCGTGCTCCCACGCCCGTGCCGGCGGCTCACCCAGCGACGTGCCGCCGTGGGCGGACAAGATGGCGGCGGTCTCGGCGTGCCGGCTCGCGGTGTGTGCGGCCGATCCTTCGAAAACGGTGATCGCCAGGCATCCGCCGGTGATGCGCTGTTCGCCGATGCTCTCGGTGGTGGCCAGGTTGATCCCGGTCTCCACTTCGTCGGAAAGCCGGATCACCGTCGGACCGGTTCCGGTCTGGGTGACCGCGCGCAGCGCGGCCGCCCCGGTCGGGAAATCCGGGAACGACCAGGCCTCGTAGCGGGTGGACTCCGGGACCGGATGCACGCGGACCCGGATGGCGGTGATCACGCCGAACACCCCCTCGGATCCCACCAGGAGCTGGCGCAGGTCGGGCCCGGCCGCCGAGGCCGGCGCGCGGCCAAGGTCGAGGATCCCGGCCGGGGTCACGGCGCGCACGCCGCGGACCATATCGTCGAAACGGCCGTAACCGGCGGAATCCTGTCCCGACGACCGGGTGGCCGCGAAGCCGCCGATGGTGGCGAACTGGAAGCTCTGCGGGAAATGACCGAGCGAGAATCCGCTCTCGCCGAGCAACCGCTCGGCGTCGGGGCCGGTCACCCCGGCCTGCAGCACGGCCTCACCGGACACCTCGTCGAGGTGCAGCAGCCGGTTCAGGCGGCGCAGGTCCAGCGACACGACCGCGGTGAAGTCGCCGCGTACCGGATCCAGCCCGCCGACCACGCTGGTACCGCCGCCGAACGGGACAACGGCGATCCGGTGTTCGACGCAGGCCGCCAGGATCGCCGCGATCTCCTCCTCGGTGCCGGGTAGCAGCACCGCGTCCGGTGCGTCCTGTGCTCCGGTGTCCTTGCGCCGCAACAGGTCCAGCGTCGACTTGCCGCCGGCCCGCAGCAGCCGGTCGAGGTCGTCGACCCGGCAGTGTGCGGCACCGACGATGTCGGCCAACGCCTCGCGCGCGGCGGCCGACAGCCGCGATGGCCGCAGCGTCACCTGCTCGGCGGTGATGTCGGGGGTGCCGGACTCCTCGATGCCCAACGCCTGCTTGAGCAGGGCGCGGATGCCGTCGGACAGCGGCTTGGCGGCCGCGGGATCACCCCAGGCGTTCCATTTCATCGGGGGTAAGAGCGTCACGTCCGGACCAGTCATGCGTTACAGTATTACATATGGTGTCAATCAGTAACGACGATTCTCTCGAGGATCGGATCCTGGAGGCGGCCGCTAGCTGCGTGCTGGCCTACGGGATCGATCGGGTGACGGTCGCCGAGATCGCCCGTCGGGCGGGCGTGAGCCGGCCGACGGTGTACCGGCGCTGGCCCGACACCCGCGCGATCCTCGCCGCGCTGCTGACCGCCCGGATCGTGCGCGTGCTGACGGAGGTGGGGGAGCACGGCGACGGCCGGGTGGCCCTGGTGCAGCGCATGGTCGCGGTGGCCGAACGGCTGCGCCACGACGACATCGTGATGTCGGTGCTGCACACCGCACCCGATCTGGCCATGGTGTACATCGCCGAGCGGTTGGGCACCAGCCAACAGGTACTGATCGACGCCCTGGCCGGCCAGCTCAAACTCGCTCAGGAGCACGGCAGTGTGCGGGCCGGTGATCCGCGGCAACTGGCCGCCATGTGCCTGCTGATCACCCAGTCGGCGGTGCAGTCCGCGCAGATGGTCGCCCCCATCCTGGACGCCGACGCGCTGGCCGTCGAACTCGAACACTCGCTGAACGGATATCTCAAACCATGACCACCGCCCTCAACGCCGCCCGCCGGCGAGGCGAACTCGCGGCGCTGGCCGACGCCGGCCGGGTCGACATCGTCGTCATCGGCGGCGGCATCACCGGGGCCGGCATCGCACTGGATGCCGCCAGTCGCGGCCTGTCCGTCGCGCTGGTCGAGAAGCACGACCTGGCCTTCGGGACCAGCCGCTGGAGCTCCAAACTGGTGCACGGCGGGCTGCGGTACCTGGCCACCGGCAACGTCGGCATAGCCCGGCGCAGCGCGATCGAACGCGGAATCCTGATGTCGCGCAATGCTCCTCATCTGGTGAAGGCGATGCCGCAACTGGTACCGCTGCTGCCGTCGATGAGCCGGGCCGCCCGCGCGCTGGTGCGCACCGGCTTCGTCGCCGGGGACGGCCTGCGCCGACTGGCCGGCACCCCGGCCACCATCCTGCCGCGGTCACGCCGGGTGGACGCCGCCCGGGCGGTCGAACTCGCGCCGACCGTGCGCCGCGCCGGCCTGGACGGTGGATTCCTGGCCTACGACGGGCAATTGATCGACGACGCCCGGCTGGTCACCGCGGTGGCCCGCACCGCCGCCGGGCACGGGGCGGTCATCCTCACCCGGGTGGCGGCGTCGGCGGCCACCGGCACCACCGTCACCCTGACCGACGAGCTCACCGGAGAAACGTTCGGCGTGACCGCACGGGCGGTCATCAACGCCGCCGGTGTCTGGGCAGGTGAGGTGGATCCCTCGATCAGGCTGCGGCCCAGCCGCGGGACCCATCTGGTGTTCGACGCCGCGGCGTTCGGCAATCCCACTGCCGCGCTGACCATTCCGATACCCGGTGAGTTGAACCGGTTCGTGTTCGCGATGCCCGAGCAGTTGGGCCGGGTGTACCTGGGGCTGACCGACGAAGAGGCGCCGGGCCCGATTCCCGACGTGCCGCAGGCGACACCGCAGGAGGTGGCGTTCCTGTTGGACACCGTCAACACCGCGTTGCAGACCGAACTGGGCCACGGCGATGTCCTCGGGGCTTATGCGGGGCTGCGCCCGTTGATCGACACCGACACCGGCAGGACCGCCGACGTGTCCCGGGAACACGCCGTCACCGAATCCCCGTCCGGTGTGCTCAGCGTGATCGGCGGCAAGCTGACCGAATACCGCTACATGGCCGAGGACGTCCTGGACCGGGCTGTCGCGCTGCGCGGGATCACCGCGGCGCCGTGCCGGACCCGTGACCTCCCGCTGGTCGGGGCGACCCGGGAAACCGTTGCCGGACTGCCCGATTCATTGATCAGGCGGTTCGGCGCGGAAGCGGTGCAGGTGCTCGCCGAGGCGAACTGTGCGCGGGCCGCCGAACCGGTCGCCGACGGAATCGACGTGCTGCGCGCGGAATTCGAGTTCGCCGTCACCCACGAGGGTGCGCTGACGGCCGAGGACATCCTGGACCGGCGCACCCGCATCGGGTTGGTGCCGGCCGACCGGGAGCGGGCGGCGCAGGCGGCGGCGGAGTTCGTGGCCGCGGTCCAGTAGTGGCCCGGCTCAGCGCCGCCAGAAGAGGTGATGGGTGACCCCGCTCGGGCTGGGCACGACGTCGCAGTGGAAGCGGTCGAGCAGCTCATCGGGGCTCTCCCACAGACGTGACCCGGCGCCCAGCGTCACCGGCGAGACCGCCACATGCAGGGTGTCGACGAGGTCGGCGTCCAGAAATGCCCGGACGGTCGTCGCACCGCCCCCGAGCCGGACATCCTTGCCGCAAGCGGCCTCACGCGCCTGCGCCAGCACCGTCGCGGGTTCGCCGGCGACGAAGTGAAAGGTCGTGTCACCCAACGCGAACGACGGCCGTTCGTGATGCGTCATGACGAACACCGGGGTGTGGAAGGGCGGCTCGTCACCCCACCAGCCGGTCCATTCGTGGTCAACCCAGGGCCCGCGGTGCGGGCTGAACTTGTTGCGGCCCATGATCTCGGCGCCGATGTTGTGGTGGAAATCCCTGGTGAGGTAGTCGTCCAGACCGCGGGTGCCCCCCGGCTCGGTGCGGTTGGGCCAGCTCGCGGTGGCACCGCACCAACTGAACATCGTGGCCGGGTCGGCGTGTCCGAACGGACGCTCGAAGCTCTGGCCGACGCCCGCGCCGAAGCCGTCCTGGGAGACGTTGAAGTTCTGGACCTTGAGTAGCTGCACCATGGCCGAATAGACCGCCGCGGACGGTGAAACTCATCGAAAACGACGGATGGCCCGGGGCGAACCCCAGGCCATCCGGTGACGAGTCCTTACAGCGGGATGTTCTTGTGCCGGCCACGCCGGTGCGGGGCCTCGGCCAGCGCCTGCGTGATCTTGCTGCGGGTGTGCGCCGGGTCGATCTTCTCGTCGACCACCCCGATCTCGATCGCGGAGTCCACGCCACCGGCGATCCGCTCGTGCTCGGCGGCCAGTTCCTCGTGCAGCGCGTCGCGCTCGTGATCCGGCGCGGCGGCCAGCTTGCGCTTGTGCAGGATGCCGACGGCGGCCTTGGCGCCCATCACGGCGACCTCGGCGTCCGGCCAGGCGAACACCTTGGTGGCGTTCAGCGAGCGGGAGTTCATCGCGATGTACGCGCCGCCGTAGATCTTGCGGGTCACCAGCGTGACGCGCGGAACCGTGGCCTCACCGAAGGCGTGCAGCAGCTTCGCGCCGCGGCGCACCACGCCACCCCACTCCTGATCCACACCGGGCAGGTAGCCGGGCACGTCCACCACCACGACCAGCGGGATGCCGAAGGCATCGCACAGCCGCACGAAACGCGCCGACTTCTCCGCACTTTCGGAGTTCAGGCAGCCACCCAGGCGCAGCGGGTTGTTGGCGATCACGCCGATGGTCCGCCCGGCCAGCCGTCCCAGGCCCACCACGATCGAAGGGGCCCAACGGGATTGGAACTCCTCGAACGGCACGCCCTCGTCGAGCAGGGCCTCGATGATCGGGTGCACGTCGTAGGCGCGGCGCGCGGACTCCGGCATCAGGGCCTTGAGGTCGGTGTCGCCGGCCTCGGCCTTGCTGCGGTCGAAATGACCCTGCTGGGAGAACAGCCCGACCAGGCGACGGCCACGCTCGTAGGCATCCAGCTCGTCGTCGGCGACGATGTGGCACACACCGGACTTCTTGTGGTGGGCCTCCGGACCACCGAGGGACACCATGTCGACGTCCTCACCGGTGACACTGCGCACCACGTCGGGGCCCGTCACGAAGACCTTGCTGTCCGGCGCCATAACGATGACGTCGGTCAGGGCCGGACCGTAGGCGGCGCCGCCTGCGGCGAAGCCGACCACCACCGAGATCTGCGGGATGTAACCGGAGGCCCGGATCATCGCCTCGAACACCAGACCGACCGCGTGCAGCGCCTTGACGCCCTCGGCCAGCCGCGCACCACCGGAGTGCCAGATGCCGACGATCGGGGACTGCTCCTCGATGGCGACGTCGTACGCGTTGACGATGTGCGCGCAGCCCTCGACGCCCATCGCACCGCCCATGACGGTGCCGTCGGTGCAGAACGCGACGGTGCGCACGCCGTTGACGGTGCCCGCGGCGGCCAGCACCCCGGACTTGTCCCGCTCGTGCAGCAGTTCCACGGCGCCGTCGTCGAAGAAGGTCGACAACCGCAGCAGCGGGTCGCGGGGATCAAGGGATTCGGCAGCCGCCTCGGGGGCCATGGTCGTCATGTGGGGGTTCTCCTTGATCTCCGCGATGAGCGGATCAGTACTTGCCGAAGGCGAGTGCCACGTTGTGCCCGCCGAAACCGAACGAATTGTTGATTGCGTAGTGGTAGTCGCCGTAGCGCGGTTCACCGGCCACCACGTCGAGGTCGATCGCCGGATCCAGGTTCTTCAGATTCAGCGTGGGCGGTATGACGCCATCGCGCAAGGCGAGCACCGTCAGGATGGATTCGACCGCGCCGACTGCGCCCACCGAGTGCCCCAGCGCCGACTTGGGTGCGTACACCGCCGGCCGGTGGCCGCCCATCGCGTTGTTGATGGCCTGCCCCTCGGCGACGTCGCCGACGTTGGTACCGGTGGCGTGGGCGTTGATGTGGTCGATGTCCGACGGCTGCAGCCCCGCCAGCTGGATCGCCCGGGTCATGGCGTAACCGGCCTGCTCACCGTTGGGGTCCGGCGCGACGATGTGATAGCCGTCCGAGGTGACGCTGGCGCCCATGATGCGGGCCAGGATGTTGGCGCCGCGGGCCTTGGCGTGCTCCTCGGTCTCGATGACCAGCAGCGCGCCGCCCTCACCGAACACGAAGCCGTTGCGGTCCTTGTCGAACGGGCGACAGGCGCCTTCCGGGTCGTCGTTGCTGGTGGACAGCACGATGCGCATCTGGGCGAAACCGGCGATCGGGACCGCCTCGATCTTGGTCTCGACACCGCCGGCGATGGCGATATCGGCCTCACCCAGCACGATGTTGCGCCAGGCGTTCGCGATCGCCTCCGAACCCGAGGCGCAGGCCGACACCAGGGTGCTGACCCCGGCCCTGGCCTTGCGCTCGAGTCCGATGGCGGCCGCAGCCCCGTTGGGCATGTACATCTGCACGACGAGCGGCGAGACGGCCTTGAGGCCGCGCTCACGCATCCCGTCGTAGGCGAACAGGAGTTCCTCGGTGGATCCCAGCCCGGTGCCGACGGAAACCATCAGCCGGCGGGGATCCACCTCGGGTGCACCCGCGTTGTCCCAGACGCGACGGCCCAGGACCGTTGCCATCTTCTGGAGGTAGGACAGGCGCCTCTTCTCGACACGTGTCAGGTCGTCTTCAAAATCCTCGTGGAGATGTCCACCGATGCGGACCGGAAGGTCGTATTGCTCGACGAACGGATCGTCGAGCTTACGGATGCCGCTTTCTCCGTTGAGCAGCTTTTTCCAGGTGCCTTCAGCATCGGTTGCCAACGCCGTCGACATCGCAATGCCAGTGACGACCACATTGGGCAGACCGTTCCCCGTCGAGACGCCGGTGACTCCCGCCATTTGCCGAGCTGTTCCTTCCGTACCTCAGTACCGCCCGAAGGCCAGGGCCACATTGTGGCCACCGAACCCGAACGAGTTGTTGATGGCGTACTGGTATTCGCCGTATCGAGGCTCGCCCGCAACGACATCGAGATCGATCTCGGGGTCGGGCGTCTCGTAGTTGAGCGTCGGCGGGATGACGCCGTCGCGCAGGGCGAGCACCGTCAGGATCGACTCCAGGGCGCCGACGGCGCCGATCGAGTGACCCAGTGCCGACTTGGGCGCGTACACCGCGGCGTGTTCCACACCGGCCACGCGCAGGGCGTTGGCCTCCGCGGTGTCACCGATCGGGGTGGCCGTGGCGTGCGCGTTGACGTGGTCGATGTCCTTGGGGGACAGGCCCGCCGTCTCCAACGCCCGCTTCACGGCCGCACCGGCCCGCACACCGTCGGGGGCCGGAGCCACCATGTGGAAGGCGTCCGAGGTGATGCCGGCACCGAGCAGGCGGGCCAGCGGCTTGGCGCCACGGGCCTTGGCATGCTCCTCGGTCTCGATGACCATCACGGCACCGGCCTCGCCGAACACGAATCCGTCGCGGTCCTTGTCGAACGGGCGCGACGCACCGGCCGGGTCGTCGTTGCGGGTGGACATGGCGCGCATCATCGAGAACGCCGCGATCGGCAGCGCCTCGATACCGCCCTCGACACCACCGCACACGGCGATATCGGCGTCACCCATGACGATCTGGCGCCACGCGTGCGCGATGGCCTCCGAGCCCGAAGAACACGCCGAGACCGGAGTGATGACACCGGCGCGGGCCCCGAGTTCGAGGCCGACGACGGCGGCAGCGCCGTTGGGCATGATCATCTGCACGGCCAGCGGCGACACCTTGCGGGGGCCGCCCTCGTTCATCGCGTCGTAGGTCTCGACGATCTTCTCGCCGCCGCCCAGACCGGTGCCGATCACGACCGAGAACCGGTCGGGATCGACCTCGGGCCGGCCGGTGCTGTCCCACAACTGGTTGCCGATGTACTTGGCCATCCGCTGCACATACGACATGCGTCGCATTTCCAGCCGCGTCATCTTCTCGTCGATGGACTCGACGAGGTGGCCGCCGATGCGCACCGGAAGGTCCCACTTGGTGACGAAATCGTCTTCGAGGACCCGGATGCCGCTCTCGCCGGCCAGCAGGCCCTTCCACGTGCTCTCGATGTCCGCAGCGACGGAAGTAGTTGCCGTAACGGCGGTCACCACAACGCTGGGGAAACCGCCGTTAGCAGTGGAAGGTCGGGTCACTTGCCGAACTTATCGCGCAGTGCGGCGGCGGCCTCGGGGTTCTCTTCCTCGAGCTTCTGGATGTAGGCGACGACGTCACCGACGGTGCGCAGGCCGGCCAGGTCCTCGTCCGGGATCTTCACGCCGTACTTGTCCTCGGTCTGCACGGCGATCTCGACCATCGACAGCGAGTCGATGTCCAGGTCGTCGACGAAGCTCTTCTCCAGGGTCACCTCGGAAGGCTCGATGCCGGTGACCTCTTCGATGATCTCGGCGAGGCCGGCGATGATTTCTTCTTGACTGGCGGCCACGATGGCTCCTTCTATCTTTGGTTACTTCACTCCGGCGGTCGGAGTGTCTTGGGTAGAACGTCTTGCGGGTTGGAACAACCGGTCAGAGCTCGGCGAGCCCGTCCAGGTCTGAGGGGGCCTTCACCGCGTGCGTCGGCGTGCCCTTCAGCTCTCGTTTGGCGATGCCGACCAGCGTCCCGGCGGGCGGGAACTCGACGATCGCCTTCACCTGCAGACCACGCAGGGTCTCGTTGCACAGGTCCCAGCGCACCGGCCGGGTCATCTGGGCCACCAGCTTGGCCATCGCGTCCGCCGCGTCGGCGACGGGCTGGCCGTCGGCGTTGGACAGCAGGGTGGCCGTCGGCTCGTTGGTGGGGACGGTCGCGGCCGCGGCGGCGTAGCCCTCGGCGGCGGGTGCCATGTAGTGGGTGTGGAAGGCGCCGGCGGTGGCCAGCACCCGAACCCGGGCCTTGGCCGGCGGATCCTCGGCGAGTTTCTCCAGCGCGGCGACCGCACCGGCGGCCACGATCTGGCCGGCGGCGTTGCGGTTGGCCGGGATCAGGTCCAGCGATTCCAGCCGGGCTAGCACCTCGGCCTCGTCGCCACCGAGAACGGCGGCCATCCCGGTGGGCTCCAGCGCGCAGGCCTTGGCCATCTCGGCGCCGCGGGTGGCGGCCAGCTTGATCGCGTCGTCGGCGGAGATGACACCGGCGATCGCGTAGGCGGCGATCTCGCCGACCGAGTGGCCGGCGACGGTGGTGTCGTCGTTGATCAGGTTGCGCTTGGTCAGCTCCTGGTGGGCCAGCAGCGTGGCGGCCACGACCAGTGGCTGTGTCACCGCGGTGTCGGTGATCTCCTCGGCCGTGGCGGTGGTGCCCAGCCGGGCCAGGTCCAGCCCGGCGATCTCCGACCATGCGGCCAGGCGCTCGGCCGCACCGGGCAGCTCGAGCCATGGGGTGAGCATGCCGGGGGTCTGGGATCCCTGTCCGGGAGCGAGCATTGCAAGCACGGGATTAAGAAAACACTGTGGAGTCGTCTCCGCGCCGTGTAAGAGATTATGAACCTTGTCTTATTCTTTTGTGGAGTTTCTACAAAAGTGCACGTGATGCGACCCCGCCGAGACCGCTTCGCGATCTGTTATGTCGGAATCTGGCTCCCCAACTTCGTGGTTTGGCCGCCCTGCGGCGCGATTGTGCTGCTGATTGACCCGTTGAAGTGGCCTGTGTCACGCCGCAATCGGCCCACCGTGGTGGCCACCCGCAGGACGTACGCGTCGCGTGGAACCGTCGGATCGCGACCGGTGAAGTCGGCGATCCGTTTCAGGCGGTAGCGCACCGTGTTTGGATGAACGAACAATTTGCGTGCGCACGCTTCGATCGCGCCGCCGGAATCCAGGTAGGTGTCCAGCGTTTCGGTCAGCGCCGGGCCGGCGTCGGCCAGCGGACGCATCACCTCGGTCTCCAGGGCGGCCAGTGCGAGGGCGTCGCCCAGCAGTGCCCGCTCGGGCAGCAGTTCCCGGGACGACACCGGGCGGGGTGCGCCACCCCATCCGGTGACGGCGCGCATGCCCGCGATCGCCTCGGATGCGCTGCGGTACAAGGTGGTCAGGGTCGGCGCGGTGGGGCCGATCACCACCGGGCCGTCGGCGAACACCTTCATCAGGTCGGCCAGGAACCGGTCGGTCGGCGACAGCGATCCCGACACGATGGTCACCAGCCAGGTGCCGTGCACATCGGACAGGGCGGTGCGACCGTTGCGCATCGCCACGTCGTGCACGTCCCCGCTGGCCAGGTCGATCCGGTCGGGGTGCGGATAGCCCACGATCACCGTCGCCGGTGCGGTGGCGTCCCAGTTCAGCGCGGCCGCCTGGGACTGCAGGGCCGGGCCGGTGTCGCCGCGGACCACGGCGTCGACGATGTTGGCCTCCATCCGGGTGTCCCAGGCGCCACGCGCCTCGGCGGCGTCGGCGTAGGCGGTGGCGGCGGCGAAGGCCAGGTCGCGGCTGTAGCGCAGGATGCCCGCGGTCAGCGCGCTCAGTTGTTCGTCGGTGCGGGCCAGCAGCGGCACCACCTCTTCGAAGAACTCCATGGTGACCCGCACCATCTCGACGGTGTGCCGCAGCGCGATCCGCCGGCGCAGATCCTGGGGGACGACGTCGAAGGCCTGGGCGGTGTAGCTGACATCGCTGGTGGGGTCACGCATCCACTCGACGAAGTTGACCACCGCGGTCTGCACCACCAGGTGCACGCTGGCGCGCTGGGAGGCCTCCAGGTCGGCGAAGAACGGCAAGCGTTCCTCCAGCGCATGTACCGCCTCGGTGGCCAGCCGGCCCGAATACTGCTTGAGCCGGCGCAACGCGGAATCCGGCACCGTCTGCAGCACGCCCAGCGTGGACGGCGGCGGGATGGTGCGTTTGTCGGGCATCTCTAAAATCTACGCCGGTCTTTTGTAAGAGCGGCACGCGTAAGGCCGTGCCCCGCGTTTGTGCGGTTTCATACGCGACGCGCCGGGCGAGGCGTATGAAACCGCACGAACGGCCGGGTCTAGGCGCTGCCGGTGTCGACGAACGACACCTCGGCCGCGGCCACGTCGTCGATGCGGTACTGCTTGGCCGCCGCGACGGCCACCGACGGATCGATCTCACCGTCGCGGGCCAGCGCCTCCAGCACCGCCACCACCACCGACTCGGCGTCGGTGTTGAAGTAGCGCCGCGCGGCCGGGCGGGTGTCGGAGAAGCCGAACCCGTCGGTGCCCAGCGTCACGTAGGTGTTGGGCACCCACGGGCGGATCTGCTCGGACACCGCCCGCATCCAATCCGACACCGCGACGACCGGGCCCGCCGTCTGCGCCAGCGCCTGGGTGACATACGCGGTCGGGGCCGGCTGGTCCGGATGGCGCAGCCGCTGCTTCTCCACCGCCACGCCGTCGCGGTTGAGTTCGCCCCAGCTGGTCACCGACCAGACATCGGCGGCCACATCCCACTCCGCTGCCAGCATGTCCGCCGCGCGCAGCGCCTCGGACATGGCCACACCCGACGCCAGGATCTGCGCGGTGCTGGTGCGCTTCTCGGCGGCCGCCCGGTAGCGGTACATGCCCTTGAGCAGACCTTCGGGATCGAAGTTCGCCGGCTCGGCGGGCTGGACATACGGCTCGTTGTAGATGGTGATGTAGAAGAAGATGTTCTCCGGATCCTCGCCGTACATCCGCTTCAGGCCGCTCTCGATGATGTAGGCGATCTCGTAGGCGAACGCCGGGTCGTAGGTGACGGCCGCCGGGTTGGTCGAGGCCAGCAGCAGCGAATGCCCGTCGGCGTGCTGCAGGCCCTCACCGGTCAGCGTGGTGCGCCCGGCCGTGGCACCGAGCACGAAACCCTTGGCCATCTGGTCGGCGGCCGCCCACAGCCCGTCACCGGTGCGCTGGAACCCGAACATCGAATAGAAGATGTAGATCGGGATCATGGGCACGTTGTGGGTGGCGTACGACGTCCCGACCGCGGTGAACGAGGCCGTCGAGCCCGCCTCGTTGATGCCCTCGTGCAGGATCTGGCCGATCTCGGATTCCTTGTAGGCCAACATCAATTCGGAATCCACGGCGGTGTAGAGCTGCCCGTTGCGGTTGTAGATCTTCAGGCTGGGGAACCACGAGTCCATGCCGAAGGTGCGTGCCTCGTCCGGGATGATCGGGACCAGTCGCGGCCCGATTTCTTTGTCCCGCAACAGTTCCTTGAACGTGCGCACGGTCGCCATGGTGGTGGCCACGGCCTGGTTGCCGGAGCCCTTCTTCAGCGGCTTGTAGGCGTCGCTGCCCGGCAGGTTGAGCGCCTTGGTTCTGGTGCGGCGTTCGGGAACGAAACCGCCCAGGGTGCGCCGGCGGTCCAGCAGGTAGCGGATCTCCGGGGCGTTGGGGCCGGGGTGGTAGTACGGCGGCAGGTACGGGTTCTCTTCCAGCTGGGCGTCGCTGACCGGCACCCGGGTGACATCGCGGAAGTTCTTGAGATCTTGCAGCGCAAGCTTTTTCATCTGGTGCGTGGCGTTTCGGCCCTCGAAGTGTTGCCCCAGCGTGTAGCCCTTGATGGTCTTGGCCAGGATGATCGTCGGCTGGCCCTTGTGCTCCATCGCGGCGCGGTAGGCGGCATACAGCTTGCGGTAGTCGTGCCCGCCCCGCTTGAGGTTCCAGATCTCGGTGTCGGTCATCGGGTCCACCAGCGCCTTGGTGCGCGGGTCGCGGCCGAAGAAATGGTCGCGGACGTAGGCGCCGTCGTTGGCCTTGTAGGTCTGGTAGTCCCCGTCGGGGGTGGTGTTCATCAGGTTCACCAGGGCGCCGTCGCGGTCGGCGTGCAGCAGCGCGTCCCACTCGCGGCCCCAGACGACCTTGATGACGTTCCAGCCCGCGCCGCGGAAGAACGACTCCAGTTCCTGGATGATCTTGCCGTTGCCGCGCACCGGGCCGTCCAGACGCTGCAGGTTGCAGTTGACCACGAAGGTCAGGTTGTCCAACGCCTCGTTGGCGGCCACCTGGATCAGGCCGCGGCTCTCCGGCTCGTCCATCTCGCCGTCGCCCAGGAAGGCCCACACGTGCTGATCCGAGGTGTCCTTGATACCGCGGTCGTGCAGGTAGTGGTTGAACCGGGCCTGGTAGATGGCGTTCATCGGGCCCAGGCCCATCGACACCGTCGGGAATTCCCAGAAGTCGGGCATCAGGCGCGGGTGCGGGTAGGACGGCAGGCCACCGCCGGCGTGACTGTGCTCCTGGCGGAAACCGTCCAACTGGTTGGCGGTCAGCCGGCCCTCGAGGAAGGCGCGCGCGTAGATGCCGGGGGAGGCGTGGCCCTGGATGAAGACCTGATCGCCGCCGCCGGGATGGGACTTGCCGCGGAAGAAGTGGTTGAACCCGACCTCGTACAGCGACGCCGACGAGGCGTAGGTCGAAATGTGGCCGCCCACACCGACTCCCGGCCGCTGCGCGCGGTGCACCATGATGGCCGCGTTCCAGCGGATCCAGGCCCGGTAGCGGCGCTCGACGTCCTCGTCACCGGGGAACCAGGGCTCCAGTTCGGTGGGGATGGTGTTGACGTAGTCGGTGGAGGTCAGGGCGGGGATGGCGACGCGCTTCTCCCTCGATCGCTCCAGCAGGCGCAACATCAGATAGCGCGCGCGGGCAGACCCGTGCCGTTCGAGCATGTCGTCGAACGACTCCAGCCATTCGGCCGTCTCGTCGGGATCGATGTCGGGCAAATAGGAGGCAACGCCTTCGCGGATCACGCGGACCCGGTCGGGTTCGCCTGCGTTACCGGAGTTTTGGGCCAGGTCTTGGCGCGCGAACTCGGTGGTCAACTGCGGCTCCTTGGTTAACGGTGCTTCGTAGTGCGGTGCTTGTGGCGATCACTATCGTGCCTCTATCGTGCCGCAGATCACCGGGCAGGGTGTCCTACTGCTCAGTAACCAAATGATCCGGCGATCGCTGTTCGGAAGCGGTAACGTCTGGCAGCAATGCCGAACAGTGGTTGGGGGTCTGCGGTGCTGATGCGGGTGCGTGTCGGCGCCCTGATCGTGGGTTGTCTGGCCGTGCTGGCGATGATCGTCGTCGGGTGCACCAGCGAGACCAGCGGTACCGCCACGGTGAACAAGGCCGACGCGCCCATCTACCGGGCCTCGGTGTCGGCGTCGGCCGCCGAATCGGCCGAGAGCTCCAGCTCGAAGGAGTCGGAGCGGCAGAAGTCGATCACCACCGGTGCGATCCACACCTCGTGCGAGGCGCTCAGCTCCAGCAGCGTGGACTCCATCACGGCGGTGAACACCTACGTCGGCGCCTACAACGAGAACGGTGACGTGGCGGGAGCCGCGCAGCCCGCCATCGACGCGCTCAACCAGAGTGCCGATCTGGTGGAGCGCAGCCTGTCCGATCCCTTGGGCCCCGCACTGCGGGGCGCACTGACCGAATGGGTGAGCGCCGCGCGGGCGGTGGCCTCGGCAATTTCCGGCGATGTCGGGCCCGATGCCTTCAACGATGCGGTGGGTCGGCTCAACGACGCGAAGACGGCTGCGCTGGACATGTGCGATGCGGCATATCGATAAACCTTGCCGCCAAGTCTCGGCCTCGGGCCTCCGGCGTGCGAATATAGGCCGAGCGCACTCGAAACGGCTTAAGGAGGACTGACGGTGGTCGCCGCGGGGACGGACTCTGACCCGAACTACGCCCGCAAACTGGGCATCGAGAAGGATCAGGTCGTCCAGGAATTGGGGTGGGACGAAGACACCGACGACGATATCCGGGCCGACATCGAGGACGCCTGTGGTGGCGAGCTTCTCGACGAGGACGCCGATGAGGTCGTCGACGTGGTGTTGTTGTGGTGGCGCGACGACGACGGTGACCTGGTGGACCGGCTGATGGACGCCATCACCCCGCTGGCCGACGACGGCGTCATCTGGGTGGTGACCCCCAAGACGGGGAAGCCCGGCCACGTCCTGCCCGCCGAGATCGCCGAGTCGGCGCCGACCGCCGGGTTGATGCAGACCTCGTCGGCGAACCTGGGTGACTGGATCGCCAGCCGATTGGTGCAGCCGAAGTCCAAAGCCGCCGGTCGGCGATGAGCGCTGGGCAGCGCTAGTTTTGCCGAGATTGCAGTTATTGCGTCCGCTACTCGCACTTCTGCGCAACAACGGCAATGTCGCGGTGCGCGGATGCTGACCGTCGGCGCGCCCGCGCCGGACTTCACTTTGAAGAACCAGCACGGCCGGCCGGTGACGCTGTCGGCGCTGCGCGGCCGCAATGTGCTGCTGGTGTTCTTCCCGCTGGCGTTCACCCCGATCTGCGCGGGTGAGCTGGGGGAGATCCAGGCGCATCCCGAGGTGTACGACACGCCCGACACCGTCACCCTCGCCATCTCGGTGGGGCCGCCGCCGACGCACAAGGTGTGGGCCCAGCAGAGCGGCTTCACCTTCGACCTGTTGTCCGACTTCTGGCCGCACGGCGCGGTCGCTGCGGAGTACGGGGTGTTCAACTCCGAGTCGGGTTTCGCCGACCGGGGCACCTTCGCGATTGACCGGTCCGGCGTCATCGGGTTCGCCGAGTGCAAACAGCCAGGTGAGATGCGTGACGCCGCGGTCTGGCGGGACGCGCTGGCGGCGCTGCGGATTTAGTACTGGCCAGCGCGGGCGTGTAGCGTGCCTGCGACGGGGCGCGTAGCTCAGTGGTAGAGCTCTGGTTTTACACACCAGCGGTCGGCGGTTCGATACCGTCCGCGCCCACTCTGGTCAGCATTCGACGACGTTGACCGCCACGTTGACGGCAAGGCCCCCGGTGGCGGTTTCTTTGTACTTGTTGCTCATGTCCATCCCGGTGGTGCGCATGGTTTCGATCACCTGGTCCAGGGACACGCGGTGGGTGCCGTCGCCGCGCAGGGCCATGCGGGCGGCGTTGATGGCTTTGCCCGCCGAGATGGCGTTGCGTTCGATGCACGGGATCTGCACCAGGCCGCCGATGGGATCGCAGGTCAGCCCCAGGCTGTGCTCCATCGCGATCTCGGCGGCATTCTCGACTTGGTGCGCTGTGCCGCCGAGGATCTCGGCCAGGGCGCCGGCGGCCATCGAGGCTGCGGACCCGACTTCGCCCTGGCACCCCACTTCGGCTCCGGAGATGGAGGCACGCTCTTTGTACAGCGAGCCGATCGCCCCGGCCGCGAGGAGGAAGCGGATGGCGGTGTCGTCGGGATCGGCTTGGCCCGCCCTGGTGTAGTGCGTGGCGTAGTGCAGGACGGCCGGGATGATTCCGGCGGCGCCGTTGGTGGGTGCGGTGACGATGCGCCCGCCGGAGGCGTTCTCCTCGTTGACGGCCAGGGCGATGAGATTGACCCAGTCCTCGGCGAAGGCGGCGTCGCGGTCGGGGTCTTCGGCGGCCAGCCGGCTGTGCCAATCGTGTGCGCGACGCGGCACCCGGAGATTTCCGGGCAGATATCCCTGCTGGCTGATACCGCGTTGCGCGCAGGCCACCATCACATCGCGCAAATGCAGGAGATCGTGATGGATCTGTTCGCGCGTGCGGGAGGTGAGTTCGTACCGCAGCATGATTTCGCTGATGCTGCAGCCGTGGTGCTCGGCCAACTCCAGGAGGTCGGCGGCACTGTGAAAGGACCACGGTTTCGGGGTGACGTCGGATTGGTCAGAGGGTTGGTCCCCGGTGACGATGAAACCACCGCCCACCGAGTAGTAGGTCTCGGTGTACAGCGCGTGCCCGGGTGACCCGTATGCGGTGAGGGTCATGGCGTTGGGGTGGCGGGGCAGAACCGTCTCCGGGTGCAGAGCGAAGTCGGATTCCGTCAATCCAATCTTGGTGGTGCCACCGAGTCTGATGGCGCCGTCGGCGCGCATCGCGGCCAGCCGTCGCTCGGCGTGGTCCGGTTCGATCGTGTCGGGCCACAGTCCTTCCAAGCCGAGCAGGATCGCCGAGAAGGTGCCGTGCCCGGCGCCGGTGGCGGCCAGGGAACCGAACACGGATACCCGTACTTCGGTCACTTCGGTCAACGACGTGCGGCCGGCCAGATCGGTGACGAACTGCGCCGCGGCGCGCATCGGTCCCACGGTGTGGGAGCTGGAGGGGCCGATTCCGACCGTGAAGAGTTCGAAGACACTGATGGTCATGAGCTTTCGGCTCTGAGATCGGTTGTGATGAATCGGTTTCGAAGGTGCACGAGGTGACTCCAATTCGTCGAGCCCACGAGGTGTGGGCGTCGAGTGGTGACACCTCCCCGCTCTGTCCTGTTACCTGAGAGTTTGAAGCGTGCACCGCGCTTTCACCTTGGGCAAGTGCACGGTGTGGCTCACCGGCACTGTTCTCCAGAGTTGCCTCGACGCAACGGTATTGGGCCTGAGAGTTTCTCGGGGAGGAGATTGCTCCTACGGCGCTCCGACGAGGAGGTTCTCCCGCTGCGTGTCAACGGCGTATTGACTTGTGTAGTGGGGAACTATACCCACTGATTTCGCGAAGACGCAGCTTGTCCTGCGATGGATGGACTGTGCAGGAGGGCTACCGGTCGCCAGGATTGAGCATCATGAAGGCGAGGGCCGCCGCGCCACCGGCCGCGAGCTGAGCGACGACGTACACCCACAGCGTGGGCCAGGCGAGGACTCCGACCACGGCGTTCCCGATGGAGACGGCGGGATTGAATGCCGCACCCGAGACAGCGCCCACCGCGACCGCCCCCGCCGTCACCGTCAGGCCGATTGCCAGCCCGTAGAACGAATTGCCGCGATGGTCCTTGCTGGTGGCGGTGTTGAGCACCACGAAACACAACGCAAAGGTGAAGACCAGTTCGGAGACGAACGCCGCCACAAGGTGATCCCCGGCGAGCGCGATCCTGCCAGGGCTCGGCAAGTGATCGAGACCGGTCAGCAACGACACGGCGCCCCCTGCGACGAGACCGGCGCCTATCTGAACCACCCAGTAGACAGCCGCATCGCGCAGGCCGATGCGACGACGGGCCCAGACGGCCAGCGTCACCGCGGGGTTGTAATGGCCACCGGATATGTGTCCACCCGCATAGACCATCACCATCAGGGCGGCACCGGCGGCGACGGGCGTCAACGGACTTCGCTCCACCGTCGAGGCGCCGACCGTGAAGACCAGGACAAAGGTGCCGATGGCTTCTGTTGCGTATGCGGCGCGTGCCCGACTCCGCTTCGTATACGTGGGTCCCGCGTGCTTGGCCGGGGTGCTCAGTGCTTCCATCTATTCGAGGATCGTCGCGCAGGAGTCCGCCGTCGTCGTGGCTGGCGTCCATTTGTCGCTGGCGGCCAGCCCCCATCTTCGGTCCGGTGCCGAGCGTCTGAGCACAAGATAACGGCGCCCGCATTGCAGCTAGCAGGTGAACACCGATGGGGGATAGCTACCGGTGTGCCTGGGCGTTGGCCCTGCCGACAACCGGGCATCCGTGCGCGAGGCTGGTGAGAAGCGTGTTCAGCCTGAACCTGGGAGGACGGAGTCGCTCGGATGGCGCTGCAGGTTCCGATGCCCCGAGTCCAGTGGTCGGTGGTGCGAGGTCGGATCGGTGAGTTGTTGCTGCCGAGCAGTGTTCGTCGCACTGGGATCGGCCTGGTGGTAGCGCTCGCCCTGCTTGCCGCCGAGGCGCTGATCGTCGACGCTCTACGTGAGACGGCACCCACCATGGCATTCGGCGTCCTGTATCTGGTGGGTGTACTGGTCGTAGCCATCGGCTGGGACTTCCGGGTGGCCCTGCCGATGGCGGTGGTCAGCGCGGTCGCACTGGATATGTCCCGTCCCGTGCGGGCCGAGATGCCCATCACTTCCCAGGCCCAAACCTGGGTGGTCCTCGTCGTGTTCGTTGCCGTGGCGCTCGGTGCACATTCACTGGCGGGGGCTGCCCGGTCGCGTCTGACCGAAGCGAACCAACGGCGTGAGGAAGCCGCACTGATCGCTGAGATATCGCGCGATATGTTGCGTGACAACAACTTACGGGTTGCCATGGTGGCGGCTCAGGATCGGTTGGCCAGCACGCTTGCGCTCCCGCACGCCGAGCTGGTTCTCGGTGAGGCCGGTCCGCTGGACCAGCGTGTCGTGATTCCGCTGCGGGAACGCGACACCGTCCTGGGAACGCTGGTGGTGCCGGCGGGTCTGACGGACTCGACGCGACGTCGCCTTCGTCGGCTTGCGCCGATGTTGCAGACCGTTCTCGCAGCCGCACGCGATCGTGAGATGACGCATGAGGCGCTGAGCATCAGCCGCGATGAATTCCGCCTCCTGTTCGAACAGCAACAGGCCTTGCGTCGAGTGGCGACGCTGGTGGCGTCCGGCGCCTCCGATGCCGACATCTTTCGGGCAGTGGTCGATGAAATGGGCCGTGCCCTGGGCGTCTCCAACAGCGCGCTGTGGCGCTTCGAATCCGATGGCACCGCGACTCTCATCGCGGCCAACAACGACCCGCGGCAGTACGGTGCCATGCCGGTGGGGTCACGCTGGCCGCTGGACGGGGAGAACATCGTGGCGACGGTGCAGCGAAGCGGACGGACGGCTCGGATGGACACCCACGACCATCCGGATGGTGCCGCCGCACTGTGCATCCGAGAGCTGGGATTACACGGGGGAGTGGGTGCCCCGATCGTTGTCGACGGCCGCCTCTGGGGCGTGGCGGTGGTCGGGTCCGCGCAGCGGCAGCCGTTGGCGAGTGATACCGAGGGTCGTCTTTCCGAGTTCTCCGAACTGGTGGCAACCGCCATCGCCAACGCCGAATCACATGAAGAGCTGACTGCATCGCGTGCCCGCATCATCAGCGCGGCCGACGACGCACGGCGGCGCATCGAACGGGATCTGCACGACGGCGCCCAGCAACGCCTGGTGTATTTGGCGCTGGAACTGCGCTCGGCGCAAGCGACCGTCCCGCCGGAACTGCCCGAACTCCGCCGTCACCTCGATGCCGTGGCTGCTGGACTGGCAGTTGCGTCGACCGATCTGCAGGAACTGTCTCGCGGTATCCACCCGGCGATCCTTTCCAAAGGGGGTCTCGGACCGGCATTGAAGAGTCTGGCCAGGCGATCCGGCGTCCCGGTCACGCTCGAGGTAGCCATCGACGGCAGGTTGGCCCAGAACGTCGAGACGGCCACCTATTACGTGGTCTCCGAAGCGTTGACCAATGCGACCAAACACGCTCGTGCAGAGGAGGTTCGGGTGACGGTCCAGACCGGATCCCGATCCTTGCGGCTGCGTATCGAAGACGACGGCGTCGGTGGAGCCGATGTGTCGGGAGGGTCGGGGCTGATCGGATTGTCCGACCGCGTCCACGCCCTCGGCGGGCGCCTGACCGTCACCAGCCCCACCGGCGCCGGTACGTCGCTGACAGCCACCATCCCGTTAGGTTGAACGGAGGTCTCCAACCTCGATGACAATCGGTTCCTGGGTACTTCGTGCGACGACGATCACCGCAACGTCTTCTGGGTCGGGGTTCTCCTCCCGGTGGGGCAGATACGCCGGCACGAAGACGTAGTCACCGGGCTCGGTTTCCACCCGGACCTCGCCGGTACCGTCATGAAACACGAAGACCGGATGGCCGGCGCGGACGAAGATCGCGGTTTCCGCTTCTCCGTGATGGTGATTGCTCGAAGCCGTCGATGGCGCGACATGTGTTTCGCCCATCCAGATTCTCTCGGCTCCGGTCGATACGCCGCTGACGGCCGAAAGCCGCAGCATGCCGGCGCTCTGTGCGGTCGCGGAGCTCAGCCCCGCTGGTGTGACGTGGTGAATCTTGGACATCGCTCGCTCGTTCCTCGATCAGTGCCGTGTGCCGGCGTGGTGGAACAAGAGGAGGCCGGCCCACAGCGGGTACTGGCTGGCCTGGGGCACCGGCGGTGCGTCATCGAGCTGAGCATTTCCCGGCGACTGGCACAGGGTTGCCGATGTGCCGACACTCGTGCAGGACTGGGGATTATCGGCCGCGAAGGCCGGTTCGGCAGTGGATATCGAGATGATTGCGGCTGCTCCGGTGACGGCAACCAACCTCACAATCGAGGCGCTTTTCGACATGGTGAATCCTTGCTTATCTTTGTGTATTCGACCTTGGGGGGTCAGTTCCAGAGTTGCCCTCGGCTCCGGCAGTGTCGTTGTTGCTGGCTGCAATCGTGTGTAGTGAGTAGCAGGGTGACCCAGTTACCAGGTGGCCACCTTGTGCCCGGTCCGGCCGTTCGACAACATGTGCCTATCCCAGCGCGGCAGGGTCACACGGTGGTCACTTCAACGTCCGCACCCGGGTCGACAGCACCGTGGTCCACTCGTCCAGGTAGCGGTCGTCTGAAATCGATGCGCTCGCGCGCCGGAAAAGGTTGGTGGCCAGGCGTTCTCCCAGCAGGCTGCTGACGCCGAGCGTGGCCAGCGTTTTGGTTTGTTCCGACGAGGCGTTCGGCGCCCACGCCGCGATCCAGCCGTCGAGTTCGTCGGTCAGTGAGTCCACGAGCGCCGCATAGGCGGTGTCGAGCCGGTCCGACAATCCGGCGGGGGTGCGTGCGGCGATCTGCAGCAGCTCGGCCTCCTGGTCGATGACGGTGAGCAGGTAGCGGCCCAGCACGGTGAGTTCGCTGTGCAGGTCGCCCAGGCCGGCGAAGAGGGCGCGGATGTCCTGCATGGCGGCGCGGCGGTCGAGTTGCCGGTCGATACCGGCGATCAGCAGGGCGTCCTTGGACTTGAAGTGCCGGTACAGGGCGCCCGACCCGGCGGCCAAGCCGGCCGCTGTCTCGATCTGGGAGACGCTGGTGGCCTCGAATCCCTTGGCGCTGAACAGCCGCATCGCCTCGGTCAGGATCCGGTCCCGGGTGGACGTCGGCGTGGTCATTGACTCCTCCAAAGTGATCACTTACTGTCCGTACTTGATCACTTTACCCGCGTGTTGGGGGAGACGGGAGTGCTTCACATGCCGCAACCGAACAAACCGGTCGCGAATGGGCGGATCCGCCGCACCATGCCACTCGCGGGATTCACCGCGCGTGCCGCGGGCGGACGGCTCATCGCGGGCCTCAGTGAGAGGGCGGGCAACGACGGGGCGGTGGAGCGGTTCCACGAGCGAACCGCCGAGCGCTATGCCGAGATCCTCGGTCACTCCAAGGGTGCATTGATGAAGCTCGGTCAACTGCTGTCCATCATCGATACGGGCGGCCTGGGATCCGGCGGATTCGCGCCGTACCAACAGGCCCTGATCCGGTTACAGTCCGCCGCCCCGCCGATGGCACCCGGCTTGGTGCGCGAAGTCGTCGACACCGAATTGGGCTCCACCGCAGCAGAGTTCGCCGACTTTGACGACGAGCCGATCGCGGCAGCATCGATCGGTCAGGTGCACCGTGCCGTCTTGCACGACGGCCGCGCCGTCGCGGTGAAAATCCAGTACCCCGGCGTGGCCGATGCGATCCGGGCCGATCTGGCCAATACCGAACTGGTGGCGACGTTCCTGCGGTTCGTCACCTCGGCCGCCGGGATCGTGCTCGATCCTCGCTCGCTGGCGCACGAACTGAGCGCCCGGATCGCCGAAGAGGTCGATTACCGGCGTGAGGCGGCGATGATCACCCACTTCGCCGATCTCTATCGTGGGCATCCGTTCATCCGAATCCCGGACGCGATTCCCGAGCTGTCGACGGGTCGCGTACTGACGATGACATACCTGGACGGAATGAGTTGGGGCGCAGCGCAACAGGCCGACCAGGCGCTCAAGAACACCTGGGCCGAGGTGATCACCTTGTTCACCAGTGCCAACTACCGGCTGGACAACCTGATGCACAACGACCCGCACCCGGGCAACTATCTGTTCAACCCGGACGGCAGCGTCGGCGTCGTCGACTTCGGCTCGGTAAAAGTTCTTCCCGAGCCGTTGCGCCGGGCGGCCGTCGGCGTGATGCGGGCGGCGATCGATGGTCGCGCCGACGACCTGCGCGACTGCATGGTGCAGGTCGGGTTCATCACCGCCGATTCACTGATGACCGCAGAGGAGGCCCTCGGGTATTGGTCGCAGGTGTTCTACGAGGTCGCGCTCGCGCCGCAACCGGTGACCTACACGCCGGATGCTTCGGCACGTACCGCGCGCTGGCTTTTCGGGCTGCACGATTCGTCGAATCCGTTGACGCGCATGAGTGCGCCCGGCGATCTCGCCTTCGCACCTCGAGTCCACGCCGCGCTGAGCAACGTCTGCGCCGGCCTGGCGGCAACGGTGCCCGCCCGTGCAATCATCGACGAGTTGGACGGCATCGTGACGCCGACCACCGATCTCGGCATTTCGCACCATGCGTGGGTGCGTGAGCGGGGATTGCCCGGCGCGTTCGACGAGCACGCACCGGTTTCGGTGGCGACGCAAACCTACGGTGAGCAATGATGCAGTCGAAGGAGCAGCCGCCGCCACGTGGCCGAATTCGGCGCACCATGCCACTTGCGGGCTTCGCGGCACGTGCCGCGGGTGGCCGACTCGTTGCCGGACTACGGGAGAGGGCCGGTGACGAGGGCGCGGTCGAGCGGTTTCACGAGGACACCGCAGCGCGCTACACCGACATACTGGGACATTCCAAGGGCACGTTGATGAAAGCCGGTCAAATCCTGTCGATGATCGACGCGTCGGCGATCGGAAACGGCGGCTTTGCCCCCTACCAGCGGGCGTTGGCACGATTACAGACCAACGCGCCCCCGATGCCGGCGGCCCTCGTCCGGTCTATCCTTGACGGCGAATTCGGTGGGCGGATGGCCCTTTTTGCCGATCTCGATACTGCGCCCGTCGCGGCCGCTTCCATCGGTCAGGTCCACCGCGGTACTTTGCGAGATGGTCGTCAGGTTGCGGTCAAGGTGCAGTATCCCGGTGTGGGCGAGGTCATCCGTGATGATCTTGCCAACGCCGAACTGCTGACCACGTTTCTGCGTTTCGCGTTCGCGGCCTCCGGTGTGGCGATGGACATCCGCGGTATGGCTGCCGAGGTCACCGCGCGGGTAGGCGAGGAAGTGGATTACCGGCACGAGGCGGCCATGATCACCGCTTTCGGCGACCTTTACCGAGGCCATCCCTTCATCCGGATTCCTGACGTCATTCCCGACTTATCCACCGATCGGGTGCTGACGATGACATACCTCGACGGATTCGACTGGGCCGAAGCGCAATCCGCCGATCAAGACCTCAAGAACACTTGGGCGGAAGGGATATATCGGTTTCTCAACGGGAATTCACGCCACGCCAACCTCGCCCACGCCGATCCGCATCCAGGCAACTTTCGGTTCCATCCCGACGGCGGGGTCGGCGTCCTGGACTTCGGATGCGTTCAGATCGCCGATGAAGACCGACGTTGGCTCTTCTGGACAAATGTGCGCGCAGCGATCGAAGAGCGCTACGACGACTGCCGCGAACTGATGATCCGAATGGGGCTCTTGGCCGCGGATTCGTCGCTGAGCCAAGATGGTCTGCGGCTCATCGTCTCGGAGTTGATCTATGAGGTCATTGCCCCACAGCCCGTCACGTTTACTCCCGAGTCCATGGGCCGCCGCCTCCGCGGGTTCTTCGGCGATCGGGAATCTCAGCCGGTCACCCAGCTCAGTGCGACCCGCGAGTTCGTCTTCTTGCCGCGTATCGGCATCGCGTTTCACCACATCGCTGCGGGGCTGCGGGCGACCGTTCCGGCACGGGCCATCGTCGACGATCTCGAAGGCGTCGCCGAGCCCACCACCGAACTTGGTCGGCAACACCACGCCTGGCGGCGGGAACGCGGCCTACCGTGCGGCCTGGATCATCATGAAGCGCCCCGATTTGCCCCGTAGTACGTCTACGAGGCTCAGTCCAACTCCGCCAGCGCCCGCCGTGCCGCCTCCAACTCGGCTTCCAATGCCGCCACCTTCGCGGCCTGCTGGACGCGTGCCTCTTCGATGACCTCGTCGATCGGGGTGGCGAGATCTTCGTGCAGTTCCTTGGCGGCGCGCGACACCGCGGCCGCCGCCACGGCGAGGTCGCGGGCCAGATAGGTGCCACCCTGCTTGAGTTCGGCGCGCCACTCGCCGTCGGCGGTGCCGGTGACCGTGAGGGTCAACTCCAGGGTCTTGGCCTTCCGCTTGGCCGATGCCTTCTTCGGTGCCGGTGCCGCGGCAGGTTCGGCGGCGGGCTCGGGCAGCGGCGCAACCGGGGCGAGGGTGTCTGCGGTCATCGTCATGACGCACATTAGAACACACGTTCGACGTCGTCTGTCGACATCGCTGCGGCGTTCGGCGCGCCGACCAATGCCGTAACACCACCATCTATCGAAGTGTGGAGACGTCTCAGTACCGCGATGGACGTGACATGGGGCGACGGCAGTCAACCCCAGTGGGGTAGATCACCGTCTTTCGGCGTTCGGTGTCCAGTCGGGCCGCCGACTACACCTTTGGGAGGTTCCCCGGGGGCGGAGCCACATTCGAGGGGGGACGTATGTCGGGCAATGCTGGGAACAGCCGGCCTGCTACATGCGCGCGCCACGCCGGTGTCCGGATTCGACGCTGGTCAGTGGTGATCGCGGTGAGTGCCGTCATCGGTGCCGGAATCATCGTTGTCTTTGGCGATCGTGCCCCGCTTGGTCTGGGTACTGTGCCGCGCGCATTCGCTCAGCCTGGCCCCACCGGTCCGACTGGCGGATCAGGTGGTGATGGGTTCGGTGGGCCGCCGTTTCCGATGCAGCCACCGGGAATGCCTGACGGTCCCGGGGCGTACAACGGCGGCTCCTATCCCGGACCAGATCAGGACAACGGCATTTCGATCTACAATTCCGGTGCCCCCCAATATCCCGATGACAGCCAGGGGGGCCACAACCAAGCCCCGAACTATCCGCAGCAGTTACCGCCGGCCAACGGAAGCCAGCCGCCTGATTACGACGCGCCGTTGCAAGCCCCGCAGCCGCAGCGCGCACCACAGGAGCCTGCGCAGAACCAACCGAGCGGACAACGCCCGCAGCAGAATGCACCTCAACAGCAAGAACCGACGACGGTCACCGTGACGGTAACGGCCTCCAGCGCACCGCCCACCTCACCGGCACCGCCGACGCCATCTACACCGCCAGACAACAGCAACGGGTCCCAGAAGGTCGATCAGCAGTCGGATGTTCACCATGAGGGCGATGAGGACCGTAGCGATCAGTGCCCCGGCAACGTGTCGCCCCTGGGAACCTTCGACAACGTGGACCCGAATCAGAGTGCGTCGATAACTGTCAAGAACATCAAACCTTTCGTTCTACCGGCGAACGAAATCAACGACTTCTTCGGGCAACATGAACTCACCTTTCAAATCGCCCCGGGGACGCCCGACAACTATGCGAATGCATTTCGTGAAGCAGCCAAACGCTGGAACGAGGCACAGCAAACGATCGATGTCCATGAAATCGGACCAACGAAGTGGTACGACGCCGTAGGCCCGAGTCTCATCTTCAACGTACTAGATTCAGACCCACCAAAGACGGCCCACGGCGGCACACCGCTCGCGCAAGAGACACCCGGCGGTTCGCGTCTGGAACCCGCCCAGATCACCGCATGGTCACAAGCGTTTGTTCAGTCGGATGTCGATCCTGAGGGGGGTGATCGGTGTGATGGGCCACGAAATCGGGCATGCGCTCGGCCTGGACCACTCGTGCAAAGGCGCGATGATGTTTTACAAGGCGGGCCCGTGGCAAGCGACGTCGCCAACCCCCCTTGACGTGGCAATCTTCAACGAGACCCAGCGGGAGAATTGATGGCCACCACGCAGTTCAGAACATCTGTGCTCATTGCCGCTGTTGCGGCGCTGCTGACAGCGGTGTCCTGCTCATCTGCCCCACCTTCGGCTCCGCAAGCGACATGCCCCACGGCCAGCGCAAAAATATCGCTGCCGGCAGTCGTCGGCTTCGGCAGTGATGTCTTCGTCGCAAAGATCACGGCCAAGGACGCTGCCTATGACGGATTCACTGGCCCCGTCCAGACCTATCAGGCAATTGCTTCGGTACCGCTGATGGGATCGGCGAATGGCCCCGTCCGGATTGGAGCTGGCAGCGTGCTCATCGACGGTAAGCCCTGCCGCTATGGACTTCCGTTGCCCGAAGTGGGCAAGTCCTATCTGCTCGCAGCTAATTACGACAAAGGTACTCACGTATTCGTTACCGGCGTGTTCGAGGGAGGTATGACTCCTCTCTCCGATGCCGAGATCGCGAAGATCGGCACACCCGACGAACCTGCTGTCATCAAGGCGATGCGCGAAGCGGTCAAGAACCCGATCTATCCCAGCATCTAATGCGCAGTAGGTATGCCTGGCGCAGCTAACTGGTGGCTGCGAGGGCAGCATCCGGGGTCCGCCTGCGGCGCAAAGGGATGTGGCTTGTTTCTGTTTTCTTGCAACAGTTTCTCGGCTCTTCACAGATGAGGGTGTAGAGGTGGTTGGCGCGTCGTTGCCGGGATAGAGGTCGAGGTCTCTCGAAAATGAG
>NZ_LQOL01000042.1 GCF_002101555.1 Mycolicibacterium canariasense
TGGCCCAACTGGGCCAAACTGTTCTTCAACAACAAAGGCGTAGCCGCCCACACCACCGACATCTGCCAGAACTACCCACCCAACGACATGTCCGTCTGGGACTGGCACTAGAGGTCTCAGCTCGGATGCGCCGGGGCGCAGGCCGAGTAGTAGTAGCCGCTGTCGTTCGGCGTGACGAGGTTGTGGTCGCGCATGATCATCACCGGGGGCCGTCCGACGCCGTTGCACGCTGAGTCGAACGCTTCAGGCCCCAGTTCATCGGTGTACTCGATGTCGAGCACGACCGGGTATTGCGTTGTGTAACTGTCGCATTCACTGAACTGGGCACATGATTCGGTGATGGCGAAGTCGTAACCGGCCGACCGGAGCCGCCCGGCGATCTCCGCGCCGTTCTTCTGCGCGATCGCCAGGCCGGACTGATGAGCCATCCGCGCGTACGTCGCCGCCATCGCGACGTTGTCCTCGACGGTCAGCCGCCCCGCCGAGCGCGTGTACGAGTCGAGGTTGTCCACTTCGACGGCCGCGTACCCCTTCGCCGCGCATCCGTCGATCCATGGTTTGACGATGGCGGCCAGCGCCTCGCGCTTCGGCGCGGTCGATGTGTCAAGCAGGTACTCGTCCGGCCAATCGGGGTCGACGAGCGGCTTCCCGCCGAGCTGCACCACCAGATCGGGATGCCGTTGGGCGACGTCGGCGGACTCGGCCGGCTGCGTCTGAAAACCATTGACATAGCAGATGTCGTAGCCGACGCCGGCCGGTTCGTGGGTGCGGTCCCGTTCGACGGTGCCGACCTCCGCCGGAGGCCGATAGGGGCCGCCCAGTTGATAGTCGAAGCCTGCATTGCGGTCGGGCAGGCGCAGCGTCGACGTTGCCGACGGCGCCCCGGGCGCTGCCTGTCCATCGGTCGAGCAACCGGCCAGGGCCAAGCACGCGGTCGCCAGGAGTGTCAGCGCAGGAGTGCCTGGTCGCACGATGCGATCCTAATCGGATCTACCTGGCGTCCACCACAGCGGACAGATCACGCGATCACGAAGCCGAGACGACGACCGCGCCGGCCCCCAGAATGGCGGTCAGGCCGATGGGTTCGCGCCCGGTGGGCCTCGCACCGAGTAGACAGGCGGCCACCGGCGCGATCAGGTGCTGACGGATCGCTCGGCGCAGCCCGCGCGCCCCGTAGATCGGGTCGAAGCCCCGGTCGTGCAGGAACGCCACCACGTCGTCGTCGACAGCGAGGGTGACGGACTCGCGTGCGAGACGGGCCGTGAGCAACTCGACCTCGCGTTCGGTGATGGCTCTCGCCGTCGCCGGGGTGATCGGGTCCATGACGACCGTCTCGTCGATGCGATTGAAGAACTCGGGGTCGAAGAACGCCTCGGCGGCGTGGCGGATCAGCTCGCGGGATTGGTGCGCACTCACCCCGCGGCGTGGATTCCACCAGCGCCGGGTCCCTTTGGATCGTTGTTCGCGCGCGACGGCGTGCGAGCCCAGGTTCGAGGTGAGAAAGATGTAGGTGTTGCGAAACGATATGGTCTCGCGCCCGTTGGCAAGTCGCAGCTGGCCGCAGTCCAGTACGTGCAGGAGGGCGCGAATCACCGTGGTGTCGGCCTTCTCGATCTCGTCGAACAGGACGATCCCCGGCGTGAACGGATCGCCTTCGATCTTGTCCTTCTGGAAAACCGTGAAGGACTCTTTGCTTCCGGCGTATCCGGGTGGCGCGCCGGAAAACGATGCCGCGTAGTGCTCCTGCGCCAGCGCGGCCATATCGATGCGGCACAGGTCGTCGGGGCCGGAGCGCAGCTGGGCAGCGACCCGCCGGACCAGATCGGTCTTGCCTACGCCGGTGGGTCCGACGAGCAGGATGCTGGCCAGCGGGCGGCCCGGGTCGGCGACGCCGGCCGCTGCGATGGCGACGGCCCGGCCGACGGCGGCCACCGCGTCCTCTTGACCCAGGATGTGCGCGCCGAGGGCACCGGTGAATGCCCGCTGATCGAACCCCGGAGCGCGCCGCCCGCCGATGTCGCTGGGCTGCAGGGCGGTTCCGTTCTGCTCGTGGAACATATCGGTGATGAACGGCATGGCGTGCCCGGCTACGCTTCGGCGGTCTCCTCGACGGGAAGGGAACCGACCCGACAATCGGCGACCCCCACGGTATCGCGGGTGATCGACTCGACGACCTCCTGCGCCTTCTGCGCATCGGTGACCCACAACTTGTAGAAGTCGAACGGGCAGTCGGCCACGCCCTTGTCCCCGTCGCCGGCGGCGTGCACGCCCGAGTAGCCGCGGTGCAGAAGCTTGAAAAGGTGGTTCTGGGACTGGTCGAAGTGGCGGGCGTCGCGAATCGCGGACAGCGACAGCTGCGCGAACTGGATGCCGTATTCCTCTTCGCCGGTCTCCCCCAGGGTGCGGCCGTCGAACCCGATGACCGCCGAATGACCGAAATAGGAATAGACACCGTCGAATCCGGCCGCGTTGGCGACCGCGACATAACAGTTGTTGGCCCACGCCATGGCCTTGGCCATCAGCACCTGCTGGTCTTTGGCGGGGTACATATAGCCCTGGCAACGGACGATCAGTTCGGCGCCTTTCATCGCGCAGTCCCGCCAGATCTCGGGATAGTTGCCGTCGTCGCAGATGATCAGCGAGACCTTCATGCCTTTCGGGCCTCGGGACACGTAGGTCGTGTCGCCGGGGTACCAACCCTCAATCGGACACCAGGGCAGTATTTTTCGGTACTTCTGAACGATCTCGCCGGTGTCGTCGATCAGGACGAGGGTGTTGTAGGGAGGCTTGTTGGGGTGATCCTCGTGCCGCTCACCGGTGATCGAGAACACGCCCCACGTCTTCGCCTTGCGGCACGCTGCGGCGAAGATGTCGGTCTCATCGCCCGGAATGGTGGCCGCCGTCGCGTACATCTCGTCGGGGTCGTACATGATGCCCTGCGTGGAGTACTCGGGGAAGACCACCAGGTCCATGCCCGGCAGCCCCGCCTTCATCCCGACGACCATGTCCGCGATCTTGCGGGCGTTGTCGAGCACCTCGGCCTTGGTGTGCAGGCGCGGCATCTTGTAGTTGACGACGGCCACCCCGACGGTGTCCGGGCTGGACGAGATATCCCCATGGCGCATGGGCTCTTCTCCTAAAGGTGTTGACAATTAGAGACATTGGTGACTGCACGAGATGTGGGCACGGCTCGTCGCCCGATGCCGCCGCAAGGCAGCTGGCGCGAAACCCACGCGGACGGCCCCTGCGCACGAGGCCATCGTCGACTAAACAATTCTCAATTGAAAATATATGCGGCCCGGCGTGGTGTCAAGAGATGCACCGCTGTTCGGTTATGTCAGCTTCGCACCGGCAAGGTGGCGAGCACGTCGAAGTCGAACGTGTTCGCCGCGGCAAGGTGCACCGGCTGCACGGTGGATCGGGGCTCGAACTGGATTGTCCCTCGCGGGCTTTCGTACGAAAGGCGATCCGGTGGGGCGATATCACCGAGGCGGCCGGCCTTCGTGATGAGATGTGCGAGCAATGTCGCTCCCTCATAACAGGATTCGGCAACGCCGCTCAGCGGCGGGGCGTGCGTGCCATGCATCGTGCGATAGCGTCCGATCAACTCCATGGACGCAGCGCCGATTATCGAGCGAAAGTATGCCGCGGCGGCGAAGAGACCCCGGGTGCCCTCCTCGCCACTGGCCAGCAGCATGTTCTCGTCCATCAGCGGACTGAATCGGATGAAGGAATCGTGGGCACCCAACTCGGCGCACGCGCGATTGAATGCGATGGCATCCTGCCCGACCAGCAGCATGAGCACGCCGTCGCAGCCCGAGGCCAGCGCAGCACCGGCGACGCCGTGCATGGCGTCGCTGCCCAGTGCGACCAGTCGCTCCCCGACGATCTCCAGATCCAGGGTGTGCGCGTAGTGTCGCACGGCGGCCATGGACGATCGTGGCCACACATAGTCGTCACCGACGACGAACCATCGCCGAACACCGAGGTGGTCCCGTAACCAGCGCAGCGCCGGGAAGATCTGACGGTCCGGCGTCTCCCCACAGCAGAAGATGTCGCGGCGACCCTCCCCGCCTTCGTACAGCGCCGGATAGGCATACGGCACCCGGCCGGCGACGATGGGAGCCAACGCATTACGCACCGAGGAGATGTGCCATCCGCTGACCGCGTCCACGGCGCCGGCGGCGATCATGGCACCCACTTCGGTGGCCACCCGCGCCGGCGCGGACCCACCGTCGACGATATCGATGACGACCTCACGGCCGAGCACGCCGCCGGCGGCGTTGAGGTCGCGCGCCACGAGGTGGCTCACCGCTTCACAGGCCGGACCGAAGACGCCACCAGGACCTTGCAGCGGGATGACCATGGCCAGCCGCCACTCCTGGTCGCGATTCCGTCGCTCCGGGCCCGTCAACGCTATGACCTCACCACCATCTGCGTGCGATCGTCTACTATCGTTTTCATTCAAAAGTATCGCGCGGTCGGCGGGGATCGGCAACACAAAGGAGTGGGCGAGCTATGGCCAACGGCACCTCGGAGGGGCTCGCCGCCGCGTCGGTCACCACTGCCGTGCTGCGGGCGTCGCGGCGGTTGACGGCCCAACTGGAGGCGGAACTGCAGGACGACGCGCTCGGTATCGACCACTGGCTGGCCGTGGAAGCCCTGGCGAGCGGTGACGGACTCACGATGGCCGATCTCCAGTCGGCGACCCTGACGCCCGGCCCGACGCTGACCAGGGTCGTGGACAAGCTCGTGGCACACGGCGCGGCCTACCGCGAGGTGGACGCCGTCGACCGGCGCAAGGTCAGGGTGTATCTGAGTACACGTGGCGCCAAGCTGTACGAACGGCTGAGCCGGTCGATCGCCTCCGCCGAGGCGGGCTGGCTCGACAGTGACGGCGCCGAACTCGCCCAGGCGTTGTTCGGGAGGGCGTTTCAGCGGCGGTGATGTGCTGCCGCACTGATCCGGGAGCGGGAACATCTCCGGTCAGCCGATCGCGTGGGGTCACCTCGCAGCCGTCGCTCGGCGACCCAGCCGCCAACTTCAGAACCCCATTATTGCGCGGGTCTTCGAAGCCGGGCGCACGCCGCGGCGTCCGGAGCACCGGACGCCACATGGGAGTGGCAACCGCTGTGGTGTCCAGTGCGTGGGTCCGCTGCACGTTGCAGTGACGGCAGCGATGCGCTCAACAAGACCGTGCCGTCAGCCCCGCGGTCCTACTTCCATTGTCCCCCAACGACATACACCGCAAGGCCCAACGCGGATGGACCTACCAGCGCTTTCACGGAGCCAAGATAGGGATGCTCCGGAGACAGCGCCGATGGCTGAACCTGTTTATCAACAGCATGGATACCGTCACCAATATGACAATGGGAACCAACGGCCTAGACATCGTCACCCATGGTGCCGGTCTTCGGCCAGGGCGGCGTCGCGGCTATCAGGAAGCCGACGAACAGCAACGGGACACCGATGAAGATGAAGAGCCATACCGCCATGGTTTGGTTCGAAACCAGTAGCAGCAGCGTAATCACCGATAATGGGCCCATTGCGACTGCCTCGCCGACGAGAAGAGGCCTGCGTTGCACTTCGCCCTCTCCGACGCGGCGTGCGACCCGCAATGCGAAGGCATTCCAGCTGCCTGCCACCGCTATGACCGCCAACGTGGCTAGGCCAATCGGAATGAGGCCAAGGCCGTATCCCTCATCGGCCATCACAGGCTCTGTCCACCAGCGATATCCGCATATCAGCATCGCTAGGACGCTTACCGCCGACACCGCGGTGAGCAGTCGCAACTGTTTGTCCGAGACACGAAGACTGCTCGATCGGGAAGAATATCTTTTCGAAACCGGCACCGACTCCTACCGACTCACCCACACTAAAGCCCACCGACAATCCCTAGTGCAGAAGATGGGTTCATCGCATCAAATCCGCCACACGCAGCACTGCTTGCTTGGCCTGATCCACCACGTATCCCTCGCCGATAAATTGAACCTTGAACGTTGGAGTGATGTAGGTCAAATTCACCTCGCAACCTGGTTCATATCGCTCAGCGCTACCGTCGTAGATGACGAAGACCGCATCCGGACGTTCCTGGCCGTCTGGCTTGGCCAGCGAATACGCCGGCATCACGGGAGTGGACGGATCCCAGTCTCCCTTCTGGTTGTAGATCTCCTGCACGTCTGTCTGACGGTACTTCGCCCCGACCAGAAAGTGGTTGCCTGAGGACTTTTCTTCCCATGAGCACGATGTTCCATTCTCGATGTCCTCTTGGCTGCGGATGAGGTTGACCGGGTCCAGATGAGCGACCATGTCGTGCAGTGCTTCGGCGATCTGGGCGCAGGTCGGCAGACCGGGCGCCCCAGCGGCGGGCTGGTCGCCGCTGCCGGAGTTGTTGTCACCGCAGCTCGTGGCCATAAGGATCGCTCCAATCATGGTCAGGGCGAGGATGGCTGTGCGTCGGGTGGTGGACATGTCTATGTGCACCCTCTCGGAGCAGACGAGGGGTAGGCGGTGATGATCTTTCCGCCGCCACCGTCAATGATGATGTTTGCCCACAGCGTCTTTCCTGTCAGCTGCCCGCCATTTCGGAGGTTCTTCTCGAACAAGAGATAGCCGATCATCAATACTCGCCGATAACGCCCCGGGATTGTCTTCAAGCGGAGCATCATCACCATCGTCGGCCAACTGCATCGTGCAGCGCCCCCGGGCGCCACACCGGGAGCTTCATCGAGGCCCGCCGGTCATATTGACTTTGGCCCAGGCCACGTAGCCGGCTGCCGCTCGCGTACAACCGTCGTAGTCGTCCCCGGTTTGCCCGAACACGGTGGTGCATTGGATCGACATATGCGCCAGGAGTCGGTTGTTACAGGACTCCACCGACGTCTGGGCAGGAGCGGTCGCCAGGCACTGCTGCTGGGTTGCACACGCAGCCACGAAACTGGCCACTCGCCCGTCGGCACTGGTGTAGACATCGGGACCGCCTTGGCAATGCGCATCGCCCTGCGCGGCAGGCACATTCACCCCGGGCGGTAGCCCCTGCCAGTTGGCGCTCGGCGCACCGGTGGTCGGCACGTCGGAAGCCCGGTAGGACAGCGCGATGGTGACCGGGAACGCGAAAATGTTCGCGGGCCCCAGATCGATGGTCAGATTCGACTGCCCCGGCGGGAAACCCGGCCCCAACGTGGGTGTCACCGCCAGCGGTGCCTGGTTGGCATCGGTAGCCGCGGGCACACTGAACGTGCCGATCACGCGGGACGGATTACTGGCAGCGGCATCGGTTTCGACCAACACCACGTTGGGTCCCTGCCGCAGGTGGGTGGCCACCGGAAGTTTGATCCCGAACGGAATGGTCGAGGCGGAGAACACACTCTTGCGGGTCACCGTAATATCCACTCCACCACCGGTATAGGGCACCACCGTGTAGTCCACATCGGGCGAGCCGTACACCGCGCCCCCACCGGGCAACCACGCCGCCGGACCCAACGTCACCTCCCCGGGCAGGTGGATCGAGATCTGCCGGTTCGGGTGCGCGGTCGGTGCGAAGATGCCGTCCTTGGCCCACATCGGGACCGTCGCCTCACCGCGCTCAACCTGAGCGGCCAACGGGGGCTCCAACCCGGCGGTCTCGCCCTGCGGCGTCGTCGAGGAAATCCTGGCCCCACCAATCGGATTGACCCGCCCGGGATCGGCAGGCATCGGCCGCTGCACAGGCAACGGCACCGCAGGCCGCGTCGGGTCAGTCGCGACCGGCTCGGCGTGCGCAACCCATCCACTACTGAGCACAGCCGCAGCAAGAACCACCATGAACCGCCGGATCAGCATCACAGGTCTTTCGGCTCGCCGTAGAGAGTTTGAGTGTCATTGCCGTTGTCGGTGCGGATCCGGATCGTGGCATACGACTGGATCTTGACCTGGCCACCGCAGCCATCGGCTTCGATGTTCTGATCCCGCAGATTCGACACCGCATGCATATTGCGCAGACTGATCCGGTCCAGCGGAACCTGCGCCAGCCCACCAGGTTTGAGCACCACCCGGATATAGCCACCCAAATGTTCCTGCACGCCCAACGTCGCACCGGCCGACGCCCCGCCGAACCCACCGCCCTGGCCACCCCCGGACCCGCCACCGCCGTACCCGCCGCCATAGACCTGACCGTTGACCTGTTGATACGGATCGATCCCGATATCGCCACCCACCTCGACCCCCGCCGACGAATCGGTACGGCAACCGACGAAATACCCGGCCTCCAACTGCGCATCCTGGATCACCGACGCGCCTGAGCCGCTGATCCGCGCCTCCGCGCGCACCGACACCCGGGCCTGCCACGAGTTCGACGCACCCGCCAGATTGTCGATGTGGTTGATCACCTCGTTGGTGGTATTCACATCGATCACCCACCCGTCATCGGTGACAAACTGCGTCCACCGATCCGGCATCACCTGAGGATCGGCGGCACTCCGCGGCGCGGCACCGACGACGAGTCCTCCCAAGACAGCGAATACCGAGGCGGCCAGAAACACGCGAGACGAGCAGACGCGCCGCACCACCATTGAGCAGATCCCCCCGTTGCCCCATGTGACGAACACGCCTTGTGAGGAGTGTCATTCACGTTCCCTGCCGCAGAGTGGCATATATACGACTGATGTGTCAATCTGACATTGATGGTTGTTGGTCAGCTAAGTCGTCGATCGGCGACCGGCGACCGCACCCGCGGATTCAAGAGGATTTTCTTGCCACATTGGGTAGGAAGGAGTGGCTGATGGTCGAACGCGGAGGAACCGGTGACGCACAGCCGGTGGGACGGCGCCCACGGACGCGGGTGCCATCGGTGGATCCGGAGAGTTTCGCGGCTCGGCTCAACCGACTGTTCGAGACGGTGCATCCACCCGGCCGTGGTCCGTACTGCAGTCGAGAGTTGGTGCGCGCGTTGGAGGATCGCGGTCTGGCATTGTCGGCGCCGTACCTGTCCCAGTTGCGGTTGGGGCGGCGAGGCAACCCCTCGCTGGAGACGATGGAGTTGATCGCCGAATTCTTCGGCATTCGCATCGACTACTTCACCGGTCACGATGAGAGCTACCGCCGGAGACTCGAAGAGGAGCTGAACTGGCTTGACGTGTACCGAGATCCACAAGTCCGCAGCCTTACCACCGCTCTGCTCCAACTGTCTCCGGCCCGGCGCGAGAAACTTCTCACCGCCGCCGGCCTCTGACCGCCGCGGCAACCCATCACGTGCCGGTGACCCCCAGAACGCGCAGGGCGTTGTCTTTCAGGACACGGGGCAACGTGGCCGCCGGGATATCCAGATTGGCGAAGTCGTCGCGCCAGCGGTCCGCATCGTGAACGGGATAGCCGGAGCCGAAAAGAACTTTCGTCGACAACGAGGTTTTGATGGCGTGGACGAGTTGCGGCGGGAACTGCGTGGGAGATGTGCCGGACAGGTCGATGTAGACATTGGCCTTGTGTGTTGCGACGGCGATCTGAGCGTCGACCCACGGCACCGCGGGGTGGGCCATCACGATCGTCAACTCGGGGAAGTCGGCAGCCACGTCATCGAGCAGCATGGGATCGGAGTAGCGGAGTTTGATGCCACGCCCGCCAGGCCGCCCGGCGCCGATACAGGTCTGGCCGGTGTGGAACAGCAGTGGCAGCCGATACTCGGCGACGGCCTCGTAGATGGGATAGAAGCGCCGGTCGTTGGGTTCGAACGCCTGCATGCTCGGGTGGAACTTGAACCCGCGCACACCGTATTCGCCGATGAGGCGGTGCACGCGACGCACTGCTGCCGTGCCCTGCCATGGGTCGACCGAGCCGAACGGAATCAGCACATCCCGATTGAGCGCGGCTCGTTCGGCTATCTCCTCGACGGAATTGGGTTCACGACCCGTCGCCGCGGTGGCGTCGACGGTGAAGACCACGGCGGCCATCCTGCGGTCGCGGTAGTACTGCGCCATTGCGTCGATGGTGGGGATCGGTCGCACCGACGGGGACGCAAGGGAATGGACAGAACGCACGGATTCTCCGTCGAGCCAGCGCCGGCCGGTCCAGTCGATCGACACGTGGGCGTGAACATCCAAGGCTTCGATCGCGTCGAAATCGACGCCACATGCGTAGACAGTCATGACCGAACCGGGTCCGTCGCCTCAGGCTCCGTGTTACCGGCCCATATGGCGATCCCGATTCGGAGGTTCGGCGCAATCCTGATGGTGCGTCGGCAACATGTCAGCATGCTGATTAGTCGCAGTTACGGGCGCATTCCGAATGGTGTGCTGCATCACACCACCGCTGCGATGGCCACTAGTCGGCTGGGACCGCGCTCCGTCGTCAGCCCGGCGTGGTCCCGAAGCCTTGCATCTCCCTGGTGAACTCGAACGGCTCGTCATCGGCGAAGGTATCGGTCGCGAAGTCGCGGTGCGCCATGGCTCCCCAGGCTCGACGGCGCTGCATGGCCAGGTTTCCCGCGTCGTACAGCGGGAAGACGACGGCCTCCCGGTAGAGCTTGGCCAGCGGGAACCGCGTGTCCAGCGCGTTCACCCCGACGATTCTCATGCAGTCGAACACCACGCTCTGCATCAGATCTCCACAGAAGGTCTTGTTCATCCCGCTGAGCGCATGCCCCTGGCCGGGATGCCGGTCCAGGTAATGTGCGGCCTTCCAAGAAAAGTATCGAGCTGCCTCGATGCGGGCCGCGACCTCGGTGAGCAGATTCCCGACCGCTTGGTGGTGGATGATCGGCGCGGAACCACCGCCGGTGTAGGTCTTGGCCCACTTGAGCGCAAATTCGTAGGCACAGCGCGCCACGCCGACCGCGGCGATGCTGGCTATCGGCGCAGACCAGGTGAAATTTCGGTTGATCAACAGATCACCGTCACCGTGGGCCAGCACATTCTGCTCGGGCACCTTGACGTCACGAAATGTCATGGTGACGTTTTGGCAGGTGCGGTGGGCCAGCTTGTCGATCACTTCGTACTCGATGCCGGCCGTGCCCCGTTCGACGACAAAGACGCTCAGGGCCCCGGCGCTGCCCTTCGTGCAATCCGTTCGCGCGACGCAGACATTGAGGTCTGCGCCCTGCAGGTCCCAGCCGCCGGCGTTGCACGGCCAGTGCTTCTCGCCGTTGAGGGTGTATCGGCCGTGCCGGGAATGGTGCCGGGCCAGCAGCTGGATACCCGCCGACGGGCTCGGGTGGTCGAAATTGGCGGTGCCGCCGCGTTCACTGACCACCCAGCCGGCCAGGAAGGAGCCGTCCCGGTCGGCGGCCGCTCGACCGATCCACCGATCGCGTTGTTCGTCACTGCCGTGCCACAGGATCGGCATCAAGGCCAGACCGTTGACGAGGATCGTCGTCGGAAATCCAGGGTCGACCGCGCAGAGCTCCTCGATCGCGATGAGGAAGTCGACATTCGAGGCCCCGCCCCCTCCGTACTCGCGGGGCAGGAACATCGTGGTGAATCCCGCCTCCGCGGCCTGCCGATACACGGGCCGCATGGCGCGGAACGCTTCTTGGGGGTCGGCCAATGCGTCCGCACGCTCCGCGACGGGGCGCAGCACTTCCGTCGCGAACTCCCGCGCTCGGC
The DNA here is from genome assembly GCF_002101555.1 of Mycolicibacterium canariasense. Classification (GTDB taxonomy): domain Bacteria; phylum Actinomycetota; class Actinomycetes; order Mycobacteriales; family Mycobacteriaceae; genus Mycobacterium; species Mycobacterium canariasense. The sequence goes on from NZ_LQOL01000042.1 coordinate 11,574, forward strand.
GTTTGAGCGCACGCTGTTCGGCAGTCATCGCGAAGTCGATGGGCATGCAGGTGCTCCTTACCGCCGGTGATGCGATGCGCCGACGCTCAACCGCTGGTGAGGCCCAGGGCGCCGCGAAGTCCGTAGTCGTTGCTCGCGATGTCTTCCAGGGTCGAGCGATCGAGCACCTCGAAGTAGGCCTGTACGGCATCGGAGAAGACACTGCGCGCGCCGCACACCCCGGCCACCCGGCAATAGCGCGCGGGGCCGAGGCACTCGACGACGGCGAAGTCCGATTCCATCGTTCGCATGACGTCGCCGATGCTGATCGTGGCGGGGTCACGGGCCAGCTCGACGCCGCCCGAGCGTCCCCGCGTCGTGTGAACAAGACCCGCCGCCGACAATCGTTGGACGACTTTGTCCAAGTGGTTTCGCGAGATTCGGTGGGCCGCAGCGATCTCTGCGACCGACCCGCGTCGGTCAGGCGCGACGCGCAGATAGAGCAGCACTCGCAGTGCGTAGTCGGCGTGGTTGGTGTGCTTCATGTGGCCGCGGCTTCCCTTGACGATTGCACTGTCTCACTGTGCCACGGCCGATCGGCGGCAGCGCGATTTGTCCGAGTCCGCTCGGCGGCGGCCGGCCCACCGTGGCGGGCCCGACGGCGCGGAGACCGTCGGACCCGGCGGTGGGTTTCGGCCTCACCCGGCCATGGTGCCGATGCTCTCGTGCTGCTTGCCGAACTTGACGTACTCGTCCTCCATGATCGCGCGCGGGTTGAAGTCGGGATCGGCGATGATGCCGTGCACTCGACGACGCTGCATGCCCATGTTGCCGCCGTCGTAGATCGGCAGAACCGCGGCCTCGCGCAAGATCTTGCCGAAGCCGTTCTTGGTTTCCAGGCTGTTGACGCCGACGATCTGCATGCATTTGAAGACACAGTCGAACATCAGCTCGGTGACCTGGATCTTGTTCATGGCTCCGACCAGCTCGGCGTGTTGATCGTGCTTGTCGAGGTAGTCGGCGGCCCGCCAGGAGAACGTGCGGGCCATCTCGATCTTGGCGGCCACGTCGCCGAGCACATAGCCGACGTTCTGGAATCCGATGATCGGGGTGATCCCACCGGCGGTGTTGTTCTTGGCCCAGTCGAGCGCCATTTCGTACGCGGCGCGGGCCATGCCGACGGCCGCGATCGCCGCGACCGGACCCGACCACGCGAAGTTTCGGTTGATCACCAGATCGCCGTTCCCCTGCGCGCCAGGCAGGAGGTTGGCAGCCGGAATGCGGGCGTCTTCGAACACGATCTCGGCGTTGGACGCGAGTCGGTGACCGATCTTGTCGAGGTGCCGGAACGTCACCCCGGGGGTATCACGTTCCAAGACGAGCGCCGAGAGTCCTTCGGTCCCACCCCTTTCCGAGTCGGTCCGAACGATCAGCGTCCCGGCATTGACGCCTCGCTCGTCCCAGCCGGCCGATGACGGCCAGTACTTGCGACCGTTGACGACGTAGTCGTCGCCGTCGCGGACGGCCGTCAACCCCACACCCGCGGGCCGCGGCAGGGGGATGTCGAAGTTCGCGGTGCCGGAGGGATTTCCCGGCGGCTCACTGGCGGTCCAGCCGCCGAGGTACTCGCCGGTCGGGTCAGACGTGGCCGCCCGAAGGAAGCGCTCCTTCTGTTCGTCGCTGCCATACCAGGCGATCGGCATGAGCCCCAGGCCATTGCACAGCACGGTACATGCGAACCCGGGATCGACGACACAGATCTCCTCCGCGGCGATGACCAGGTCGACGCACGAAACCCCGCCACCACCATATGCTTTCGGCAGCATGCACATCGCGATGCCGGCGTGATAGGCCTCGACATAGGCCGGTTTGGTCAGCTGGAAACCCTTCAGCGGATCAGGTTCGGCATCGGCGGTCGCGACCGCGGGTGCCAACACCTCCTGGGCGAAGGTGCGCACCTCATATTGCAGCTTTCGCTGGTCGTCGGACATGGTGAAGTTGATCGTCATGGCTACTCCCGGTGTGTATGGCGGACGGAATGTGCACTCGCCTGCCGCGCTGCAGCGGCGGACCACCAAAGGTTCCTAAATCGGTATTTCAAATACCGTGTTTCTGGGTTTCGTGGTCGTTGCCGCGGATTACGCCCGCCTCACGGCACGCGCTGATGTCCCGTGAGGCATGTGTAATACGAAGGGACTCGAAGGCCGTCGAACCGGGCCGGCCAGGATCCGTTTGCAGCAGTCCGGAGCTGATCAGCTACGAAGACAGCGGGGATCTCAGCAGCGGATCGTCGACGTGTATCTGCTTGTAGCGAACCCACGGCGCCATTACTGGCCCTACGCCACTGCCCCGCGGAAGACTCCGCAGATCTACCTTCCACTGACCACTCAGCCGCACCGCCGAAGTCCGCCGGGTTCGCAGTCGAGCAGGTAGAGCTGCACCGGGGCGGGCGATGCTGCCAGGCCGGATGGCGAGCAATCGATGCGTCCGAACGCTACGCCGGTATCGAGCGGTCACGGCCACGCGTGCAGGCGGTGGACACCGCCAGCATGCCAGCGGCAGTGACCTCGGCCCACTTCTCTTTCATTGGTTGACACCCTGGCCACCCAGCAGGTGTGCATAGGGATCACTGTCGGTGCCGACATGCTCGGGCATGGGATAGTAGGGTTTGATCAACAAGTTGCCCTCCGCGTCCCATGCGAGAGTTTCTATGCTGTAGGCAGATTGCACGTCGGGCTCGGTGCCGAAGAAGTTTTCGCAGCACATTGTGGCTCAAAGGGTTTCGATGTTCGTGTCCAGGCTGAGATCGGTCCACGCCAGCACGGCTTTGACCGCTTCGACGCCGACGTTACCTGTGGTCCATTGCGCGACCCGAAGTCGTGCGCTGGCTGCCCTCAGACATCAATAAGCGTCCTTCAGTCGATTGCCACCGGTCTGAGCACCGAGCGCAGCTAGAGCTTGAATCGTCCGGCGAACCCGCGCAGCGGAAGGTCGGCGCTGGTGATGATGCCCGGTCGGGCTGCGACCACGGACTTGATGGCGTTGAGTGCGGGCATGCCCGTGACGGTCATGCCGATGGAGGCGAAATTGTCCGGGTTGGACAGGTCGACGCCGGGCTTAGGGAAAATCATGTGTTTGTTGTAGATGTTGGGGTCACCTTTGATCTGAGTGATGTAGCAGCCCTTGATATCCCAGTTCGGTTCGGTGTGTGGGGTCATCTGCCATTCGAGGTGGGTCTCCACGCGCGGTATACCGCCGACTGTGCCGACGTACTTGATGTAGTTGGCGCCAAGGGATCCCTTGGGCAGCTGATACCAACCCAGGTCGACATCCTTGGTGCAGGCTCCGAGCTCGTATTCGAACTTCACCTCGTCGAGTTCCAGCCCGAAGCAGTCAGCCATCATGTAGACCGAGTCGGCGAACACCTCGGTGTATTTGCGCAGCCTGCCCGGGATAGAGGGGTCGTCGATCGGCAGGCCGTAACCAACTTCGATCCAGGTGTCCTTTGAGTGATGGCAGGACACGTCCACGGACTCGATCGTGGTGATGTTCTCGATCTCGGCGACATCCGCCGAGCAGACGACGCCTAGGATTTGATTGAGGCCGGGGTTCATTCCGGTCCCGTAGAACGTGGAACCGCCCTTCTCGCAGGCCTCTTGGAGCAGCTGGGTGACGGGTTTACCGGATTGGTGCGGGTGATTGGCGTCGCGGTGGAAGCCGGTGATCCAGTCGGCGGTGGTGACGACATTGATGCCGGCCTCAAGTACCTTGACGTAGAGATCTTCGTCGGGGAACACACCGTGGAAGGTCAAGACATCAGGCTTCGCGGCGACGATTTCCTCCACCGTGCCGGTGGCGATCACCCCGTTGGGGGCGACTCCCGCAAGTTCGCCGGCGTCTTTGCCGATCTTGTTCGGCGAATAGCAGTGCACACCAACAAGTTCGAGATCCGGCTGATCGGCGATCCGTTTGATCATCTCGGATCCGACGTTGCCGGTCGCGACCTGAAACACCTTGATTGTCATCGAAACCCTTCCTGGCTCAGTTCGTTCGGTCAGTGCATGGCTCGGGTGGCCAGATCGGCGGCGCTACCGCCTTTGCCGTCGGGGTAGAACTTCAACGCCCAGTTGCGGATCGCGGTGAATCCTTCGAGTTCCGAGCTGGCCAGCGCCGGCGGATCGGAGTAGCGCTGATGTGACCAGATGTGGATGTCTTGGCGGAACTGCCGGATGACTTCGTTGCCGAACTCCTCGGCTTTGGCACGGGCTCGCTCGGGGTTGCGCACCTCGCTTTTCGGCCGTCCGATGTAGACCATGAAACGGATGTCGGAGGTGCGATCATCGACAGGCGTGATAGCCGAGATCGTGCGGTTGTCGATCATCCCCCAACTCTTGGTCACCGCGATGCCCAGACCGCCGTTGATCGCCTCGACACCGCTGTTGATGTCCTCGATCCGCTGGCCTTCGTCGCCTTCGAACGTGATGGTGAAATCGACGTAGGACACCGGGTCGTCGAAGTCGTGCCGGGTGAAGATGGGATTGATGGGCGTGCCGTGCACGTACTTGAAATGGGCGAAATCAACGCCGTTTTCGAGCACGTACTGAGGATGCATCTCCCGGCCCTGTTCGAACAATCTCTGCTGGGGGTAGTAATCCTCCTCGCTGCTGCCGTCACCGAAACTGGCGAACACGTCGGGAGCATCGAAGAAGGGGGCACGGTCCTCGATGTCATGCCAGATGTAGATCGACGCGTTGCGTTCGGTAACCGGATAGGTCTTGATGCGACGGCCCCGGTTGGGTCGGCTCTCGTACGGGATGCAGACGTTGCGGCCCTGCTGGTTCCATTGCCACCCGTGAAAGGGGCACTGCAACAACTCGCCTCGTACGGTGCCGCCATATCCGAGGTGGGCGCCCAGGTGCTCGCAGTAGGCGTCCATCACCGTGACCTGACCAGACTCTGAGCGCCAGGCAATGAGTTCCTGACCGAAGTACTTCATGGGGTGGACGTCACCGACGCCGACCTCGTCGGACCAGGCAACCTGGAACCAGCCGGTCGGCCTCATCGAAAGAGGCGGCTTAGCCATAGCCGGAAGCATAGAACAATCAATGAAAGTTGCATAGTGCCCTTTATGATTCTCTTTGAGCCGCGCTATCCTCGGTTGATGACCGATACGGCCGAGGCCTCGATGCCGGCGCGGCGCCCGAATCGGCGCGGGCAGGCGACCCGCGAGAACATGTTGGAGGCCGCGTTGAAATCGCTGGCCTCCGGCGACCCCGGATCGGTGTCCGCCAACCGGATAGCCAAGGACATCGGCGCGACGTGGGGTGCGGTGCAGTATCAATTCGGCGACGCCGACGGCTTCTGGGCTGCCGTACTTCACCGAACCGCTCAACGGAGGGCTGATGTGTTCGCATCGCTGGGTTCCGACACCCAGTTGCGCAAGCGCGTCGCCAGTATCATCGACACGCTCTATGAGGGCCTCGATTCTCCTGATTCGCGGGCCATCGAGAACTTGCGCGCCGCTCTGCCCCGCGATCCGTCAGAACTGGAGCGGTTGTACCCGCAGACCGCGGCTGAGCTGTATTCCTGGGGTCAGTCGTGGCTGGAGATCTGCCGCAACGCTTTTGAGGATCTCGGCGCCGATCCGGAGCGCGTCCGTGAGGTCGCTACCTTGATTCCGGGCGCGATGCGCGGACTGGTCTCCGAACGCCAACTCGGTTCCTATGCTGACCTCGATGTTGCGCGTCGCGGGTTGACCAACGCGCTGGTCGCCTACTTGCAAACTGCGGATTGAACAGACCTCAGTTGGCTCTCCACCTGGAGCGGCTTTCCCGAAACTACTGCGCAGCACCGCAGGAGAACTTCTGCTCGGCCGCAAGCGAATTCGTCGGTGTTGTTGCCTGCCGCAGCCTTGGCGAGGGGCACGCCCACCGGGCAGTGTTCGCGAGGGAAACCGCATCACCTTGAGCGGCCGAGTGACTCACGATTCACGTCACAAATACTGCTGCAAGACTTCGCATTGGCGTTCGAAGAATGCTCGCGACACGGGTGCCGAAGGTGCCACCGCGTCGAATCCGTGAAACGCACCCCGCACCGTATCCACGTCACAAGGCACGCCGAACTCGACGAGCCGACGCGCGTACTCTATGCCCTCGGTAAAGAGGGGATCCAGGGTTCCGACACCGAGCCACGCAGGCGCAAGCCCCGACAGGTCGGCGCGGCGCGCGGGAACGGCGATGTCCGGGTTTGCACCGCCGCTGAGGTAGGCCTTCCACACCAGCCGATTGGTGCGCAGGTTCCACATTCGATACTTCGGGTTGTCCATGCCTGGTTGGTCGCAGGCGTGATCGTCCACCATCGGATGCTGGCAGCAGCGGCCTCGACCAGTTCCACCCCAGGCCCGCAGGTGTAGCAATGCCGCCTTTCTGCGACGGCCGACCCTTTCGTACGGCTCGCGACGGTGGTGAACCACTTGCTCGAAGCCGTACGCACCGTGAATCGAGTGATCACGATGGCGCGGCTCGGCCGGCGTCGGCTGCATCGCGCCCTCACCGTGCTCGCTTCGCCAGTTTGGCGGGCTGATCGATCAGGATCGATTTTTCTTGCATCCGCAGCCATCCGCGGGCAGCGAAGTCGGACAACGCCTTGTTGACCGTTTCTCGGGATGCGCCGATCAGCTGGGCGAGTTCCACCTGGGTGAGTCCGTGATCAAGCCGCACCGCGTTGCGCTCGGTTTGTCCGAATCTGTCAGCCAGTTGCAGGAGCTGTTTGGCGGTACGGCCGGGCACGTCGGTGAAGATGAGATCGGACATGGTGTCGTTGGTGCGCCGCAGTCGCCGCGCCAGCACCTGCAGCAGCTGCTCGGCGATCTGCGGGCAGTCTTCGAGCCACTCTGCGAATCCGGGCCTGTCCATCACCGCGGTGTGCAGTTCGGTCAAGGCGGTCACCGTGGACGTACGCGGACCGGGATCGAAGATGGACAGCTCGCCGAACATGTCCGAGGGACCCATGACCGCCAGCAACACCTCGCGACCATCAGCGATGCGTCGCCCGACCTTCACCCGGCCCGACACGATGACGTGAAGACAGTCACCAGGCTCTCCCGCAGTGAACACCGCCTCGCCGCGCGCAAAGGAGGCCCATTGCATCTTCCGGGTCACGGCCTCAACCGCTTCCGGCGCAACGCCTCTGAAGAGGCCAGCACGACCGAGAGCCTCGTGCATCACTCTCCTCCCCAACCCCGGACGCAGATAACCGGTCTGCGTGCCAACACACCCCTCAGGCAGATCATACGGTTCTTCTGCTGCGTATGACCTGTCACTGGTGGACAGCCTGGCAGCCTTGACGCCAAACCACCCGCCGCGACGTCGACCGCTATCCGTCGCGCTCTAATTGATCATCGCTCCATCCATTTTGGCGACGACCTCCTCGGTGCCAGTCATCGCGCGCTGGTGACATGCGATCACGGCCTCATTCCCATCGTCGTGATGTGGTCATACATTAGTGTGCATCTGTATGACACCGCCGACGCCGTCAGGCTGCACCGGCGCCGCGTTTCGCTCGACACCCCTTGGCAGCCGAGGCCACGCGAGGCTCATGACCATGACGAGCGCACAACTCCTCCACCCGGCAAATGGAAAGGACAAGGTCACTGTGGACTCATCGATCGACACGCACTGCGGGTGGTGTTTGCGTCCGGCGCCGGCCGATAACGCACCAGACGTAGCCGAGTGGCAGGCGTGGGTGATTGGGCACTGGTCAGCGTTCGTGGCTGTATGTCCGCAATGCGCGCCCGCAGTCTTCGGCGCGGCGCGTCTTTAGGGTGCGTCGGGGGCTACCGGGGTGCGGCGTTGGCGGCGCGCCCGCGGGCGCGATGCCCGCTGGGCCTCGGCGATCACCGGACCGACCCACCGATGCACAAGTCGACGCAACTCGACGCCCGGCTGCACCGGGGACAAGATGAAGGACTGCAACATACGTAGTGTCAGTTGGACGATGTCGTCGAGCGCGGCGGAGCTGAACCCCGACCAGTCGACGTCGAGACGTTCCAGAACGCCGCGGGTCTGGTTCTGGGCGAGAACGCTTCCCGGAATGGCGGCAAACGCCGCAACGTGCTGGGCGTTGAGTAACACTCCGATGTAGGGATCCTGCGGCAGCCGCTCCAGCGCCAGCATCAGACCTTCCACGATCGCCTCGGCTGGATCACCGACACCGCGCAGCGCCGTCACCAGGTTGCCGGCAAACGCCCAGGAAGCGTCCATGGCCACAGCCCCCAGCAGCTCGTCGGTACTGGGAAAGTAGTGGTAGATCGTCTGCCGCGTCACTCCGAGAACGCGAGCGACATCGGCAATCGTGGTCTGGTCCCCTTTGATGTCGATGACACCGCGTGTTGCGGCCAGAATCCGCGCTCGTGCTTCGCCATCGGTCGTTGGAACGTTGCCAGACCACCCACGGGTGCGCATAGCACTCCTGACGCGCATCGATGCTGCTCGAATCGGGCGCCCCGCAGCCCCCTAGACCCGCCGATCGTATCGCAGCGCCGCGACCGCGTCGGCATATCCGCCGGGCACAATCGCACGTGGGCACGGCCTCGGATCTGCCGCGTGCAGCGCGACCGCTTCCGCCACCCGAAGCTGCGGTGCTGACCCGTCACCGGGCCTTCGCGCCGCGGGTGGGTCAGCCGGCTGTCCGTGGTGTTTTCCGCTGCCGCGGCTGCGGGTCATCGGACGCACGCGAATCTGATCGGTCGGTGGTGGATTTCTTCGACGGTGCTTCCACCGTGCCGGTGTCCGGCGCGCCAGCCGCCGATGTTGCCGATGATGACGCCGTCGTCGAAGGCGCTTCGGCGGCGACGTCGGCCCGGACGCGGTGGCGCAGCGGTGGTGGTGTCAAGGCACGTACCGCAGCGGCGAGGGGGCTCGGGTTGGGCGCGCGCCGCGTGCGCGTCGGGCGATCCGGCGTGGGGTTGGCGTCCAGACCGAGCGCCGTTCTGATCCTGCCGACAGGCGATATCTTCGATTGTGGTGGTTCGGCTTTCGAAGTCGGTGGCGATGCGGCAGGTTCCTCGGCTGCAGTTGTACGGGCAGTCGCCGGCGATGCCGTCGCATCGGAGGTGACGGCGTCGGCAACACCGCTCGATGACGTGGACACCGCCGGCCGACGGTCATAACTGGCGTCGATCTGGGGCCGTAGCCAGCGGTCCAATGCGCTGGTGTCCAAGCCGATGTCGCGTAGCGGCTGGGTTACCGGAAGATCGGCGGTGGGGACGAGGTAGTGCGTGGTGACACCACCGGCCGCGTTGGTGCTGACGGTTTTCACGGTGCCCGGCGTGGTGGGATCGGCGGCGTCACCGTAATCAGGGTGCACAAAGGCGACACCCATCACCGCGTTGATGGCGGAAAGCGCGGTGGGACGGGTTGGCCAGTCGGCCAGACCGTCATACTCTCGCACGATTTCGGTGGTGGCATACGGCGTCGGTAGCAGCCCCGGCGGTACCGACAGCCACAGCAGGGGGTTACGAGCGACGATGCCGCCGGTGGAATTCATCGGATCCCCGAATGTCACGAAGGACAGCTCTGTGGTGGCGCGCTGCGGCGTGATGCGCAAAGCCAGAGACTGTTTCACGTAATTGAGCACAATCGCCCCCTGGCTGACCCCGGCCAGGGTGATGGTGACACCGTCGGGTATCGCCTCGAGATGAGCGTTCACCCCGTTGACACCGATGGCGGAATCGAGCGCAAACAGCAGACCGGCGGGGTAGCCGATCCCGGTGATCTGTCCGGCGCCGCTCAGATAGCCGTCACCGAGCCCAAGTGCCTGTTGCGCGGTCGGCACAGTGGCACACAAACACGTTCCCCCGAGGTAGAACGCCGCAGCATCAGATGTGGCGGGTTGGGCGGCCCGCGCGGCGGGCTGGACCGCAACCATGACTGCCATGAGGGTCAGAACACTCGCAGCGGTGACACTCTTGGCAGCACCCACGACGAACCTTTCAGCCTGAAGGAGGACTTGCTCTCATGAAACGGGTTGCCCGACAAAAACATTGCTCAGAAGACGCCTCGCACACCGGGCCGTGTAACAGCTCGCAGTGAGGAGAACGTATCGAAACGCCCCCGGTGGCGCCCCTCGCACAGTCAAAGATCACATCGGAGCGCAAACGTGACATAGGACCGCCGGTAGGTGGCCGCTCGACTCGGCGCGTGGACAATCCACGCCGCCAGCTATCGACGTCGCGACGTAGATCCGTGATCGGGGCACCCAAGGACCTCTCTTGTGTCGCACCAGCGCACGTCCCTGTGCAGCGCTGAGCGGCGCGTCGTGTACCGACAGCTCACTCGGCGGAATCAATATGCCTCGGAGATCAGACGGCGATGTGCCGCGGGACCGCCGAACAGTGCGCGGTTGAGCATCGCGCGTTTGAGGTAGCGGTGGATGCCGCCCTCCCACGGGTAGCCGATCCCCCCGTGCAGCTGCATGGCCTTACCGGCCACTGCCACCGCGGCTTCGGTGGCATGTGATTTGGCCATCGAAACCACCCGCCGGGCTTCGGGGCTGCCGTCGGCGACCGCCTCGACAGCAGCGGCGACCAGCCGGCGGCTCACCGAGAGCCGCACCAACATGTCGGCGCACGCGTGGTTGACGGTCTGGTTTGACGGCCTGGAAGGAGCCGATCGCCGTGCCGAACTGGTGACGCACACACACATGGTCGACCGTCGCGCTCAGCATCGCCTCGGCCAGGCCCAGGCTGTCACAGGCGATCGTGGTCGCGGGCCGCTGTGCCAATACCGCCCGGTCGCCAGTAAGGGTGCCAATCGGGTCGCGGGACGGTCTGTTGATTTCCTGCGTCACAAGGTCGCCCGCTGGTGGATCCCGGAGCGGTGGGCGTTCGTCGATCAGCTTCCTCGTACGTCCACGGGCAAGTACGACAAGAAGCGTCTACGTGAGTGGCATGCGCAGGGGCGGTTGACGTCAGTCGATCTCACCGACCGCTGATATCGGTGCGCTTGGATGCAGCGATCGCTGCGTCGAGTTCCTCGGCGTTGGCCCACGAGCCGTGGAATGAGAACGGAATCCGCACGGGGAGTTTGATTCGCGCCAATGGTTCGCGGGTGAACAGTGTGGTTTCGTGGACCAGCACTTCGGACAGACCCGTGGCGGGATCCCACCATATCGACAGTAGGTAGCCGTCGTTTTCGGTGGTGGCGCCGCGGCGTTGGACGAATACCGGTTCGCTTGGACTGGTCAGGCCATCGGGTCCTTCGATGACGATGGTTTGCCCGGTGGTGAAGTCGTGGCGGGCCAGACCGTCGCTCATGGTCTGCGGCGACAGGGCGCGGGTGGTGACGAAGTAGCCGTAGCGGTTGACTCGGCCGGCCCAGGCGTCGTTGATCTTGGGGAACTCGCCTGCGACGCCGCTGAGCATTTCCTGGGAGCATCGACCGGTGGCGTTATCGAGGCGGAATCGCCAGGCCATGGCCGGCGGGAACCACAGATGCGAATTCACCGCGTCGTCGGGGTGTTCGGCAGGGTTGCCCAGTCGAGAGATGACGTGAAGGTCGACGGTGATTCCGGTCTGCGTTTCGTATGCATTGAAGAAGTGTGTCGGGGCGAGCATCAGCCCCGTGTCGTACCAGCGCAGCTGATGGGTTCGCCGGTCCAGGACGGCGAACCGGCTACCGCTCGGTACTGCTCCTTCGTCCCAGAGCACCCCCGGGCGGCCTTGTTCGATTCGGTCGCGGCGGAACTGGGCGGGTGAGATCAGAAAGATGGCGTGGTGCTCGCTCGTAACGTAGTCGTGGACCATGGCCGGACAGCCCATGTCGAAGGTGTACGCGTCGACGATCTTGGCCGTTTTGACGTCGGCCTGATACCAGGTCAGGTTGTTGCCGACGGCCGCGAAGAACAGCATGTCGCCGGTGTGAGGGTCGATTTTGTAGTGTGCGGTGCACAGTACGTCGATGCCGCCGCTGAAGTCGAACTCGCCGTAGGTGTGCAGGTTCTCCGGGTTCAGCGAATAGGGAAGGCCGCCTTCGTAATAGACGAGTAGGTGGTCGGCGAAGAGCCCGACATTGGTGTTGGCCACATTCTTGGCAGGTGGAGCTCCGGCAGGCAGTGGCTTGTGTATGGAAGACCCGTTGACAAAGCCGCTGTAGATGGCTTCGCCGGCTTCCACTTCGATCTTCATGGTCTCGGTCATGACCCAGCGCATCCGCAGTGCTGCTCTGCCGTCGCGGATGTAGCAGCCGGCTACTCCGCCGTCGCCCTCCCACCAGTGGTAGCGGTCGAGGTCCAGGGGGCGGAATCGCGGATTGCCCACGACGCGGAACAGTGCCCCGGCCAAGTCGTCGGGCAGCTTGCCGACCACTGGTAGGTCGAATGCCTCAGTTTCCTCGTGCCATGGTGCAAACGGGCCGTTGAGGAACATGTTGGTGGTGTCCCAGTCGACGTCGGCGGCATGGCGTTGAGGGGCCTGCGGGTGCGGAACGACCTGGGTGGGCGGTGTGTTCTGGGGAGTGATCATCGATGTACTCCTGGTCTTCCGTCTGGTTGTCGACTGGATGCCGTGGTCGCCGCGTTGGGTAACCATGCAATCGAGTGTGCCGATCACTGAGGGCGATTTCTCCTGTTGTGACGATAAAGTTCGCGGCGGAGTTTGTTGTTCGACGACAGATTACGAGTCTGCTATTCGGCAAGTTGCGGGTAGTGGATCGCGAGCATCAGCGCCACGATGAGTGCGGTGCGGTTGTCGGTGGCGTGCGGGCCGAGCAACTGCTGGGCCTGACGCACCCGGTAGGCAACGGTGGTGGCGGCGATATTCAGTTGCTGGGCCGCGGCGTTACGGCTGCCCTGGTGATCCAGATAAGCCAGCAGTGTTTCGCGCATCAGCTGCATCCGCGGCGAGCCGCCCGACAGACCAGCAAGAGTATGGCGGACGAAGCGGCGACAGGCGTCGGGATCGGTTGCCATCAGGGCGAGCACGCCGTGCTGGTCATAGGTCCACACGCGGGTGCTGGTGCTGGTGCGCAGCGCATCGGCGATCCACCTGGCCTCCACGACAGCGTCCCGAAGGCCGGCGGCACCCGGAGCACAGACACCGAACGCCACGGCGATATCGGCCGGAGGCGTGATGTGAGTGAGCTGTGCGGTCTGTGGCGCCAAAGCGCTCGACCAGACCACCTCGGTGGAACCGTTCGTCAGCGGCATCACCAGAGTGGTTGCGGCATTGAGCTTTCCGCGGACCATCTCGCCCCAGGCCGGGATATCGGCGGTCCAGCCGCGGTCGATCGCGGCGCCCACCGGCCACAGCAAAGCCGCCACATGGTGATCGCCGAGTCGAATACCGAGTTCGGCTTCGGCGCCGGCCCTTAGCTGTCCGGTCTCGACCAGGCAGTCGATGTGATGGCGGATGGTGGCCGAGCGATGCCTGCCCCACGCTGTGCGTTCGTGCTCGAACACCACGCTGAGATCACCGACCATCGTGGTCACCGTCTCCAGCAGCCTCGAGGACACCCGCTTGACCTCGTAGGCCAGCTGTTCTGCAGGGACGGCCTTGGTCATGGCGTCCACCAGTTGGTCCTGTGCACCGGTGTGCGACTGCCAGATGACCCGTAAGACCGTGTCCAACGCCATACCTTGGCGCGCCGACCACCGCACATGGTCTCGTGCCTCCGCGGGCGTAGCGAATGCCCGGCCTGTCACCAGTCCGGTGAGCAGTGCCAATACCGACGCCTCGACCGCCGCCGATGCGTAGCCTCCTGCAGACAGGTTGGCGTCGGGCAACTCGACACGAACCTTGTCATGCACCCGGGCAGCCAGTTCGATACCCCAGGCCGTCAGCGGCTCGCCCAACACCGGCACCGCGGCCGCCGCGGCTCGCGGCGCGTGGGATCGCTGCACACCGCAGACGTCGGCGTGCAGAGCCCGGATCCAGTCACCATGGCCGTCCGCCCCGCGGGTCACCCCACAACGATAAGTTGCCGACCTGTTCACGTGTGTGACGCGAGCCTCTAAGGACGAGCTTCTTGATACGCAGACCATGCGCACGCAACCGCGCGCGTTCACGACTGCCCGGCCTGCCTGAGCAGCAGCGGGTGGAACTGGACCAACCCATCCTTGCCCCATATCGCTACGCCACGTAGCGTAACTGGGCGTGACGCGCAGTTTCCATGCCGGACAGCCGTTTGACACCCCAGACGCCCAGATCGCCGCGGCACTGGAAGACGTCAGCATTCCCACCCTGTTGCTCTCGCTGGTGCACCTCACCGGCGATCCGTCCTATATCCGGGACTTCGAACAGGCCGGCGTGTTCCTCAACGAAGTCCAGGGCTTCATGAGCGAGGAGGACAAGGCCCGGGCCCGCGCCGTCGCGTTGCCGATCATCACCGACTACCGCGACCGTGGCTGCCCCATCCCCGACCCGTTACCCGACGATCTGGTGCGCGAGATGCTCGATTGGGCGGCCTGCGAACACGTCGACGAGGACAACGTGCCGCTGGTCCTCGAGGAACTCGACCTGCAAGGCACCGACCCCCGCCGGCCGAAGCCACTCACCGACGTCGATGACTTCCACGTCGTCGTCATCGGCTGCGGAGAATCCGGGGTGCTGGCCGGCGTACGGCTCAAGCAGGCGGGTATTCCGTTCACCATCGTGGAGAAGAACGCCGGACCCGGCGGAACGTGGTGGGAGAACAGTTATCCCGGGGCCCGTGTCGACGTCGCCAACCACCTCTACTGCTACAGCTTCGAACCCAGCAATCACTGGGACCACTTCTTCGCCGAACAGCCCGAACTGCGCCGATACTTCTGCGACGTGGTCGAGCGGCACGGCCTGCGGCCGCACATCCGATGGAACGCCGAGGTGCTGTCGGCGGCATGGGCCGACGGCCAATGGCAGGTGACGGCGCGTACTGCGCACGGTACCGAGACGTTGCGGGCCGACGCCGTCATCACCGCGGTCGGTCAGCTCAACCGACCGCATGTTCCCGACTTCCCCGGTGCCGACACCTTCGCCGGGCCCGCCTTCCATTCCGCGCGATGGGACCACGGCGTCGACGTCACCGGCAAGCGCGTCGCCCTCGTCGGCGCGGGGGCCAGCGGCTTCCAGATCGGCCCCGCCATCGCCGATCGGGTGGCACACCTGACGGTGTTCCAGCGCACCGCACAGTGGATGTTCCCCAATCCGATGTATCACGATCGGGTTCCCGACGGGGTCCGCTGGGCCATGCAGCACTTGCCGTTTTACGGCCGATGGTACCGATTCCTGCTGCTGTGGCCGGGTGCCGACAAGGGCCTCGAGGCCGCGCGGGTGGATCCGAACTACGCCGACCAAGCCAACGCGGTCAGCGAGATCAACGCCATCGCCCGCATCATGTTCACCGACTGGATCACCACGCAGGTTGGCGACGATCCCGACCTACTCGCCAAGGTGCTGCCCGACTATCCAGCCACCGGCAAACGCACGCTGCAGGACAACGGCAGCTGGCTGGCCACCCTCAAACGCGACAATGTCGACTTGGTCCGCACGCCGATCGAAAGGATCACCCCCACCGGGATCCGAACAGCCGACGGAAACCAACATGACGTAGATATCATCGTGTACGCCACCGGTTTTCGTGCCAGCGACGTGTTGTTCCCGATGACCGTCACCGGCCGCGGCGGCGCGGACCTGCACACCGTGTGGGGGTCCCGGCCGTACGCCTACCGTGGTATCACCGTGCCCGGCTTCCCCAACTTCTTCATGACCTATGGCCCCGGTACCCACCTGGCGCACGGCGGCAGCCTGATCATGAACTCCGAGTTGCAGATGCGCTATATCAACCGGTGCCTGGAGCACCTCGTCACGGCCGGGCTGCACACCATCGAGCCGCTGCCCGAGCCCACCGCGGCATGGCACGCGAAATCCCAAGAGGCGATCCGCAAGACCGTGTGGGCGCACCCGTCGGTCAAGCACTCATACTTCAAGAATGCCGACGGCGAGATCCACACCGTGAGCCCGTGGCGGTTGTCCGAATACCGTTACGCCGTAGCCGAACCCATCTGGTTCGACTATCAGGAGGATTGACGTATGCGTGCGGTCGTCGTCGACGGTGTGGGCCAGATCCACGTCGTGGACCATCCCGACCCGACGTTACCCGGACCGGACGGCGCCATCATCGAGGTGAGCGCCACCGGCATCTGCGGATCGGACCTGCACTTCCTGGAGGGCCACTACCCCATCGTCGAGCCGGTCGCGCTCGGCCATGAGGCGGTGGGCACCGTCGTCGAGATCGGCTCGGACGTACACCGTGTGGAGGTCGGCGATCAGGTGTTGGTGTCCTCGGTCGCCGGCTGCGGCCACTGCAGCGGATGCGCCACCCGCGACCCGATTCGGTGTCTCGGTGGCCCACACATCTTCGGTTCCGGAGCGCTGGGCGGCGCCCAGGCCGAACTGCTGGCCGTGCCCGGCGCCGATTTCCAGTTGCTGGCTCTGCCTGATGCGATCGACACCGAGCAGGCACTGCTGCTCACCGACAATCTGGCCACCGGCTGGGCGGCAGCCAAACGCGCCGACATCCCGATCGGTGGCACGGTGACGGTGATCGGACTGGGACCCGTCGGCATGTGCGCTGTGCAGAGCGCCTTCGCTCTCGGCGCCGCAACGGTTTTCGCCGTCGACCCGGTGCCCACGCGCCGGGCGTGGGCGGCGACCCGCGGTGCGGTGCCGGTGGATCCGCCGGCCGGACAGTCCGTGCGCGAGTACACCGACGGACTCGGGGCCGATTCGGTGATCGATGCGGTGGGCACCGACACCTCTATCAACGACGCCATCGGCACCGTACGCACCGGCGGCACGGTGTCGATCGTCGGCGTCCACGATCTGCAGCCGTATCCGCTGCCAGCGCTGGCCTGCCTCATCCGCAGCCTGACCATCCGCTTGACCACCGCGCCGGTGCAACAGACCTGGCCCGAACTGATCCCCCTGCTCCAGGCCGGTCGCCTGGACATCAGCGGAATCTTCACCACCACACTGCCATTGGACCGCGCGGGCGACGGTTATGCCGCCGCCATGTCCCGCTCGGGCGAGCACGTGAAGGTCCGCCTGCACCCGTAGCCGGTCACTCCGCAGTGTTCTCGACGTGAGTGTTCTCGACGTGCCTGCGCAGGTTGTCCCGCAACGTCGCGACACCGCGCTGCAGCGTACGCAGTTCATCGAGACTCAATCCGGTCGCGGCGACCAGGTCCATCTCGGCCCCGTTGGCTCGCAGCGCACGCCCGGCCTCGGTGAGACTGACCACCACCTGACGCTCATCGCGCGGATCGCGGGCCCGGGTCACCAGGCCGACCGATTCCAGCTTTTTCAAGATGGGCGTCAACGTGTTGGATTCCAGGAACAGCTTCTCGCCCAACTGCCGGACGGTCTGGTGGTCCTCCTCCCACAGCGCGACGATCGCTATGTACTGGGTGTAGGTGACGCCGAGCTTGTCCAGGATCGGCTTGTACGCCCTGCCATAGGCAAGGTTGGCCGAGTAAACCGCGAAGCACATGAAGTCGGCCAGCTTCGGCACATCTGGTGACATGGAACCACCCTACCCGAAAAATAATCGGATCCGATTTAATCGGATGGGAATGATCGGGTGCAACCGGTCGTTCCAGTAGCCGTAACGGCCACACCAACGCAAGGGAGCCCCACCATGTCCGTCCTCTACACCGCCCAGACTCACACCACCGGTGGCCGACAAGGCGAGTCCTACAGCTCGGACGGAAACCTCGATATCCAGCTCACACCGCCGGGAGCCAACGGCACCGGCACCAACCCCGAACAGCTGTTCGCCGCCGGCTGGTCGGCCTGCTACCTCAGCGCGATGGGCCTGACCGCGGGCCAGCACGACGTGAAGCTCCCCGCCGACACCGCCGTGGACGCCGAGGTCGATCTGGTCAACACCGACGGCGCCTTCTCACTCCAGGCCCGGCTCAACGTCACCATCCCCGGCGTCGACCGTGAAGTCGCACAGAAGATCATCGACGCCGCGCACGAGGTATGCCCCTACTCCAAGGCGACCCGCGGCAACATCCCGGTCACCGTCACCCTCGTCTGATTAGCCCGCCGACCCCGGGGC
This sequence comes from Mycolicibacterium canariasense, assembly GCF_002101555.1. GTDB lineage: Bacteria > Actinomycetota > Actinomycetes > Mycobacteriales > Mycobacteriaceae > Mycobacterium > Mycobacterium canariasense. Next base: position 29,648 of record NZ_LQOL01000042.1, read on the forward strand.
CCGGGCGAGCGAAGCGACGGGAAACCGACCGCCGGCTACTGATTTCCCGTAGCCGGCGGTTGGCATCTCAGCCCCGGCAACGGTCCCGAAAGTCCTGCAGGGGCTGCCGAATACCCTGAAAATCGGCCTGCACCTGTGGGTTCGCATCGAGATACGCCCGCACCCGCTCACGTTTGACATCACGATCCTGTCCCTTGAGCCCGGTGAAGAACTCATTCACATCGGGATGGGTGAACAGGTAGGCCGATGTCGACGCGCTGACCCCCGCCGTGATGCCGGCCAGGTCGGCGGCCGTGCAGTTCGGCGGTGGATCTGCCAGGGCGGGCGCGGCGGTGCCGACGAGGACGGTCGCGCCCGCCGCTGCGATACATAGCGTTCGCTTCCACACGTTCACGTCACTCCTTCACCACTATCGTGGACCGATACCACCACCCGGACGCCACGGCCGGTCGGGCGGGTCGATGGCAATGGACAGCCCGTCGTCGCACAACCAGTCGTACTCACACGGGTACGGAACATAGGGGCCGGTGTACCCGGCTCCGGTGCCGCCATCCGGGCCGCGGACACTGCCCTGGGCGCAGACCGTCGTGCCGTTTGCGTTGGTGCAATCGGCGGATGCCGCCGGGGGCAGCGCGATGCCCAACGGGGCGATCAGCGCCGCCGCCGCGTAGCGATAGCGTCTTCGCATGGGCGCACGCTCCCTTCGGCTGTGCCTGTGCCGAGAATAGGCTCGCAGCCGGTGCGGGGCGGGCGGTTTCGCCGTCTTACTCCTGCAGATCCAGCGTCGGCGTCGGCCGGGAGAACCCGCGGGTGACAACCAGCAGCCAGACGAATCCGATAGCCAGCCAAATCAACCCGACGACCAGGGCCGTTCCGGACAGACTGGTCCACAGCCACACCGTCAGGGCAAAACCGATCAACGGCAACAGCAGGCTACCGATCAGCTGGGCGCCATGGCGGTGCTTCAGGTCCACGAAGTAGTGCTTGATGACCGAGAGGTTGACCACCGAGAAGGCCACCAGGGCACCGAAACTGACGACCGAGGCCAGTAGTGCCAGGTCGACGAAGACGGCGGCCAGCGAGATGACCGACACGAAGGCGATGGCGTAGACCGGTGTGCTGAAACGCGGTGAGACGTGACCGAACACCTTGCGGGCCAAGATCCCGTCGCGCCCCATGGCGTACAGGATGCGGGCCACCGATGCCTGGGAGGTGATGGCCGACCCGAGCGCGCCGGCGACGTAGGCGGCGGTGAAGAAGGAGTTCAGGAACTGGCCTCCCGCGGTGGTCATGACCTCCAGGGAGCCTGAGTCGACATCGGCGAACTGGTTGGATGGGTACACCAGTTGCGAGACGTAGGACAGCAGGAAGAAGATCACGCCGGAGGCGATGGTGGCGATCATGATGGCGCGCGGGACGCTGCGCTTCGGGTCTTTTGCCTCCTCGGAAAGTGTTGACACGGCATCGAAACCGAGGAAGGACAGGCACAGGATCGCCGCGCCGGCCAGGATCGGGCTGAGGCCACCGGCCGAGCCGTCACCACTCAACGGGGCCATCACATCGACGGTGCCGGAACGCGAGATGGCGACGAAGGCCATGATGACGAACACCGCGATGAAGACGGCCTGGATCCCGATGATCAGGAAGTTGGCCCGGTCGACGGACACGATGCCCACGACGTTGAGCACCGTCACGATGGCGATGGTGATCACCACGATCAGCCACTGCGGGACGGCAGGCAGGGCGGCGTTCAGGTAGATGCCGATGACGAGGTAGTTGAGCATCGGCAGGAACAGGTAGTCCAGCAGCAGCGACCACCCGGCCAGGAAGCCGATGGGCGCACCGAACGACTTCTGGGTGTAGGTGTACGCCGACCCGGCGACCGGGTAGGCGACGGACATCCGCGCATAGGAACGGGCCGTGAACACCATGGCAACCAGCGTCACCAGGTAGGCCACCGACAGCCGGCCTCCCGTGGTCTCGGTGACGATGCCGTAGGTGGTGAATACCGTCAGCGGCACCATGTACACCAGCCCGAACAGGACCAGCGACGGCAGTCCGAGTACCCGTTTCAGGTTGCCTTCGGTTTCGGGGAGCGTCTCGGACATCTTGGTGCCTTTCACTGTTCGCCCGCGTACACGCGCCGGCCCTGCAGATAGGTGCCGCGTACCCGGAGCTTGGGAAGGTCCAGCGCGGCAGTGGACGTGGGGTCGCCGTCCAGCCAGACCAGGTCGGCACTGGCGCCGGGCGCGACGCGCCCCCAGGTGTTCTCGGCGAACGCCTGGTACGCCACCGACGCGGTGTAGCAGGACAGCGCGCGGTCGATCGGCACGATCTCCTCGGGCGTCCAGCCCGCCTCCGGTTCACCGTCGGCGGTGCGCCGCGACACGGCGACCGCGATGCCGTCCAGCGGAGCCCCCGAGGACACCGGCCAGTCTGACCCGAAAGCCAGTGCCGCGCCCGATGTTTGGAGAGACCGCATGCGGTACTGCTTGTCGGAGCGCTCGACACCCAGCCGTGGGATGGTCAACACGGTCATCAACGCGTCCATCTGGGCCCATAGCGGCTGCATGTTGGGGATGACGCCGAGCGCGGCGAACCGACCGATGTCGATGTCGTCGATCAGCTGGGCATGCGCAATGACGGGGCGGCGGTCCCGGGCACCGTTGTGCGCCACGACGTACTCGATGGCATCCAGTGCTTGGCGCACCGCGGCGTCACCGATCGCGTGGATGTGGATCTGGAACCCCAACTCGTCGACGCGGCGCGCGGCCTCGGCCAACGAATTGCCTTCCCACAACTGCATGCCACAACTACCTCCCGGGTCGCTGCGCTCCTGCCCGCCGTGCGAGTGCAGGCCGGAGCAGTACGGCTGCAGCAGCGCCCCGGTCTCGTTCTCCACCACACCGTCGGCGAAGAACTTCACCGTGTTCGCGGTCAGCAGCGGCGACCCCGCCTGTTGCACCCGATCCCGGGCGGCCGCGTACTGGGTTACCTGAGAATCGAAATGGCGTGGGTCGGCGTAGAACGCCAGGTTGAAGCGCATGCGCAGCGCGCCCTGGGCGGCCGCGGCGACGTAGGTGTCGACATCGGCCGGTTCCACCCAGGCGTCCTGCACCCAGGTGACGCCGCGGGCCAGGTAGTAGTCGGCGGCGGTGCCCAGCGCCGCGATCCGCACGGCCTCATCCCTGGCGGGCATGACATTGCTCACCAGGTCGGTGGCACCCCATTCCCGCAAGGTACCCAGCACGGTGCCGTCCTCACGCCGCGGGATTTCGCCGAGGACGGGGTCCGGCGTGTCATCGGTGATACCGGCGCGTTGCAGCGCAACGGAATTCACCCAGAACGTGTGATAATCCCAGGCGCGCAGCACCACCGGGCGATCCGGGACCGCTGCATCGAGCCAGCGGGCGTCGAACAAGCCACCCGGCACCAGGCTGCCGTCGTAGGATGCGCCGGCGATCCATTCCTGGTCGGGGTGTTCGGCGGCGAATCTGGCTACCTCGGCGACGATTTCGTCCACCGAGGCGCACCCGCGGATCTGTGGGCCGGCCGACTCCAGCCCGCCGTAGAGCGGGTGGGCGTGCCCGTCGCCGAACGACGGCATGAGGAATCCGCCTCCCAAATCGACGATTTCGTCAGCCTGCGCCGCCCGGGCCTGCTGGCCCAGCGCCACGACGACGCCGTCGGCAACCAACAGCGCATCGGTGGTTGTCGCGGGCCCGGTCCAGATAGTTCCGTTGTCAAACAGTGTTGGCACGGAGGGCACACTACGCCGGAACATCTACGCGCGCACGGCTATCGGGGACGGCTGCTGCTGGGTGATGCAGTGGATGCCACCGCCGCGCTCGAACAGCGGACGCGCGTCGACACTGACGACACGACGTCCCGGGTACTCGTCGGCAAGGATGGCCGCCGCGTCGGCGTCCCGCGGATCGCCGAAGCTGCACGCGATCACCCCGCCGTTGACCACCAGGTGGTTGATGTAGCTGTAGTCGACATACCCCTCGGCATCGGTCAGCGTGTCCGGCGCCGGCATCTCGACGATGTCGAATCGGTCGGCGAGCACATCGCGAATCTCTCTGCACACCACGGCATCCGGATGTTCATCGGCGGTCTGTGTGTGCAGCAGCAGTCGTCCCGGCGCGGTGATCGCGGCGACGATGTCGACATGCCCCCTGGTGCCGAAGCGCTGGGAGTCACGGGTCAGCCCGCGGGGCAACCAGACCACATCGGCGGCCCCGATGGTGCGGGCCAACTCCGCCTCGACCTGCGCCTTGCTCAGATCCGGATTGCGGCCCGGGTCGAGCTGAACCGTCTCGGTGACCAGCACCGTGCCGCGACCGTCGACCTGAATGCCCCCACCCTCGTTGACCAACTCCGACTTCACGACCGGCACCCCGGCCAATTCGGCCACCACGGCACCGACCTCGGCGTCGCGGTCCCAGCGGGCCCAATCCTGGGCTCCCCACCCGTTGAACACCCAGTTCACGGCGGCTACCGAACCGTCGTCCGCGTGGACGAAGGTGGGCCCGATATCGCGCATCCAGGCGTCGTTCAGCGGTACTTCGACGATCTCGACCTCATGGGAGACATAGCGTTTGGCCGCGTCCAGCTCCGCCGGGTCAACCAGCATGGTGACCGGTTCGAACTCGGCGATGGCGTGCGCGACAGCAGCCCAGGTGGATCGCGCCTCGTGATGCTCGGCTTCGGTGTCGCCCAGTGAGTAACCCTGCGACGGGAAGGCCATCCATATCCGGTCCTGGGCCGCACTCTCCGCGGGCATCAGATAGCGCGACAGCGGTTCGGCTGCGCCGTCGGTCAAGGTGAGCATGTCGATACCCCTAAAACGAATGAAGTTCGTTTATTGTGTGATGGAAGCCACGAGTTCGCAAGTGTTCCGGGGGAAGTGCACATGGGCCGTCCTTCAGTTCCGATCCTGTCCACCGACCGCATCGCGCGGGCCGCCATGGACCTCGTCAACGCCACCGGCGGATTCACCATCCCCGACCTGGCCCGCAAGCTGAAGGTCAGTCCGTCCTCGCTGTACAACCACGTCACCGGCCGCGAACAGATCGTCGAGCTGCTACGTGAGATGGCGATGAACGAGGTCGCACTTCCCCCGCTCGACGGACCGTGGACCGACGTCGTCGCCGCGATCATGCGGTCCTACCGACGCAGCTTCGCCCGCTACCCGCGATTGATCCCGCTGATGACGGCGTACCCGGTGGGCAGCCAGCCCGCCGTGGAGATGTACAACGCACTCGCCCGCACCCTCGCCCGCGCGGGCTTCCCACCCGAGCAGACGCTGCACATCATCACCCTCATCGACAACTTCGTGCTCGGCTCGGCACTCGATGCCGCCGCACCCGAAACCCCCTGGGGCTCAAGCCCCGACGTCGTTCCCGAGTTCGCCGCGGCATTGGCCACCGGCGACAACCGGCCGGACCGCGCCGAGCGGGCGTTCGAGTTCGGCCTGACCGTGCTGCTGCGGGGTATCGGCGCCCCGTAATCTGCCCCGGTGGACAACGATGCACTGCTACGGCAACTGCAGGACGACGTGATCGCCATCCAGGGCACGGCCCTGGCCGGCGGCACCGACCTCGACCGGCCGGTGCCGGGATGCCCGGGCTGGACCGTCACCGACCTGCTGGCCCATCTCTGGGTGATCGAATCCTGGACGCGTTCGATACTGCGCGCGCGGGAAGTGCAACCGATGCCCGAACCGGGGCCCTCGCCGGTCGCCGACTACGTCGACGGCGTCCCCGACTACCTCACCGCGATGCGCGCGATCACCCCTGACGAGCCGTGCTGGAATTTCGGGCCGCCGCCCCGCGCCGCGGGCTGGTGGATCCGCCGCCAGGCCCATGAGCACGCCATCCACCGCGTCGACCTGGAATCGGCCTTCGGCACCACACCCGCATTCGACCCGGCGTTCGCGGCCGACGGCGTGGACGAGATCGTGTCGATGTTCTACCCCCGTCAGGTGCGCATGGAACGCACGGCACCGGTCTCCGAGGCCGTCCGCATCGTGACGACCGATACCGGCCACAGTTGGACACTGGGCACCGGCGAGCCCGTCGCGACCATCACCGCCGACGCCGCCACGCTGTACCTCGGGCTGTGGAAACGCCTCGATCTGTCCGCCACCGCGCACATCGACGGTGACGCCCCCGCCGCCCGCCGCACCCTGGGGCTGGCTCTGACCCCGTAGCCACCCGGCATCGTTTGTGGTCGCCTGCGCGGACGACGCCGACGGAGTTGGCTAGTCTCGCACCGTGCCGACTCTCTTGTCCCGGCGCGGCTTCCTGGCGATGACCGCGGGGATGACCCTGCTGGCCGCGTGCGGGCAACCGAAGCCCGGCACCGTGGCCAAGGACGGATCCGTGACCGTCAAGCACGCGTTCGGTGAGACCAGGATCCCGGGCCCGCCCACCCGGGTGGTCAGCGCCGGCCTCAACGACCAAGACTTCCTGCTGGCGGTCGGTGTCGTGCCGATCGCCGTCACGGACTGGTTCGGAGCCCAGCCGTTCGGCGTATGGCCCTGGGCGGCCGCGAAACTAGGGTCCGCGCAGCCGGCCGTGCTGAACCTGGCCAACGGCATCGACGCCGACGCCATCGCCGCGCTGAAACCGGATCTGATCGTGGCCACCAACGCCGGCCTGGACAAGGACACCTACACGAAGCTCGCCGGCATCGCCCCGACGATCCCGCAGTCCGGGCAGGACGCCTTTTTCGAACCGTGGAAGGACCAGGCCGCCGGCATCGGCCAGGCCGTGTTCAAACACGACGAGATGCAGCAACTGGTCACCGGGGTGGACGACAAGTTCGCCGCGGCGGACAAGAACAACCCGTCGTTCACCGGACGGACCGCGCTGCTGCTGGAGGGCACCCTGGACGACGGTCACGCCCGCGTCCACCATCCGGACTGGCTCACCGCACTCGGCTTCACCGTGCCGTCGACCGACAGCCGCATCGCGGTCGACAAGATCTCCGCCGATGTACTGATCTGGACCACCGACGGTGATCCCGCGCGCGACGCACTGCTGGCCGACCCGACGATCGCCGCGCACGGAAAGCACAACGTCTTCACCGATCCCGAACTGGCCGCCGCCATCGCGTTCGCCTCACCGCTGTCGCTACCGGTGGTCGCCGACCGGCTACCGCAGTTGCTGGCCGCCGCGGTGGGCTAACCACCGGCGCACAGGAACCGCCTGACAAGATGTCCGGGTGACCAGCACCGAGAACCGTGAGCCGACTCGTTTCGCGCAGACCGGCTCGGCCTACTATCCGATCTTCGTCGCGGTGTTCACCGCCCTGGTGATCATCTCCAACGTCACCGCAACCAAGGGCGTGGCGTTCGGCCCGATCCTGACCGACGGCGGTTTCATCGTCTTCCCGCTGACCTATGTGATCGGCGACGTGCTGTCGGAGGTGTACGGGTTCAAGGCCGCCCGCAAGGCCATCATGCTGGGCTTCGCGATGAACATCCTGGCGGCCTTCATGTTCTGGGTCACCCTCTATCTCCCAGCGGCCGACTTCTACGAGAACCAGGCGCACCTGGAGAACGTCGTGCATGCCTACACCCAGCTGATCATCGCCGGGCTGGCGGGTTTCATCGTGGGACAGACCATCAACGCGTGGGTCGTGGTGGCCATCAAGGAACGCACCAAGGAGAAGCACCTGTGGGCGCGACTGGTCGGGTCGACATTCGCCGGGCAGCTCGGTGACACCCTGGTGTTCTGCGCCATCGCCGCCGGCGCCATCGGCATCACCACGTTCAAGGACCTCGCCGTCTACACCGCGCTGGGATGGTTCTACAAGACGGCCGTCGAGGTGGTCATGCTGCCCATCACCTACCGGGTGATCGCGTACGTCAAGCGCCACGAGCCGACCTACGCGCTGGCCGCCTAAACAGCCCCTAAGGCTCCTCTGGCAAAGCTCATAGAGCATCCCGATTTCTTGTTACCCGGCGGTAGCGTTGGCAGATGACAGTCACAACGGAGTCACCGGTGCTCAGCACCGTTCGTGAATACGGGGATCAGGCCCTGCTCCTCGAGTTCGACAGCACCGCCGAGGTATTGGCGTGGACTGCCGCCATCCGGGATGCCGACCTGCTGGGCGTCGTCGACATCGTTCCCGCATCGCGCACCATCCTGCTGAAGCTGGCCGGGCCGCGCTACCTGGCGCCGACCCGGCAACGGCTGGGCAAGCTGCGCACCGGCCACAACGATCCGGCGGCCTCGGCCGGGCCCGACGTGGTGATCGACGTCGTCTACGACGGCGCCGACCTCGACGCGGTGGCCGAGCTGACCGGACTGAACCCCGCCGAGGTCGTCGCCGCCCACACCGGCAGCCTCTGGCAGGTCGGATTCTCGGGTTTCGCACCGGGTTTCGCCTACCTGGTCGGCGGCGATCCCCGGCTGCAGGTGCCACGACGCGCCGAGCCGCGCACCCGGGTCCCGGCCGGCGCGGTGGCGCTGGCCGGTGAGTTCAGCGGGGTCTATCCGCGTGAGACGCCGGGCGGCTGGCAGCTGATCGGGCACACCGACGCCGTCATGTGGGATATCAATCGCGATCAACCGGCGCTGCTGGTGCCCGGGATGACCGTCCGATTCCAGGAGGCACGATGACCGTCACACTGGAGGTGCTGCGCACCGGCCCGCTGGCCCTGGTGGAGGACCTGGGCCGGCCCGGCCTGGCCCATATGGGCGTCACCCGATCAGGTGCGGCCGACCGCCGGGCCCACACACTGGCCAACCGGCTGGTCGCCAACCCCGGCGAGTCCGCCACCGTCGAGGTGACCTTCGGTGGATTCTCGGCGCGGGTGCGCGGTGGTGACGTCGCGATCGCGGTGACCGGAGCCGATACCGACCCGTCGGTCAACGGAAAGCCGTTCGGGACCAACAGCATCCACTACGCCCACGACGGTGAGGTGATTTCACTCGGGGCGCCGCACTCGGGTCTGCGCAGCTACCTGGCGGTGCGCGGCGGAATCGACGTGCCCCCGGTGCTCGGCTCGCGCAGTTATGACGTGATGTCGGCGATCGGCCCGGCACCATTGCGTCCCGGCGACGTGCTGCCGGTCGGCGAGCACAGCACCGACTTCCCCGAACTGGAACAGGCCCCGGTGGCCTCGATCGAAGCCGACATCCTGGAACTGGACGTGGTGCCGGGTCCGCGGGATGACTGGTTCGTCGACCCGGACGTCCTCGTTCGCACCAACTGGCTCGTCACCAACCGCAGTGACCGGGTCGGGATGCGGCTCGTCGGCATGCCACTGGAGTACCGCTGGCCGGACCGGCAGCTGCCTAGCGAGGGTGCCACCCGGGGCGCAATCCAGGTGCCGCCCAACGGCTTTCCGGTGATCCTCGGTCCCGACCATCCGGTGACGGGCGGTTACCCGGTGATCGGCGTGATCACCGAGGCCGGCCTGGACCGCGTCGGCCAGGCCCGGCCCGGTCAGACCATCAGGTTGCACTGGTCACACCCGCGCGGCCCGGTGCAGTAGCCGAACCCCGCTCGGCCCCGCCGCCGGGCTGGTAGAACGACAGGGTGGGGGTACACACCGCACGCCTGATCCATACCGCCGACCTCGACGGTGAGACCCGCGACGACGCCCGACAGATGGTGCACGACGCCTTCGACGGTAACTTCACCGACGTCGACTGGGAGCACGCCCTGGGGGGCATGCACGCGTTGGTGTGTCATCACGGCGCGATCATCGCCCACGGCGCCGTCGTGGCGCGGCGCCTGCTGCACCAGGGCCGGGCGCTGCGCTGCGGGTACGTCGAGGCCGTCGCCGTGCGCGAGGACCGGCGTGGTCAGGGACTGGCCGCCGCGGTGCTGGACGCCCTCGAGCAGGTGCTGCGGGGCGCCTACGAAGTGGGTGCGCTCAGTTCGTCGGACGCTGGGCGGACGTTGTACGCCCGGCGCGGGTGGCGGCAGTGGCGGGGCGAGACGTCGGTGCTGGCCCCGTCCGGGATCACCCGCACCCCCGAGGACGACGGGGGTGTCTACGCTCTGCCGGTCAGCGCCGAACTCGACCTCGACGGGGCGCTGACCTGCGATTGGCGCGACGGCGACGTCTGGTGAGGGCGCCGCGGGCCGACCTCACAGGAGTATTTTCTCGGTGGTGAGCGGAAGTTCACGGCTGGGATATCGCAGGCAGTGACAACGCAACATAGCGTTCTTAACGTGGTCGGCATGCGCCGCTCGCCCTGCTCACCTGCCCAGGTGACACACCTGCGCAACAGTCGAGTAACCCGCCCGAAACATGCCCTGAATACACAGGTGTCATGACTGAACCTGACTGGGCTCCGCTCACCGGGTTCCGGGTAGCCGTCACCTCGGCCCGCCGGTCCGAGGAACTCGCCGCGCTGCTGACACGTCGCGGCGCCGACGTGACCGCCGCAGCCGCCATCACCATGGTGCCGCTGCCCGACGACGACGAGTTGCGCGCCCACACCGAGGCCCTGATCGCGACGCCGCCGGACATCGTCATCGCCACCACCGGCATCGGTCTGCGCGGCTGGATCGCGGCGGCCGACGGCTGGGGGCTGGCCCACGAACTGACGGCCGCTTTGTCCAAGGCGCGCATCGTGTCCCGCGGTCCCAAGGCCACCGGGGCGCTGCGCGCGGCCGGGCTGCCCGAGGAATGGTCACCGGAATCCGAATCCTCCCGCGAGCTGCTGCACTATCTGCTCGAAGGCGGCATCGTCGGCATGCGCATCGCGGTGCAGTTGCACGGCGCCACCGACGAATGGGACCCGTTCCCCGAGTTCCTCGACGAATTGGAAGCGGCCGGCGCCGAGGTGGTGCCGATCCGCGTCTACCGCTGGCATCCCGCACCGCGGGGTGGTGCCTTCGACCAGCTGGTGATGGGCATCGCCGATCAGCGCTACGACGCCGTCAGCTTCACCTCCGCCCCGGCGGTCGCTGCGATGCTGATGCGGGCGACCGAGCTCGGCGTCCAGGATTCGCTGCTGCACGCGTTGCGGACCACGGTGCACGCGATGTGTGTGGGCCCGGTGACCGCCCGGCCGCTGGTACGCCTGGGCGTCCCGACCTCGTCTCCGGAGCGGATGCGACTGGGCGCATTGGCCCGCCACATCACCGACGAGTTACCGCTGCTGCAATCCCGCCGCATCCGCGTCGCCGGGCACCTCCTGGAGATCCGCGGGACCTGTGTGCTGGTCGACGAGGTGGTCAAGGAGCTGCCACCGGCGAGCATGGCCACCATCCGCGCATTGGCGCACCGGCCGGGAGCGGTGGTGTCGCGGGCCGATCTGCTGGGCGCCCTGCCGGGCTGCGGTACCGACACCCACGCGGTGGAGACGGCGGTCCTGCGATTGCGAACGGCGTTGGGCGACAAGAACATCGTCGCGACGGTGGTCAAACGCGGGTACCGGCTGGCGGTCGACGAGTTCCCGGTGGGCGCATGAACTACATCCTGGTGGCGCACGGCACCCGCAAGGCCGGCGGCGTGAACATGATCGGCGAGCTCGCCCAGCGTGTCTCCGCGGTGGTGGACCGGGAGGTGCGGGTGGCGTTCGTCGACGTGCTCGGACCGACGCCCCGCGAGGTACTCGACTCGCTACCCGGCGACGAACCGGCCGTCGTGGTGCCGGCCTTCCTGGCCGGCGGCTATCACGTGCGGGTCGACGTACCCGCCCACGTCGCCGCCAGCGGGCATCGCCGCGTCGTGGTCACCCCGCCGCTGGGGCCGTGCCAGGGCACGGTACGCGTGATGGCCGATCGGCTCTACGAATCGGGTTGGCGCACCGGCGATTCGGTGATCATGGCGGCAGCGGGCACCTCGGATGTCAGTGCCGCGTCCGATCTGCGCAGGACCGCGGCCATGCTATCGGCCCTGACCGGTGACCGCGTGGAACTCGCCTTTGCCGCTACCGGCACCCCCACCGTCGCGGACGCGGTCCAGAACGCCCACCGCCGCTCCGGCCGATGTGTGGCGGTCGCGTCCTACCTGCTCGCCGACGGGCTCTTCCAAGATCGGCTGCGCGATTCCGGGGCCGATATCGTCGGCGACCCACTCGGCATCCATCCCGGCATGGTGCGGCTGATCGCCGGCCGGTTCCGCCGCGCCCGCGTCCACGGGTTGTCCGCCGCGGCGTAGCCGGGCCGGCTGCGGTGCGGCCGCTGCCGTCGCCAGCAACGTCGCATCCGAACGAATCCCCATTTCGGCCCGCTCCGGAGTTGATCTCAGCCAGCATCAGCGAACTGTCCGAGTCGGCAACCTGTCGGACACCTGCACCAAGACTCGCCGGAGATACCAAATCTCGCAGCACATTTCAACTCACCATTGGGTGCGCAACCTGACATAACGCTCAACTAGGGACTCGCCCCGTTACTCCGCTACTATTCTCTGCGATGGCTTCACAATGGGGGGCGGCGCAGCTGCGGGAGTGGCTGCTGGCGGCACTAGACGACACCGATGGCACCTTGACCACCGCCGAACTGCGCGACTATGTGCAGCGGAGGGCAAACCGGGCGGGCAAGGACACCGTGATCGAGTCCGTGTATCGCAACCTCACCATGCTGGAGCGCCGCGGCGATGTGGCCCGTCGCCCCGGTCCCGGCCGCGACGCCCACTGGGCCGCCGCTACACCGCGATCTGCACGAGACCGGACGGCGTAACGCGGGTCCGGAACACCGCCAGCGCCACATCCGGATCATCGAGGCAGCTGCCATCGTCAAATGCGAAGGCCTGCTTCTTGATCGGGGATTGCACGCAGGCGCGTCCACCGCGGTCGCCCACGATACCGCGCGAGATCACCGCGGCGCCGGAGAACGGGTCGATATTGCCGACGGCGTGCAACGAGCCGTCGTCCAGCCGGAACAGCGCCACCTGGGTTCCGTCGGGCAGCAGCACCCCGACACCGCGACACGGCAGCAAGCGGTCGTAGGCGCACGCCTCGATCCATTCCCAGTCACCGTGGGAATCAACGCGTTTGCGATCGTCGAGCAGTGTCATGCCTTCTCCTGTACCCGCAGCGTCGGCATCCCGATCGGCACTTTGCGGCCGTTGGATTCGGTGAACTCGATCGTCGGATCCGCGACATCGGGGGCATTGACGAACGAGACGAACCGCGACAGCTTCTCGGGATCGTCGAGGACGCCCTTCCATTCGCACGCGTAGCCGGCGACATGGCGCTCCATGGCCGCCTCGAACTCCGCGGCCAGCCCGAGTGAGTCGTTGCACACCACATCGCGCAGGTGATCCAGCCCGCCATCCATGGCCTCCAGCCACGGGGCGGTGCGCTGCAACCGGTCGGCGGTGCGGATGTAGAACATCAGGAACCGGTCGATGTAGCGCACCAACGTCTCGTCGTCGAGGTCACCGGCCAGCAGCTTGGCATGCCGGGGCGACATGCCGCCGTTGCCGCAGACGTACAGGTTCCAGCCCTGTTCGGTGGCGATGATGCCGACGTCCTTGCTCTGCGCCTCGGCGCATTCGCGGGCGCAGCCGGACACGGCCATCTTGATCTTGTGCGGTGCCCGCAGACCGCGGTAGCGCTTCTCGATCTCGACGGCCATGTTCACCGAGTCCTGCTGCCCGTACCGGCACCAGGTACTGCCAACGCAACTCTTCACCGTGCGAAGGGATTTACCGTAGGCGTGCCCGGATTCCATCCCGCCCTCGACCAGGCGGCGCCAGATCTGCGGTAACTGGTCGACCCGGGCACCGAACATGTCGATCCGCTGGCCACCGGTGATCTTGGTGTAGAGGCCGAAATCCCTGGCGATCTCGCCGATCAGGATCAGCTGCTCGGGGGTGATCTCCCCGCCGGGCGAGCGCGGCACCACCGAGTAGCTGCCGTTGCGTTGGATGTTGGCCAGGAAGTGATCGTTGGAATCCTGCAGCGAGGCCTGCTCACCGTCGAGCACATGATCCGAGCTGGTCGAGGCCAGGATGGAGGCGACGGTGGGTTTGCAGATATCGCAACCCTTTCCGGTGCCGAACTTCTCGATCAGGCCGGAGAAGGTGCGGATCTCGGTGGCGCTGATGATCTCGAACAGTTCGGCGCGAGACTGGCTGAAGTGTTCGCACAGGGCCGTGGACTGCTCGACACCTTCGGCTTCCAGCAGCTGCTTGAGCAAGGGCACGCACGACCCGCAGGAAGTGCCGGCCAGCGTGCACTTCTTCAGGCCGGCGACGTCATCACAGCCGCCGCAGATCGCTTCTTTGAGATCACCTTTGGTGACGTTGTTGCACGAGCAGATCTGCGCGATATCGGGTAGCGCACCGACACCCAGCGCCGGTGCGGCACCGTCGGTCACCGGGGCGATCAGGGCCAATGGGTCGCCGGGCAGCTCACTGGCCACCATGGGCCGCAGCACCCCGTAGGCCGACGCGTCGCCCACCAGGATGCCGCCGAGCAGGGTCTTGGCATCATCGGAGAGCACCAGCTTGGCATAGGTCTGCTTGACCGGGTCGTTGACCACGACCTCCAGGCAGTTCGGGGTATGCCCTTGGGCGTCACCGAAACTCGCGACGTCGACACCGAGCAGCTTGAGCTTGGTGGACATGTCCGCCCCGGGGAACTCGGCCTGCCCGCCGAGCAACCGGTCGGCCACCACCTCGGCGGTGGTGTAGCCCGGGGCCACCAGGCCGTAGCAGCGGCCCTCGATGGCGGCCACCTCGCCGATCGCGTAGATGTTCGGATCGCTTGTCACACAGGACAGATCGGTCAGAACACCGCCGCGCTGCGCGATGTCCAGGCCGGCCGCGCGGGCCAGCTCGTCGCGCGGGCGAACCCCGGCGGCGAAGATGACCAGGCCGGCGTCGATGGTGCTGCCGTCGTTGAGCGAGACCCGCACCGCGTCGTCCACGGCGGACCTGCGGATCGGCCGGTGCCGCTGCGCCGGCGCGATGCTCTCGGTGGCCACCGCGGTGTGCACCTCGATGCCCAGACCTTTGATCATCCGGCTCAACAGTGCACCACCGGCCTCGTCGAGCTGGTTGGCCATCAGGTGCGGTGACATCTCCAGCACGTGCGTCGTCAACCCGAAGCCGCGTAACGCGTTGGCGGCCTCCAGGCCGAGCAGGCCACCGCCGATCACCACGCCGACGGGGGTGTTGCTGTCCCGTGCCTTCTCTGCCCCCGCCCGGATGGCGTCCAGGTCGTCGAGGGTGCGGTAGACGTGCACCTGGGGCAGGTCGTGTCCGGGCACCGGCGGCACGAAGGCATACGAGCCGGTGGCCAGCACCAGTGCGTCGTAGTCCAGGACGCGGCCGTCGGCGGCGGTCACGGTCTTGGCGGCGCGATCGATCTCCCGGGCCGCCGAGCCGAGGTGCAGCACGACATCGTTGTCGCCTGCATAGTCATTGCCGGGCAGCGCCAGTTCCGCCCGGTCCCAATGCTCGGTGTAACCGGTCAGCCCCACGCGGTCGTACGCCGCGTCGGCCTCCTCCGAGAGGATGGTCACCCGCCACTCGCGGTGCACATCCCGGGACCTTAAGGCTTCGACGAACCGGTGTCCGACCATGCCGTGTCCGACCACGACGACGTGCTTGGCTGAGCGCATACCGCGACGGTAGGTAGTCGATATTGCCGACATGTCGCGTCGTGTGAAGCAGCCGTCACGGTGTTCTCACAACGGGTCGCGGGCGCGTGTGAGTGGGTTCGTGCCGGCGCTGAAATCCGACGTTGTGGTGGCGGTGAGGGCTTCGACGCCACCACAACGTGAGAATCGGCCTACTTCCAGCGATCCAGGATCTCGGTGGTCTTCTCGGTCAGCGCCCACTGCAGGAACGGGCCGAAGGTGATCCGACCGACGCCGAGCGCGGTCAGCTCGGCCAGGTCGCTGGACGGCTGGACGGTGACGCTGACGGGCAGCGGCACGGCTTTGACGAAGGTGCCCAGGCCCTCCGGATCTCGCAGACCCGCCGGGAACAACGAGTCGGCACCGGCCTGCGCGGCCAGCGTCAACCGGTCGATACCGCGCTGGACCCGATCGGCTTCATCGCCCTCGTTCCTGAGGAAGATGTCGGTGCGGGCGTTGATCACCACGTGCACACCCGCCGTGTCGGCCGCCGCCCGCAGCTCCCCGACCAGAGCCGCGTGCTCTTCGGGGCTGCGCAGCCGGCCACCGTCGCGGTGCACGGTGTCCTCGAGGTTGAAGCCGACGGCGCCGGCGCCCAGCAGCCCCTCGATCAGCGCGGCCGGCGACTCGCCGTAACCCGACTCCACATCGACCGACACCGGTACGTCGACGGCAGCGGTGATCTGGGCGACCCGGGTCAGCAGATCATCGAAGCTCATCTGCTCCCCGTCGGGCTTGCCCAGCGAGTCCGCGACCGGGTGGCTGCCCACCGTCAGACCCTTGAAACCCGCTTTCACCACGGTGTTCGCCGACCAGGCGTCCCACACCGTCGGTAATACGCCCGGGTTGCCCGGGCGGTGCAAGGCCAGCAGCGCGGCGGCCTTCGCGACCAGATCCTGATTCGACAATTCGGTTACCTCTCGTTTCTCAGACGTGATCTGTCTCACTCTGAAGTCCATGTTGTGGCTAACATCGAATGCGTACTGTGATCCATGACACCCTTCAGCCCGAGGAGGTCACTAGTTTGTCCACTACGACCGAATTTGCCGAACTCCACGAATTGATCGGCGGCCTCCGTCGATGCGTCACATCGTTGGCGGCCCGGTACGGCGACAGCCCCGCGATGCGCCGCATCGTGAACGACGCCGAACGCATGCTCAACGATATCGACCGGCTCGATATCGACGCCGAAGAGCTTGAAAGCGATCGCGGCGGACGAACAGTTCACCATCCACATTCGGTGGAGAAGATCTGCATCCCCGATACCGATTACGCAAGCGATTTCTGGCGCGACGTCGACGACGAAGGACTCGGCGGCACCCGCTGACGCCTGGGCGTCCGCGCCGGTTCACAACAGAAAAAGAGGGAACTCAGTGAGCGCACCGACCTCGAATCGTCAAGGCACCGGCGTCTTCTCACCTACCAGAGCTCAGATCTCACAGCGCACCCTGCGCACCGACCGATGGTGGCAGTCACCGCTGATCGTGGATCTCGGGTTCGCCGCCTTCGTCATCTACGCGACGGTGCGCGCGTTCCTGCAGAACAACTACTACGTTCCCGCCTACCACTACCTCACGCCGTTCTATTCGCCGTGCGTCAGCAAGGGCTGTGTGCCGGAAGCCAGTCACTTCTGGCCACAGTTCCTTCCCGACGTGTGGTGGCTGCCGTATGCGGCGCTGTCGCTGCCGTTCCTGCTGCTGTTCCGGCTGACCTGCTATTACTACCGGGGCGCCTACTACCGCTCGGTGTGGCAATCCCCCACCGCCTGCGCTGTCGCCGAACCGCATGCCACCTACACCGGTGAGACGCGCCTGCCGCTGATCATCCAGAACACCCACCGGTACTTCTTCTACATCGCCGGGATCATCTCGGTGATCAACACCTACGACGCGATCGTCGCCTTCCATTCGGACAAGACCGCCAGCGGTTTCGGTTTCGGCCTGGGCAACATCATCCTGCTGGTCAACGTGATCATGCTGTGGGTGTACACGCTGTCCTGCCATTCGTGCCGGCACGTCACCGGCGGCAGGCTCAAGCATTTCTCCAAACACCCCGTTCGCTACTGGATCTGGACCCAGGTGTCGCGTCTGAACACCCGGCACAAGTTGTACGCCTGGGTGACGCTGGGCACCCTGATGCTCACCGACTTCTACATCATGCTGGTCGCCAGTGGGACCATCAGCGACCTGAGATTTGTTGGCTAGAAACACAATTCGATAGCGGATCAAGCGAGGATCATTTATGGCTGAACTCGAACGGCACGAGTACGACGTAGTCGTCATCGGAGCCGGCGGGGCGGGACTGCGCGCGGTGATCGAGGCCCGGGAACGGGGCCTGCGCGTCGCGGTCGTGACGAAATCACTGTTCGGCAAGGCGCACACCGTGATGGCCGAGGGTGGCTGCGCGGCGGCCATGCGCAACGTCAACACCAAGGACTCCTGGCAGGTGCACTTCGGTGACACCATGCGCGGCGGCAAGTTCCTGAACAACTGGCGGATGGCGGAGCTGCACGCCCAGGAAGCCCCGGACCGGGTGTGGGAGCTGGAGACCTACGGTGCGCTGTTCGACCGCACCAAGGACGGCAAGATCAGCCAGCGCAACTTCGGCGGACACACCTACCCGCGGTTGGCCCACGTCGGCGACCGCACCGGCCTGGAGATCATCCGCACTTTGCAGCAGAAGATCGTGTCCCTGCAGCAGGAGGACAAGCGCGAACTCGGCGATTACGAGGCCCGCATCAAGGTCTTCCACGAAACGTCGATCACCGACCTGATCAAAGACGGCAACAAGATCGCCGGCGCGTTCGGGTACTACCGCGAGACCGGCAATTTCGTGCTGTTCTCCGCCCCCGCGGTGGTGCTGGCGACCGGCGGTATCGGCAAGTCGTTCAAGGTGTCGTCCAACTCGTGGGAGTACACCGGCGACGGGCACGCGCTGGCCCTGCGTGCGGGATCCAGCCTGATCAACATGGAGTTCATCCAGTTCCACCCCACCGGCATGGTGTGGCCGCTGTCGGTGAAGGGGATCCTGGTCACCGAGGGCGTGCGCGGTGACGGCGGGGTGCTCAAGAACTCCGAGGGCAAACGGTTCATGTTCGACTACATCCCCGAGGTGTTCAAGGGCCAGTACGCCGAAACCGAGGAAGAGGCCGACCAGTGGCTCAAAGATAACGACTCCGCCCGCCGCACCCCTGACCTGCTGCCCCGCGACGAGGTGGCCCGGGCCATCAACGAAGAGGTGAAGGCCGGCCGGGGTTCGCCGCACGGCGGCGTGTACCTCGACATCGCATCCCGCATGCCGGCCGAAGAGATCAAGCGTCGGCTGCCGTCGATGTACCACCAGTTCATCGAGCTGGCCGAGGTCGACATCACCAAGGACGAGATGGAGGTCGGTCCGACCTGCCACTACGTGATGGGCGGTATCGAGGTCGACCCGGACAGCGGGGCCGGCGCCACCCCGGGGCTGTTCGCGGCGGGCGAGTGCTCCGGCGGGATGCACGGCTCCAACCGGCTGGGCGGTAATTCGCTGTCGGATCTGCTGGTGTTCGGGCGCCGCGCCGGGCTCGGCGCCGCCGACTACGTCCGCGGCCTCACCGACCGCCCCACCGTGAGCGAGGAGGCCCTCGAAGCGGCCACCACGCTGGCGCTGGCACCCTTCGAGCCCAAGGCGAATCCGGAGAACCCGTACACGCTGCACGCCGAACTGCAGCAGTCGATGAACGACCTGGCCGGCATCATCCGCAAGGAGAACGAGCTGCAAGAGGTGCTGGTCAAGATCGACGAGCTGAAGGCCCGCTACGCCAATGTCGTCGTCGAGGGCGGCCGCGTCTTCAACCCGGGCTGGCACCTGGCCATCGACATGCGCAACATGCTGCTGGTCAGCGAGTGTGTCGCCAAGGCCGCGCTACAGCGCACGGAGAGCCGCGGCGGGCACACCCGCGACGACCACCCGGCGATGGACGCCAACTGGCGCAACACCCTGCTGGTGTGCCGCGCGACCGACGCTGGGGTGGTCCCGGACGTGACGGTGACGCCGGAGCCACAGGTCCCGATGCGGCCCGACCTGCTGGCCACGTTCGAACTGTCCGAGTTGAAGAAGTACTACACCGCCGCCGAACTGGCCGAACACCCCGACTGGAAGAACTGATATGAGTGCGTACAACGCGAATCTGAGGGTCTGGCGCGGTGATCCGGCCGGTGGCGACCTGCAGGACTACACCGTCGAGGTCAACGACGGCGAGGTGGTGCTCGACATCATCCACCGGTTGCAGGCCACGCAGACGCCGGACCTGGCGGTCCGCTGGAACTGCAAGGCCGGCAAGTGCGGGTCCTGCTCGGCGGAGATCAACGGCCGGCCCCGCCTGATGTGCATGACGCGCATGTCGACGTTCGACCCGTCCGAGACCGTGACGGTGACGCCGCTGCGTACCTTCCCGGTGATGCGCGACCTGGTGACCGATGTGTCCTTCAACTACGAGAAGGCGCGCCAGATCCCGTCGTTCACCCCGCCCAAGGACCTGCAGCCCGGTGAATACCGGATGCAGCAGGAGGACGTGAACCGCAGCCAGGAGTTCCGCAAGTGCATCGAGTGCTTCCTGTGCCAGAACGTCTGCCACGTGGTGCGTGACCACGAGGAGAACAAGCAGAACTTCGCCGGTCCGCGCTTCCACATGCGTATCGCCGAGTTGGACATGCATCCACTGGACGTGGTGGATCGCCAGGAGATGGCCCAGGACGAGTTCGGACTGGGCTACTGCAATATCACCAAGTGCTGCACCGAGGTGTGTCCCGAGCACATCAAGATCACCGACAATGCGCTGATCCCGATGAAAGAGCGTGTCGCCGACCGCAAGTACGACCCGATTGTGTGGCTGGGGAACAAGCTGTTCCGGCGATGAGCGCTTGCGCGAAGAGCAAACGGCACCGATGAGCGCTTGCGCGAAGAGCAGACAACCGCGCTGAGATCCGTGAGCATGCGCTCAGATCCGTGAGCGTGCGCTCAGATCGCGTTCGGCCGCGAAATCACACTCTGAGTGCACACTCGATGTCCGGGACCCACGGCCATGCGAGCCCACAACCACAGGCGCCGGGCGTACGGTTGGTGGGGGAGACCGAAAAACGTCCGATCAGCGACGAAAGGACCTCGATGACACTGCGTGGAATCAACAGCGTCAACGACATTCGGACCGCGATCCGCGAGCTGACCGCCCGCGCCGCACTGGCCCGCAAGGAGGGCCGGCCCGGTGATGCGGCCGAAATCGAACAGCGGATAGCCCGCTACCGCGACGAGCTCGCCGGGCGGCCCTGACCTCAGGCGCCGAGTTTGCGGAACGTGCTGCGGTGGAACACGATCGGCGGCACGTCGTGCACCGTGATGCCCTTGACCTGCAGCACGACGATGGTGTGGTCGCCGGCCGGGACCAGTTGATCGATCGCGCTCTCCAGCCAGACGCTGGTGCCGTGCACGAACACCGCGCCGCTTTCGTGTGAGTGCGTGTCCAGGCCTTCGAACCGGTCGCCGGTCTTGGCGGCCAGGGTGCGCGCCGCCTGATCGTGCGACTCACCCAGCACGCTGATGCCCAGGGCCGGCAGGTCCTTCAGTTTGGGCCAGGTTTCCGACGTGTTCTGCACACAGAACGCCACCAGCGGCGGATCCAGCGATACGGGCACGAAGGTGCTGGCCGCCAGCCCGACCCGGACGCCGTCGACCTCCGCGGCGATCGCGATGACGCCGGACGGGAAATGGCCGAACGCCTCACGCAGCGCGGCCGGGCTCAACTCGGTGTTCGTCATAACACTTCCATCTTCACACGTAACGATGCGCCGCAGCCACATCAGGGTGCGCCCGCAATCGGCTCTTCCACGCATTACGCCCGTAAACAGGGTAGATACGATCGCTTGCGGGGTCGTCGGTGACGCCGCGGGCCTGGGTCGCCAACTCGTCGGGCAACGGTAGTGCCGGCATCCGCGCGTCCAGGCGGGGGTTGAAGAAATACGCCACCGAGAGGCGTTCGGCGCCGCCGATGCGGACGCGGTGCTCGGTCGCGCGTAGGTAGCCGCCGCTGGCGATCTCGAGCATCTCGCCGATGTTGACGATCAACGCACCGGGGAGTGGCTCGACGTCGACATACCCATCGTCGGTGCGGACCTGCAGCCCGGTGCTGCCCGGTTCGGCGAGCAGCAGGGTGAGCACGCCGGCATCGCGGTGCGCGCCCACGCCCTGGCCGGACGGGGCGCCGCCGGGATAGCGGATCACCTTGATCAGCGTGGCCGGGGTCTCGGCGAACACCGGCTCGAACACATCCTCCGGGCTACCGAGGGCAACGGCCCAGTGCCGCAGCAGCGTCCGTCCTACGCGCGCCAACGCGGTATCCCATGCGGCGATGACCGCCGGCAACTGCGGTAACGCGGCCGGCCACTGGTTGGGCCCCTGCAGTCGCAGATACGGCTCGGCCGGGGCGACCAGTGGTGCGCGTTCCGGGCCGATGTCGATCTGCTCGCGCCAGTCGACCTGACCGCCGGTGAGCTCACCACCGAGGCGGGTGTAGCCGCGGAAATGCGGGCTGCGCACCATCGCGACGGCGTCCTTGTCCGGCTGCGGCAGCGCGAACAGCGCGCGGGCCTGGGTGAGTAGGCGCTCGACGAGGTCTTCGGGCACACCGTGCCCGGTCAGGTAGAAGAAACCGACCTCGTGAGCCACCCGGCGCAGCCGGTCCCGCAGTTCGGCCGGGTCGCCGCGAAGGTCGACGACGGGCAGCGCCGTGTGGACGGAAAGCACGGCTCCATTGTTCCCGCCGGATGGCCGGGTGGCCATGGTCCGGCTCAGGCTGAACGGAACCCTGACGGGCTATTTGGCCTTCGCTTCCCCGTAGTAGCTGTACGAGTACGCATACCCGGAACTGCCTTTTGCCGGAATCATTGTGAACACCGAACCCAACAAAGTCGCACCGACACCCTTGAGGCTCTCCACCGCCTGTACCAGTTGTTCTCGTTTCGTCTGGCCGTACCGCACCATGATGAGAGCACCATCCGCGTTCGCCGCGAGGATCGCGGCATCCGTCACGGCCAGTAGCGGCGAGGAGTCGACGATCACGTAGTCGAACCGGGCCCGCAGCTCGGCCAGGACCTTGGTCGCGGCGTTGGACGCCAAGAGTTCACTGGGGTTGGGCGGCGTAGCACCGGCAGCCAGCACGGTGACTCCCTCGAATGCGCAGGGCTGCAGAGCTTCCTCCAATGGCACAGCACCACTGAGCACCGTGCTGAATCCGACGGCACCCACGAGGTCGAGGTACTTATGGACCGTCGGTCGACGCATATCTCCGTCGACCAGCGCCACGTTGTTGCCGCTCTCGGCCAACGCCAAGGCGATGTTGATCGCCGTGGTGGACTTTCCCTCGTTCGGGATCGAACTGGTGATGACGATGACCCGCGGTGGGTTGTCGACGGCAAGAAAGCTCAAGTTGGTGCGGAGCTTTCGGAACGACTCTGCGATGGCACTGTTGTCCTTGCCGAAGAAGATGGCAGGCGCCTTCCGGCGCTCTTTATCGAGCTGGATTCCGCCGACCACACCTACTCCGGTGATGTCCTCCAAGACTTCCCGGGTCTTGACAGTGTTGTCGAGGACATCGCGAACGATGGCCAAGCCGATCCCGAGCGCCAGCCCTGCAGCAACTCCGAGGAGGATGTTCCTGGCCTTCTTCGGGCTGACCGGAGCATCGGGGACCGAGGCTCGCTGCTCCACGACGACGCGGGCATCTGGCTTGGCACCGCCCTCCACGGTCTCCAATTCCTTGACCATTACCACGAATTCGTCCGAGAGCGCGTTGGCGATATCACGCGCGCGAACCGGGGATGGATCGAGTACATCGACGTCGATCAGCACCGTCCCCGTCTTCGCCGTCGCCTTCACCTTCTCTTGCAGCGCTTCAGCTGTCATATCGAGTCCGAGCTTGTCGATGGTTCGCTGCGCGACCGTCTCGCCCATCAGCAGTTGTGCATAGGACACGACACGCTCTTGCGAGAAGCGGTTGCCCTGGTAGATATCCGAAACACTGGATGCCGTCGAAGCCGATACGAAGAGCCGGGTGGATGCCTGGTACAACGGCGTCGTCAACAGTGTCACGATTCCCGCGACTGCGGTCGCCAGCAGTACCGATGCGGCGATGGTGATCCACCGAGCCCGAATCAACTTCAAGAAGTCTTGTAGGTTCAAAGCCAACCCTTCGCCGTGAATCTTGCGCGTCTCAGTGCCCTGCGGCTCGAACTCTGACGTTCGGGCAGCATACCGCCGGCGTTCGATCCTGACCGCCTCAAATCGCCCTCCTGGGGTCAGGGCGGCAGTCATACGACGCCCGAACCCGGGTCATCCCATGCATACAGGCACCTTCACGACGGGTACGACGCCATCGATCAACGGTTGCACGGGAACCCGCGGCTCGCCTGACGCGGTCGGCTCCGATAATCGGAAGACCAGCTCGCCGGATTGCCTTGGCGGAATGGCCACTTGAATCTCGAAGGTGGGGTGCCCGCGTTCGGTCCCTACGAACACCGGAATACGTTGACCGTTCGAGAACGCGCTGAGTATCTTCGCGCCCTCGGTCGCGACCAAGCGCACCGACGTCAACATCGACCCGCTTGGCATCCTGAAGGGAATGTTTGGTATCACACCGTTGGCACCGGCAACGTACTCAGGTAGCGGCGTCTCGGGCGCCACGCTCTTCAACTTGACGGTGACGGTGGTGTTCCGACGTTCCTCGGAGCATCCGTCCGCGGCATACTCGATCTCTCGCCGCAGGTAGTAGTCCATCTTGTTGCCGCCCAGATTGTTGAGGACGACCTCGGCGTAGGGCGCGGAATCGGCGGGCACGGCATGCGCAAGCGGGGTCTCTTCCAGAAGTTTCTGATCCTCCGGGGACGCACTCCAGACGGCGATTCGCCGCTCACCGACAGCTCTCCCCAACGCATCGAGCAAATGCCTTGGCGATTGCACGGCACCCGTCATCTTCTTCACTACTGCGTTGGCGATATCCTGGAGGTAGCGCTTGCGCGCAGCCTGGTCAGTTGGAAACCGTTGGTAGGCAACCGATTCAGTCAGATCAACCACATTATCTCTGGAGATCACCTCTCCGTCGGCAAGATTGACGGGTCCCGTCGCACCGAGGATGTAGCTCAGTGCGACGGGATCAACGGCGATGACGCCGTCCACATTGGTTCCCGACTGCTGTGCCCACATGGATCTCCAGATCTGAGCCGCGTACGGGAAGTGGGAACTGAGATTGCTATTACGAAAATCGGTACTCGCATTGGTAAATCCGTACTGTTCGGCGTACTCACTCCCGAGATCCAGCGGCGTGAAAGGCCCTTTCAGTTCCGTGTTGGGACCCAGTGATTCGACCTTCGGGACACCGTCGCCGAGGTGAAGGATGCCGAACCCGCCCAGTATTCCGCCGGTTCCGCGGGCTTCAGCGTTGGTCTGGAAACCCATGAAGTAGGTACGGGGGCCGTCGGCACCCATCATCGACGGTGCCAACCGGGCTGCAAGGGCGGTGTTCTGAAGAAGGGCAGTGATTCGCGTGGTCTGGCTTTGGACCTCCGATCGAGCCTTCCCGAGTACCGAGACATAGGCCGGTTCCGAGATTGCGTCCGCCTCGGCTTCCAAACGGCGAGCATCCGCGGCGATTCTGCTGAGTGCGGGCTCGTTGTCCTGAAGAAGACGAACGTTCAGGCGTGACCCGTCGAACAATTTGTCAGGCGCGATCGCCATGCCAACCTGCGCCGACGGCTTGAGCACGTCGCGGGCCAAACCGAGAACGACGCGGGAAATCTGTTGCGCCGTAATGAAAGGTCTACCAACCCACGGGGTAGCAGCGGCAACAGCCCACGGCACCGAGTGCGTCGCATCGTCGGCCGCGCGCGCGTGCGATTCCGCTGAGTCAGCCAGGCCCTGCGCCTCGGCGACGCGACCGTCGGACAACGCGTCCCTTGCCTGCTGAGCGACCGCACGCGCCTGCTCCAGCTCACCTTTCGCCGAATAGGCCGCAATACCCAACCAGCCGAGCAGCCCGATCAGTAACAACGCCAATCCCGCAGCGATAGCCTTGATCTCACGGCGGCGCCAAAAAGTACGCAACCGTTCGAACCAGGACGTGTCGTCACCCGCTATCGGATGATCATCTCCATCATTCGAAGATTCGCTCAGCGGAGATTGCCTTCCCTTGGCGGGCGGAAACCCACGTCAGCATCGAAGGACGAAACCATGGTCCCGGCTGACGGTCTGGAGACTAGCAGCCCCTACCCAAGGACAGGGTCAACGTGCCATACGGCCCGATCTTGGCACTGGCGCCAAGGAGACAGACTTGAAAGTTGAGTCCAGCCGTGACCGATTGGTAGATCGGCTTGAGGAAACCGGGGATCAAGGACAGCGGCGTGAAAGACACGACAGTGATCTGCGCCGGCGGATTCGGATTGGCGGTTCCGATCCACCAGAGATTGTTTTGCAGCCAGTTGTCCTGCGCGAGATTGTCGAGCACCTGGGTCACCGGAGCGAGCGGAGCCGGAGCGGCGATATCGGCCTGAGCCGCAATAGCCGGGGTAAGAGTAGCGGCGGCCGCGACGGCGCAGGCCGCGACGCCCACCTGGAATTTGGTTGTTGCGCTAGAAAGACGTGTCGCGATAGCGGACATTTCTCTGGGCCTTCCGTCAAGGAACTTGGGAAAAGAGTCCCAGACCCCACCCCCGCTGTCAACCGCTAATACCGCAGGTAAACAGATGTTTCTACGTCGAGGCAAATTTCGGTCAACAACGTTTGCGCCCCCGCTACCTAGCCTCAGGAACGCCCGCGGACAGCGTTCGAACCCGATATATAACGCGCCAGCATCTCATTGGCATCGGTAGTCCGATATCCGACGGAATAGGTTTTTGCCAGGTCCAATACACTATTGCGTGGTCGTGCCGCGACGGGGCCTGCAATCGAGGCAAAGTATTGGTCGCCGCTCACCCCGGTCACACGATCCGGATCATGACCGGTCAGCGCAAACACACGCCGCGCGATATCGGCCCAAGACGTCGCCGGGCCCGACCCCGTCACGTTGTAAATGCCGTATGGCGCACGCGTTTCAACAAGGTGGCGGATTGCGAGCGCAAGCTCCGAGGCGAAGGTCAAGCGCCCGAACTGATCATCGACAACAGTAGGGTTCGCGCCGCGCTCGGCCAACGACAACATGGTGCGGACGAAATTGTGCCCTTCGCCGATGACCCACGACGTGCGGACGATGTAGTGCCGTGGAACCGTCGCCACCACCTGGTCACCGGCGGCCTTGGTCTGTCCGTAGACGCCCAGCGGGGCTGGGGGGTCGTCCTCGCGATAGGGTCGATCGGTCGTCCCGTCGAACACGTAGTCGCTGGAGATGTGCACCAGCGTCAGGCCGTGCGCGGTGGCGATGCGCGCCAGCGCGGCCACGCCGGAGACGTTCGTTGCCCAAGCTGTCACACGGCCCTGCGCGGTCTCCGCGGCGTCGACTGCCGTATAGGCGCCGGCATTGATGATGGTGGCGTATTGCGGCCATCGAAAGGCGTCTTCGAAGCCGCCAGCGGCGAGATCAAGCTCTGCACGGCCGACGAAATCGACGTGCGGGTGGTCGGCATATGCGGCACGCAGTGCGCGGCCCAGCTGCCCGTCGGCACCGATGACAAGTGACTTGCGCGGCGGGACCGGATCGACCGCGGCCAAGGCAGGATTGGCGCGGTCCTTGGCTGACAGCTCCGCGCGCTCCAGCGGAATCGGCCACCCGATGTCAAGTACCGGATCCGCGAGATTGACCGAGGTATAGACGATCCCGGGCGAATAGTGGTCATTGACCAGGTAGATGTAGACGGTCTCGGGGTCAAGTGTTTGAAACGCATTGCCGACCCCGCGTGGCACGAACACCGCACGCGACGGATCCAGCTCCGTTGTGAAAACCGCCCCGAAGCTGGCCCCCGCACGCAGGTCCACCCACGCGCCGAAAACTCGCCCGGCTGCGACGGATACCAGCTTGTCCCATGGCTCGGCGTGGATTCCGCGGGTGGTCCCCACGGCGTCGTTGAACGAAACATTGTTCTGCACCGGTCCGAAGTCGGGCAGACCCGCGGCCACCATCTTCTCGCGCTGCCAGTTCTCCTTGAACCACCCGCGATTGTCGCCGTGGACAGGTAGATCCCATATCGTCAAACCCGGAATCGGAGTCGCTGTCGCACGCAACGTCTTCCCGAATTCCGTCACGTCACTGGCCCAGCCGGGCGTAGAAAGCCTCGGTCGCATCCTTGGTAGGTGCCCACCAGGCTTCGTTGTCGCGATACCACTGGATGGTCTCGGCCAAACCCCGCTCGAAATCCTGATAACGCGGTTCCCAACCCAGCTCTGTGCGCAACTTGGTCGAATCGATCGCATAGCGCACGTCGTGACCCGCACGGTCGATGACATGGTCATAGGCATCGGCCGGTTGATCCATCAGCCGGAGGATCATCTCGATGACCGTCTTGTTGTCCTTCTCCCCATCGGCACCGATGAGGTAGGTCTCGCCGATTCGTCCTTTGCGCAAGATCGCGAGCACCGCCGACGAATGGTCGTCGGCATGAATCCAGTCCCGCACATGGTGGCCGGCACCGTACAGTTTCGGGCGAAAACCGCGCAGGACGTTCGTGATCTGGCGCGGGATGAACTTCTCGACGTGCTGATAGGGCCCGTAGTTGTTAGAGCAGTTCGAAATCGTGGCTTCCAGCTGGAAAGATCGAACCCAGGCGCGCACCAGCATGTCACTGCCCGCCTTGGTCGACGAGTACGGCGAGGACGGGTTGTAGGGCGTGGTCTCGGTGAATCTGGCCCGGTCATCCAGGGCAAGGTCCCCGTAGACCTCATCGGTCGAAATATGGTGCAGGCGAATGCTGTGCCTGCGCGCGGCCTCCAGCAGTGTGAAGGTGCCGACCAGATTGGTCTGCAGGAAGGGCTGCGGATCGTCCAGGGATTGATCGTTGTGCGATTCTGCGGCGTAGTGCACGACTGCGTCGACAGTGCGCACTACGTCGTCGACGAGACCGGCATCGGCGATATCTCCGAGGACGAAGGACACCCGGTGTTCCGGCAGGCCCGCGAGCGACTGGCGGTTGCCGGCATAAGTCAGTTTGTCCAAAACGGTGACGTGATGATCGGTATGGCTGACAACATGGTGTACGAAATTCGAGCCGATGAAGCCCGCACCGCCGGTGACGAGAAGCCGCGCCATCAGCGTCCCCTGTCCAGTAAATCCAGCAGGTAGGTGCCGTAGCCTGACTTCATGAGCGACTCTGCCCGCTCGCGCAGCTCGTCATCAGTGAGATAACCTTGGCGCCAACCGATTTCCTCCGGAACACCGATCTTCAGGCCGGTCCGTCTCTCCATGGTCCGCACGAACTCGGCAGCATCGGTCATCTGGTCGAAGGTGCCGGTATCGAGCCAGGCGGCCCCCCTGGGTAGCACCTGCACTTGCAACCTGTTCTGCTCCAGGTACATTCGGTTGATATCGGTGATCTCGTACTCGCCGCGTGCGCTCCGTTTGAGCGACCGAGCCATCGAAATCACATCATTGTCATAGAAATACAGACCCGGTACAGCGTAATTGCTTTTCGGCGACTTG
This sequence comes from Mycolicibacterium canariasense, assembly GCF_002101555.1. Taxonomy (GTDB): domain Bacteria; phylum Actinomycetota; class Actinomycetes; order Mycobacteriales; family Mycobacteriaceae; genus Mycobacterium; species Mycobacterium canariasense. The sequence goes on from NZ_LQOL01000042.1 coordinate 58,863, forward strand.
GGCTTCTCTTCCAGCGAGACCGCCGTTCCGTCTGCGTCGAATTCGATGACACCGTAAGCGCCGGGGTCGGCGACCCAGTAACCGAAGATTGCTCCACCATCGACGTCGCGGAAGCGCTGCAATTGGGTACCCAGCCCCGGGCCGTACAGGAGATTGTCACCCAACACCAGCGCCACGCGTTCGTTCCCGACGAAGTCGGCGCCGATGGTGAATGCTTGGGCCAGGCCCTCAGGGGACGGCTGCTGCGCATACGAGACGCAGACACCGAATCGGGATCCGTCGCCGAGCAGTCGCCCAAAGCTCGCGGCGTCGTGCGGTGTGGTGATCACCAGGATGTCGCGAATTCCGGCCAGCATGAGCGTCGACAGGGGGTAGTACACCATCGGCTTGTCGTAGACCGGGATGAGCTGCTTGGACACCCCTATGGTGATCGGGTGCAGTCGTGTTCCCGATCCGCCAGCCAGGATTATCCCCTTCACGCGGCCATCGTGGCACAGCCCCGCCTGGTGGGCTAACTTTGTTGGCACGACCGCATCCGTGAGTCCACGGATAGCAAATCCGCAGTTCGTACCAGCACGGGACCGGGAGTTGACCTGCGCGTACTATTCGTGTGCACCGGGAACATTTGCCGATCCCCGACAGCCGAGCGGCTCGCCGCGGAGCTGGCCGCGACGCGCGAGATCCCGCAGTTCGTGGCCTCCAGCGCCGGTACCCACGCGATGATCGGGTACCCCGTCCACGTGGAGGCCGCGCGTGTCATCCGCGATCTGGGGGGCGATCCGGCCGATTTCGCCGCACGCCAGCTCACGCCCGCCATAGCCAACGGTGTGGATTTGGTACTGACCATGACGACCGCGCACCGGAACAGCGTGCTGGAACTGGCCCCACGGCAATTCCGGCGAACGTTCACCCTGGGCGAGGCCGCACTGCTGGCCACCGAACACGAGCAAGCTACCGTGACCGATCTGGCCGGATTGCGTCCACATCTTGCCGGACGGCGGGTAGCCGAGATTGCGGACCCGATCGGACACGATCGGGAGTACTTCGAAGAGGTCGGAGTGCAGATCGCCCGGCTGCTGCCCGCTGTCCTCGACTTATGTCGCCGCACCGCCGCGCCCGCGGGCGACTGAGCCCCATATGTGGTTCACGCTCCTGGTCATGGCCGTCGCAGTCAGCCTGGAACCATTCCGCATCGGCATGACGGTGGTCCTATTGAGTCGCCCGCGTCCGCATCTGCAATTGGCGGCGTTTCTCGCCGGCGGTTTCGGCATGGGGCTTGCCGTCGGCATGACGGTGCTGTTCATCGTCGGCAAGCGGCTTCCAGAAGCGCATTTCACCTTGCCGCGGGTACAGATAGCCATCGGGACGTTGGCTATCGTTGCCGCCGTTACTCTCTCGTTGACCAAAGGACGACCCCGGACGCCGCCGGCCTGGGTGACGCGCGTCCTGCAAGGCCGATCCCTGTGGGTCGCCGGTGTTGCGGGGATGTGCATCGCGCTTCCGTCGCTTGACTATCTGGCGGCTCTCGCCGTCATCGCGGCATCGGGTACCACTGCGGTCACCCAACTCGGCGCGCTCGTCGCTTTCAACGCGGTGGCCTTCGCTCTGATAGAAGCTCCGCTACTAGCCCACCTCGTGGCTCCTGCCCGCACCACTGCAGTGATGAACACTCTGAACGAGTGGGTACGGGCTCGTCGGCGTCAAGAAGTTGCCGGACTGCTGGCGGCGGTGGGCGTGGCACTGCTGGTGGCAGGACTGCTCGGCATCTGACGGGCGCGCCATAGGCGCAGAATTAACGCGCCATTCACGAATGGCGCCACATGCCGCGGTGCGTGCGGCAGAGCAGGCGGCGTTCTCGATCCGCTACATGTGGTGACGTGCGGGCGGTCTACCGGTGGCGGCTAACCGGACACCCCTGGCTCTACACTCCGGCACGGACGGCAACCAAATAGTTCATGCAGTTACTTCACAGCCCGGACTGGCAGTCACGCACGCGATCCGTCGCCATGTATAGCAGCCTTGCCAAGGTGGACTCACCGGCCACCAGGGCAATTCTCGCTCGATCAGGCAGAAACTTGCCCAGCCCCAGGCGGAGCGCGGAAGCGCCCCGGCCAGAATCACTGCCCGACTGTTTGCCACCATTGAGGGGACGCTCCGATTTTCGCTACCAACCGGACGCAATCGGGCTGCCATGGCTAATTTCTATGCACACCCGCAACAAAATACTTCTACGGAATTCTCGTCACAATCAACGCTCTTATAGCAAACAAGTATCGCGCATTCTTTGGCCCGTTTTGACCGCCGACGGCATGCCGCCAGGTGAGCAGCTTCATCCCCGAACTGGACCTTGTTTTTACGCTCTACCAGCTACTTTGCGAAGGTACGGGGTCGCCGAACGAAGTCCGCCCAAAGTTTTTACATGATGGTTAATATTTATCGGTGCACGCGCCGCCGAAGCCCGTTACGATCCTGCTGAACTGCGCAAACAATGGGGGATTAGCGATAATGGATGCCAGATGTCGCACTGGGCTCCGTGTTACCCCTTCCGCGTACACCAGCAAATACTTTCCCAATACCAGATGCGTGGACTCACGGATTGCGGGCAGCGACTCCCGTTATCGGAAGCATCCGCGCGAACCATTGCTCGAATTGACGACGACGTCAGTCAAATCCCCAGTCCGGGGTCGCGTTTTCGCAGATTCTGCGGAGACAAGATTGTTTGCTGATTTCGAACGGACGTGCAAGTGACGGATATAGCCGACGCCATAACGAACGCCAACTCCTCCGGAAAAGCCTTGCCGGGTGACATCGCGGTTACGAATCTGACTGCAGGAACGGCCGCGTTGGCCGACGCGGGCTGGAAACACATCGCCGACCCGACAACCTCACCGCCCGCCCACATGGCCACCTCGGCCCGCACCGGGACAATCGATAAGACGGCATCCGGCCGACCGCTCTTGAGCCGCATTCGTGGATACATGGTCGTTCCGGTCATCGACTGCGCCATGATTCTGGCGCCACTGGCGTGGCGGCCCCCTCAAGTGCTTTCGATGCTGGCACTGGCGGTTCTGGGAGTCCTGCTCCTCACCGGCGGAACCAAGTACACCGCACCACTGCACCTGAGCGTTCTGGACGACCTGCCTACGCTGCTCACCCGGCTGCTTGCCGCCACCGCTGTTGTTGCCACCGCGATCTTGTACACACATCAGAGAATCGCCGTTCTGACCTTCCTCGAGACAGCGGCACAGGCTATCGCGCTGCTTGTGTTTGGTCGCGTCATCACGACACGGCTCATCGCTGCGAGCCGCCGACACGGCCTGACACGACACCACACCGTGCTCATCGGCGGCGGCCCGGCTGCCGCCGAACTGGCTCGGACCCTCCGCGAGCACCCCGAGTACGGACTGAAGGTCGAGGGCTATGTCGACGACTGCGACATCTGCCCGGCCGAGCAATACCTGCCACGACTCGGCCGGCTCGCCGATCTCGACATGGCCGTCGTGACATCCGGCGCGGACACGCTCCTGATCGCCGATGGCGCCTTCGGGGAACGCGCGCTGATGACAGCGGTACGCACCAAAGAATGTCTGACGGCCGAGCTGCTGATCGTTCCGCGGATGCACCACTTCCACACTCAGACCGGGATGGCGGACCAGATCGGCTCCATCCCGATCATGCGGATCCGCAATCCCAATCTGCAGGGAGCGACGCGGGTGATCAAGCGCATGTTCGACATCATCGTCTCGTCGGTTGCACTCATCGCGCTGATGCCGGTGCTGGCGGCGGCCGCGATCGCCGTGCGAATCGAAGGCGGACCAGGCGTGATCTTCCGGCAGGTTCGAGTAGGTCGCGGGGGCAGGCACTTCGAACTGCTGAAGTTTCGTTCCTTGCGACCGGCCAATGACATTGAGTCCCAGACGCAATGGAATGTGGCTTCCGACAACCGCGTTGGCCCGGTGGGGCGCTTTCTGCGCAGCACCTCCATCGACGAACTACCACAACTGTGGAACATCTTCCGGGGTGATATGACCATCGTCGGGCCCCGACCCGAGCGCCCGCACTTCGTGAAACAGTTCTCCAGCGAGGTCGACCGGTACGCCCACCGCCATCGGGTACAGGTAGGTCTGACCGGGTTCGCTCAAGTGAGCGGGCTCAAAGGGAATACCTCGATCCTCGACCGCGCCCGGTACGACAACTTCTACATCGAGAACTGGTCGCTCTGGCTCGACATCAAGATCATCATTCGGACGTTCCGCGCGGTGGTCTTGTACCGCGAGCGGCCCGGCCGATAGGAGACCACGTCACCGTCTGGCTTCCTGCAGGCGGCACCTCTGGCCTTGGGGATAGGTGAGCCGCCCCACCATAGGGTGGCCACACCAGCTGTTGAGTAGCCTGACCACCATGCCGAACGCGTCAATCCTGACCCTCCTGCAGGAACGCGCCAGCGCGACCCCAGACGCCGCGGCCTTCACTTACACCGACTACGACCTAGACCCTGCCGGTGTCTCAACGACACTGACCTGGGCGGAGGTACACCGGCGCACGGTCAATGCCGCGCTGGAATTCGAACAGTACGGCGCACCGGGCGACCGGGCGCTGATCATCGCACCGCAAGGACTGGACTACATCGTGGCATTTCTGGGCGCGATGCAGGCCGGATACATTGCCGTCCCGCTGTCGGTACCGGTCCCCGGCTCGCACGACGAGAGGGTCAGTGCCGTGGTGGCTGACACATCGCCGGTGGTGGTGCTGACCACCTCCGCCGTCGCGCACGTCGCCACCCGGTACGTGGATGACGGTGCCGCCATGATCGCGGTGGTCTCGGTAGACGCGCTGGATCTCGACCGCCCGGCTCCTAGCGGATCAACACCCGCGGCCGGCCCGGAAACGGCCTACCTTCAATACACCTCGGGATCCACCCGGCTACCGGCCGGCGTCATGATTAGCCACCGCAACCTCGTGGCGAACTTCGAACAGTTGATGGCGGATTACTTCGTCGAGTACGGGGGCGTGCTGCCACCGGGCGCCGAACTGGTTTCGTGGCTGCCGTTCTACCATGACATGGGTTTGATGCTGGGGATTGCGGCACCCATCCTGTCCGGACACACAGCCGACCTGATGAGCCCATTGGCGTTCCTCGCCGACCCGATGCGTTGGCTACAGGCCATGTCCCGACCGGTCTACGCGTGGTCAGCGGCGCCCAACTTCGCATTCGACCTTGCCGCGCGGCGCGCGTCGGCCGCGGACATGGCAGATCTCGATCTCAGTGGAGTCCTCGGCATCATCAACGGCGCCGAGCGCATCCACCCGCCGACCCTGGTGAAGTTCAACGAACGCTTCAGCGGCACCGGCTTTCGACCGGAGATGGTGGTGCCCTCCTACGGTTTGGCGGAGGCAACCGTCTTTGTCGCCAGCAGCAATAGTGGCCGCGCCCCCGAGGCTGTCGAGTTCGACGCCGAGCAGCTGAATCACGGTGTCGCGGTTCGACGCCCAGGCGGCTCCCCGCTCATGAGATACGGGATCCCCACCTCACCGCTGGTGCGGATCGTCGATGCCGACACGTGCAAGCTCAGCCCAGAAGGCGTCGTCGGCGAAATCTGGACCCACGGGGAAAACGTATCCGCCGGTTACTGGCGCAAACCCGAACAGACAGGTTCCGCCTTCGGTGCCACGCTCGCAGACGCGCCTGAGGGGATCCCCGCCACCGGCTGGCTGCGCACGGGAGACCAAGGCTTCATCTCCGACGGCGACCTGTTCATCGTGGGACGCATCAAGGACATGCTGATCGTACGGGGCCGTAACTACTATCCCGAAGACATCGAGGCCACGGTCCAGCAGGTCACCCGTGGTCGGGTGGCGGCCATTGCGGTGCCTGATGAACAGACCGAGAAGCTTGTCACCGTGATCGAAATGAAGAAACTCGGCGATGCCGACGATCTGACAGTGGTGAAAAGCGAAGTAGTCGCCGCGATCTCACGTGCACATGGGCTGCACGTCGCGGACGTCGTCCTGGTGGCACCCGGTTCGATCCCGACCACCACGAGCGGCAAGATCCGGCGGTCGGCATGCGTCGAGCAGCACCGACAGGGGCAATTCGTCCGGCTTGATGCCTAAGGTCGGGCCTGGACGTGGCTCGGCAGAGCCGGCTTCGACGCTTCCTCGGTTGCTGTCGCGGGGAACGTCAGCGCGTAGATCGCTCCCATGACCAACATGAGAAGCCCATACAGCGGATCCGATAAAAGGCCCCAGCCGGTAAACGTGCTGATCAAGAAGGGAACGAAGAAGGCAGTCGCGGCCACGGCTGGTGCCCGGCCACTGCCGCCCTCTTTGCGCAACCGGAATCCGCGAGCGAAAGTCCAGAGCACCGGCAGCCATAGGGCGATTGCGCCGACAATCCCCAGCTCTGCTGCCGAAATCAGGAACGCATTGTGCACGGGCACGCCGGAGGCAGTGAGCGCGTCGGACAGCCCGATGACACTGACGTAGCTGTTGGGTCCGACCCCGACCCAGGGATGCTCCATGACAGCTTGCAAGCCGATCTCTTGCAGGATGCCGCGGCCGCCGCCGGTCGGGTCTTCCGAGAATCTCTTCTGAAGCACCGGGTAGCTCGCGACCAGACCTAAGACGGCGATGCCCACCGCACCGAATCTTCGCCCTCGGGGTGCTCTCTGTCCGAAGGCGAAGAGCGCCCAGCCCAGGAGCAAGGCAATCGCACCCAGAATCTGTGCCCGACTGCCCGCAGCAATACAGATGCCCATAACGAGTGTGAAAAGCAGCGCGGTCCGGCCGCTTCGCCACGACGCCATGCTGTCGCGAAGCCCGAGGATGAGGACGAAGATTATCAACGTGGCGTTGGCGAGTTGTCCTGGATGATTGAGAAGTCCGTTGTATCGCCCCTCGAGCAACGCAAGCTCCTGCGCGCTCATCGGATTGATGTCGAAGCCGAGCGCTTGGCCGACAACCACCAGCGCCTGGATCGCAAGCAAGCCCGTCAGATACATCGCAGCACGCTCGCGCACGCGCGGGTCAGCGCGGATGGCGTACGCGCAGGATGCGCCCACCAACCATGCACCGAATCCCACGCCCAAATGCGCCAGGCCGGCATCGTGCTCATCAGACCGGCCCCAGGAAAGCCAGGTGCCGACCAACAGCCAGATCGCAGCCGGGGCAAGCAGCACGCCCCCCGGAGCCCGCAGTCTTCCGGCGACATTGATCAGCAAGGCGGTGGCAACCGCGACCATCACCGACGTCACACCGACGGACGACGACGCGATGTCGACATGCTTGTACACGTCACCCAGGTACACGATGTAGGCCGGTGCGAGGTAGCACGTTGCAGCGATGAAGACCAGGGTCATCGCCGAACTCTCCTCGGAAGTTCGCTGTAAGCCACGCACGATCAAGAGCGCGAACACCACCGCTAGTACATAGACGACGGTCATGACATCACGCGCCTTGGTCCTTCGAGTGCAGCACCCGCCACCTTCTATCCATCACTTCACGAGGTGAGTAGACGCGCGATCCGCGCCGCGCTTCTGGACTTGTGCTTTGCGCAATATGTCGCGAATCCTTCCCAGTAGATCTTGGACTTGCCGACGCCGCGCGTCGAAGTGCTTTCATAGTGCAGGGCCTCGACGTCGCGTAGAACGAGATTGCGAAAACCTCTAGCCCGTACGCGATGTGCCAGATCGACATCCTCGTAGTACAGAAAGTAGTCCTCATCGAATCCCCCAACCGCGGTGAACAATTCGGACCGGATCGCAAAACAGAACCCCGAGACCCAATCGACCTCGAGTTCGACTCCTTCCACCAGGCTGTCCGCTAGCGTGTTCCGCCGTCCCAGGATCCTGCCACCGCCGGCGATGATCTTGTTTCGCAGTCCAACCGGCAATAGATCATCCAATCGTGTCGCGGCGGCAACTTCTTTCAGCACTGACGGCCACGGACCGCCGGCAAATCCCACGCGCCCATCGGGATACCGCATTCTCGGCGCTACCATACCCGCATCGTCCGCGCCGACCCGAGTAATGAGCCGGTCCACCACATCGGGTGTGACAACGCAATCCGGATTGACAACGATGAGGCTGACGTCATCATCTGCAAGCACTGCGAGTGCCCCTGCGACTGCGCGATTGACTCCGCCGCCGAATCCGTGGTTCGTACCGTCCGACAGGACGGTGACCCTGCCGCCGCCGACCTTCTCGATCTCCGCCCGCGTTGCCGCGTCCGGTGAGTTGTCCCAGACGAATACTCGCAGACCAGGAACTGTGAGCAAAGCGGCCAAGCACTCGCCGATCACAGCCTCAGAGCGGTAACCCACCACGATCGCCACCGGAACACTCATCGCCGTGCGAAGCCATATGTCGTAGGTGGACCGGCGGCCGCCCGGCAAATCCGCATACGTACACGGACGAGTCCAACAGTCCCAAATGCCAAATTTGTCAAGATTCCCTTCGCTCCAACCGCATTCGGACCAGATATTCTGAATCCCGGTTCACTCGAAGGACAGGGAAATGGAGCGCCGATACGACGCCGCGAGGCCACGGTTCCGCGATCGAATGCCGTTCCAACCCACTGCGTGAGCGGCCGAGATTGCGCCCCGCTCATGCCTTTCCCTCATCGCAATATCGACTCGTCGCCTGCTTGACAGTCAGTTCGCCGAAGACCCTGGCGTATTCCTGAGCGTATGAGTTCCACGAATGGTTTCGCACGACGAAGTTTCGACCCGCCGCTCCGACCGCGCGCGCCAACGACGGATCGGAGAGTATCTGCGTCACCGCAGCCGCCATCTGCTCGGGTTCATCCGCAACAAGCGCCTCTTTGCCCCAGTCAAGGCCCACCAGGCCGCGCGCTGCGCGGGAATTCAGCACGGTCGGCGCACCCGCGGCGAACGAATGCAACGTTTTGAGTAAGACGCCGGCCTCGACCATCGAGGGTGCGAGCACCACGTCGGCGCGCCCGAACTCGCCCAGGTAGTCGTCCGTCGACCCGACGACGTCGACACCGGGAAGACACCCGAGCTCTCGCACCGTGTTCCTCGGCCGCGCACCAACGATCCGCAGGACGGCGTCGGGATGCGCCCGACGAATGTGCGGTAGCACCTCACGTGCGAGATACTCTGCGGCAAGAGCGTTTGCGGGACGCCACATGGCGCCCGCGAACAACACAACGGGCGTTTGTCGTTCCACCCGCGACCAGGCCGGCGCATCCACCGACACTCCGATCCTTGCCGAGGAACAGGACTTGGCCGCGTGAGACACGTCCTGTCGATCGCTGTCAGAGAGGGTGAAAACATGCGCTGCCCGGCGCACGGCCGCCCGCTCCCAGAAGCCGTACCGTGTCAACTCCACACGGTTGAAAGCGCCGCGAGGGGTGTACCAAGGTGCCCGGATCGACTGCGCGTAGGCGCGTGTCGCCAGATCGTGCATTGTGATGGTCACAGGAATATCTCGAATGGCGAGCGCAGCCTCGGCAGGCTGGATGTACTCGATATGAACGACATCGGGCTCGATCTGTTCCACGATGCGCAGCACTTCACGGGTAGAACGTCTACTCCAGGATTCGCGGAAGTGATAGGGGTAGAGCCCGGCCGCAGTGGCCGTGCTCCTGCACACTGGGGACGCAGCGTGATAAGTCACCCCGGTGACGACAGAGCACTGGGTTGCCGCGCTGTCGATGGGCGCGTAAACGTGTAAGTCGACAAGCTTGCCGAGTTCACGGACCATCGGGGCCATGTAATCGGCTGCAGCGTGGTCGTGATCCACGAGCGGGGAGAACGGCGAAAGAAGGAGAACCTTGGTCACGGTCGGCCCGCCCGTGAACACCGGCGACGGAAGACGCCGCGTGATTGCGCACTAACCACACTCATCTGACCCCCGACAGCAGACAGGCCGACCGCTCAAGACCCGATCTGAGCGCGGCAGCCGCCCGCTGCCTCGCCTCTGAATCCTGCTCGATCTGGTCCAGCAGCACCTTTGGCGCAGAGGCGATCTGGCGGGTACCGACCCAACTTGGATCCGACCGCACACTTGCGAAGTAGTCCGCATACTTGAATTCTGGCTCACCAGAGAGCGCGGTCCCCTCGAATCGGAGCAGCGCGGCCGGCACGCCGAGGGCGTCGGCCACGATCAAGCCGTGCAGGCTCGACGAATAGACGATCCCGGCCTCGGCTATGCCACGCACCACCCTGATCGGGTGCTCACTCGGGACGATCACCCGGCATCCGTCTGACGCCAGTGCCTTCAAGTCCGCCCGCGACTGCGGATTCGCCCACACACGATAGTGCGGGACGATCACCGGATGGGTTCCGCGCCGCAGCGCGAGCCCCTCGACCAACGCAGGCGCGAGCAGACCGGGGTCACCGAGAGTGGTACTTTCCGGAAGACCGAGTGCATCCCGCGTCTTGGGCCCACGGACCGCGACAAAGCTCGCGACCGACCCCAGCACGGCATCGCGTATTTCGGGTGTAGGGCTCGTGCGTAGCCCCGACCCCCACACCACCGAGCTTGTCCGCTTGCGCGCCCACATGTACAGGTCAAGGACAGATCCGATACCGGTGAGCTCGGCGGAGTCCAGGGGAGCCCAGGTGACGTCGTAGCCTAACGATCGAAAGATCAATGGTGACATCTCATCACCAAAGTTCGACAGAAGCCTTCCTCCGCGAGCGTGGAGACGGGCCCACGTCGAGGCGTGGGACCGCAACTCCACCCACGCGGCACGCACATCTCTTCGGGGAGACCACCAGAACAGTTTCACGCGGGATCGCCCTGCTCAACACCGTTGAACGGTCGGTTCAAGGGCGTAGTTCCTGCCGCACACCGGCAAGCGCGCCTCCCGTACCGAACCTCGTAGACGTTCACCCAACTGTGAACAGGCGCAGTCACATACACCCCGTGCACCCGCCAGGCACGACTCGAGGAACTGCGCAACAACCGATACTGCAGAAGCCGAGACGTTCAGCGTTTCGCCTGGCCAGGTTCCGTATGGAGAAAACCTTCAATGATCCTCCTGGATCGGATGCGCGACGCTCACCGCGGCAAGCGAAGCGACGGGGAATGATTGACCATCGATTCGACCTTCATCCGCATCTGCGACCCGTCTCATTCGACAATATTTCCGCGTGGTTACTGCGTTTACACCAACTGTCCTGTCGGCAACGCATGGAAAGGCCGACAAGACCCCTCCGGTAAGCGACTCGACGGTGCCATGTATCGCGGTAGTTCCGAGGTGGAGAGTAGCCCGGTTTCGACGGGTGCGAAAGTTGTGGCGCCCGCTCACCGTCCTGGTCGACATCTAGGCGGACGAGTTCCACCCGAACACACACAACGGATTTCACCGATCCCAGCACATGTTGGAGCCGAGTGCACCCGTTTCCCATTCTGGGGAATTCATCCGCAGCGCAGATCGTAGCTATTCTTCCAAGGGCTTCCCGCTGATGCCGATCAGGATGATCACTCTCAAGCAATTCGCGATCGACCCGAATAGCCAATAAGGTAATGCGCAGTAGCCGTTGTTCTCTCATCGATATGACGTCACGCCTTCACTACCAACTGCCCGCGATGTGCCATGCGGGCTGCGCGACCGGATGAAAGGGTCCGAGAATTGGCGAAGGTACTCCTGATCTCGTTTTCGACGTTGCCCACGATGCAGAAGTACCTATACACCGCGAGCGCCGAGCTCGCTTTCCTCGGTCATGACGTGTGGACCGTCGGCTCTACCAACGTGCGAAGCGGGGACGCCTTGGGGCCACGCAACGTCACGGTGGACACGCCACCGACACCACGGCCGTCCGTCAGTTCCTTCTGGTCATCCAAGAAGTCCCTCGACACCGTGCGTGCGCTGATTCAACGGGTGCGGCCCGACGTCATCCACTTCGTGAACAAACACGTTTGGAACTACCTACTGTTGCGACAAGTGCGACGCAAGGGCATCCAGACCAAATGGGTGCACACGTTCCACGATCCGATCGGGCACGAGGGAGACTCGGTCCGGCAAGGCGTGGTGGCGTACCACAAGGTCATACAGCGTCACCTCGATGCAATCGTCGTCCATTCCGAGACCGCACGGTCCCAGACCCTTCGGGCGTTACGGCCCCACTGCCTCATCGCCCTTTCCCCTCTGGGTCTCAAGCGATGGAAAGACTACGAGGCCGCCGATGCCCGCGCTTCGAAGCGTGCCTTGGCGTTCGGCCGACTGAACTTCTACAAGGGCTGCGCGATGTATCCCAAGATCTTCGACGAGATCCATCGGCTCGATCCGACGATCGAGATCACGGTCGCCGGCCAACCATCCAAGGATGTGCCGAAAGAACTCATCGCTCAGATCGCCGCATGCCCCAATGTCCGCCTCGACGCCCATTTCATCGAGGAGGACGCCGTGGAGCGATATTTTCGTGAGTCCTCGATTGTGCTCACGCCGTACACATCGATGACTCAGTCCGGCGTGATCCTTGACGCCTACTCACACTCACGTCCGGTCCTTGCCTTTCACATCGAAGAGATGCGTGAGTTCTTGCCACACGGGGCGTACACGGTAGAGCCTTTCGACACACAGGAATATGCTCGGACCCTCGTCGGTCTGCTGAACGACCCGGATTCATGCGCCCGCGCCGGACGAGACTCCTGGGAGTTCGGAAGAAGACAGTTCTCACCATCGTCGATGGCGGCCGGATTTGCCTCGGTGTACGACTCCCTCATCAGCGGGTCGACCGGTATTCCCGCGCGGGCCGACTAGCAGCTTGGACTCTGTGGTTAAACCGGGTATCAACGCCGTTGCCCGCGTGCCGGCCCCGCCCGTCTCACCCGTGCCACGGCTCGGCCGGTGACATCGGCCAACAGTTTGCGGGTCACTCCGCTCACCAGCAGCAAAGGCACGTATAGGCAACTGGCGAGTGCACATCCACCGACCAGGGTGGCCACTGTCGACTGCAGATCCACGTAACTATCGGCCACCCGCACGGCTCCACCGGCAGCGAAGCCACAGAACAGGACGTGCAGGCCGGTGCGCAGGAACATCCAGGCCGGCATGCCGGCACATCGTTTGAGCCACCAGAGACTGATGAACCAGGACAGCGCCAGACCTGTCGTAAAACCCCACGCGACACCCTGAACCCCGGCGACCGATCCGGTGAGGATACAGGCGACGAGCATCGGCTTGGTGACGAGGCTGAAGTAGAACAGCTGCTTCGCATTCCCCGAAGCAAGAAACCCCCAATACGAGATGTAGCTGAGCACCTGCGCAGCACCGCCGATCGAGAGGATCGCCAACAACGGCGCCGATTGGCCCCATTTTGGTCCGAGGACGAGGTGCACCAGAGGTTCGGCAAGCGCTGCTGTGAATGTGAAAACGTAAATGAGACCCGCTGACAAGACGACCTGCGCCTTCCATAGTAGCGGGTAGAAATCGTTGCCCTCGTGATGTTTTCGTGACAGTAGCGGCAGAGCGACGTTGGTAAGGGGGGCCAAGAGTTGATTCGCCGGCACGGAGAATATCTGGAAAGCCCGGTTGTACAGACCGAGCGGACCAGCCCCCCACCGAACACCGATCAGATAGCTGTCCGTGTTCGACGCTACATAGTTGATCAGTTGCGAAGCACCCGAGTGCGCACCGAAGAGGTAGAGCGCCTTCATTCCCGGCTCGCGACGCGGAGGCCCCGGCCGCCAGCGGGTGACGATCATCCGAAGGATCAGCAGTGAGCCATACGCGCCGAGCATCTGGATGACGAGCGACCAGTAGCTCGCCCCGGCGACGGCGGCGCCGATTCCGGCGGCGAGTCCGATCACCTGGGATGCCGTGTCGGTGACGGTCAGCGCGACGAAACGGAAATCCCGCGCGAGCCGAACTTGGAACTGGGCTTGCAGCGCGTTGATCGTGAAGGCGAACGCAACGAACGGTGCAATTTCCCGCAGCACGGGTTCGCCGTACATCCGCGCGACCGCAGGCGCCGCCAACGTCAGCGTCGCTGTCATCACCATCCCGACAAGCACATTGGTCCAGAACAGGTTGCTCGCCTGACCGTGACTCAGCTTGGACGTTTGGATCGCGGCCTGACTGAGTCCGAAGTCACGGAGTAGCTCGCCCAACATCACGAAGACGGCCAACATCGCTATCAGACCGATCTCGTACGGGCTCAACAGGCGCGAGAAGGCAACCAGACCGATCAGCTGCACAAATGCCTTAATGAGCTGGCCCGCGATCGTAACGGCGCCGGCCCTTGTCGCGGACGTAGAACGAACCTCGTCAGTGGGTCGTGACATCCAGATCGGCCCGTCGCTAGTCGAACTCGCGGAGCAGGCCGGTCAGAATCGCGCGCTGCCCGGTGCTGACAGAAAGCGGGCTACCGCTCTGCGCGAACCCGCTGTTGTCCCACACCCCGAACTTGTCGGTATCCGCGGCGCCTTGATCCGCAAGCCCCCACACGATCGACCCCAACACACTGGGAAGATTGTGTAGATCCCTCCCACTGACGATGCGGCCCGTCTGTTGGGCGGGCGTCAAGGATTGTGGAGTGCCGAACTCGCCCACCAGGATCGGCTTCCCCAGACCGGATAAGCCCGCGATTCGTGCGACGTCGACATTCTCCAGATAGATGTGAATGTCGATGAAATCGGATCCGCCGTTCGCCGTCCACGCTTGATACGGGATCGAGCTCTGGTCGGCCCAGAAATCGTCGGCATTGTCGAAGCCGTCCGACGAACTGGACGTCGTGAGGGGAACATTCGGGGCGACCGACCTGATGGCGCTATACAAGTCGAGCACGTTGCTCACCGTCAGGCCGTCATCCTTGCCGGAACCTTCTTGGAACACATCGAAACCGACGACATTCGGGTACGCAGCCAGTGCCTTCGCCACTGCCGTGACCGCACCGACGCGGTCGGGGTTCGTGTAGTCGAACTTCGTACCGTCCCAGAATGCCCACTTCTCACACAGTGCCGGGTACAGCATCATTCCGAGCGATTCGGTGTATTCCGCGAGCTGCCGCCATCTGGCGATGTACTGCTCCAGGGTGATTGCCGGATAGTTGTCCCCGGCGGGCAGGAAGATGATGCCCGGATTGCCGATGAGCCGTACGGTGTTCATGCCCAATAGCCGGGCACGGTCGATCTGCGGGCGTATCCAATCGTCCCAGTCCCATTCGGAGAACAGACCACCCCACGATGCCCCGTCCGGCTTGACGACGATGTTGCCTCCCCTGATCTTGATACCGGGGATGAGGGTGGGAAGGCCGGCAGCCGCCGGAACTGAGGCGACGCGAGCGGCGGCAGCGGCGTTACCAGGCCGCACCGACTCCCCGCGAAGCGTCGTGGTCTCTGCATGCCAGAACGGCCGGCCATCAGCACCCGTGCCGTCGAGCACGCCGCCTCGGCTGACGCCGTCGGGCACCACGCGGCTCGCTACCGAACCAAGGGCGGCAGTCGGCGACGACGCATCCTGAGCTGTGGCACGCTGCTCGAGAGAGCAACCCGCGACCAGAACAAGGACCATTACCACCAGCGCCCCGGCACGTCGCATGCCCAGCTCACCACTCTTCTTCACCAACGCACGCCCCGGGCCGTATCCATGATGTGAGCCTCGGTCAGGTCCTTGGTGTGACTTGAAGGTTGATATAGAGCCCCGGGTTACTTCCCCCTGTGAATTGCGGATCGAGCAATACGCGGACCCGCCTGGGGTGATTGCGAATGGTCCGTTTCACCGTCACCGGCAGGATCGAGGCTTCGTTCGCGACCACCGGCGCTGGCAGATTCGGGCCGTGCCAAGGCACACCCTCGGCGATGTCAGAGACGAAATTCTCCTCGGCAAGGTCATACCAGCGATTCTTGGTGTATTGGAAGCCATCCATGTTGTCGAGGCAATACTGGAATCTCACACCGAGCGACCACGCCGACGGCTCACCAACCACCGATTCGACGCCGAGCACCCACGTCAGCGTCTCCGCCCATCCGAAATCCATGGGATGCCCCGGCTGCGCCAGGCTGATCCGGCCCTTCGCCGACGCCGGTCGGACCGGCCCCTGGCCGAGTCCGTCCGTCGACGAAGACGACACGAGTATCTGGGTCTTGGATAACCGCAACATCAGCCCGCCTCCTCATTGACGCTGGCGACAGCCTGGTCGACGACGATGAACGATTCTCCAGAGCCGGGCGGTCCAGGATAGGCGGCCACGCCGAAGTTCAGCCCACCCGCGAACGAGGCCATTGCGCCACCGCGCTGGGGGTTGTGGTTAGCGCTACCGCCGCCCGAGTTGGTCAAGTCGAACGTTCGGCTGTTCACCTGACAGGAGTGGTAACCGCCCGCGCCGTCATTGGCATCCAAATCGACTGTGAGACTGAGCCAGTCGAAGTTGAACTTGTTCTCGTTGTCACCGGCCACGAGGTCAGCGCCGGTATAGACGTCTTGCCACTTCTGATCGTTGTCGGAAATAGACAGCTTGCGCGACTCCCCTGTCGCCTTACGGCTGATCTGGAGCCTGAAGAAGGACCGCCGCGAGTTGTCCCACGCCTGCGTATCGATCATCAGCGAGAACCCACCCAGCGAAGCCGTGGACTCGTCCGACCCGTGAGCGATATAGCAGGAGAACGTGACCAGCCGGGCGTCGTAGTAGCGAGACAGGTTTTTGAAGGCGGACGCAGTCGCCGGCGCCCAACCATCTGCGTAGCCCTCGTCCGGTGCAGCGGAACAGCCGATCATCAGCGCATGGCTGCCGGAGAACACCGGGTACGAGGTGAGCGAAAGCGCAGTCGCAGGCCCCCGTCCGTTGTAATGGTCACGCCAGCCGTTGAAGCCGTCGTCAAACGTGTCGTGGAAGAGAAGCGTGCCGCGCAGCGGATTCCGCTG
Source organism: Mycolicibacterium canariasense (assembly GCF_002101555.1). Classification (GTDB taxonomy): domain Bacteria; phylum Actinomycetota; class Actinomycetes; order Mycobacteriales; family Mycobacteriaceae; genus Mycobacterium; species Mycobacterium canariasense. The sequence continues at coordinate 75,696 of NZ_LQOL01000042.1, forward strand.
CGGCGCCCGGGCCGTTTCGATGAATGACTCCTCGGCATTCTGCGAGACGGCAGATCCGTCACGCGAGCACGAACTCAAGGCCATGCTCGCACCCGCTGTCGCAACCGCCGCGCCGGCAGCGCCCAGGACCGACCTGCGCGACATGTCCCAACTCATTTCGCGATTGCTTTCACTGTGCAGTCCTTTTCATCGGCTTCGGTTGACTGATGGAAAGTGCGGTGTCCGACATCGACCTCGACGATGGTGTATCGATCATCCCGAACCGACGACGTTTCGCAACCGCGGCGCGCAGTATTGTTTTCCGTTTGTATAGCTGGGCAGGGCTGGACGTGCCGCACCAGTCGGTGGGAAGGCCAACATGCCACGGTTACTCGATTCTCGGCGTGAAAGGTTCGCGTCGGTCGGATAGTACCGGGCTATCAGCCGTTGCGTTCCTGTGAAAATTCAACGTCTCTAACCGATTTGGGAAGACGTGCGCCCACACACCATCCAGACGCGAAATGCTGTGCGAAAAGGTTGTTTAGACCGCTACCAACCGCCACTCTCCGAGATCCCGGATCCAACAAGGGAATTTGTGCTGCGACCGAAGCCAGCAACGCCACCCCGAGGCCACGTCATCAATAGCCGTCATCACAACGGAGCCAGTGAATTTGCCCATGTTGCCTGCGCTCAGCGGGCGGACCCGCGGCGACTGGCGAGCATCGAATTCGCTAGCACTCAGCCGAAAACGTCTCAGCCGAGCAACTTTCCGTCCGATTGCACAAAGTCTCGTAATCCGCGGCGTTCAGCGTGCACCATTGCGATACCTTCTTGTGTGGTGTTGATCCAATCGACACTGCTCAGGTCCTTCTTCGGAGGACAGCCATTCGGGGTCATCGGGAGTTGCCGACGACTGTGGAGATGACCACCTCGCTTCCCCACCCGGCAACTGTCTAGGTCGCATTCGGATGGGTGGTACCCGCCGAGGGATCGGCGTACGCCATCCCACCACCCAGCGCGAGCATGGTGACGATATGACCCCGACTGCCGTTACCGCCAATGGCTGACTCCGATCACTCAGGATCGGCTGAGCATACCGCCGCAGCATCGGAAACGCGGACCGAAAATGGCGCCGGCGTCAAATCCAGCCGTGCGGCGTGCATCGAGCACCATCGCCAGGGGAGATTCGCCCGGCTGGACGCCTAACGCCCGTTGTGATCCAGCACGTACTGCAACCCGGCCATCAGCTGCGAAAGCGGATCGGTCCCGGTGCTGCCGAAGGCAGCCTCACTGGCCCCCGCGGTGACGACCGCAGGGTCGTAGCCGCGGACGGGATCCACTGTGATGGGAGCGGTCAGCGGGTTGTCGTTACGCGTATATCCGGCATCCACATAGGGTTTCAGCACTCCATCGAGCTTGTTCAGCGTGTCCTCGTCCACCCCGAGGTATTTGAACGGGAGAACCAGCGGCAGATGTTGCTCGGGGATCATGTACGTCGTCGTCTTCGCACCCCGCGAGTTGTATGTCACCGCGATGTTCTGGGGCGGCACATTCGATGGGTTGGTGAATGCCACCGCGGTGTGACCGGTCGCCAGGCCCACGATGGCGTTCGCGACGGAGATGAAGTTGTCCTGACGCTGCGGCCAGTCGGCGATGCTGTCGTACGGGGAGATGAACTGGTAGGTGTCGTACTGGCTGTCGACCTCCGGCGGCATCTTGAAGTCCAGCGACGGGACTACGCTGCCCACCGGGAAGTTCTGTCGCAGGAAGCTCTGGCCGAAGGGGTGGGTGGCCAGCGGATCGCCGAAGGTTGCGAAGGACAACTGATTCGGCGGCGGCGCAGCCGGATCGTTGGCCAGCCGGTTCTTCACCGCGTTGAGCACCATGGCACCCTCGGACAACCCCATGGCGGTGCCACTGCCGCCGGCTTGAATCGCGCGGATCAGGTTGCCCTCACCAACGTCAACCGATTCACCAATACTCGGGCCGTCGAGTCCGAGACCCGGGAAACCGTCATCCAGCTTCCCGATGCCTGGGAACAGTCGTTCCAGGGTGTGCCCCTGTACCTGGCCTGCCGGGTACCAGATGTTCTGGCGGTCCAATCCGGGGAACCAGTCCGCGCCGGTGCGGCGGATGTACTCGTCGTAGGGAATGCCCAGCACGTGCGCGCCGCCGAGAGCGTAGGCCTTGCCCGGTGTGCCGCGCGGCGTCGCAGTGTCGGTACCGACGCCCGGCGCCGGCGCCGGCTCGTCGGCACCCGCCACGCCAAGACCGGACGGCCCGATGGCGCTCACGGTCAGCACCACGGTCGCGGCAGCGAGTAGTTTCTTCATCCCTGGCTGCTCCCCTGCGCTGTCACTCGTGATGGCCACCAGTTCGCCTTGCCTACCAGCGTAGCGATGGCGGGCACCGTGATCGTGCGGACCACGAACGTGTCCAACAGGATCCCGGCACCGATGACGAACCCGCCTTGGACCACCGTACCGATGCTGGAGAACAACAGACCCCACATCGACGCGGCGAAGATCAGGCCGGCCGCCGTGATGACGCCGCCCGTCGACGACAACGTGCGGATGATGCCGTAGCGGCTGCCGTGCGGCGACTCGTCGCGCAGACGCGACGCGAACAGCAGGTTGTAGTCCGCTCCCACGGCGACCAGCACCACGAAGGCCAGCGGTGGCACCGTCCAGTGCAACGGCTGGTGCAACAGGTACTGGAACACCAGGACCCCGATGCCCAGCGCCGCGAAGTACGAAACGACCACGGAGCCAACGAGATACAGCGGCGCGATCAGCGATCGCAGCAGCAGCATCAAGGTCACCAGTACCACGATCAGGGTGACGGCGATGATGAACCGGATATCGGCCTGGTAGTAGTCCCGGGTGTCGCGCAGTGCGGCGGGATAGCCACCCATCGAGATCGACGCGTCCGCCAGCGAGGTGTTCGGCTGGGCGCCCCTGGCGGCATCGCGGATCGCGTCGACCTGGTCCATTGCCTCGACGCTGAACGGGTCGAGTTTGGTGAGCACCAGATAACGCGCCGAGTGACCGTCGGGCGAGATGAACATCTTCGATGCGGCCTTGAAGTCCGGCAGCTCCAGCACCTCGGGCGGAATGTTGAAACCGGCCATCGCCGGGCCCGCCGCGTTCTGCTTCATCGACAACAGGAAGGCCGACGCCTGGTCGAGCCCGTTGCGCATCAGCTGGATCTGGTCGACCACCTGGTTCACCCCGGTCGCCACCTCCCGGCTGCCGGTGGCCGAACGGTCGGCCTGCTGCCGGAGCTTGCCCAGCGTGGCCTGCGCGCCGGCGGGCGAGTCCAGCCCCATCGTCTTCATCAACTTGGTGAGGGTGGTGAAGGCGTTACCGAGCTGATTCAGCGAGGCGTTCAGCGACTGCCTGTCCTGCATCGACTGCAGTTGCCCGGCGAGGTTGTTGATCTCGTCGAGGGTGCCGTCCTGACGCGCCTGGGCCAGCCGCGAGAAATGGGCTCGGGTTTCGCTGCATGAGGGGTCGAGATCGCAGGTGACGTTGCCCTGCAGCGCGGCCAGTACCGGGCCGACCCAGCCGAACATGTCCTTGGCCGCCGTGACGCTGATCCCCATCGAATTGCCGAGCTGGTTGATGCTGTCGACCAGCTTGGCGCCGACCTCGACGTTGCGGACGAGCTTGTCGCCGCCGTACTGACCACGCATCGAGGAGAACGCGTTGACCATCTGCTGGATGCTGGTGGCGATCCCGTTGACCTGGCCGCGCACGTCCCCGAGCCCGGTGGCCAGGGTGTCGGCACCCTTGGACAGCCGGTTGAGGTCGTCCATGTTGTCGGCGATCATGGCCGACCCGGTGCCCAGCCGGTCACCGACGAGGCCCGCCTGGTAGGTGGCCCGAAACTCTTGCGGCACCACACCGAGCGGGCGGGTGATGCCGCTGACCATCCCGATATCGGGCACCTGGGTGATGCGTTCGGCCATCTGCTCGAGGTCGGCCAGCGCTTGCGGGGTGCGCAGGTCGTGCGGGGAGCGCACCAGCACATAGGACGGGATGGACTGATTGAGGTCGAAATGCCGCTCCAACGCGGCATAGCCCACCGAGCTGGGGTCCGTTGCCGGCACGGCCTTGCGGTCGTCGTAGTTGTATCGGGCCAGCCCGACACAACCGGCGAGCAGGAGCAGCACCAGCATGCTGGCCACCAGGTGCAGCCGTGGCCGGCGCACGATGCGCGCACCTGAGCGCCGCCACATCCGGGCGGTCAGTTCGCGCCGCGGGGTGACCCAGCCGCGCGGCCCGACGATGGCCAGGATGGCCGGCAGCAGCGTCAGCGCGGCGAGGAACGCCACGCCGATACCGATCGCCGAGGACACCCCGACCGTGGAGAACACGCCCATCCGGGCGAAGCTGATGCCCAGGAAGGTGAGGCCGATGGTGGCGGCCGACGCGGTGATCACCTTGCCCACCGAACCCAGCGCGTGCCGCACCGCGACATCGGAGCTGTCCCCGAGCCGCACGTAATCGTGATAGCGGCTGATCAGGAAGACGGCATAGTCCGTCCCCGCTCCGGCGATGATCGCGCTGAGCAGGATGATGGCCTGATTCGACACCCCGAGGCCGGTCAGCTGCGACAACCCGGCCACCACGGACTGCGCGATCACCAGCGAGACGCCGATCCCGGTCAGCGGCAACAGCATGGTGATCGGATTGCGGTAGACCACCAGCAGCACCACCAGCACCAGCACGCCGATCGCGATCTCGATCGGCAGGCGGTCCCGCTGACCCGCGGCGGTGAGGTCGGCGACGGTGGCCGCCGGCCCGGTCAGATGCACCTCCAGCGGGCCGCCGGCGGTGTTCTGCTTGACGATCTCGGCCACCCGGTTGAAGGCGGCATAGGACTGCGGGGTGCCCAGGGCGCCGGCCAGGCCCACCGGCAGCACCCAGGACTTGTTGTCCTTGCTGGTCAAAAACGAACGCAGGGCAGGTGTTCCGACGAAATCCTGCAGCATGACGACGTCTTGCTGGTCGTCGCGCAACGCGTCCACCAGCTTGCGGTAGGTCGCCTCGTGTGCGGGCCCGAGTCCGTTCTCGTCGGTGAGCACCACCAACAGCAGATCGTCGCCGCCGGGTTCCTGGAACGCCTCGGTCATCTGCCGGGCCGCGACATTGGACGGGGCATCGGCGGGCAGCATGGCCAGCGGGTGCTTCTGGGCCATCTCGTTGAGGCTGGGGAACGACAGGGGCAGCACCACCGCCAACGCCACCCAGAGCCCGATCACCGCGTAGGGGAACCGCACCACGAGGTCGGCTAGCCGTCGCACGTCGCCCCCAGCCGTGGTCCCTGCAGTCGGGTTGTCCCGAAGATCTTGCTCACCGGATCAGACCGCACTGGCCTCGCCGAACTCGTGCCGCGCGTCAGGCAAAACGACCCCAATCCCCGGTATCGGCCACCTGTTCGCACACCGACTTCATGGTTGCTATGTAGCGCGCCACCGACTTCTGGGCCACCGGGTTGTCCGGGAACATCACCGACATTGCCGTTCCGGCCTCGTACCGGAATACGTAGATGGTCAGCTGGTAGGAGAATCTGCCGTCGGAGTAAATTCCGATATTGTTCGAATATCCCATCTCGGCAGCGGCGAGAACCGCGTTCAGCGGAGCGGCACCGCCGTGCAAGAAGTTCGAAACCGGGAAGTTCGGGCGTGGCTTGTCCAGCCACGGCGCCAATTCCAGCACGCGATAATAGGGCACTCTCGCCAAGTTGAGACCCGAATCGAAAGACGTCTGCGCCGACCACGCCGCCTCGGCGAAAGTCGTGGCGGCGATCGGCACGGTGATCGGCACCAGACCGGTGAACCAGCCCTGGGTCATGAAGTTGTCCGAGGTCCGCCGGGTGTCCCTCGGAGTCAGCCCGTAATAGGTTGCCGCGCCGGTCAGCTCGTGCTCGACCATGGCGGTGCAGGCAAACAGGCCGCCGACGAAGCGCGTGCCCGCCGCGGTACAGGCCTCGTCGAACCGGGCCGTTTGCTCGGCATCCAGCAGCATCTCCCCGACCATGTCGGCCACCGTCGGCTCCGACGAGTTACCCAGCGGTAGCGGGAACTCGGGCAGGCTGTTGTTGTTGTTCTCAGCAAACTCGATCCAGGCCCGGACCTCCGGCGAATCGACGGTGAGGTTCGCCGTTGATTCGCGTTCCTTGACACAGAAATCGTCGAAGCGACCCGCTTCGGGCAACGGCATCGGCTGCCCGCTCTGGGTCAGCGACGTATACATGCCGTGCGCCTCGAGCATCGTGATCCCGATCAGTGCAGCATCCCCGTGAACGTGGTCGATGCTGGCGTAGAAATCGAAATGATCTTCGCTCTGGACAATGCCGAAGGAAAAGCAACCCCATTCCAGTGGGCTCGGTATGTCGACAATATGTTTACGCGCGTCTTCGGCCGTTATTTCGCCCTGGTTGACGGGTTCGAATTCGATGTCGTCGGGGTCGGTGATCGTACGCCTGACAATGTCGCCGGAACCCGAGTATTCGAACCAGCTGCGGTAGGTGTCGTGCCGCCGGAGATAAGCGTTGATGGCGTGGTTCATCGCGTCGATGTCACATTTACCAGGCACTTCGCAGGTGGCGATGATCTGGCGGGAATAGTCGAGGCCCGCGGCTTCCTGGTGGTAGACGCCGCGAATGTGTTGGCCCTGCATATAGCTGACCGGCACCGCACTGACGGGCGCTTGCCGGGCCTTGTCCATGGCCGCATTTGTCGGGTGCCAGGACGTCACCACACCCGGGCTCGGCGCCCAATCATCGATTGTGCCGATGGTGATCTTCCCGATTTGCAATATCCCTCCCGGGTTGAAGCGACGACGGCGGCGGTCCAGCAACACCGGCGGCGACTTCACGATAGCGGCTCCGCCGGCCGAGGTCGCCGATACGCCCCTGTGGGCCGGCTTTGAGACCGTTCCGCGAGACCGCCCCACCGGCTGTTGCGGCAAGCCGAGGCGCACAGCGCGGCCGGTTGTTCAACCGGCCGGAAACCGCCTGCTTCAGCAACTCGCATGCAATACTGACCGACGGGAGATGGGCCGGCCGCTGCCAACGTACGGTGAGCGCGCCACGGCCGTTCGGAAACACACTCTGACCCTGACGCGGTCTCCCGCACGCATCGATCCGTCACCGACCCGACGCGGGGAGCACAACCTTTCATGGCATCTACCGAACAGCCCACCGGTCAGCAGGCCCGGTTCGCGATCATCGGCTACGCCGCGCGCCTTCCCGGTGCCGCCGATGCCGGCCAGTTCTGGGATCTGCTGCACCACGGTCGCGATGCGGTATCGGAGATCCCCCGGGACCGCTGGGACGGCGACGAGTTCTTCGACGCCGACGCGTCCACCCCCGGCAAGATCGTCACCCGCCGGGCGGGGTTCGTCGACGATGCCGTCGGGTTCGACGCACCCTTCTTCGGCATTTCGGCCCGCGAGGCCAGGCTGATGGACCCCCAGCACCGGTTGCTGCTGGAGACCTCCTGGCAGGCCGTCGAGCATTCGGGCACCGCGCCGACGGCTTTGGCCAACACCCGCACCGGGGTGTTCGTCGGGCTGTCCACCCATGACTACCTGGCCATGGCCTCCTCGGAGCTGACCTATCCCGAGGTGGAGGCCTACCTGGCGATCGGCACCTCCGGCGCGGCCGGGGCGGGCCGGATCAGCTACCGGCTCGGGCTGCACGGCCCGGCCGTCACCGTCGACACCGCCTGCAGCTCGTCGCTGGTGGCGATCCACCAGGCATGCCAGGCCCTGCTGCTCGACGAATGCGATATGGCGCTCGCCGGTGGCGCGAACGTCCTGCTGAGCCCGGCGACCATGATCACCTTCTCGCAGTCCCGGATGCTGGCGGCCGACGGCCGCTGCAAGACCTTCGACGCGGCCGCCGACGGCTACGTCCGCGGCGAGGGCTGCGGTGTCATCGTCATCAAGCGGCTGGCGGACGCGCTGCGCGACGGCGACCGGATCCGGGCCGTCATCCGCGGCAGTGCGGTCAACCAGGACGGCGCCTCCGGTGGGCTGACGGTGCCCAACGGGGTGGCCCAGCAGCGCGTCATCACCGAGGCGCTGGACCGGGCCGGGGTGCATCCGGTCGATGTCGACTACCTGGAGGCACACGGCACCGGAACCTCGCTGGGCGACCCGATCGAGGTGCAGGCCGCGGCCGCGGTGCTGGGGCGGGACCGCACTGCCGACCGGCCGCTGCTGATCGGGTCGGCGAAGACCAATATCGGGCATCTGGAGGCCGCCGCCGGTATCGCCGGCGTCCTCAAGGTGGTACTGGCACTGGAGAACCAGGAGCTGCCCAAGCACCTGCACTTCCAGAACCCGTCCCCGCACATCCCGTGGGACCGCATCCCGGTGCGGGTGGTGGACGAGACCACCGCGTGGGAGCGCAACGGCCGGCCGCGAATCGCGGGCGTCAGTTCGTTCGGGTTCTCCGGCACCAACGCGCACGTCATCCTCGAAGAGGCGCCGGTGCCCGCGCCGGTCCCGGCCACCGCGCCCGACGACCGGCGATTCCGGGTGCTGCCGCTGTCCGCCCGCACCCCGGCCGCGCTGGTGCAGACCGCACAGCTGTACCGCAGCTGGTTGAGCGCGCATCCGGAAGCCACCTTGGCCGACGTGTGCCTGACCGCCGGAACCGGGCGTGCGCACCTGGAGCACCGGGCCGCGCTGGTGGTGAACTCTGTCGAGTCCGCGCGCGAACTGCTGGGCGCGTTGGCCGACGACCGCCCGGCGCCCGGTCTGGTGCGCGGAGACTGCGTGGACGCCCCGAAGACGGCGTGGCTGTTCCCCGGGCAGGGCAGTCAGTACGCCGGGATGGCGCGCGAGCTGTTCGAGACCGAACCGGTGTTCGCCGAGACGTTGCGGCGCTGCGCCGACGCCGTCGACACCCCGCTGTTGGACGTCCTCTTCGACGCACCCGACGGTGACCTGACGCTGCGCCAGACCCAGCACGCCCAGCCGGCGATCTTCGCCGTGGAGATGGGGCTGGCGCGGCTGTGGCAGTCGTGGGGTTTCGAGCCGGACGTGGTGCTCGGGCACAGCGTCGGCCAGTACGCGGCGGCCTGCGTGGCCGGGGTGTTCGGCCTCGAGGACGGCGTCCGGCTGCTCGCCGAGCGGGGCCGGCTGTTCGGCGACCTGCCCACCGGTGGGCGGATGGCCGCGATCTTCGCCGCTCCCGATCGGGTGGAACGCCTCACCGACGAGTTCCCCAGCCTGTCGGTGGCGGCCTACAACGGGGCCAACACGGTGCTGTCCGGTCCGGGGGCGGACCTCGAGCAGGCGGTCTCACGGCTGACGGCCGACGGGGTGCGCTGCGATTGGCTGGACACCAGCCACGCCTTCCACTCGGCGCTGCTCGATCCGGCGTTGGACGCCTTCGAGGCATACGCCAACACCTTCGAATTCCAGCCGCCACAACGAATCCTGGTGTGCAACCGCACGGGTTCGGCATTGGGCCGCACCGCGAAGCTGGACGGTGCCTACTGGCGCAGGCATGCCCGGCAGCCGGTCGAGTTCGCCAAGGGCGTCGCCACACTGGCCGAACTCGGGTGCGCCGTACTGCTGGAGGTGGGTCCGCAACCGGTGCTCACCGCCGCCGCCATGCGCGCGTGGCCGGACCCGGCCACGGCCCCGCGGGCCATCGCGTCGATGCGCCAGAACGGCGCCGACCACCGGCAGATCACCGAGGCGCTGGCCAATGCCTACGTCGCCGGGCATGTGCCCGACTTCGACGCATTCCTGCAGGAGCCGGCGCGCAAACTGGACCTACCGACCTATCCGTTCCAGCACCGCCACTACTGGTTCCGGGACAAGCAGACCCCGCCGGCCAAGACCGACAGCGCGCGTACCGAAGCCGTCCGGCTGCTCGAAGAAGGCCGCATCGAGGAACTCGCCGCACTGCTCGGCGGGACGGACGGCGCCACCGACGTACTGAGCAGACTTGCCGCACAACACAATCGGCAGCGCGATGCACAGTCCATCGCCGATGCCCGCTACGAGATCCGGTGGCAGCCGGCCGCCGCCGGCTCGGCCGTCGCGGGTGAGGGTTCGGCCTGGCTGGTCATCGGCGACGACTCCGCCGTCATGCAGCCGCTGCTGGATGCGCTGAGCACCCACGGACACCGGCACCGCACCCTGGGCCTGCCGGCGACCGACGCCGACGAGGAGCGACTGCGAGTCGAACTGCGTGCCGCGGTGGAAGACGAACCGGCGCTTCGCATCCTGCACGTCGCCGCGCTGGATGGCGACACCGCGCCGACGATGAAGTCACTGCTGCGCATGCAGCACCGGGTGCTGACCGGCACACAACGCCTGTTCCGCGCCGCCGCCGACCTGCGTACGCCGATCTGGGTGGCGACCCGCGGCGCGCAGCATGTCACCGACACCGACGCCGTGTCGCCGGAGCAGTCCGCATTGTGGGGTTTCTGCCGCGCGGCCGCACTCGAGTTCCCGCAGGTGTGGGGCGGACTGGCGGACGTGACCGTCGGCAGTGCCGACGAGTGGTCACTGTTGATCAACCAGGTGATGGCGGCCCCACGCGGGGAGGATCAGTTCGCACTGCGCGAGCACGCGGTACACGTGCCCCGACTGGTGCGCCGGACCGGGCAGCCGAATCCGACCGCACTGGAATTGCGCTCGGAGGCAACGTATCTGATCACCGGTGGGCTGGGATCGCTCGGCATGGAGATCGCGGGATACCTTGCCGGCCACGGCGCCCGGCAGCTGGTGCTGACCGGCCGGCGGGCCCCGAGTGCGGCCACCCAGCGGCAGATCGACGCTCTGGCCGAACAGCACAGCTGCGCGGTCCGGGTGGTCGCGGCCGACGTGGCCAATCCGCATGATGTCGCCCACCTCATCGCGACGGTGCAGGCCGAATTGCCGCCGCTGGCGGGCGTCGTGCATGCCGCCGGTGAGAACAGCACCACCAGTCTGAGCGCGCTGGAGCCCGCCGAACTCGACCGGGTGTTCGCCGGTAAGGTCTGGGGCGCCTGGTATTTGAGCGAAGCCGTCGCCGACCTGGCGCTCGACTTCTTCGTGTCCACGTCGTCGATCTCGGCGGTGTGGGGCAGCTACGGCCAGACCGCGTACAGCGCGGCCAACGCCTTCCTGGACGGATTGACCTGGCGCCAGCGCGCATCGGGTGTTCCCGGGATCAGCGTCAACTTCGGGCCCTGGGCTGCCGGTATGGCCGACCCGGAGGCGCGCGCGCAACTGGACCGGCGCGGTGTGCGCACGCTGTCGCCGGCGGACGCCCTCGCCGGCATGGCCGACCTGATGGTCGGCGCCGGCAGCCACGGGGTGGTGGCCCGCATCGACTGGCCCCGCTTCCTGCCGATCTACACCCAGACCGGACCGCGCGCGTTGCTGGCCGAGGTGGCCGGGGAGGTGCCCGACGCGGTGGTCACGGCGTCCGGCCCGTCCGGCTCCACCCGGCTGGTCGAACAGCTCACCGCGGCGCCGGTGCAGCAGCGCAAGAAACTGGTGCTGGAGTACCTGCGCGACGCCGTGGCCGAGGTGACCCAGGTGGACGCGTCGGAGATCCGCGAGGAGGGCGGCTTCTTCGACCTCGGCATGGATTCGCTGATGGCCGTGGAACTGCGCCGTCGGCTGGAACAGGCGGTCGGCAAGGAACTGCCGGCCACCCTGGCCATGGACTACCCGCGGCTCACCGATGTGGCCGATTACCTGCTCGGCGACGTGCTGCACCTCAACGAGAAGGCCGGCGCCGGCACCGCGGCCCGGCACGTCTCGTTGGCGACCGCCGCGACCGACGAGCCGATCGCGATCATCGCCGTCGCGTGCCGGTTCCCGGGGTCGCCCGACCCCGACGCCTACTGGCAGCTGCTGGCCGGCGGTGTGGACGCGATCCGCGAGATCCCCGAGGACCGTTTCGACGTCGACGACTTCTACGATCCCGAACAGCAGACGCCCGGAAAGATCTACACCCGCAACGGCGGATACCTGGACAGCGTCGACGGTTTCGACCCCGAATTCTTCGGGATCTCTCCGCGCGAAGCCATCTGGATCGACCCGCAGCAGCGACTGATGCTCGAAATCGCTTGGGAGGGTTTGGAGCGGGCGGGGTATGCCCCGTCGTCGCTGCGCGGCAGCCGGACGGGTGTCTTCGTCGGGGTGGGCGCCAACGAGTACTCGCACCTGCTTTCCGGCGACTCGGTGGAGAACCTGGAAGCCCATTTCATCACCGGCAATGCGCTCAACGCGATCGCCGGCCGGGTGGCCTTCACGCTCGGTCTGGAGGGGCCGGCGATGGCGGTGGACACCGCATGCAGTTCGTCGTTGGTGGCCGTCCATCAGGCCAGCCAGGCCCTGCACTCCGGCGATTGCGATCTGGCCCTGGCCGGCGGGGTGAACGTGCTGCTGAGCCCGGCGTCCATCGTGGCCGCGTCCCAGGCCCGGATGCTGTCACCCGACGGCCGTTGCAAGACCTTCGACGCCGCCGCCGACGGTTACGTGCGCAGCGAGGGTTGCGGCGTGTTGGTGCTCAAACGGCTCTCCGACGCACAGCGCGACGGTGACCGCATCGCTGCGGTGATCCGCAGCAGCGCGGTCAATCAGGACGGCGCGTCCAGCGGCCTGACGGTGCCCAACGGCGGTGCGCAACAACGCCTCATCACCTCGGCGTTGTCGCGGGCCGGGCTGACCGGCGGGGACGTCGACTACCTGGAAGCGCACGGCACCGGCACCCCGCTGGGCGACCCGATCGAGGTCCAGGCCGCCGCCGCGGCCTACGGCGCCGGCCGCGACTCGGACCGGCCGCTGCTGATGGGAACGGCCAAGACCAACATCGGGCATCTGGAGTCCGCGGCCGGGGTGGCCGGCCTGATCAAGGTGGTGCTGTCGCTGCAGAACGAAATGCTGCCGCAGACACTGCATTTCACCAATCCATCGCCGCACATCCCGTGGGACAGCCTGCCGGTGCGGGTGGTGGACGAGGCGACGCCGTGGCTCACCAACGGCCGGCCGCGCCGCGCCGGCGTCAGCTCGTTCGGCTTCACCGGCACCAATGCCCACGTGCTGCTGGAAGAGGCGCCACAGCCCGCCGAGGACACCGTCGCCGACGATGCACCCGAAGCACCGCGTGAGCCGCTGACCCTGCTGCCACTATCCGCGCGATCGGCTGCCGGGCTGACCGCGCTGGCACAACGGTATGCGGTGTGGCTGGACGCGCACCCGGAAACCCCGATCGCCGATATCGGCTTCACCGCGGGAGCCGGCCGGGCCCACTTCGAACACCGGGCCGCGGTGGTCGCCGGTTCGGCCCAGGAGGCGCGGCTGCTGCTCGACGAGTTGGTGGCCAACCGGTTACGGCCCGGCGTGGTGCGCGGTGAATGCACCGACCCACCCACCACCGCGTGGTTCTTCCCCGGTCAGGGCAGCCAGTATCCGGGCATGGCACGCGAGCTGTTCGAATCCGAGCCGGTGTTCGCCGACACCGTCCGGCGGTGCGCGCAGGCCGTCGACGGCATGCTGCCCCGCCCCCTGTTGGACGTCCTGTTCGGCAGCGGCCGGGAGGCCGCGGAAACGTTGCGGCACACCTCTTTTGCGCAGCCCGCGATCTTCGCGATCGAGATGGGGCTGGCCCGGCTGTGGCAGTCTTGGGGTATCGAACCCGACGTGGTGCTCGGCCACAGCGTGGGCCAGTACGCGGCGGCGTGTGTGGCCGGGGTGTTCAGCCTCGAGGACGGCGCCCGGCTGATCGCCGAACGCGGCAGGCTGTTCGGCAGCCTGCCGGCCGGCGGCCGGATGGTGGCGGTATTCGCCGACCCGCAGTACGTGGAGGATGCCGCCGAGGCGTTCGACCGGGTGTCGGTGGGTGCGTACAACGGCCGCAACACGGTGTTGTCCGGCCCGGGTGAGGATCTGGAGCAGATCGTCGCCAATTGCAGTCAGGACGGCGCCCGCTGCACCTGGCTGGAGACCAGCCACGCCTTCCACTCGGAACTGCTGGACCCGGTGCTCGACGAATTCGAGGCCTTCGCCGCGCAGTTCGACTACGCCGTGCCCACCCGGCCGCTGGTGTGCAACCGGACCGGTGCGGTGCTCACCGCCGACACCCCGATCGACGCGCTGTACTGGCGGCGGCATTCCCGGCAGCCGGTGCAGTTCACCGAGAGCGTGCGCACCGTCGCGGCGCTGGGGTGCTCGGTGCTGATGGAGATCGGCCCGCAGCCGATCCTGACCGCGGCCGCGCTGCAGTGCTGGCCGGAGTCCTCGGATGCGCCGCGCACCATCGTGTCGCTGCGCAAGGGCGCCAACGCCCAGCGCCAGATCACCGAGGCGCTTGCCACGGCCTACATCAGCGGGCATCGGCCCGACTTCGCCGCCAAGCAGCGCACGACGGCGCGGCGGCTGGAACTGCCGACCTATCCCTTCCAGCGCCGCCGGTACTGGCCCAAAACCTCGGGTCTCACCGGCGGTGGCGACGGCATCCGGGTCGCCGGGATCCTAGGTAGTGCCAAGGATCTGGCGTCCGGCGACACGGTGTACAGCAACGTGTTCTCCGTCAAGACACAGCCCTGGCTGGCGCATCACGTCATCTACGGGACCGTCGTCGTGCCCGGTGCGACGTACGCCGCGATGGCACTCGCCGCGGCCGGTGCGCCGGCCCGGGTCAAGGACGTGTTCTTCTACGAACCGATCATCCTGCCCGACAAGGCCGCCCGCGAGGTGCAGTTGACGCTGCACCCGGTCGACGACGGCTGGAAGTTCCAGGTGCACAGCCGCCCACACGGGGTGCAGGACGCGGAGTGGTCGCTGAACTCCGACGGGAGCCTGCTGACCGGCACCGAAGCCGACGAAGCGTCGGACTCGGTCAACCCGGACGAGGCGATCGAGCAGATGAATCGCACCCGGCCGCAGGAACTGTTCGACATCTTCGACGACATGGAACTGGCCTGGGGGCCGACCTGGTCGACATCGCTGAAGTCGCTGTGGGTCGGCGAGGGCGAGGCCATCGGTGATATCGCCATCGGAGAGGAACTGGCCGAGCATCTGAGCAGCGAGCCGATCCACCCGGTGCTTCTGGACCTGTGCACCGGCGTGGCGTTCCCGGCCTTCCCCGCCATCCTGGCGGCCGAACAGGGCATGTCGGATCTGTTCCTGCCGCTGCGCTACGGGCAGGTCCAGGTGCAGGAGAAGATGCCGCGGCGCTTCTACTGCCGCGCACGCTGGCACGAGAGCGCGTTGAACGGCGAAACCCAGGTGTTCGACATCGATTTCGTGGACCGCGACGGACGGATCCTCGGCGGGATCCGTGAGTTCACCGTGAAGCGCGCCCCCCGGGAGGCGTTGCTGCGCGGGCTCGGCGGGGATTCCACGCGCCTGCTGTACACCGTGGGCTGGCAGGAGGCCGCCCCGCCGGTGGCCGATGACACCGAGAAGGCGACCGGTACCTGGTTGATTGCCGGGTTCGATTCGCTGGCCGCCGAGGTGCCCGGCGCCGTGACCGTCGACGACGTCGCCGATGCGCAGTCCTGGCAGCGGGCGTTCACCGACGCCGCAGAGCAGGGCTCGCCGGTGGCCGGAATCGTCTGGCGCGCTTCGGGACAACCCGATGCCGACCTGGCGCCCCGGCTGGAGGCACAGGTGGCCGCCCTGCTCGCGGCCGCGCAGACCGCCGCCGAGCACAAGGGCCTGCCCGGCGGGTTGTGGATCGTCACCGATCGCGCGGTGGCCACCGAACCCGGCGAACCGGTCGATCCGGTGCAGGCGGCGCTGTGGGGATTCGGGCGCACCCTGATCGCCGAGCAGCCGACCCTGCGGGTCCGGCTGGTCGACGGGGACACCTCGGCGGAATCGCTGGGCTGGCTGGCGGGGGCACTGGGAACCCCGGTCACCGAGCCCGAAACGGCGGTGCGGCAAGGCCGTTTCCTGGTGTCGCGGCTGCTGCATTGGGCCCGCAGCGGTCAGCTGCCGATGCCGCGCAGCGACGATTACCAGCTGGCTCCGACCGAACGCGGCGCGATCGACAACCTGCGTCTGATCGAGAAGGACGTGACCCCGCCGGAGCCGGGTGAGGTGCAGGTCCGGATCGAGGCGGCCGGCCTGAACTTCCGCGATGTGCTCAACGTGCTGGGCCTCTACCCCGGCGATCCCGGCCCGATCGGTGGCGACCTGTGCGGTGTGGTCACCGAAGTGGGTTCCGAGGTCACCGGATTCGAGGTCGGCCAGCGGGTCTTCGGTTCCATGCAGGGTGCGTTCGCCAGCAGGCTGAACGTCCCGGCACCGCTACTGGCCACCGTCCCGGACGGGGTGGGCGCGGTGGATGCCGCGACCATCCCTGCGGCGGCGCTGACGGTGCGGCTGGCGTTCGACTGGGCGAAGCTGCGACCCGGTGACAAGGTGCTCATCCACGCCGCCAGTGGTGGTGTGGGCCTTGCCGCGGTGCAGATGGCCCGCCAGCACGGTGCCGTCGTGTTCGCCACCGCGAGCAAGTACAAGCAAGCCACCCTGCGTGCGATGGGCGTGGATTACGTCTACGACTCGCGCACAACGGATTTCGCCGATCAGATCCTGGCGGACACCGACGGCGCCGGCGTGGACGTGGTGCTCAACAGCCTGACCAACGAGGGCTTCATCGAGGCGACGGTGCGGGCCACCGCGCAGGGCGGCCGGTTCGCCGAGATCGCCAAGCGCGATATCTGGACGGCCGAGCAGATGGCCGCGTTGCGGCCCGATATCGACTACGAGATCGTCGCGCTGGACGTGACCATGATGACCGACCCGGACCACATCCAGCGGCTGATGGCCGAGGTGTCCGACGGTTTGGCCACCGGCGCGTGGACGCCGGTACCGGCCGAGGTGTACCCGCTCACCGAGGCGAGGACGGCGTTCCGGCGCATGCAGCAGGCCAGGCACATCGGCAAGATCGTGGTGCAGATGCCGAAACCGCTGCAGCCGCACGGTGACCGGACCTACCTGGTGACCGGCGGGCTCGGCGCGCTGGGACTGCACACCGCGGCCTATCTGGCCCAGCTCGGGGCGGGTGACATCGTGCTGACCAGCCGTCGGGCGCCGGATACCGAGCAGCAGCAGGCCATCGACACCATCACCGAGCGCTACCACTGCCGGATCCACGTCTTCACCGCCGACGTCGGTGCGGAGTCCGAAGTGGCCGCGTTGCTGGCGAGGATCCGCGCCGAGCTGCCGCCGCTGGCCGGCGTGGCACACCTGGCCGGTGTGCTCGACGATGCGCTGCTGCCGCAGCAGGACCTGGACCGGTTCCGGACGACGTTGGCCCCCAAGGCCTATGGCGCAGACCACCTGCACCGGTTGACCACGGACGACGAGCTGGACTTCTTCATCCTTTTCTCGTCGGCGTCGGCGGTGCTGGGCTCACCGTCGCAGGCCAACTACGCCACCGCCAACGCGCTGCTCGACGGGCTCGTCGCCCAGCGCCGGGCGCAGGGGCTGCCGGGGACCGCGGTGAACTTCGGTCCGTGGGGCAGCGGCGGGATGGCCAGTTCGCAAGCGGCAGTGGCCAATCTCAGTGCGCAGGGCATGATGCCGTTGGAGCCGTCGGCCGCGCTGGCCGCGCTCGGCGAGGCCATCCGGCACGGCACGGCGCAGGCGACCGTGCTGAAGGCGAACTGGCAGCGCACCGCGAAGATGCTCGGCGGCATCCGGCCGCCGCTGCTGGATCAGGTGCTGCCCAGCGGCGATGGGACGGCCACCGGCGACAGTGAGCTGCTGCGCCAGCTGCAGGAGCTGCCCGTGGCGGCGCGGGCCGGCTTCATCACCGAGTTCCTGCAGAAGGAGGTCCAGGGCTTCCTGCGGCTCGCGCAGCCCCCTGCCGCATCGAGCAGATTCCTCGACCTGGGCACGGACTCGCTGATGGCCGTCGAGCTGCGCAACCGGCTGTTCGGTCAGTTCGGCGGGAAGTTCGACATCAGCCCGACGGCGGTGTTCGACTATCCGACCATCGGCGAGCTCGCCGAGCACCTGGTCTCGCAGCTGCCCGACGCGGAAGCACCCGCGGCGGCCGATGCGGAGGCCGCGCCGGCGACGTGAGTCACGCCCAGCGCGTCGCCTCCACGTCGGCCGGCAGTGCCGAGCGCAGCGGTACATCCAGCCCGTCGTAGATGCCGGCGGGCTGGGTGGCCAGCCATTCGACGGCACCCAACAGGCGGTTGGCGGCGGTGGTGTTGCCGCCGTCGGCGCGGGTGCCGCCCGGGACGTCGGCGCGGGTGGTGATGGTGAGCTGCGGGTCACCGTCGACGATGACCCGGTGGTCGCCCACCCCTTGGTCGGGTTGCGGCCAGTGCGGGGCGCACGACGGGTGGATGCGGGTGATGTGCTCGATGATCACCCGCCGCTCGCCGGCCGACCAGCCGATCACCTTGAGGTAGAACGCGCCCTGGGTGCCCTTCTCGAACGGGCCCATCACGGTGTCGACGGTCTCGTCGAGGGCCAGCCGCTCGACCTCTTCGGTGATCTCGTCGATCTCGATGCCCAGACCGCGGCCGATCATGCGGACGTTGCCGCCCCACACCATCGTCGGGATCGTCGGGATCAGCATCATCGGGGTCTCGTCCATGGAGCCACCGAAACCACACGACACCTTGACCGCGAACGGCTGGTTGTAGGTGGAGTGGTCGAAGATCTCCTGACAGGTGATGGTCTTGATGCGGGTGCACAGACTCGCTGCCGTCACGGCCAGGGCGTCGTTACCCCAGCCCGGGTCGACACCGCTGACCAACAACGACGCCTGCCCGGCCTGCGCGGCGGCGGTGAGCCGCTGCACCCACTCCGGCGGCGCCGAGCGCGGGTCGTAGAGCGAGTACAGCGACGGCGTCACCACATGCGCGCCGGACTTCAACGCACGCTCGATATCGGCGATGGCCTCCTCGGGCCGGATGTCACCGGAGGCCATATAGGCCACGGCGTCCGTCGCGCCCAGCGCCGCGTCGACATCGGTGGTGGCGGCGATGCCGGTAAGGCCTGGCAGGCCGGCGAACGCGGCCGCGTCCCGGCCCGCCTTCTCGGCGGACGAGGTGATCACCCCGGCCAGCTCCAGCCCGGGAAAGGCGAGTGCCGAACGGATCGTCGTCGACCCCATATTTCCGGTTCCCCATACCACCACACGTCTCATTCGCCTCACATTAGAGGTTTGATGGGTGTTTCCGTGGCGAGCATCACAGATCACCTGTTCTCGCACGTCAGAGGGCAAAAACGGGCGCCGCGGGCGGCCCGATCAACCAGCGGGTTGATTCGCTGGCGCAAATTTGCTCAACACCCCTTTGAGTTGGGGTTACCGGACGGTATAGTTCATGGCAGTTACTGGTGGGTAACTTAGCCCTGAGTACCCAACCGACAGCTTCCATCTCATTGAGGAGAAATCGTGGGCCACTACAAGAGCAACGTCCGTGACCAGGTCTTTACCCTGTTCGACGTACTCGGTCTCGACAAGGCGCTGGGCGCCGGCTCGTTCAGCGATCTGGATGCCGACACCGCCAAGGAGATGATCTCCGAAATGGCGCGCCTGGCCGAGGGCCCGGTCGCCGATTCGTTCGCCGACGGCGACCGCAACCCGCCGGTGTTCGATCCCAAGACGCACACCGTCAAGCTGCCCGAGTCGTTCAAGAAGTCGGTCAAGGTCACCATCGAAGGCGGCTGGAACAAGGTCAGCCTCGACGAGGAGCTCGGCGGCGTGCCCGCCCCCAAGGCGCTGCTGTGGACGCTCAACGAGCACATCCTCGGCGCCAACCCCGCCGTCTGGATGTACGCCGGCGGTGCGGCCTTCGCGCAGATCTTCGCGCACAACGCCACCGACGAGCAGAAGAAGTGGGCCGTCATCGCCGCCGAGCGCGAGTGGGGCGCCACCATGGTGCTCACCGAGCCCGACGCGGGCTCCGACGTCGGCGCCGGCCGCACCAAGGCGATCAAGCAGGAGGACGGCTCCTGGCACATCGACGGCGTGAAGCGCTTCATCACCTCCGCCGAGGCCGATGACATGTTCGAGAACATCTTCCACCTGGTGCTGGCCCGCCCCGAGGGCGCCGGCCCCGGCACCAAGGGCCTGTCGCTGTTCTTCGTGCCCAAGTTCCTCTTCGACTTCGAGACCGGCGAACTGGGCGAGCGCAACGGCGTGTACGTCACCAACGTCGAGCACAAGATGGGCCTGAAGGTCTCGGCCACCTGTGAGCTGACCTTCGGCCAGCACGACAAGCCCGCCGTCGGCTGGCTGGTCGGCGAGGTGCACAACGGCATTGCGCAGATGTTCGACGTCATCGAGCAGGCCCGCATGATGGTGGGCACCAAGGCCATCGCCACCCTGTCCACCGGTTACCTCAACGCCTTGGAGTACGCCAAGGAGCGCGTGCAGGGCGCCGACCTGACCCAGATGACCGACAAGACCGCTCCGCGCGTGACCATCACGCACCACCCGGACGTGCGTCGTTCGCTGATGACCCAGAAGGCCTACGCCGAGGGCATGCGCGCGCTGTACATGTACACCGCGACGTTCCAGGACGCCGAGGTGGCGCAGACGCTGCACGGGGTGGACGAGAACCTGGCGCTGCGGGTCAACGACCTGCTGCTGCCGATCGTGAAGGGTTACGGCTCCGAGCAGGCCTACGCCAAGCTCACCGAGTCGCTGCAGACCTTCGGTGGGTCCGGCTTCCTGCAGGACTACCCGATCGAGCAGTACATCCGCGACGCCAAGATCGACTCGCTGTACGAAGGCACCACCGCCATCCAGGCGCAGGACTTCTTCTTCCGCAAGATCATTCGCGACAAGGGTCAGGCGCTGTCCTACGTGGCGGGCGAGATCGACACCTTCATCAAGAACGAGTCGGGCAACGGCCGCCTGAAGGCCGAGCGTGCGCTGCTGGCCACCGCCCTGGAGGACGTGCAGGGCATGGCCGCCACCCTGACCGGTTACCTGATGGCCGCGCAGGAGGACACCGCCAGCATCTACAAGGTGGGCCTGGGCTCGGTGCGGTTCCTGCTCTCGGTCGGCGACCTGCTGGTCGGCTGGCTGCTGCAGCGTGAGGCCGCCGTGGCGATCGAGCAGTTGGATGCCGGTGCCACCGGTGAGGACAAGAAGTTCCTCGAGGGCAAGGTTGCGGCCGCGTCGTTCTTCGCGAAGAACTTCCTGCCGCTGCTGACCAGCACCCGCGTCGTCATCGACGGTATCGACAACGAGGTCATGGAGCTGGACGAAGCCTCCTTCTGATCTTTCACGACGACAAGGGCCCCAGGTTTTCGACCTGGGGCCCTTGTCGTTTGGGTTGAGTTGGCGTTGAGGGCGCGAATGTGAGAAGCGCGCGCCCTCAGCGACAAGTCAGCGCGGATAGGCGGCGCCACTCTCGATTCACCCGAGCCACCACGCCCGCTCGGCGGTGCCCAGCCGCGACCCTGACCACCGTCCAGCCCACGCTCGCGATGTAGTCGTGCCGCTGGATGTCATAGCCCAGCGTGCCGGCGTGCTGAGCGCCGTCGTACTCGACGGCGAGCTGGAGGTGTTCCCACCCCATGTCGAGGTAGTACAGCGGATGCCCGTCGAGACCCAACACCGGAATCTGGGTCTGCGGCCGGGGAAGACCCTCGTCGATGAGCATGAGCCGCAACCACGTTTCTCTCGGCGACTCCGCACCCGGGTCGAACAGCGCGAGGGCATCATCAAGCTGACGAAGGCCGCGTGTGTGTCGGTGTTGCGCCGCGATCCCGACGACGTCCTGGGCGCGCAACCGTGTCGCCCGCGCCAACGCGTCCAGCCGCGCCACGGCCACTCCGAGGTCACCACGCCGTCCGAGATCGAAGGCCGTCCGCGCGGCCGTGGTGACAGACATGCCGTCGATCGTCGTCGTCTCGTCGGGATGGATGAGGTCATTGCGGGTGACGACCCCGCTCGGTGCCTTGGCGTTGACGTGTACGAGCTCCACGGGCTCGCAGCGATCCACCCATTTCGCACCATGCAGCGCCGATGCCGCAGATCCCGCGATGACCGCCTGACGTCCCGACCACAGCCAGGCCGCGACGGTGCGTTGCCGTAGCGACGGCTCGCAACGTCTGCCCACATATACATTGGGCAATATCGCCCGGTAGTACCGGCGCAGCTCATGCCGCGTGAGCGCACCGGCGGCCAAAGCCTCGCTACCGATGAAAGGCCCGATTTCGGTATCCATGGCCGTACCTTGGCCCGCCCCTGCGACAGACAGGTGCGCCGGACGGCGCCCCTGGGTGCCCGGTGTGGACGAATCCGGCACTGGGGATGAATTCACTTGGCGCCGACGGCGTAGAAGTGTGAGAGGCCTCCACCCTCAGCGCCAAGTCAACGCGTTCTGCCCACAGCAGCACCGGCTGGGCGCCAGGAGCGGCACGCGGCAGAGTCGAGGCATGTCCGAGAAACCACCCTTGTTCAGCCGGCAATTACGAGAAGACCTGTTCCGCAAGCGCGTTGTGGTGCTCGACGGGGCACTCGACGACGACAACGGCACCGTCCTGGTCACCCAGTTCCTCACGCTGGCAGCCGATTCCAGCGATGACATCTGGTTGTGGATCCACTCCCCCGGCGGTTCGGTGCCCGCCATGCTGTCCATCAGGGACGTGATCCGGCTGGTGCCCGCCGAGGTCGGCACACTGGCGCTCGGGCTGGCTTGCAGCGCAGGGCAGTTCCTCCTCTCGTCGGGAACGCCCGGGAAGCGCTTCGCGTTGCCGCACGCGCGCATCCTGATGCACCAGGGCTCGGCGGGTATCGCCGGTTCGGCGGTCGAGGTGGAGGTGCAGGCCGACGATCTGCGGCACACCCGCGACACCGTGCTCGGTTTGATCGCCGCCGACACCGGCCAAGACCTCGAGCGCATCTTCACCGACTCGCTGCACGACCGCTGGTTCACCGCCGAGCAGGCGCGCGAGTACGGATTCATCGACCACGTGGTCGAGGACTTCGCGCAGATCACACCGAACCGCAAGCAACAGTTGGGGATTCACGCATGAGCAAGGCGTGCCGAGGGAATCGACAGATATGAGTACCTACACCATCCCCAACGTCATCACCCGCACCACCGGCGGCGAGCGCATCATGGACGTGTACTCGCATCTGCTCAGCGAGCGCATCGTGTACCTGGGCACCGCGATCGATCCGGGTGTCGCCAACGCGCTCATCGCGCAGCTGCTGCATCTGGAGGCCGACAACCCCGAGCAGGAGATCGCGCTGTACATCAACTCCGAGGGCGGCGACCTGTCGGCCATGCTGGCGGTGTACGACACCATGCGCTTCATCAAGGCACCGGTCGCGACGACGTGCGTCGGCCAGGCCGTCGCTGCGGGCGCGGTACTGCTGGCCGCCGGCGCACCGGGACGGCGTTCGGTGCTACCGCACACCAGGGTGGTGCTGCATCAGCCCGCCGCGCAGGGCCGGGGCACGATCCCCGACCTGATCCTGCAGGCCGACGAGGTGGCGCGGGTACGCAACCAGCTGGAGAACATCCTGGCGCGGCACACCGGGCGCAGCACCGAACAACTGCGGCACGACACCGACCGGGATCGCGTCTTCGACGCCGAGGCGGCGGTGGCCTACGGCCTGGCCGACCGGGTCCTGGACCAGCGGACCGGCTAGGCCGCCAACAACATCGGGCCGGACACCGGCCGCCCGGAGGGACGGCTCAGGTCCGCCGAGATGCCGCCGAGCAGACGCACCAGATCGGTGCCCAGCGCCCCGCACACCGCGGCGATCATCTCGCTGGACGGCTCTTTGCGGCCCCGCTCGATCTCGGAAAGATACTGCGGTGACACGCCGGCCCGCTCGGCCACGTCGACCAGGCGCTGTCCTTGACGTTGCCGGGTGGCCCGCAGCCGGCGGCCCAGGGCCTCCCGCCACAGTGGTTCCAGCGGCGCCGGCGCTCGCCGGTGGGGGTGAATCCGAATGACCTCGCCCATGTCAGCATCCTGGCCCTTATCGCGGCGGCGCGTGGGTGTGTTCACCATGAGCACAAAAATGGGCGGGTTCGGGAAGGACACTTGAGGGGCGTCTTCTTTACCTTGCGGTATGGCACGCGGCCGGATCTTCTCCTCTGTTCCGGCTCTTTGGATCTGTCACTTCCCGAACCCGTCGTGCGGTCGACAGTACACCCGTGATCAAGATCACACCAGAGCTTTTTCAGTCCGAATCCAGTGCCCGCAACAGTGCCCTGGTACGGGCTCTGACCTCGGGCGATGCGTCGAAGGGCACACCGACGTACTCGTCGACGCCGGCGGCTCGCAACTCCTCGACGCGGGCGGTGACCGTCGCCTCGTCGCCGATCAGCGCGGCGTCGGCCGGACCGGCGTACCCCTCGCGGTCCAGCATCGCGCGGTACGACGGCAACTGCCCGTACATGGCGAACTGCTCGGCGGCCTGGGCCCGGGCGCCGTCGACGTCGTCGGTGACCGCCATCGGCAACGCCGCCACCACGCGCACCAGTCGGTCGCCCGCCGCGCCCCGAAGTCCGGGGCCGACATGATCGCCGAGCGTCTTGGGGCCCGTCATCCACGTAACCGTGCCCGCGGTGCGCCGCCCGGCGATCTTGAGAAGTTGGGGACCCAGCGCGGCGATGTAGACGTCGGGGCGTGGGGCACCCGGGATCTGCAGGGCACCGCGGGTGGTGACGGTCTCGCCCGTCGCATCCGCCGGCTCACCGGCCAGCAGTGGCAGCAAGCCGTCGAGGTACTCGTTGAGGCGGCGTACCGGCTTGTCCCACGGGATGCCCCACATGCCCTCGGTGACGGCGGCGTGTGTCATGCCCAGCCCGAGGATGAACCGTCCACCGGCGATCAGGTTCAAGGTGAGCGCGCGTTGGGCCATCAACATCGGGTGCAGGTTCTGGATGGGCACCACACCGGTACCCACCTCGATGCCGTCCACCTCGCGCAGTGCCACCGCCAGCACGGTGAGAAGATCAGGCTCATAAGGCATTTGGGTCATCCAGACGCGCCGGAAGCCCTCCTCGCGGGCCTGGGCCAGGAAATTCACGGTGGCGTCCACCGGCGAACCCCCACCGCTCAACGATCCGATGATGCTGATCTGCATGACACGCTCCTGTTGAATGTCGCACCATGACCTCTGAGCAGTCGCGGCTGGGGAACTTCGGGCCGAACTGGTTCGCATCGGTGATGGGGACGGGCATCGTTGCTACCGCGGGCGCGACATTACCGATTCACGTGCCCGGCTTGCGCGGGTTCATCGAAGCGGTGTGGGTGGGGGCCGCGGTGCTGCTGGTCGTGCTGGCGGTGGCGGTGACGGCGCAGTGGGTGCGTCATCCGACCGTGGCGCGCAGCCACGTGCACAACCCGCAGATGACGCACTTCTACGGCGCCGCGCCGATGGCATTGCTGACCGTCGGTGCCGGCGCCACGCTGGTCGGCCGGGACTTGATCGGCGAGCGGTTGGCCGTGGACATCGACTGGCTGTTGTGGACCGCGGGCACGATCGGCGGGCTGTTCACCGCGATGACGATCCCGTTCGTCATGTTCACCCAGATCGACGTCGGTCCCGACGCGGCGTTCGGCGGCTGGCTCATGCCGGTGGTGCCGCCGATGGTGTCGGCTGCCGGCGGCGCCCTGCTGATCCCGCACATGGCACCGGGCACCGGGCGCACCACGATGCTCTACGGCTGCTACGCGATGTTCGGCCTGTCGCTGATCGCCGCGCTGATCATCATCAGCATGATCTGGAGCCGGCTGGCCCACTACGGCACGTCCGGGACGGCGCGGGTGCCGACGCTGTGGATCGTGCTGGGGCCGCTCGGGCAGGGCATCACCGCGGCCGGGCTGCTCGGCGCCAACGCGGCGCTGGCCGCTCCCGCCGACGTGGCGTCCGGGATGCGGGTGTTCGCGGTCCTATTCGGCGTCCCGGTCTGGGGTTTCGCGGTGTTGTGGATAGCGCTGGCCACCGCGCTGACGGTCCGGACGTTGCGGCGCGGGATGCCGTTCGCGCTGACCTGGTGGAGCCTGACCTTCCCGGTCGGCACCTTCGTCACCGGCACCACCCAGCTGGCCGCCCACACCGGCCTGCCGGCATTCCGGGTCGCGGCCGTGGTGGGCTACGTCGGCCTGCTGTGCACGTGGGGGCTGGTGGCGGTGCGCACCGCCCGCGGGAGCCTGGCGGGCAGCCTGTTCGCGCCGGCCGCGCCGGGGCCGATCACGGCGTCGAAGCAGCCCAAGACGTAATCCAGGGCGAGCGAAGCGACGGGAAATTGGTCCTGGGCGAGCGAAGCGACGGGAAACTAATCCCTGGGCGAGCGAAGCGACGGGGAAAACCAAAGAGCCCCGTGTTGCCGTCGGGTCGGGGGGTCAGACGGCAACACGGAGCTACCCGGTGTATCGACGCGGTTCCGGCGGGCGTTACACACCTCCGGAAAAAAATTCTGCGGGATCACCAGACGCACCGAAGAAAGTGTCAAAGCGCTGGTCACAGCATTTCCGGCATGAGCGCACGAGCCTGCATCGCCACCGCACTGGCACTGGTCGCGACGGCGTTGGCCGTACCCGTGGCGAACGCGCTGTCGCCGTGCGCCGATCTGGGCGGCACGGTCGAGGCGACAACCTGCGAGGTGCACATCGGCACGCCCGGCCACACCGTGGACATGAGCGTGCCGTTGGACCACCCGGGGTGAGCGCGCCGTCTTTCGGGCAGGACGAGGTGATCGCCGATCACCCCGGACCCCATCGGCTCTCGGTGCCGCGCGAACAGCTCGCGGGCGTGCTCGCCTAAGCCTCCAGGATGGCGGTGACGCCCTGGCCGCCCGCGGCGCAGATCGAGATGAGGCCGCGCACCGGCTGGCCGGTTTGCTTCTTCTTCTCGGCGAGCTGTTTGGCCAGCTGGGCGACGATGCGGCCACCGGTCGCGGCGAACGGGTGTCCCGCGGCCAGCGACGAGCCGTTGACGTTGAGCTTGCTGCGGTCGATGCTGCCCAGCGCCTGGTCCAGCCCGAGGCGTTCCTTGCAGTATTCGTCGGACTCCCAGGCGGCCAGCGTGGCCAGCACCACCGACGCGAATGCCTCGTGGATCTCGTAGAAGTCGAAATCCTGCAGGGTCAGACCGTTACGGGCGAGCAGCCGCGGCACCGCATAGGTGGGCGCCATCAACAGCCCGTCGGGCCCGTTGACGTAGTCCACGGCGGCGCTCTCGGCGTCGACGAAGTAGGCCAGCACCGGCAGGTTGCGCTCGGCCGCCCACTCCTCGCTGGCCAGCAGGGCCACCGACGCACCGTCGGTGAGCGGGGTGGAGTTGCCCGCGGTCATGGTGGCGTCGCCGTTGCGCACCCCGAAGACCGGCTTGAGCTTGGCCAGCTTCTCCGGGCTGGACTCCGGGCGCAGGTTGTTGTCCCGGTACAGGCCGAGGAAGCCGGTGACCAGGTCGTCGAAGAAGCCGCGGTCGTAGGCGGCGGCCATGTTGCGGTGGCTGGCGGCGGCCAGCTCGTCCTGGTCGACGCGTTTGACGCCGAATTCCTTCGCGGTGATGGCGGCGTGCTCGCCCATCGACAGTCCGGTGCGCGGTTCCCCGTTGGTGGGGATCTCGACGCCGATCGCGGCGGGCAGCTTGCCCACCAGCTTGAGCCGGTCCAGGTTGGACTTGCTGCGGCGCAGGCTCAGCAGCACGTGGCGCAGGTTGTCGCCGAAGGCGATGGGGGCATCCGAGGTGGTGTCCACACCACCGGCGATACCGGAGTCGTACTGGCCCAAGGCGATTCCGTTGGCGACGGCGATGGCCGACTGCAGGCCGGTGCCGCAGGCCTGCTGCAGGTCAAAGGCCGGGGTGTACGGCGACAGCGCACTGCCCAGCACGCTCTCACGTACCAGGTTGAAGTCGCGGCTGTGCTTGAGCACGGCGCCGCCGACGACCATGCCGATGCGTTCGCCCTTGAGGTTGAAGCGATCGATGAGACCGTCCAGTGCGGCGGTGAACATATCCTGGTTCGAAGCGTTGGCGTAGGCGCCGTCCGAGCGGGCGAAGGGGATCCGGTTACCACCGAGGATCGCGACGCGGCGAGAATTCGTGTTAGCCATATCCCAATGTTACCCGCCGTTCTTACTCTGGAGTAAGTTAGATCCCATGGCTTCCGATTTGTTCACCCAAGTGGTCAACTCCGGGCCCGGATCGTTCCTGGCCAAGCAACTGGGCGTACCCCAGCCCGAAACCCTGCGCCGTTACCGGGCCGGTCAGCCGCCGCTGGACGGCTCGCTGCTGATCGGCGGGGAGGGCCGCGTCGTCGAGCCCCTGCGCACCGCGCTGGCCGACGATTACGACGTCGTCTCCAACAACATCGGCGGGCGCTGGGCCGACAAGTTCGGCGGTCTGGTGTTCGACGCCACCGGCATCACCGAGCCGGCGGGATTGAAGGCGCTCTACGAGTTCTTCACCCCGGTGCTGCGCAACCTCGGGCACTCCGGTCGCGTCGTGGTCATCGGCACCACCCCCTCGGAGACCGCGACGGCGCACGAGCACATCGTGCAGCGGGCGCTGGAGGGTTTCACCCGCTCGCTGGGCAAGGAGTTGCGCAACGGCGCGACGGTGTCGCTGGTGTACCTGGCCGCCGACGCGAAGGCCGGTGCGACGGGCCTGGAGTCAACCCTGCGGTTCATCCTGTCCGGCAAGTCTGCCTATGTCGACGGCCAGGTGTACCGGGTCGGCGCCGCCGATTCGGTACCGCCCGCCGACTGGGACAAGCCACTGGCGGGCAAGGTCGCCGTGGTGACGGGCGCCGCCCGCGGTATCGGCGCGACCATCGCCGAGGTGTTCGCCCGTGACGGTGCCGCCGTGGTGGCCGTCGACGTCCCGCAGGCCGAAGAGGCCCTGCGTCAGACCGCCGACAAGGTCGGTGGCACCGCGCTGACGCTGGACGTCACCTCCGACGGCGCGGTCGACGCCATCATCGCCCACGTGAAGGAACACCATGGCGGCAAGGTCGATGTCTTGGTGAACAATGCCGGCATCACCCGCGACAAGCTGCTGGCCAACATGGACGAATCCCGTTGGGACGCCGTGATTGCCGTGAATCTGCAGGCCCCACTGAATCTGACCGAAGGTCTGGTGGCCGCCGGCACGCTCGGTGACGGTGGCCGGGTGATCGGGCTGTCGTCGATGGCCGGTATCGCCGGAAACCGCGGGCAGACCAACTACGCCACCACCAAGGCGGGCATGATCGGCATCGCCGAGACACTGGCGCCGGTGCTGGCCGACAAGGGGATCACCATCAACGCGGTGGCACCCGGGTTCATCGAGACCAAGATGACCGAGGCCATCCCGCTGGCCACCCGCGAGGTGGGCCGCCGGTTGAACTCGCTGTTCCAGGGCGGCCAGCCCGTCGACGTGGCCGAACTCATCGCCTACTTCGCCAGCCCGGCGTCGAATGCGGTGACCGGCAACACGATCCGGGTCTGCGGCCAAGCTCTGCTGGGGGCGTGACGGAATGGGTGATCAACCCAACGGCCTGCTGAACATGGCGCGGGCGGTGGCCGGTGCGCTGCCGTTCGTGCCGCGCGGCGACGGCCTGCCGGACCGCACCGTGCACGTCGCCGATCTGCGCATCGACGCGGCCAATGTGGCGGCCTACGCCCACGTGACGGGTCTGCGGTTCGGCGACACCGTGCCGCTGACCTACCCGTTCGCGCTGACCTTCCCGACCGTGATGTCTCTGGTCACCGGATTCGACTTCCCTTTCGCCGCAATGGGTTCGGTGCACATCGAGAATCAGATCACCCAATACCGCCCCATCGCGGTCAGTGACACCCTCGACGTGGCGGTGCACGCGGAGAATCTCCGCGAGCACCGCAAGGGGCTGCTCGTCGACATCGTCACCGACGTGAAGATCGGCAACGACGTGGCCTGGCACCAGATCACCACGTTCCTGCACCAGCAGCGCACCAGCCTGTCCGGGGAACCGCGCCCCGAATCGGCGAAGGCGCCCAAGCTGCCACCGCCGAACACGGTGCTCTCGATCACCCCGGGGCAGATCCGCTCGTACGCGGCGATCGGCGGCGACCACAATCCCATCCACACGAACTCGTTGGGCGCCAAGCTGTTCGGCTTCCCGACGGTGATCGCGCACGGCATGTACAGCGCCGCCGCCGTACTGGGCAACATCGAGGGTCAGCTGCCCGACGCGGTGAACTACCACGTGAAGTTCGGCAAGCCGGTGCTGCTGCCCGCCAAGGCGGGGCTGTGGGTGGACCGTGACGCCGACGGCTGGGAGCTGACGCTACGGCACCTGAAGAAGGGTTATCCGCACCTGAGCGCGACGGTTCGGGGGCTCTGACCGGGAAGTCAGGCCTTCGCTCAGGCCTTTTCTGATGGCCGGCCCTTCAGGCCGCGCCAGAACAGGTTGATCATCAGCTCGGTGGCGTCGTGCACGTCGGCGTCACCGGTGCTGACCCTGTCGGCGATGGCCTCGCCGGCGCCCACCAGGGCCACCGCCATCATGTTGAAATCGGCGTCGGGCTCCGGATTGCGGGTGCCGGACTGCAACAACCTGCCGACCAGGTCGATGATGCGCTCGCGGCCCTCACGCACGGTGTGGGCGAAGGCCTGGGAACTGGTGGCCTGACTGTAGAGCACGATCCACGAGGACCGGTTCTTGTCGATATAACCGAGGAACGCCCCAACGGCGTTGCGCAGCATGTCTTTCGGACTCAGCGTGAAGTCGATCTCGCTGCGCACCACCTCGACGAACCGGTTGAGCTCCCGGTCCAGGCAGGCACCGAACAACTCCTCCTTGGAGCCGTAGTACAGATACAGCATCGGCTTGGAGATCTGGGCCTGCCCGGCAATGGCATCCATCGACGTCTCGTGATAGCCGTTGATGGAGAACATCTGCACGGCGGCGTCGAGCATCTGCTGCTCACGCACCGCGCGCGGCAACCGCTTCGTTCCACCTGCCATCCGTCCAGGGTATGCAATGCCCCGTCCGGTTCCCCACTCAGGACAGCAACTCGCCGCGCCGCTGCTCCTCCCACAGCGCCATCCTGGTCCTGGCCGGCTCGCCGATCGCGTCCATCACCAACGGCACCAACAGTTCGGTCAGCAGGAAACCGGCCGCCATGCTCTGGTAGGTCGTCCCCACCGTGCTGGACGCCGCCAGCACCACCTCGGCATCCGGGGCGACCGGACAGGCCAGGTCGTCGGTGATCAACAGCACGGTGGCACCGGCCCGGTGCACGCGGCCCGCTAGCTCGGCGGCGCTGCGCTGGTAGCGGTGGTAATCGAACAACACCAGCACATCGGAGCGGTTCAGCTCCAGCAGCGCCCCGAGGTCGGCACCGGTCGGATCGGCCAGTACCCGCAGCCCGGGGCGCAGCTGTTCCAGATGGGCGGCCAGATGCACCGCCAACAGGTGCGAGAACCGTCCGCCGTGCAGGTAGATGGTCCGGTTGGTGTCGGCGAGCAGCGCGACGGCCGCCTCCAGCGCGGCGGCGGGCAGTTGCGCCAGCGTCTCGGCGGCCCTGTCGTTCTGGGCCCGGCCCTGCTGCAACAGCCGGTCCAGCGCGCTGCCGGCCGGCGGCGCGTCGGGCAGCCGGGTGATCGGGCCGCTGGAGCGGGCCGACAGCTCGGCCCGCAGCGCCACCTGCAGGTCGGCGAAACCGTCGTAACCGAGCGACTGCGCGAACCGCAATACGGTCGGCGGGCTCACCTCGGCGCGCTGCGCCAACCGGGCGGCGCTGGCCAGCCCCGCACTCGGATAGTCGGCCAGCAGCGCGCGCCCGACGCGCCGTTCGGCCTTGCTCAACGTCGATAACGCGGCATTGGTCCGCTCCGCAACGGATTCGGGGTGCTGCGCGTCGGCCACGGATGTCAATCTGCCATGACGGGCAACGTCGTCATCGTCAGGTCCCGCAGCGAGATCGCGGTGACGCTCTCCGGCGGCAACGGCTGCCAGTCCAGATCACCGAACCCGGTGGACCCGACGACCAGGGCACCGCTGCCGGTGCGGGCCCAGCGCAACCCGAAATAGTCCTCCAGATGTTCGGTGGGCAGATCGGCGGCGGTGATCTCGGCCACGTCCTCGACCGACAGGCGGCTGTGGGCGTTGGCATGCACCGCGATGAGTTGGCCTTCCCCGAGGATCAGGGCGTTGAGGCTGGCGTCGGGGTAGGGCGTGCGCAGCCGGGCCACCGCGGCACGCACGGCGGCCGCAAGATCGGGCGCGTGCCGTCGATACGCCCGGATGACGGCGAAGTAGCGTTCGCTGTCGGTGGTGCCTCCCAGTGTCCTGGCGAGGTCGGGTTCCAGCAGCGCGTCGAGCGCGTCGGTCGGTTTGATGGACCCGTTGTGCGCCATGGCCAGGCCGTCGGCCAGGAACGGGTGCGAGTTCTCCGGTTGCACCGCGAGTCCGCTTGTGGCCCAGCGCAGATGGACCAGCGTGGCGAGGGATCGCCAGTCGCGCATGACGGCCGCGAAATCGGGATCGTCGATCGCGCTGTCGGCGCTGACGTGCACGCGGGGATCGTCACCGTCGGTGGCCGCGACACCCCACCCGTCGCCGTGCACCTTGGTGAGCGCCACGAAATCCTTCAGGACGTGAGCGCCCACCGCGCCCTCCACCGTGATCGGTTCGGTGGACACCACACCGAGCAGTCGGCACACCGCGGCCCCCTCTCCTCGGCTCGCACCGAAAATTTTACGAATATTTCTCGGATGGACGCATCTTAAAGACTCTGAAACATTTATGACATAGCGTTCCCCTGGAATCACCTGGAGGAGGTCGTCATGCCCGCCATGCCCGAGGTCAGCGAGCAACTGCGCACCGGTCTGCGTGCCGAGGGCGTCGAACTGGTGGCCGGCTCACTGACCGACCTGGCCGGGGTCACCCGCGCCAAGTACGTGCCGCTGCGCCGCCTCGACTCCTTCGTGGCGTCCGGGATGGGGGTGTCGCCGTCGTGGAGCGTCTTCTGCGTGGACAGCGGGATCGCCTTCACCCCGACCATCGGGGTGGTCGGGGACCAGCGGCTGCGCATCGACCCGGCCGACCTGCATTCCATCGATGACGGCATCGCCTGGGCCCCGGCCAGTCTGGGCGACCAGGACGGTACCGCGGCACCGCTGTGCGCGCGGTCGTTGTTGCGCGGCGCAGAACAGGCGCTGGCCCGACGTGGCTTGACCGCCCTGGTGGGCGCCGAACTGGAATGCACCATGCTGGCACCGGACGGCGGTCACGCCACGGCCGAGCCCTGGTCGCCGTACGGCATCCGGACCTCACTGGACCGTGCGGCGTTCCTGGCCGATCTGACCGTCGCCGCGCAACGGTCCGGCCTGAGCATCGAACAACTGCACACCGAGTACGGCCACGACCAGCTCGAGGTGTCACTGGCACCGGACACACCGGTGGCGGCCGCCGACGCCGTCATCCTGGCCCGAATCGTCATCGGGCGCACCGCCGCCCGACACGGGTTGAAGATCTCGTTCTCCCCCGTGCCGTTCTTCGGCGAAGCGGGCAACGGTGCACACCTGCACCTTTCCCTGGCCGACGCACAGGGACCGTTGTTCTCCGGCGGGGACGGACCGCACGGCATGCGCACCGACGGCGCCGCCGCGATCGCCGGCGTGTTGGACACCTTGCCGGATCTGCTTGCCGTGTACGCCGGTTCGGTGCTGTCGGCGACCCGGCTCAAGCCCGGCAACTGGGCCGGGGCTGCGCGCTGCTGGGGACTGGAGAACCGTGAGGCGGCCGTGCGCTTCGTCGCCGCCACCGCCGGAAACCCGCACGGCGCCAACGTCGAACTGAAGATCATCGATCCCAGCGCCAACCCGTACCTGGCGACCCTGGGCTTCCTGGGCAGTGCGCTGCGCGGCATCGAGCGCGGCCTGGCGTTGCCGGCGGAGGTCACCGACAATCCGGCGGGTATCGCCGAGCCGCTGCCCGCCGACCAGGCACACGTGCTGGACACCTTCGAATCTTCCTCCACCGCAGCAGAACTGCTCACCTCGGCGGTGGTCGAAGGCGTGCTCGCGGTGCGCCGCTACGAACTGACCACCTACGGCACCCGCCCGCCGGCCGACACCATCGCGGCGTTGCGGCTGGCCTGGAGCTGTTGACCCCCACCGAAAGGTACCTCGATGAGCACAGAAACCACACCCGAGCACGATCAACTGACCCGGCGCCGGCTGCCCTTCTGGGTGGCGCTCGCCCTGTCGGTCGCGACCGTCGGCCCGACACTGGCCATGTCCGGCAACGGCCAGGGCCTGATCGCCACCGTGGGCAAGGCGCTGCCCCTGGTGTTCGTCATCGGCCTGGTGGGCGTGGCCCTGGTGGGGTACAGCTTCGTCCGGCTGACCCGCCACCTCAACCACGCCGGGTCGGCCTATGCCCTGGTGGGCGGCACCGTCGGCCCCCGCACCGGGTTCTTCTCCGGCTTCGCGATGCTGGGCGCCTACGTCGGGTTCTCCATCGGAACCCTGGCGCTGACAGCCGCATTCACCAACGCATTCATCGCCCAGCTGCAGGCCGGCTCCGACCATCCCTACCAACTGCCGTGGCTGGTCCCCGTGGTGATCGGCGCCGCCATCTCGTTCTTGTTGGCCGGCCGGGACGTGCGGTTGCTGGCCAAGATCCTGCTGGGCATCGAAGGCATCGGCATTCTCGCCATGGTCATCCTGGTGATCGTGATCTTCGCCCGCGGCGGGGCGCCGTCGACGGGCATGGATTTCAGCGTGTTCTCCTTCTCCGGCGGGGTGTCCCCGTCGGCGGTGCTCTCCGGTGTGGTGGCGGCGTTCCTGTCCTGGGCCGGGTTCGAGGCGTGCGCGTCGATGGGCGAGGAAACCGACAACCCGGGCCGCAACATCCCGCGCGCGCTGGGCGGCACCCTCGTGCTCACCGGTGTGCTGTTCGTCGTGGTGATGTTCGCCCAGGTCATCGGATTCGGTACCGACGAGGCCGGATTGGCGGCCTTCCAGGGCTCCGGGAACACCCTGGGCGACCTGGGCAGCACCTACATCGGCCAGTGGTTCAGCCTGCTGATCATCTTCACCGCGACGGTGGCCGCGTTCGGGTGCCACATGGCCACCGCCGCCACCTCTGGCCGGATGCTCTACGCCTTCGGCCGCGACGGATTCGGCCCGCGGTCGCTGGCACATATCCACCCGTCCACCGGAGGACCGCGCCGGGCCACCTGGCTGGTGATCGGGCTGGCGCTGGTGGTGGATGTCATCTGCGGGCTGGCCGGCTGGCCGGACATGGGCACCGGAAACCCGGCGATCGACACCTACTTCCTGTTCGCCGTCGCTGGGTCGGTGTGCCTGATGGTGTGCTACCTGCTGGTCGAGATCGCCGCCGCCTGGTTCGTCGGCGCACCGAAATTCGTTGCGGTGCATGGCGGCCACGGCAAGGTGGCCGGGCTGGTGCTGCCCCTGCTGGGCGCCGTGGTGATCGCGGTGGTGCTGTGGTTCAACGTCAAGGACGCCCAAACCTGGACCGCCGCGCCACTTCTGGGCCTGTACTGGTGCCTGGTCGGGTTGGCCATCGCACTGGCCGCCTCGGGTATCGCCAAGCGCGTCGGTGAATCGCTGACCGCCGAACTACAACTGCCCGGCGCGCCGTGACGGCGGGTAGCGTCGACGCCGAGGAGGTGGCCCGCCATGCCGGGTGGTGAGACGCTCGACGTGTTCGACGGGGTGGACGTGCCGGACGGGCTGGCCGATCATCTGCGCACCGTCGCGTTGATCGACCATCACGTGCACGGGGTGTTCGACCAGCCGGTCGACCGCGCCGGTTTCGAGCAGTCGATCAACGAAGGGTCCAACGACCCGATTCCCGACTTCATGACCCAATTCGATTCTCCGCTCGGCCTTTCCATCCGCCGCTGGTGCGCCCCGTTACTGGGGCTGGACGCCTTCGCCGATGCCGACACGTATTGGAAACGCCGGGCCGAACTGAGCCCGGCCGAGCTGGCCGAACTGCTGCTGCCGGCCGCGGGCGTCGAACGCTGGGTGGTGGACACCGGTTTCAAGGGCGATCTGATCACCACACCGCAGCGACTGACGGAGCTGAGCGGGCGACCGTCGTCGTCGATCCTACGGCTGGAACGGCTCGCCGAGGAACTCCTCGAGGACGGCACCGCCGCGCACGATTTCCCGGCGGCGTTCCGTGCGCACCTGGTCGCCGCGGTCGACGACCCGGATACCGTGGGCACCAAGACCATCGCGGCCTACCGCACCGGCTTCGACATCGACTGGTCGCGGCCCACGGATACCCAGGTGATCGAGCATGCCCGCGAACTGGCCGCACGCGGGGCACTGCGCCTGGACAGCCCCGTGCTGATCGCCTTCGGCGTGCACGAGGCCGCCGAGCACGGCTTGCCGATCCAGGTGCACGTCGGCTTCGGCGACCGTGACCTGGACCTGCACCGCACCGATCCGCTGCTGTTGTTGCCGCTGCTGCGCACCATGGCACCGGTCCCGGTGCTGTTGCTGCACTGCTACCCGTTCCACCGACAGGCCGGGTATCTGGCGCAGGCCTTCGATCACGTGAATTTCGATGTGGGCCTGGCAATCAA
Source organism: Mycolicibacterium canariasense (assembly GCF_002101555.1). Classification (GTDB taxonomy): domain Bacteria; phylum Actinomycetota; class Actinomycetes; order Mycobacteriales; family Mycobacteriaceae; genus Mycobacterium; species Mycobacterium canariasense. The sequence continues at coordinate 112,196 of NZ_LQOL01000042.1, forward strand.
CTACCTGGGAGTGCGGTCCACCGGGCTGGTGGCCGAGGCAATGGAGACGGCCCCGTTCGCCAAACAACTGTTCTCCTCGGATGCGTTCGGCCCGCCCGAACTGCACGTGCTGGGCTCGGTGCTGTGGCGCCGCGCGATGGGCATCGAGCTGGGCACCTGGATCCGGCACGGCGATTGCACGGTGCCCGACGCCATCCGGATCGTCGACATGATCGGCGTGCACAACGCCACCCGGGTGTACGGGCTTTGAACCAGTCACGGGCACCGCTGCTGGATGCGTTGCGCGCCTTCGTCGAACGTGAGCAGGCGCCGTTCTACAGTCCGGGGCACAAGGGTGGCCGCTCGCTGGATCCGTGGCTGCGGACGCATATCGCCGAGGTGGATCTGAACAACCTGCCCGACCTGGACACGCTGCACTGCCCCGAGGGCCCGATCGCCGACGCCGAGCGGCTGATCGCACAGGCCTGGGGCGCCGGGCAGAGTTTCGTCATGGTGCAGGGTTCCACCGGCGGGAACATCGCCGTGGCCCTGAGCGCGCTACGGCCCGGCGAACCCGTTCTGGTGCAACGCAATGCGCACAAGTCGGTGCTGGCCGGGCTGGTGCAGTCCGGGGCCAGGCCGGTGTGGCTGGAACCGCAGTGGGACGCCCGCTTCGGCGTCGCCCATGGATTGGGTGTCACCGCCGTCGAACGGGCCCTTCGGGACACCGGCGCCACGGCACTATGGCTGTTGCACCCCACCTACTACGGGACCACCGCCGATATCGCGGCGCTCTCCGATCTGTGCCGCGGCCACGGGGCCCGGCTTCTGGTGGACGGCGCGCACTCGCCGCACTTCGCCTTCCACGACGACCTCCCTCCGGCCGCCGAGCGGGCCGGGGCGGCCGCGACGGTGCAGTCGGTGCACAAGATCCTGTCCGGTCTGAGCCAGGCCGCGGTGCTGCACATCGACCCGGCGCAGCTGGACCCGGCGACGGTGCGGCGGGCGCTGCAACTGGTGCAGACCACTAGCCCGCATTTCGCCATCATGGCGTCCATCGACACGGCGCGCCGCCAGATGGCCTGCACGGGTACCGAACTGCTGACCGCGACCCTGCGGCGGGCTCGGACGGCGGCCGCGCGGATCGGATCGATCCCCGGGCTGCGGGTGTTGCGCCCGTCCGACGCCACCGGCCCGGGAACCGGTTTCTGCCAGCTTGACGAGACCAAGCTGCTGGTCGGCACCGCTGGCCTGGCCGCCGACGCCAGGGATGTGCTGGCCCGGCTGAACCGCCTGCACGGGGTGCAACCCGAACTCAGCGGGCCCGGCCACATCCTGTGCATCACGACGATCGGCAACACCGATCACGATATGGACCGCCTGGTCGACGGATTCGCCGAGGCATCAGCGCATTTCGGCACGCGTGCCGACGAGGGCGCCGATGCCGGGCTGGTCACCGACCTGCTCGCGCTGCGCGCCGACCCGGTGCTGACCCCGCGTGAGGCGTTCTTCGCCGCCGACGAGGCGGTCGGGCTGACCGCGGCCACCGGCCGGGTTTCCGCCGAGGCCATCACGCCGTACCCGCCGGGAATACCGTTGGTGATGCCGGGCGAGCGCCTGTCCGCAGACGTGGTGGCCCTGCTGCGGGCCCTGGCCGCGGCGGGCACCCCCATCAGCGCATCGGATCCGTCACTGCAGCACGTCTTGGTGGTGCGCTGAAGCGGCTCAGGTCGTGATGACCCCGCGGTAGCGGGCGTGGCCCTGTTCCATCGCGGCATACGCCTCGGCGGCCCGCTCCAGCGGATACTCCTGGATTTGCGCCCGAACATCGTGCAGGACAGCGAAATTCATGGTGTCCTCGACATCGGCGGCCGTTCCCGACGGATGACCTGCCACCGTGAGCGCCGGGGTGATCAGATCCAGCGGGCTGATGGGCAGCGGATCTGCCGACACCCCGATGACGACCAGCTCACCGCGCGGGTTGAGCCCGCCGACCGTCTGGCCGATCGCGGTCGAGTTGGCGGCGGTGGCCAGTACCACCGCGACACCGCCGAGCGCGCGCAGCGCCTCGCTGACATCGCCGGCGGTGGAGTCGACGTAATGGTGGGCACCGAACCGTCGGGCGTCCTCGGCCTTGTCGGCACCGCGCGCGACGGCGACGGTCTCGAACCCCATGGCACGCGCGAACTGGACGCCGAGATGCCCCAGCCCACCGACACCGAGCACCGCGACGCGGTCGCCGGCGACGGCGTGCGTCGAACGCAGCGCGTGGTAGACGGTGACGCCGGCGCAACTCATCGGGGCGGCATCGACGAAGGACAGCCCGTCGGGGATCCTGGCCAGCGCGGTGGCCGGCGCGGTGACCGATTGCGCGTACCCGCCCGGGTACTGCCAGCTGGGCACCTGACCGTTCTCGCAGTGGATGAACTGACCCTTGCGGCACTGCCCGCAATGGTTGCAATTGCCGCCGAACCAGCCGACCGCCACCCGATCACCGACAGCGAACCCTTCGACACCCGACCCGATTTCGGCAATGGTGCCGGCGATCTCGTGGCCGGGGGTCAACGGCCAGGTCATGCCGGGGAAGTGTCCGGCGACGAACTCCCGGTCGGTGCCGCACACGCCGCAGGCCGCCACCGCGATGCGCACATGCCCGGCCGGCGGCGGCGACGTCTCGACATCGACGAGTTCGAGCGCGGCCTGGGCGGAGGCGACGTGCACGGCGCGATGAGTGCTCATGAGCGCCAGATTATCCGCATTTCGCCGCCGCCAACCGGCGAAGCGAATCATCCAATCGGGGCACCGCCAGCTGGCCGGCGTTGACCGACTTCTCCAGGTGGTCCAGCACCGCAGGCACCTCACCGGTGGTCACCCACAACGCGATGTCGGCGCCGGCCTGCAGCGCCCGCAGCACCGCCTCGGCCACGCCGTAACGCGCGTTGATGGCCGCCATGCTGGACAGGTCGTCGGTGTACACCACGCCGTTGAACCCCGGTCCGCCGTACCCGCCGGAGCGCAGCAGGCCGTAGGCGGCGCCACTGAGGCTGGCCGGGTCGGTGCCGGTCAGCCCCGGGACCTGCAGGTGTCCGACCATGACGGCGACACCGGGTTCGGTGGTGAGCGTCCGGTACGGCACCAGGTCGTCGGCCTTCAGCGCGTCCAGCGGCGGGGTGGTGACCGCGCCGGTGTGCGAATCGCCCGAGCCGTGGCCGTGCCCGGGGAAATGCTTGAGCACCGGCGTGACGCCGCCGTCGCGCAACCCGCGGGCGTAGGCGCCGGCGTATTCGGTCACCTTGGCCGGGTCCGAACCGAAGGACCGATCCCCGATCACCTCGTCGTCGGCTTCCTCGGTGACGTCGACGACGGGGGCGAAGTCGACGGTGATGCCGAGCCCACGCAACGCCTGACCGCGTTGCAGCGCAATCTGATACACCTCGTCGGGTGTCTTGGTCTGGGCCAGCACCCGCGGCGAGGGCTGCGCTCCGATCAGGTCCGCCAGCCGCGACACCCGGCCGCCCTCCTCGTCGACGCTGACCCCCAACGGCAGCGCGGACGCGGCGTCGGTGATGCCCTTGAGGTCACCGAAGATCGCCTTGTCGGTCCAGCTGCCGATGAAGATGCCGCCGACGTGGTAATCGGTCACCACGGCCTTGGCGTCGGCGGCGTCGGTGACGCCGACCATGAGCAGCTGGGCCAGTTTCTCGCGCAGCGGGATGGCGGTGACGTCGCCGCACAGCGGCAGCGCCTCGGCCGGAGCCGGCGCCAGCGGGGCGCTGGTCGATGCCGGGGTGACGCTGCTGGTCACCGGCGACGCGGCGGGTTCGGCGTGGGAGCAGCCCAGCAACAGTCCGGACAGCGCTGTCAGGGCACCCAGGGTGCGGGACATCGGCATGCCAAGTGACCTTAGTCGGCGCACAGCATCGGCCGGGGAACACCCGAAGGCCGGTGTTCGGCGCGACGCCGGAACACCCATTCCGGACTCATCACGCTCATATTGTCCCGTGCTAGGTTGACGGCATGGATCGGTTCGTCGTGCCCGCCGCGGCCAGCATCGTCGTCGGCCTTTTGCTGGGTGCGGCCGCGATCTTCGGTGTGACGCTGATGATCCAGCAGGACACCAAGCCGCCGGTGCAGTCGGGTGACCCGGCGTCATCCGTGCTCAACCGCGTTGAATACGGCGACCGGGCCTAACCCCGGGGCAACCGCCTCGGAATCCGACCCCGTCGCCGCGCTCGCATCGGAAACCGACCCCGTCGCTGCGCTCGCCCCGCTGTCCCGCCGCTGGTTGTGGCTGGTCGGCCTCCTCTCGCTGATCCTGTGCCTCGCGCAGTCCCCGGGCCGCGTCTCGCCCGACACCAAACTGGATCTCACCGCCAACCCGCTGCGGTTTCTGGCCCGCGCGGCCAACCTGTGGAACAGCGACCTGCCGTTCGGCCAGGCGCAGAACCAGGCGTACGGCTATCTGTTCCCGCACGGGGCCTTCTTCCTGCTCGGTGACCTGATCGGGCTGCCTGGCTGGGTGACCCAGCGGCTGTGGTGGGCGTTGCTGCTGACGGCCGGGTTCTGGGGCCTGCTGCGGGTGGCCGAGGCGCTGCGGATCGGGAATCCGACGTCCCGGATCATCGCGGCGACGGCGTTCGCCCTGTCCCCGCGGGTGCTGACCACCCTGGGCGCCATCTCGTCGGAGACGCTGCCGATGATGCTGGCGCCCTGGGTGCTGCTGCCGGTGATCCTGGTGATGCGCGGCGACCCCAGGGTCCGGACGTTGGCCGCCCGTTCCGCGGTGGCCGTCGCCCTGATGGGCGCCGTGAACGCCGTGGCCACCCTGACCGGTTGCCTGGCAGCGGTCATCTGGTGGGCCGCACACCGGCCGAACCGGCAGTGGTGGCGGTTCACCGCGTGGTGGGCGGTCTGTACGGTGCTGGCCGTTACCTGGTGGGCGGTGGCGCTGGTACTGCTGGGCCGGATCAGCCCGCCGTTCCTGGACTACATCGAATCCTCGGGCGTCACCACCAGCTGGCTGTCGCTGACCGAGGTGTTGCGGGGCACCGACAGCTGGACACCGTTCGTGGCCACCACGGCGACCGCCGGCTCCTCCCTGGTGACCGGTTCGGTGGCGGTGCTGGCCACCACCCTCGTCGCGGCCGCCGGGCTGGCCGGGCTGGCGATGCGCACCATGCCGGCCCGCGGCCGGCTCATCACCATCCTGCTGATCGGGATCGTCGCGCTGGCGGCGGGCTACTCCGGCGGGCTGGGTTCGCCGATCGCCCACCAGGTGCAGCTGTTCCTGGATGCCGCCGGCACCCCGCTGCGCAACGTGCACAAGCTCGAACCCTTGATCCGGCTGCCGCTGACGCTGGGGCTGGCGCATCTGCTGGGCCGGGTTCCGCTGCCGGGCAGCGCGCCCCGCGCGGTGTGGCTCCCGGTGTGGACGCACCCGGAGAAGGATCGGCGCGTGGCGGTGGCCATCGTCGTGCTGGCCGCGTTGGCCGCGGGGTCGTCGCTGGCGTGGACCGGCCGGCTCACCCCGCCCGGCAGCTTCAGCGCGATTCCGCAGTACTGGCACGACACGGCCCGCTGGCTCGACGAGCACAACACCGACCGGGGCCGGGTGCTGGTGGCGCCCGGCGCCCCGTTCGCCACCCAGACCTGGGGCAACACCCACGACGAACCGCTGCAGGTCCTCGGCGACAGCCCATGGGGGGTACGGGATTCCATTCCGCTCACCCCGCCGGAGACCATCCGCGCGCTGGATTCGGTGCAGCGCCTGTTCGCGGCCGGCCGGCCGTCCGCCGGGCTCGCCGACACCCTTGCCCAGCAAGGCATTTCCTATCTGGTGGTGCGCAACGACCTGGATCCCGAGACGTCCCGGTCGGCGCGGCCACTGCTGGTGCACCGTGCCGTGGACCACTCCCCCGGCCTGACGAAGGTGGCCTCCTTCGGGGAGCCTGTCGGGGCCGGCCTGCTGGAGGGATTCGTCGCCGACAGCGGGTTGCGACCCCGGTATCCGGCGGTGGAGATCTACCGCGTGCGCAACGCCGTCACCGGACCGTATCTGGTGGACGCCGACGCGATGGCCCGTGTGGACGGCGGCCCGGAAGCGTTGTTGCGCCTCAACGAACGGCGCCGACTGCTGGGCAGAGAGCCGCTGGGCCCGATGTTGCTGGCGGCCGACGCCGAACGTGCCGGACTGCCTGCCCCGCTGGTCACCGTCACCGACACCCCGTTGGCTCGCGAGACCGACTACGGCCGGGTGGACAACCACTCGTCGGCCGTGCGTACCCCCGATGATCTGCGGCACACCTTCAACCGGGTGATGGACTATCCCGCCGGCACCGATCCGGTCTACGGCCGATGGTCCGGCGGCCGGATCACCGCGTCCAGTTCGGCAGCGGATTCCACCGCACTGCCCAATGTCTCGCCGTCGACCGGCCCGGCCGCCGCGATCGACGGGGACTCGTCGACCAGCTGGGTCTCCAACGCGTTGCAGACCGCGGTGGGGCAGTGGCTGCAGGTCGACTTCGACCACCCGATCACCAACGCCTCACTCACCATCACCCCGAGCGCCACGGCCGTCGGGGCCCAGGTGCGCAGGATCGAGGTGTCGACCGCCAACGGCACCACCACCTTGCGGTTCGACCAGCCGGGCAAGCCGCTGTCGGTGGCGCTGCCCTACGGCGAGACGCCGTGGATGCGCATCACCGCGGTCGGCACCAACGACGGCTCTCCCGGCGTCCAGTTCGGCATCACCGACTTCACGGTCACCCAGTACGACGCCTCCGGTTTCGCCCATCCGGTCAATCTGCGCCACACCGTCGAGGTACCCGGCCCGCCCGCGGGATCGGAAGTGGCGCAATGGGATCTCGGCACGGAATTGCAGGGACAGCCCGGATGCGCGACGGCGCCGGACGGGGTGCGGTGCGCCGCGGCGATGGCGCTGGCCCCCGAGGAGCCGGTGAACCTGAGCCGCACGTTGGCCGTGCCCGCGGCCATGTCGGTCACCCCGACCGTCTGGGTCCGGGCCCGTCAGGGCCCGCGCCTGGCGGACCTGATCGCGATGCCCGACACCGCGCGTGCCACCGGTGACGCCGACCCGATCGACGTGCTCGGTTCGGCGTACGCCGCCGCCGACGGTGATCCGCACACGGCGTGGACCGCACCGCAGAACGTGGTGCAGTTCAAGACGGCCCCCAGCCTCACGGTCAAACTGCCCAGACCCGCGGAGGTGGCGGCGCTGATGCTGGCGCCGAGCAGCTCGGAGCTGCCCGCGCATCCGACCATGGTGGCCATCGATCTCGGCGACGGCCCGCAGGTACGCCCGCTGACCGGCACCAAGACCCAGACCGTCGACCTCAAACCGCGGGTGACCGACACCATCACCGTGTCCATCCTGGACTGGCGTGACGTGATCGACCGCAACGCACTGGGTTTCGACCAGCTCAAGCCGCCAGGGCTGGCGGAGGTGACGGCGCTGGACCGGGCCCACCGGCCCGTCGCCGCCGCCGACGGCGCGGCCAACCGCACGCGCGCCATCACGTTGCCCTGCGGGCAGGGGCCGATCATCGGGGTGGCCGGCCAGTTCGTGCAGACCTCGATCACCACCACCGTCGGCGCACTGCTCGACGGTGCGCCGATCGCCGCCAGCCCCTGCCAGAACCGGCCGATCGCGCTGCCCGCCGGGCAGCAGGAACTGCTGATCAGTCCGGGGCCGTCGTTCTTCGTCGACGGGATCGCGCTGTCGGCACCGGCATCACGCGAATTGCATTCCGCTCCAATGGATCCGGTTCACCGCGGGCAGTGGGGACCGGACCGTCGGGAGGTCGACGTCACGGCGTCCGGCCAGGATCGGATCCTGGTGGTGCCCGAGAGCCGCAACCCGGGCTGGGTGGCCCATACCGCCGGCGGTGCCGCACTGCGGCCGGTCACCGTCAACGGCTGGCAGCAGGGGTGGGTGGTCCCGGCGGACACGTCGGGTCCGATCACCCTGACCTTCCCCTCGAACGCGGCCTACCGCGTCGGGCTGTTCGGTGGGTTGGCCCTGCTGCCGATCCTGGCGCTGCTTGCGCTGCTGCCGATCCGGCGTCCACGCGCCGGTGAGCCCGTGCGCACCTGGAAGCCGCGGCCGGTCCTGCTGGGGGTCCTGGCCTTGGCGGCCGGCGCGGTGATCAGCGGGGTGGCCGGCGCGGTGGTGGTCGCGGCGGCGCTCGGCGCGCGGCATCTGCTGCGGCACCGGCCCCGACCGCTGGAGACGGTCACCGTCGGCACCTGCGCCGCGGGCCTGATCCTGGCCGGGGCGGCGCTGTCGCGGTATCCGTGGCGGTCGGTGGACGGTTATGTCGGCCATTCCCCGTGGGTGCAACTGCCGGCACTGACCGCGGTGGCCATGCTCGCCGCGTCGACGGTGGTCTATGCGTCGAGCACCAGACGCGGTGAGAGCGAACGTGATACGCAGGTGAGCATCGAGGACTGACGTTCGTCGTCGGTCAGCCGGTTGTCCCGGTGGTCGGGCGCGCCGGCCAGCACCCCGATCTTGCAGGTACCGCAGAAACCCTGTCGGCACGAGTACGCGATGTCGGGTCGGACCCGGGTCAGCGCCTGCAGCAGCGTCTCGTCGGCCGCGACGGAGACCACCTCACCGGTGCCGGCCAACTCGACCTCGAACGGGCTGCCGTCGACAACCGGAGGTGCGCTGAAACGCTCGAAATACAGTGCGCTGGAATCGGTTCGGCCGAACCCGTGGCGCACGGTCTCGATCATCGGCGGGGGCCCGCACACGTACACCGCACCGGCCCGGGGCGCGTGGCGCAGCAGGTCGTCGGCCGTGGGGATGCCGTGCTCGTCGTCGAGGCGGATGGTGACCCGGGCCGGATCCCACTGCCACATCTCGTCGAGGAACGGGATGGTGTCGGCGCTGCGGCCGCAGTACACGAAATGCCAGTCCAGACCCAACCGCTGGGCGGCCCGCACCATCGGCAGGATCGGCGTGATGCCGATGCCACCGGCCAGGTAGAGCACGCGCGGATGCGGGATGAACGGAAAGCCGTTGCGCGGCCCGCGCACCGTGACGGTGTCCCCTTCGGCCAGCGCGTGCATCTCCAGCGAACCCCCACCGCCGGTGGGGATCTTGCGTACCGCGATGCGGTAACGGGACCGGTCCTGCGGGTCACCGCACAGCGAGTACTGCCGTCGCCGGCCGGACGGCAGGTGCAGATCGAGGTGCGAACCCGGCTGCCAGGCCGGCAACGGCCCGCCACCGGGATCGGCGAAAGTCAGTGCCACCACGTCGTTGTCGCTGGCGACCACGACACGGTCGGTGAGCACCAACGTCATCGGGTCGTCGGGGCTGCGCACCGCGCGGTGATCGGTGTAACCCTTGCGGGTCACCGGACGCAGCCAGAACTTGTCCAGCACCGTGGCCACCACATTGATGGCCCGGTCGTCGATGGGCGCGCCGACCGGCGGGACGTGTTTCACTGCGCGGCGGGCCGGGTGGCCGGCGAGGACGCCAGATAGGCCACCGCCTGCGCGGTGTCGCCGACGTCGCCGGGGTGATACCAGGGCGAGAAGTACTGCAGGGCGCGCAGCACCAGGTGCCGGATGGGCGGCGTCACGCCGCGACGGGCGGACCGGAACAGGTTGCGCCACACCACCTTCCGCTGCCGACGTGACATCGTGACATTCGGGTCGACGCGCATCAGATAGCGGATGCCCTGCCAGATCAGGTACAGCAGGACCGGGGCGACGACCACCTGGGCGCGCGCCCGGCGGACGTAGCTGCCGTCGAAGTAGTGCAGCACGTCATGCGAGACCATGCGGTGCTCGACCTCCTCGGCCCCGTGCCAGCGCAGCAGGTCGAGCACCACCGGGTGGACGGTGGTGTCGTTGAGCCGATCCGCGTTGAGCACCCAGTCGCCGAGGAAGGCGAAGATGTGCTCCAGCGCGGCGATCACCGCCAGCCGCTCGACCAGGTAGTTGTGCGCTTCCTCCCCCGTCGTCTGGCGCGGACCGAGCAGGTGGCCGAACACCCAGTTGGCGCGGTCGAGCATCGGTGCGGGGTCGATACCGTGCCGGGTCAGGTACTCGTTGAGCCCGACGTGGGCGTTGGCGTGCATGGACTCCTGGCCCATGAAGCCGATGACGTCCTCACGCAGCTTCTCGTCCTGGATGTGCGGCAGCGCCTCTTTCAGGACGGTGATGAACCACTCCTCGCCGGCCGGCAGCAGCAGGCTCAGGCCGTTGTAGAGGTGCGTGGCGACGGGATATCCGTAGACGTAATGCGCCGGGACGTCGGTCAGGTCGAACTGCACGGGACGGGCATGCAAGGCGATGGCGGTGCCGTCCGGGGTGTCGGTATCCAACAGCTCCATCGGCGTAACGGTACCCGCGGTACCGGATAAAGTCGATCCCGGCCCGTCACCGCGCGATGGCGGGCTCGGGGTCTTCGGTGACCGAACTGTCCAGCGGGGGCGGCGCCGGCCCCCTGCGGTACTCCCAGCGGCGCAGCGCGTTGCGGCACGGCGATTCGACCAGGGCGTAGCTGACCGCCGCGATCGCGAAGCCGAAGATCAGCGTGAGCACCAGCACCGTGGGCATGTGCCCGTTGAACGGGAACTGCCCGATGATCGGGAAGACCATGGCCAGGGCCGCTAGGTGCCAGACGAACAGCCCGTAGGACCAGCGGCCCAGCGTCACCATGGGCCGGCTGCCCAGTAGCCGGTGCGGTGTCTCGGGCCGGTCCAGCACCAGCGGCGCCAGCAGGGCGCCGGCGACCACCGCGCCCATCGTCACCTTCACCACGAACTGGCCCACGGTGCCCGGCGTCAGGCCTTCCGGACCGGCCAGCGGCGACGCGGCGACGACGAACGCGATGCCCGCCACCGCGGCCATCACCACGCGGTTGCGGGCCAGCCGGTGCGGCAGGCCCACCGGGCTGACGGTCAACTCGGCCAGCAGCATGCCGGCAGCGAACCAGGAGAAGAAGGCCGGCGGCCAGTTCAGCGGGTTCACGCCGGCCGGCGGGTGCAGCGGCAGCAGCCCCCACGCCAGACTCGCGAGGGCCACCGCGGCGATGGCCGGGATCCGTGCCCGCACCGGCAGCCGGCGGGCCAGCAGCGCCAGCAGCGGCAGCGCCAGGTAGAAACTGACCTCCACCGACAGGCTCCACATCTGGGTGAGCCCGGCGGTCAGCGTCAGCGGGACGTAGATCTGGGTGAGCGTGAGGTTGGCCAGCCACACGGTGAAGTTGGCATCGGCATCCGGCAGCAGGGTGAGCACCACCACGACGGCCACCAGATAGCCGGGCATGATGCGCACCAGCCGCGACCGCAGATAGTGCCCGGTCGGGGGGCGTTGACGCAGGCCACGGGCGGCGGCCGCGTGACCACGCCACAGTAGGAAGCCGGACAGCGCGAAGAACACCGCCACCGCCAGGTCGAATCGGCCCAACAGCCGGCCGCCGACACCGCCGGTGTGCCCGGTCTGGAACGCCACATGGGTGACGACGACGCCGATGGCCGCGCAGGCCCGCATCCCCTCGACCGCGGGCAGGAAACTACGCGTCCCGCCGATCTCGGAAGTGCCCATGGCCAACAGTCTGCCGGTCGAGCGGGATACCGCGCACCGACCGGGTAGTCACAGAGGTGGAGTTGTCCTGAACATCCCCCTTACGGTGTGCTGTTAGGGTCAAGTCCGACCGAAGGGAGCACGGGTTGAACCGCGCAGTGGCCCTGCGAATTGCAGCGTGCGGACTGATGGGGCTCGGCGCTGCCCTGCTCATCGCCGCGTTGCTGTTGTCGACGTACACCAAGGGCAAGATCGCCAAGATTCCGCTGGATCTCGAAGCCGACCTGATCAGCGAGGGCACCGGGACCGCTCTGGACCCGGCGTCGCTGGCCCAGCCGGAACATTTCGTCATCAACAAGAACGTTCCGGTGGCGTTGCAGCAGCAGCTCAGCGTGGAGGCCCCGGCGAACGCCGATGTGGTCACCCTGCAGGTCGGCACCTCGCTGCGGCGCACCGACAAGCAGCAGGACAAGGGTCTGCTGCTGGCCATGGTGGACACCGTGACACTGAACCGGACCACGGCCGAGGCGGTCTCCAGTGACACCAACCCCGGCGGCGCCGTGCAGAAGCCGCGCACCATCGAGGAGCAGAACCCGCCGACCAACATCGCGCTGCCGCACGAGGGGCTGGCCTACCGCTTCCCGTTCGACACCGAGAAGAAGACCTACCCGTACTTCGACCCGATCGCGCAGAAGGCCTTCGACGCCAACTACGACGGCGAAGAGGACATCAACGGGCTGACCGCCTACCGGTTCACCCAGAACGTGGGCTATGACGCCGACGGCAAGCTCGCCGAGCCGATCAAGTACGCGTCGCTGTACGACAACGACATCGACAGCACCGTGACCGCTCTCGCGCAGCAGTGGGGCGTGCCGTCCGAGGATCCCTACGCGCCCATCACCATGACCCGCTACTACGCCGCCCAGCGGACGTTCTGGGTCGACCCGGTGACCGGCACCATCGTCAAGTCCAAAGAGCACGCCTTTCACTACTACTCACGCGACGCCCTCAAACCGGAGGTGACGTTCGCCGACTACACCGTGACCTCCACCGAGGCGACGGTGGAGAACCAGGTCTCCGCCGCGCGCGACGAGGCCGACAACCTGGCCTTGTGGAGTCGGATCCTGCCGATCACGTTCGCCGGCCTGGGCTTGGTGATGCTGGTGGGTGGCGTGCTGCTCGGGTCGTTCGGGTTGCGGGCCGAGTCCGCCCTGATCGATCCCGGCCTGGACGGATCGGATCGCGGGTTCTTCAGCCGCCGTGACGACGAATCCGGTCCGATGCCGGCCGCCGAGGCGCAAACCGAGAAGATCCCCACCCGGCGACCGACCGACCTGCCGCCGGACCGACCGGTCTGAAAGCCCGGCATGCGGTAGTGCCGGCGTACGCGCTGGCGCTGGCCCTGCTCGTCACCGGTCCGCTGCTGGGACCGGGTTATCTGCTGCTGCGCGACGCGGTGTCCACCCCGCGGTCGTATCTGTCCGATGCCGCGCTCGGTTTGTCCGAGGCCGCCCCGCGCGCGCTGCCGCAGGACTTCCTGGTCGCCGTCGTGTCGACCGTGATCGATGGCGGGGTGCTGGTCAAGGTCCTGCTGGTGGCCGGGCTGTGGCTGGCCGGCTGGGGTGCGGCCCGCCTGGTGGCGGTGCTGCTGCCGGCGACCGGGGTGGCCGGTCAGGGCGTGGCGGTGACGCTGGCGATCTGGAATCCCTATGTCGCCGAACGCTTGTTGCAGGGGCACTGGAGCCTGCTGGTCGGGTACGGCTGCCTGCCCTGGGTGGCGTCGGCGGCCCTGCGGAAGAGTTGGCCCGCGCTGGTGTTCTGGCTGGCCCTGGCGGGCCTGACCCCGACGGGGCTGATGCTGGCGGCGGTGGTGGCGCTGGTGTGCGCGCGGGGATGGCGCTCGGTGGGGGTGACGCTGGCCGCGTCGGCGGGTGCCGCGCTGCCGTGGCTGACGGCGTCGGTGGTGGCCGGGTCGCTGTCGGGCTCGGCCAGTGGCGGGGTTCGGGCGTTCGCCGCGCGCGCCGAGCCCGGGTTGGGGACGCTGGGCAGCTTGGCCGGTCTCGGCGGAATCTGGAACGGGCAGGCGATGCCCGGTTCGCGGACAACGCTTTTCGCCGTGGTGGCGACGGTCGTACTGGTTGCGGTGGTCGCGGTCGGGCTTCCGGTGGTGCTGCGGGTCCGGGCGGCCCGACCACTGCTGGTGCTGGCCGTGGTCGCGGTGGTGCTGCCGGCGCTGGCGGCGACCGGGCCCGGTCTGGCGTTGCTCGAGACGGTGATCCGGGCGGTCCCCGGGTTGGGGGTGCTGCGCGACGGCCAGAAGTGGGTGGCACTGGCGTTGCCCGGTTACGTGCTGGCGGGGGCGGGGGTGGCCAGGTACGGCCGCGCGGTGGCCGTGGTGTGCGCCGCCGCGCTGATCGGCGTGCTGCCCGACCTGGGGTGGGGGGTGGCGGGGCAGCTGCGGGCGGTGCACTATCCGCCGGGCTGGTCCGCGGTAGCCCGGCTGATCAACGCCGATCCCCGTCCGGTCGCGGTGCTACCGGCCGACAGCATGCGGCAGTTCGGGTGGGCCGGTCCCGCGCCGGTGCTCGATCCCTTGCCGCGCTGGGTCTCCGCCGACGTGCTGTCCAGCGGTGACCTGCTGATCGGCGGGCGGACCGTGCCCGGGGAGGGCACCCGCGGCCGGGCGATTACCGCGCTGCTGGCCGGCGGCGCGTCGCGGGAGCGGCTGGCCGCGGCCGGTGTCGGCTGGGTGGTGGTCGAATCCGGATCGCCGGCTTTGAATCTGCCGGTCGCCTACCGCGACGGCGATATCACGCTGTACCGGGTGGGCGGCACCGCGCCTGTCGCGTCCGGGCGCGGGCTGTTGATCGGCGCGCACCTGGCCTGGTTGGGGCTGCTGGTGGGGGCCGGGGTGGTGGCAGTGTCTGCGCTCGTGCGGCGATCGCAGGCGCCTGACGATTCCAGAACGTGACATCGCCGGCGATATCACGTTTCGGTCGACGGTGTCCCGATGGCCGCTCCCGGACTGCGGGGTTGTGGTGACCCGAAACGCCTCTCGCGGAGCCATCACGGCGGCCGGGATAGTTTCAGTCCGCGCGCAGCGTTTGCACAGTTTAAGGTTCAAGCGCGATCCACTGCACGACGACAGGAGCTCCACATGAACGCGACGATCATCCGCCGCACCGCGGCCGGCCTGCTGCTGGCGTCGCTGGCCACCGTTGGCGTGGCGTGCTCGACCAGTGAGAAGGAAGCACCGAGCACCAGCACGACCACCACGACGACCACGACCACCACTCCCGCGCCGACCAGCGCGCCGCCGGTGGAGCCGACCGAGAAGAGCATCAGCCCGACGGGCGGCAACCTGTTCACACCGACGGTGAAGGCGCCCGGCCCGCAGACGGCGGCTCCCGGCAACCTGCCCGGCAACTCGCCGAAGTAGGGCGCTACACCACGCCGCTGACGTAGGTGCCGGCACGCACCGACTCCAGCACCACGCGCATCGCGTCCGCGCTCTGCTTCCAGGAGAACTCGGTGCTGCGCACCTGCGCCTTGGCGCCGAGCTCGATCCGCAGCACCGGGTCGGTGAGCAGCCGGGCCAGGGCGTCGGTGAGTTCGGCGGGGCCGTCGACCAGCAGGCCGGTGACGCCGTCGACGATCGAGTCGGTCAGTCCGCCGGAGGACCGGTACCCGATGGTCGGGACGCCGTGCTGGGCCGCCTCGACCACGGCCAGCCCCCAGCCTTCCTTGCGCGACGGCATCAGGTGTACCCAACATTGTTGGACCACTTGATGTTTGGCGTCGTCGGCAATGTGTCCGTGGAAGGTCACGGCGTCGGCGATGCCGAGCTGGGTGGCGTGGCGCACCAGGCGGTCCTGCCACCAGCCGCCGCCGACGATGTCCAGGTGCAGATCCGGTATCCGTGCCCGTAGCGCGGCCACCGCGTCGAGCGCGTCTTCGATCTGCTTGTGCGGCACCAGCCGCGACAGCACCGCCACCCGTGGCGTCGCGGACCGCGGTTGCTCCAGGCTGCCCTGCGGGGCCGCGTCCAGCCCGTTGCGTACCACCGCGATGCGGTGCTTCCCGACACCCAGTTCGACGAGTTCGCGGGCCGAGGGCAGCGACACGGTGACGTACTGATTGCGCCGGTGCAGCCGTGGTGAGAGCCGCGACTCGACGAACCAGCCGAACCTGCCGGTGCGGCGCCCGGCGACCGGCCACTGTTCGCGGTGGCAGTGGTGTACCAGCACCACCGATCGCCGGCCGTAGGCGAGCCTGGCCAGGAACGGGATGCCGTTCTGGGTGTCGATGACGACGTCGGGCCGCGCGCGGCGCAGCGGGCCCAGCCCGATTCGCGCCAAGACCATGGCAAGTCCGGCCCAGATGTAGACGGAGTAGGGCCCACCGCCGCGGCTGACGGTGACCCCGTCCAGCACTTCGCGGCGCCGGGCGCCCGGATAGCGCGCCGTGCGCATGGTGACCGCGACTCCGTCGGCGGCCAGTTGGGTGCCGATCCGCTGCAGATAGGCCTCGCTGCCGCCGCCTTGCGGGTGACCGGTGTCGCGCCAGCACAAGAGCAGTACTGAACGGACGGGTGGGCGCGCGGACATCGTGTCGAGAGTACCGGTGAGTAGTTTGAGCGGGTGCGTCCTACCGATGTGTTCGCTGAGCGGGCCACCCTGCGGCGGTCGGTGCGGTTGTTGGGTGCGTTCCGGTTCGAGCAGAGCGATCCGGCCCGGTTCTACGGCGCGCTGGCCGCGGACACGGCCGCCATGGTGGCCGAGCTGTGGACGGGCAGCACCGGTTCGCCTGCCGCCGGGCGCACGGTGTGCGACGTCGGTGGCGGTCCGGGCTACTTCTCGGCCGCGTTCGACGCCGCCGGGATGACGTATATCGGCGTCGAGCCGGACCCGCGGGAGATGCACGCCGGTCCGGCGGCCCAGCCTGGGACCGGCCTGTTCGTCCGGGCGTCGGGCCTGGCGCTGCCGTTCGCCGACGGCAGCGTCGACATCTGTCTGTCGTCCAACGTCGCCGAGCACGTACGGCATCCGTGGCGGCTGGGCAACGAGATGCTGCGGGTGACCCGCCCCGGCGGATTGGTGGTGTTGTCGTACACGGTGTGGCTGGGCCCGTTCGGGGGGCACGAGATGGGCCTCACGCATTACCTGGGCGGCCGCCGCGCCGCCGAGCGGTACACCCGTAAACACGGGCATCGACCGAAGAACGACTACGGATCGTCGTTGTTCGCGGTGTCCGCCGCGGACGGGTTGGCGTGGGCTCGTTCGACGGGCGCGCTGGTCGCCGCATTTCCCCGCTACCACCCACGATGGGCGTGGTGGATGACCGCGGTCCCGGGTTGGCGGGAATTCACCGTGAGCAATCTGGTGCTGGTGTTGCGCGCGCCCTGAGAACGCCATTGCAACGTGTTCTCGTTTGGCCCGGAACTGGGTAATGTGACGGCCATGACACAGAGCACTACTACCGCGGGCACCGCAACCTTGGCCCGGACCGACTGGGACAAGCTGTTCATCGGCGGCCAGTGGGTCGAGCCGTCGACCTCCGAGATCATCGAGGTCTTCTCGCCCGCCACCGGCGAGAAGGTCGGCCAGGTTCCGCTGGCCGCCGAAGCCGACGTCAACGCCGCGTGCGCCGCGGCGCGCAAGGCCTTCGACGACGGCCCGTGGCCGCGGCTGACCCCCCAGGAGCGGCAGGCGGTGCTGGCCAAGGTCGTGGAGCTGGTCAACGAGCGTGCCGAGGAGTTCAAGGAACTGCTCAAGCTGGAGACGGGTCAGCCGCCGACCATCGTCGACATGATGCAGTTCGGCGCCGGCGTGACCGGGCTGCAGTACTTCGCCGGCGCGGCCGACAAGTTCGCGTGGAAGGACATCCGGGACGGCGTCTACGGGCAGACCCTGGTGGTCAAGGAGCCGGTCGGGGTGGTCGGCGCCGTCATCGCCTGGAACGTGCCGTTCTTCCTGGCGTGTAACAAGTTGGGGCCCGCCCTGCTGGCCGGCTGCACCGTGGTGCTCAAGCCCGCCGCCGAAACCCCGTTGACCACCAACCTGTTCGCCGAGGTGTTCGCCGAAGCCGGTCTGCCGGAAGGGGTCCTGTCGGTGGTCCCGGGCGGGCCGGACACCGGACGCGCGCTGACCAACAACCCCGAGTTGGACAAGTTGACCTTCACCGGGTCCAGTGCCGTCGGCAAGGAGATCGGCAAGATCGCCGCCGAGAAACTCAAGCCGTGCACGCTGGAACTCGGCGGCAAGTCCGCCGCGATCATCCTCGAGGACGCCGACCTGGACTCGACCCTGCCGATGCTGGTGTTCTCCGGTCTGATGAACTGCGGGCAGGCCTGTGTGGGCCAGACCCGCATCCTGGCGCCGCGCTCGCGCTACGACGAGGTGGTGGAAAAGCTCGCCGCCGCGGTCGGCGCCATGCAGGTGGGTATGCCCGATGATCCGGCGTCCATGATCGGCCCCCTGATCAGCGAGAAGCAGCGCGAGCGGGTCGAGGGCTACATCAAGAAGGGCGTCGAGGAGGGCGCCCGGATCGTCGCCGGCGGCGGCCGCCCCGAGGGCCTGGATTCCGGTTGGTTCGTGCAGCCGACGGTGTTCGCCGATGTCGACAACTCGATGACCATCGCCCAGGAGGAGATCTTCGGGCCGGTGCTGGCCGTCATCGCCTACGACACCGAGGACGACGCGGTCCGCATCGCCAACGATTCGCCGTACGGGCTGGCGGGCAGCGTCTACACCCAGGATTTCGCCAAGGCGGTCGAGATCGCGTCGAAGATCCGCACCGGGACGTACGCGGTGAACATGTACGCATTCGACCCGGGCGCACCGTTCGGTGGGTACAAGAACTCCGGTATCGGCCGCGAGAACGGCCCGGAAGGGATCGAGGCCTACACCCAGGCCAAGAGCGTGCTGCTGCCGTTCGGGTACACCCCCGAGTAACTCTCGACGGGCCTGTTACCGCGGCGGTTCGGTCAGTTTCGGCAGCGGGGTGTCCGGTGCCGGCGCCCCGGTGAACAGTTTCGCCGTGGCCGGCACCGGACCCACCATGTACGAACGCACCACCGGCTGGTGCGCATCTCCGGTCCAGCAGTCGGCCATGATCGCGTTGGCCGCAGTCGAATTCGCCGAGAACGTCAGATCGATATCGACGGTGACGTGATCGGTGTCCGCACCGGTGACGTGCGGGGCGATATCGCAGGGCGGCGGGCCGGTCATTCCCGGCGGCAGCTGTGAGGTCACCGCCGGCGCGCGAAAGTACACCGTGGCGATGGTGCTGCCGTCCGGTCCTGGCGCGGTGCGGTAACCGATCAGGTCGAGTCGGCCGCGGTTGGCCGGCGGCTGCGGCAGGAAGGCGGGGACGCCGGGCAGGACCGTCTGGTCCGTCGTCGTGGTTGTCGTGGTGGCGGGTGTCGTCGATGTCGTTGGCGCCGCCGCGTTCTCGTGCGCGCACGCGGTGGCGAGCAGTGCGGCGGTCAGCGCGCCGGCCGCCGTCTTGGATAGCCACTTGCTCATCGGGTCATCGCGCCTAGAACGCCCCCTCCGGCAGCTCCATCGGGGCCAGCTCCATCGTCTCGATGACCGCCCGGTCCGCGGCCAACCGCGGCAGCACATGCCGGGCGAAGAAGTCGGCCGCACCGACCTTGCCGAGGTAGAAGTCGCGGTCCCGGTCTCCGGCGGTGTCCAACGCGTTCAGTGCAATCTCGGCCTGCTCCAACAGCAGCCACCCGATGAACAGGTCACCGGCGGCCAGCAGGAACGGCACCGAGGACAGGCCGACCCGGTAGAGCTCACTCGAATTCTGTTGGGAAGACATCAGATAGCCGGTCATCGCGGTCACCATCGCCGACGCGTCCGCCAATGCCGACCGCAGCCGGGCCCGACAGTCCGCAAGCTCAGGGCGCGCGGTGTCCCGGTCCAGGAACGCCTGGATGCGGCCCACGACGTGGGCCAGCGCACCGCCCTGGTCGCGGGCGATCTTGCGGAAGAAGAAGTCCTGCGCCTGAATGGCCGTGGTGCCCTCGTACAGCGAGTCGATCTTGGCATCCCGGATGTACTGCTCTATCGGGTAATCCTGCAAAAAGCCTGAGCCGCCGAAGGTTTGCAGCGATTCGGTGAGGCACTGGTAAGCCCGCTCGGACCCGACCCCCTTGACGATGGGCAGGAGCAGATCGTTGACCCGGTCGGCCATCGACGGATCGGCACCGGAGACGATGGCCGCCGCCGCGGGATCCTGGTGCGCCGCGGTGAACAGGTACAGCGCGCGCAGTCCCTCGGCATAGGCCTTCTGCGTCAGCAACGCCCGGCGCACATCGGGATGGTGCACGATGGTCACGCGCGGCGCCGCCTTGTTCGTCATCTCCGTCATATCGGCACCCTGGACGCGAGTCTTGGCGTATTCCAGCGCGTTCAGGTATCCGGTGGACAGGGTGGATATCGCCTTGGTGCCGACCATCATTCGGGCGTACTCGATGATCTTGAACATCTGCGCGATACCGCTGTGGGTGTCGCCCACCAGCCAACCGACCGCGGGCACACCGTGCTGCCCGAAGGTCAGCTCGCACGTCGCCGATGCCTTCAGCCCCATCTTGTGCTCAAGCCCGGTGACGAAGACTCCGTTGCGTTCGCCCGGCGCGCCGGTCTCCGGGTCCGGGATGAACTTCGGCACGACGAACAACGACAGTCCCTTGGTACCCGGCCCCGCCCCCTCGGGCCGGGCCAGCACCATGTGCAGCATGTTCTCGAACAGGTCGTCGGCATCACCGTTGGTGATGAACCGCTTCACGCCGTCCAGGTGCCAGGTGCCGTCCGGCTGCGCAACGGCCTTGGTGCGGCCGGCACCGACGTCGGATCCGGCATCGGGCTCGGTGAGCACCATGGTGGCGCCCCAATTGCGTTCCATGGCTTGCACGGCCCAACGGCGCTGCTGCTCGTTGCCCAAACCGAAGAGGATGTTCGCCAGCACCGGACCGGCCAGGTACATGAACGCCGCCGGCTGCGCGCCGAGGGCGAATTCGCCGACCGCCCAGGAGAGCATCGCGGGGGCCGGGACGCCCCCGACACCCTCGTCCAGGCCGATCCGGAACCATTCACCGTCCCGCCAGGCCCGCAGCGACTTCTTGAACGGCTCGGGGATGCTCACCACATGTGATTCGGGGTCGAAGGTGGGGGGATGGCGGTCGGTCTCGGCGAAAGCTTCGGCCAATGGCCCTTCGGCGAGCCTGGCCGCCTCGTCGAGCATCTCGCGCACCGACGCACCATCAAGATCGCCGAACTCGCCAGTGGCCAATACCTTTTCGAGTTCGTACACCTCGAAGAGGTTGAACTCGACATCCCGCACGTTGCTGCGATAGTGCCCCATGCCGCGAGCCTAACGGCCCGCGCGCCAGATGCCCCGGCAAACGGCGAGCCACCCATCGATTATGCACAGCACCATATTCTTGGCTGCTGCCTGTCATGTGACTTGACAGGTGTTCACGCATTGTTAACCCACTACCAGGCGTTTTTCCCATGGCAGCGATTGTCGCGGTGGTGGTCGTCTTCTATGCTCATGACCATAGATTGGAGGCAACCGATGTTGCTCATCGAGCTCAACGTCGCCGGCCACCGGTGCGCACATCAGGTGGGCGGCCCTCGTCACACCTTCAACCGGGTGCGGGCTCGGCTGTACCCGCGCGGCATGCAGTGGCGTCCGCAGCGGGCGGCCTGACCCGCAAACGCGGTTCGACCCGACGCGCCATGCTGGTCGCCGCGGTCGACGTGCTGCGCGAACGCGGAGCGGCCGGGTTGACCATCGACGAGGTGCTGGCCCGCAGCGGTGCCCCTCGCGGCTCGGTCTACTACCACTTCCCGCAAGGCCGTAACCAGCTGCTCATCGAGGCGCTGAACTACGCGGGCGACTCGATCACCGAGGTCATCGACGCGGCCGCAGACCGTGGCGGGATGGCGCTGGTGCGCCAGTTCGTCGCTTTCTGGGAACGTGCGCTGGCCGGCAGTGCCTACACCGCGGGCTGCCCGGTCATGGCGGCGGCGATCAGCACCACCGAGGACCAGGCCGTCCTGGCTTCGGCGGCAGGGGAAATCTTTGCGCGGTGGCGTGACGCGCTGGCCCAGACCTTCCGCAACGACGGATTCGAATTCGCCGACGCCGAGTCGCTGGCGGTGATGTGCATCGCCGCGCTGGAGGGGGCGGTGGCATTGTGCCGGTCGGCGGGCAACGCCGAACCGCTGCACCAGGTTGGACAGCAGCTCGAATTCCTGCTCAAGTCAAGGGAATTCGTCCGGCTATACGGGGTACCTGGCCGCTAGCCGGCCTTCTCCAAGCGCGTGCAGACGAAGTCGCCGTTGACGCCCGACTCCACCAGGCGCCACTCCGACCGCAGCGGCAGGACCGGGGCACCACGCCCCAGCGTGCATGGGGCGTAGCTCACGATCATCTCGTCCACCAGCCCGGCGTCGACGAACTGCGCCGCCACCACGCCGCCGCCGACCACCCACACGTCGAGATCTCCGGCCGCAGCCAGCAGTTGGGGGTGCAGCTCGGCGACATCGCCGTCGAACACCTGCACCGGATGCCCCTCGACGACACGGCCGGGGCGGCTGGTCAGCACCCACGAGGGTTGCTCGTACATCCACCCGCCCGGGTGATTACGCACGATCCACTCGTAGGTTGTCGATCCCATCACCAGCGCCCCAACGGATTTCGCGAACGCCTCGTAACCGAAGGGACCGTCGGAGTCGATGGCACGGCTGGTCAACCAATCCAGGCTGTCCCGCTCGTCGACGACGAATCCGTCCAGACTGGATGCCGTGTAATAGATCGTCTTCACCTCGGTTACCTCCTCATCCAATCCAGTGGATCGCCGCTGCGCACGCTCACACCGATCCGAGCCAGCATGGCGCGCACCAGTTCCCGACGATGCGCCGCGTAGGTGAGCACGTGCGCGATGATCCCGTACAGCTGGAAGGACTCCGGTGGGTCGCACAGCGCGTCGATCACGGTATCGGCAAGCCGGCCCTGCGCGGTGTAGTCACGCACCATCTCCGCCCAGCGGGTGGCGATATCGTCGTGGTCGGCGGCGAGTTCCTCGGCCGAACGCAGCGCGGGCCGATCCGGCAGGTCGGCACCCTCGACGCTGGCCAGCCACATCTGTTTGGCCCACACCACCGCACCGAGCACCGCACCCACGCTGGGTTCCTCCCCGTCCCAGGGCAGCACCACCTGTTGCGGTGAAAGTTCATGCGTCCATTGCTCTTCCGTCAAGTGTCCGGCCTGCCCGATCAGGTATGCGGTATCGGCAATGTCATGCGCCACCATCAAGGCCGACACGGCCGGCGGCTGCGTGTCGGCCGGGGCGTCCAGCCACAGGGATGCCGGTGGATGGAAGTGCATGCCGTTGGGCGCGGGCAGCCGGAAACCGACCTCGATGGCCTGTGATGGGGGAACGCCGAACGCACGGCGGAAGGCCCGGGAGAACACCTCGGGCGATGACCAGCCCTCGTCCAGCGCCACCGCGGCCACGCCCTGACCACGTTGCAGCCGCCAGGCCGCCCGCTCCAGCATGATGCGCCGGCGCATGGTCGCCGGTGGTTCCCCGGTGAGCCTGCTGATCTCGCGGGAGAAGTGAAACTCCGAGACGAAGCTGGCCCGGGCCATTCCCGCGACCCCGTCGTTGGCCTCGTCCACCACCGCGTCGAGCAGTTCGCGGAGCCGGTCCCGTCCAGGTGCGTTCACGGTTTCCGAGTATGGCCGTCCCACCCGCCGGGGCGACATGACGTTTTCTGCGCAACCGTGTTGGCTACACTCCGGTGCCAGTGAGCGAATTCGATGCGCTGTGCGCCAACGACGGTGAGCTGGCCGAGCTGCGGGCTTCGGTCCGGCACTTCATCACCTCCGACCGGGCCACCCACGGCTGGGTGCCCGCCATCGACTCCTGGTTGACCAGTTGGGACGCCGCCTTCAGCGAGCGGCTGGCCGACGCCGGTTTCGTCGGCCTGACGATCCCACCCGCATATGGCGGGCATGGTCGGGGTTTCCTGCACAGGTATGTGGTGACCGAGGAGCTGCTCGGCCAGGGCGCCCCGGTGGCCGCGCATTGGTTCGCCGACCGGCAGGTGGCGCCGGCACTGCTGTCCTATGGATCCGAGGAGCAGCGCCGCCGGTTGCTGCCGCGGATCGCGGCGGGCCGGTTGTACTCAGCGATCGGGATGAGCGAGCACGGTGCCGGCTCCGATCTGGCGGCCACCGCGACGAAGGCCACCCGCACCGCGGACGGGTGGCGGCTCAACGGCACCAAGGTGTGGACCAGTGGCGGGCACCGGGCGCATTTCGCCATCGTGCTGGCTCGCACCAGCCCGCCGGACCCCGACCACCGGCACGCCGGGTTCAGCCAGTTCATCGTCATGCTCGACGCGCCCGGGGTGACCATCAGCCCGATCATCACGCTGGACGGGCATCACCACTTCAACGAGGTGACGTTCGAGGACGTGGCCGTCGGCGACGACGATGTGCTGGGCGAGGTGGGCGACGGCTGGCATCAGGTGACCGCGGAGCTCGGTTTCGAACGCAGTGGACCCGAACGGATCCTGTCGACGGCGGTCCTGATCTTCGGGGTGCTCCGCGCGCTGGGCCCCGAGGTGGATGACCGCACCGCGGCCGCGGTCGGCGATCTGATGGGCCGGGCGATGTCGCTGCGGCAGCTGTCGGTGGCGGTGGCGCGTGATCTGGCCGCCGGCCGTGACGCGGCCACCCGCGCCGCGCTGGTGAAAGACCTGGGTACGCGGTTCGAGCAGGAGTCGGTGGAGCTGTGCGCCGATCTGCTGGAGACGGTCGACGATCCGGGCGGGTTGCGTTCGGTACTGGCCACCGCGCGCCAGCATGCGCCGATGTTCACGTTGCGCGGCGGAACCAACGAGGTGCTGCGCGGTGTGATCGCCCGCGGCCTAGGGATGCGGTGATGAGCGCCTGCGCGAAGAACAGAAAGACGTGATGAGCGCCTGCGCGAAGAACAGAAAGACGTGATGAGCGCCTGCGCGAAGAACAGAAAGACGTGATGGCTGACGACGAACTACGGCAGCTGGTCGATGACATCGGCCGCCGGTCCTATGACGCGAATTTCGGGAAGCGCAGGCTCCCCGAGGTTTTCGATGCCGAGCTGTGGCAGAACCTGGAGGAGACCGGGCTCACCCGGCTGACCACCCAGCAGGAAGCCGGCCCCGGCGAATCCGCGGTGGTGCTGGCCGGGCTGGCCCGCCGCGCCGCGGCGGTGCCCATCGCCGAGACCGACCTGCTGGCTTGCTGGTTGGCGGGACGCGCCGGCATCGAGGTGCCCGCAGCGGGTCCGCTGACGCTGGCGATCGGTACCGGCGGCACCGCGGCCGAGGTGCCGTGGCCGCGGGACTCTGCGATGGTGGTGGCCGACCGGTCCGGTGACGGGATTTCGGTTGGGCTGCCCGCTGATCCGCAGATCGGCGACGTCGGGTACAACCTGGCCGGCGAGCCGCGCGGCACCGTCCGCTACGACACCGCTGCACTGGTCCGACTGGACGCCGCCGTCGGTGACGAACTGATGCGCCGCGGGGCGTGGGCTCGCTGCGTGCAGATCATCGGCACCTTCGACGCGGCACTGGAACTCACCGTCGCGCACACGTCGCAGCGGGTGCAGTTCGGCCGCCCGCTCAGCAAGTTCCAGGCCGTCCAGCATTCCCTGGCCGCGATGGCCGGTGAGATCGAACGAGCCAGGGCGGCAACCGATCTGGCGACCGCGGCGGTCACCGAGTACGGTTTCGCAGCAGCGCAGGCCGACTACGCGGTGACCGCCGCCAAGGTCGCCGTCGGGCGTGCGGTCACCCCGGTGACCACCATCGCCCACCAGCTGCACGGAGCCATCGGCGTCACCGTCGAACACCAGTTGTGGTCGGCCACCATGCGGGCCCGCATTTGGAGCGACGAGTTCGGTAGCACCGCGTCCCAGGCCCGGCGGCTGGGCCGGTTGACGCTGGCGGCCGACGATCCGTGGGACGTGCTGATCAGCTGCCCGTGAGGTCGGCGCTTCAGTCGTCCAACACCTGCGCGACCCGCGCCTCGACGTCACCGAGACCGGACAGGTCGATCCCGAAGCGGCCGGTGAGCTGCTCGAGCACGTCGGCCGCGGTGGCCAGCCGGATCTTCTCGGTGTCGCCGCCCTGGTGGATGGCCAGGTGGCGGCCGCGCAGGCCCCATCGCGCGGTGTCGGTGACCAGCGCCGCGGACAGCCCGACGACGAACACGGCGGTCGGATACGTCGACGAATACCAACTGCCGATCGTCAGGTCGATCAGTGGTTGCGGGCGCAGGCCGAATTGGTAGAGCGGCAGCCACTCGCCGCGGATCCGGGTCTGCAACTGGAATCCCTCGGGGTGTTCCAGCAGCCGGTACGGCTCGTGGCGGGTCTGCTGCACGGGGCCGGCCACCAGCCGGATCGGCGAGGACAGTGTCTGCCCACCGAACCCGACATCGACCAGGAAGCGGTCTGTCTCCCCCGGCACCGTCACCGCCAGCACGTTGTGGGTGAGCCCGGTCAGCGGCGCATCCGGGGGCCGCATCCACACCACCCGGCCGGCCAGCCGGTCCACCCCGTATCCGAGGTCCGCCAGCACGTAGGCCAGCAGGCCGTTGTTCTCGTAGCAGTAGCCGCCACGGCGGCGGTGCACCAACTTGGCCGTGAGCGCTGCGGCGCTGAGATCGTGCACGGGGATGCCCATCAACGGGTCCAGGTTCTCGAACGGGATGGACCGGTTGTGCGCGGCCACGATGTCGCGCAGCGCGTCCAGGGTGGGCGCCGCGGGGGTGGCGAGCTTGATCCGGGCGAAGTAACCGGCGGTGTCGATTCCGTCCATGTTCTCATGGTGGGACGTGACGATCGGGACAGCCGAACCGGGTGCTCGGCGCCGCTGGACTTTGACCGCCCGACATCGTTCATGCAAAACTAGAACACGTTCTAATTTCAGCCAGCGACGGCGGAGGATCCTCATGAGCTCGACGGATATCGATCCCACCGAGACCACGAAGTTCGATCCCGGCCTCACCGCGAAGGTGATGGGCTGGCTGCGGCCGTTCCTGAAGGCCTACCACCGGTTCGAGGTGCGCGGCCTGGAGCACTTCCCCGAGGGCGGCGCGCTGGTGGTGTCCAACCATTCGGGCGGCCTGTTCCCCATGGATGTGCCCGTTTTCGCAGCGGACTTCTACGAGCGGTTCGGCTACGGACGGCCGGTGTACACCCTCAGCCACGCGATGATGATGATCGGGCCCACCGCCGACTTCTTCAAGAAGACCGGCTTCATCCTGGCCAGCCATGAGAACGCCGACGCGGCGCTGCGGTCCGGCGGGGTCGTGGTGGTGTTCCCCGGTGGGGACTACGACGTCTACCGCCCGACCTCCGCGGCCACCAAGATCGACTTCGACGGCAGGCAGGGCTACGTGCGGGCCGCCATCAACGCCGGCGTCCCGATCGTGCCGATGGTCGGCATCGGCGGCCAGGAAACCCAGCTGTACCTGACCCGCGGCGCCGGGATCGCCAAGGCGCTGGGCCCCATCGCCCGGCTGGCGCGCGCCAAGGTCGTGCCGCTGTCCTTCGGCTTCCCGTTCGGCCTGTCGGCGGTGCTGCCGCTGAACGTGCCGCTGCCCTCCAAGATCGTCATGCAGGTGCTGCCACCGGTGCACATCGACCAGGAGTTCGGCGAGCACCCGGACATCGACGAGGTGGATTCCCACGTCCGCCGCGTGATGCAGCGTGCGCTGGACGGGCTGGCCGCCGAGCGCCGCTTGCCGGTGATCGGCTAGAGGGCCACCGGGATGGGCCTCCTCGACCCCCTCACCAACACCGTCGGCCTGCTCGGCACCATGGCGCGGGCCGGCGTCATCGCCCCGCTGCGCCCGGACAAATACCTGCGCATCGCCGCGGCCATGGCCCGCGAGAACATGAGCATCACGTCGGGATTCGCGGCCGCCGCGCAGCGCTGCCCGGACCGGGTCGGCTTGGTCGACGAGCTGGGGGCGCTCACCTGGCGTGAAATCGACCGACGTGCGGACGCTTTGGCCGCCGGGCTACAGGCCATCGGCGACCCCGAGGTGGTCGGCATCATGGCCCGCAACCACCGTGGCTTCGTCGAGTCGCTGATCGCCGCCAACCGGATCGGCGCCGACGTGTTGTTGTTGAACACCTCGTTCGCCGGCCCGGCCATGGCCGAGGTGGTGACACGGGAACGCGTCGATGCCGTCATCTACGACGAGGAGTTCACCGCGACCGTGGACCGGGCGCTGGCCCAGGCTCCGGATGTCACACGCGTGATCGCCTGGACCGACACCGCCGAGCCCTCGCTCACCGTCGAGAAGCTGATCCGCGACCACGCCGGCAAGACGCCGGTGCGCGCCAAGGAGAAGAGCAAGGTGATCCTGCTGACCTCGGGCACCACCGGAAGTCCGAAGGGCGCCAAGCATTCCGGCGGCGGACCGGAGGTGCTCAAGGCCATCCTGGATCGCACGCCGTGGCGCACCGAGGAGACCGTCGTCATCGTGGCGCCGATGTTCCACGCCTGGGGCTTCTCCCAACTGGCCTTCGCGGCGTCGATGGCCTGCACCATCGTCACCCGGCGCAAGTTCGACCCGGAGGCCACCCTGGCCCTGATCGACACCCACCGGGCCACCGGATTGTGCGTGGTGCCGGTGATGTTCGACCGTATCGTCGAACTGCCCGACGAGATCCGCAACCGCTACAGCGGGCGCACGCTGCGATTCGCCGCGGCGTCGGGTTCCCGGATGCGCCCCGATGTCGTCATCAAGTTCATGGATCAGTTCGGTGACGTGATCTACAACAACTACAACGCCACCGAGGCCGGCATGATCGCCACCGCCACTCCGGCCGACCTGCGCGCCGCCCCGGACACCGCGGGTAAGCCCGCCGAGGGCACCGCGATCCGCATCCTCGATGCCGATCTGCGGGAGCTGCCGACCGGCGAGGTGGGCACCATCTACGTGCGCAATTCGACCCAATTCGACGGCTACACCTCCGGGAGCACCAAGGCATTTCACGACGGATACATGAACTCCGGTGACATCGGGTATCTCGACGGCGCGGGCCGACTGTTCGTGGTGGGCCGCGACGACGAGATGATCGTGTCCGGCGGGGAGAACGTGTATCCGATCGAGGTGGAGAAGATGCTGGTTGCGCATCCCGACATCGCCGAGGCGGCGGTGATCGGGGTCGACGACGAACAGTTCGGCCAGCGACTGGCGGCGTTCGTGGTGCCGTCCGGGGACAGTCGCGTCACGGCCGAGGACCTGAAGCAATACGTGCGCGACAACCTGGCCAACTACAAGGTGCCGCGCGAGATCACGCTGCTCGACGAATTGCCGCGTAACAGCACCGGCAAGATCGTGCGCCGTGAACTCCAGGAGCGTGCCGGTGGGTAACCGCCGCCCCCTGCTCGGCGCCGTCGCCGAATTGGTCAACGCGACCAACGCCTTCACCCCGCTGACCCGTCATGGCTACCCTGCGATCGGGGTGTTCGCCTTCGGCTGGCCCACTTCGGAGAACGCGCCCCTGGTGATCGCCGGATCGGCGCTCGGTGCGCTGCGACGCGCGCTGCGCGGCGAGTACCGATCGACCTCGGGACGGATTTCATTGCTGCTCAAGGTTGTTTCGTGGGTACTGCTGGCGGTGGTGCATCGCCGCGCGGTGACGTCCCGGCCGTATTTCGAAGACCCCCTCAGCGAGGTGCTCGGCCCGCAGTTCCCTCCGATACCGCCGCGGCCGGGCGGGGTGTGGGCTACCGGCCGGACCCGGCGCCGGTTCGTGGAGAAGACGGTCCGCTACGGCCCCTACCGCTCCAACGTCGCGGACATCTGGGTGCGCACGGACCTCCCCAAGGACGCGAAAGCGCCGGTGCTGCTGCAGGTCCCCGGCGGGGCATGGATGATCGGGATGAACCGGCCGCAGGCCTATCCGCTGATGTCCCAACTGGCCGACCACGGCTGGATCTGCGTGTCCATCGGCTACCGGATCAGCCCGAAGCACGCGTGGCCGGCGCACATCGTCGACGTCAAACGCGCGCTGGCGTGGGTGAAGGCCAATATCGGCGCCTACGGCGGTGATCCGGACGCCGTGTACATCACCGGTGGTTCGGCGGGCGGGCACCTGAGCTCACTGGCGGCGCTGACCCCGAATGATCCGGCGTACCAACCGGGTTTCGAGGACGCCGACACCTCGGTGGCCGGTGCCGTGCCCATCTACGGGCGCTACGACTGGATCACCGAGGGGTTCCCGGAGCGGCGGCAGTTCGGGTCGGTGCTGGAGCGGCTGATCGTCAAGCTGCCGTTCACCGACAACCGACAACTGTATCTCGACGCCTCTCCGATCACCCATGTCGGGCCGGAAGCCCCGCCGTTCTTCGTCCTGCACGGTACCCACGACACGCTGATCCCGGTGGAGGAGGCGCGCGAGTTCGTCGAAAAGTTGCGCGCGGTGTCGCAGGCGCCGGTGATCTACGCCGAGATTCCGTATGCACAGCATGCGTTCGACGTCTTCGGGTCGGCCCGCGGGCACTACACCGCCTCGGCCGTGGAGCGGTTCCTGGACTGGGCGCGGGCCACCCGCCCCGAGTGACGTCCGGGCGCCCACCGCGGCCACGCGCGCCAGATCACACCCTCCTTGCATGCAAGGTTGCATGCAAGGAGGGTAGGGTGGGTCCCCGTGAGCGATGGAGACTCCAGCGGGCAGCGTGCCTACCAGGCCACCAAGGACCAGATCCTGTCCGGTGCGGTACGTGGTGGACAGCTGCTCAGTGAGGTGGAGGTCGCCGCCGCCCTCGGGGTGAGCCGGACGCCCGTACACGAGGCATTCCTGCGGCTGGCCGCCGAGGATCTGCTGGAACTGCTGCCGCGCCGGGGCGCGGTGGTGGTGCCGGTGCCGCCGCGAGAAGCCACCGATCTGCTGGAGATGCGTCTGGCGCTGGAGTCGTCGGCGGTGCGCCGCCTGTGCCGGACGTCCGACACCGTCGATGCATTGTTCGCCGAGTTGACCGACCTGATCAGCGCCCAGCGCGAGGGCGCCGCGGCCGGGGATGAACACCGGTTCGCCGCCGCCGACGACGCCTTCCATCACCGCATCGTCGAGGCGGCCGGCAACGCGATCGCACAACGCTTCTACGGGTCATTGCGGGACCGGCAGCGCCGGATGATGGCATCGGTGGTGCGCTCCGATACCGCACGCGCGGCGCGGCTGATCGACGAGCACGCCCGACTGGCCGACGCGGTCCGGCGGCGCGACCTGGGCGAGTTCGAGATGCTGCTGCTGGCACACCTGCAGACGACGTACGGGGTGGTGCTGTGAGCATTGCACCCCCGAGGCGCTCCGGCGCCGACATCAAGCCCCCGAGGCGCTCCGGCGCCGACATCAAGCCCCCGAGGCGCTCCGGCGCCGACATCAAGCCCCGGAGGCGCTCCGGCGCCGACATCAAACCGTGGCGTGCCGTCGCGCTGGCCGTCTTCTGTATCGGCTGGGGCGGCAACCAGTTCACGCCGCTGCTCATCGCGTACGCGCAGCGCTCGGGCTACACCAGGGTGGACGTCGACATCCTGCTCGGTGCCTATGTGCTGGGTCTGGTGCCCGGACTGCTGATCGCTTCGGCGCTGTCGGACCGGCACGGCCGCCGGCCGGTGATGGTGGCGGGTTTGGTCAGTTCGGCGCTGGGCAGCGTCATCCTGGCCGTCGGCGACTACGCGGGTTTCGCGGCACTGTTCGGCGGTCGGCTGCTCAGTGGTTTGGCGGTGGGCATCGCGATGGCCGTGGGCTCGGCCTGGATCACTGAATTATCCCGTCCGCCTTATGATTCGGCTTCCGCCGGGACCGGTGCCCGCCGGGCGTCGATCTGGCTGTCGCTGGGGCTGGGTATCGGGCCGCTGTGCGCCGGGGTACTCACCGCCTTCGCCCCACTGCCGTTGGTGCTGACCTACATCGCGCAGGCGCTGCTCTGTGTCGGCGGACTGGTCGTGGTGATCCGGTGCGCGGTGGAGACCCGGCATGAGCCCAGCGGTGCCGGCGCGTCCCTGGCCAGCCGATTGCGGGTGCCGGCCGCCGCTCATCGCAGATTCCTGCGCGTCGTCGTTCCGATGGCGCCGTGGATTTTCGGGTCGGCCGCCATCGCCTACGCCATCGTGCCGGCACTGGTCAGTGAGCGGCTCGGGCAGTGGGCGCTGCTGTACACCTCGGGACTGACCACGCTGACGCTGGTGTGCGGTGTGCTGGTGCAACCGATCGCGCGCCGACTCGACGACCGATCCAGCGCCCGCGCAGTCGTGGTGTCCATGGTGCTGATGGCCGCGGGCGTCTTCGCCGCCGTGGCCACCGCGATCACCCGCTCCCCGATCATCGCGCTGGTGGTGGCCATGCTGCTGGGCAGCGCCTACGGCATCGCCATCGTGTCGGGTCTGTTGGAGATCCAGCGCATCGCCGAACCCGACGAGCTGGCCGGCATCTCCGGGGTGTACTACTCGCTGGCCTACGTCGGCTTCCTGCTCCCCGCGGCATTGGCGATGCTGGCGCACTTCTTCAGCTACCCGGTGATGCTGACCGCCGTCGGAATCTTGGCGGCGACGTGCACCCTGGCGTGCGCGTCGGGCTGGTCCAAGCACCTGGATCCGGTGACGGCGCGGTAGGGCGTACGGTCGACCCCGCCCATCACGTCAGATTGGCCTTCGCCCACTCCTCGGCGGTGATGGTGCCGATGCCCCGGGCGGCGTTGTAGGACTGGGCTTTCGGCC
Organism: Mycolicibacterium canariasense; assembly: GCF_002101555.1. Classification (GTDB taxonomy): domain Bacteria; phylum Actinomycetota; class Actinomycetes; order Mycobacteriales; family Mycobacteriaceae; genus Mycobacterium; species Mycobacterium canariasense. The sequence continues at coordinate 144,545 of NZ_LQOL01000042.1, forward strand.
AGGCGACGCCGGTGCTCCTGGCGAACACCGCGCGATACTTGCGCATGGTGTCGTCGGGCTGCCGGCGCAACTGGTCGGCGAGGAATCCCGTCGTCCACACCTGGCGGGTGACGGCCGCTCCGCGCACCCGCTCGACGATGTCGGCCAGTTCCCGATAACTGATCGTGTCGCCGGCCAGGTAGACCACCGCATCATGGATCCGGGGTTCGGCGAACACGATATCGGCGGTGAGCACACCGATGTCCTCCGGTGTGGTGAGGGTGACTTCGTTGTCCCAACTGCCCAGCGCGTGCACGGTATTCGCCGCCAAGTCGACCACGCCGAACGCCGGCTCGAACAGGAAACTGGTGAACATGCCGGTCGACACGATCACCCATTCGGTGGCGTTCTGACGGCGCAGCAAGTCGCGGACGTCGAGCTGTTCGTCGAACAGGGGCTGGGCGCTGCCGCGGCCGATCTCGTCGTAATCGACGCCGAATTGCCATGGGAAATAGCGCGATACGCCCGCGGTGAGGGCGGCTTGGGCGAGTTTGCGCTGCGTGCCCGGGCCGGCCGCGAAGCCCACGCAGCTGATCACGGTGTGATAGCGCCGCATGACCGCGGCCAGTTCGGCCACGGATGCGGTCGCGACGTCCGCGTGCTCGACGGTGATGCCCAGCGTGGTCATCTCCTCGGTGCGCGGGTCCGGGGTTGCCGTGGACGGTCGCAACAGCACAGCAATCGATGCGATACCCGGGTCTTCGCTGACACGGCGGTTGAGCGCGGCGAGCACACTGGCGCCGAGCTCTCCGGTGCCGATGACGAGAATGGCCGGGCGGTTCACGTTCGACGTGGTCGTCATTGTCTCTGTCGTCTCTGTTTCTGTCGTGGTGACGTCGGCCGGGTGCACGCGCACCCGATCACCGATAGCACCAACGCCGACGCCACCGCGGCCCATCCCTCGGGTGCTACGACGACACGGCGGACCGGGTCGAGACCGCGTCGGGCACCATGACCGGCGACGTGCTCGCCCGGCCGGCGTTCAGCACAGCGACGTGTGTTGACAGACCACGGCGGGCGGTGGCGGTGGCGGCGGCGGCGAGACACCGGGCAACGTGTCCGGCATGAGCCAGACCGCGATCGACTGCGGTGCCAGACCGTATCCAGCCGGCGCGGCCTGCAGTTGCAGCTGGGTCGCGTGCGTATCGGGCTTGATGCGGAAGAACACCCATCCGTCCGCGTCGGCGGTGACCGGCGAGGCCAGCGGTGGCTGCTTGAGGACAGCGGCCGGGGTGGCCGGAATCTGCTCACCACTGCTGACATACAGCCGGAACCCGCCGTCGGGTCCGATGGTGTCGATCGGCGCGGTGACACCGGTGATCGACACCTGGATGCCGAGCTCGAGGTCGTCACCGCCGCCCAGGGGCAGCACCGTGAGGTTGTCGGCGTGCGGCGTCACGGTGGCCCCCTTCGCCGTGAGCGGGGTGCCCAGCGCGGCGGTACCGGGGAAGATCGATACCAGCGCCGGACCGGTGCTGGTGTTGGCCGGCTTGCTCTCGGCCATCGGCGGACTGGCGGGCCCGTACGAACAGCCGGCCACCATCGACGCCATGATGACCGCGGTCGCGGCGCCGGCGCGCAGCATTATCAGCCGTTCCATGGCAGTCATTCTGGCGTATGCGCAGTGCCGGCTCACACCATGGCGGTCTCGATGACCGTCAGACTGTCGGAAATACCTGCCGCACGGCGTATCTCGCGAAAGTCCTGCACCATCGCCTCGGTGACCTCATGCGGATCGTGCACCGTCGCGGTATCCGACAGCACCGAGATGTTGAGCTGATCCACGTAACTCCACACCGTGATGTTCAGCCCGCTGGCCGCCGTCAGCGGCCCGACCGAATAGATTTCGGTGACGGTCGCGCCACCCACCTTGCCCTGCTGCCGCGGTCCTGGCACGTTCGAGATGTTCAGATTGAGCACCTTGTTCTGGCCGTCCTTGTCCGACAACCGCCGGAAAAGCGCCTCGACCGCGGCCGGCGGCACGTACGACGCCCAGCGCGCCACCAGTTCGGGTCCGATGAGCTGACTGCTCTCCTTCGCCAGCGCGGCGTCCGCACTGGCCCGCCGCACCCGTTCCAGCGGATCGTCGACGTCCACCGGCAGCGCCATCAACACGCCGGTGAACCTGTTGCCCGAAATCCGCTCCGGTGAGAAGTCGAAACTCATCGGCACCGAGGCCAGCAGCGGATGATCGGCCTTGCCCTCGTAGCGCAGTTGCAAGGCCCGCAGCGCCCCCGACGACATGGCCAGCACCATGTCGTTGATGGTGGCGCCCAACATCTTTCCGGTCGACTTGACGTCGGCGAGGGCCAAGGTCGCGGTGGCGAAGCGACGCTCCGGGGTGAGGACGTGGTTCATGAAACTCGGCGGCGGCGTGAACGGGCGGGTCAGCTTCGGCCCGAACTTGCGATTGCTGCGGCGAACCCGACCCACCCCGTCGGCGGTGTACTTGATCAGACCGGGCAGCCGGCCGATCTGGCGGAGGTGGTCGGTGAACGCCGAGCGCACCAACTCGGACCGGGACGGAGCCGGGTCGGTGGCATACGAATCACGGTCCCGCTGCGGTCCGTCCTGCAGGTCCATGCCGCGGGCCAGCAGATTCGCCGAGGCGACGCCGTCGGCCAGCGCGTGATGGATCTTGCCGACCACCGCGATGCGCCCGTTCGCGAGCCCCTCGACGAAATACATCTCCCACAGCGGACGGCTGCGGTCCAGCGGGGTGCTCGCGATCTGGCCGATGGCCTCGTCGAGTTCGCGCCGCCCGCCGGGGGCGGCCACCCGCCAGGGACGGACGTGGTACTCGAGGTCGACATCACAGTTCTCCCGCCACATCGGGTGGTGGAACTTGAAGGGGATGTCCACCAGCTGATACCGGAACGGGTCCAGCTTGTAGAGCCTGCCGTGCAGGACCTGGCGGAATTCCTGCACCCCGAACGTGCGGTCGCCGATGTCGTCGAGCGCGATCACCGCGATCTTCAGTGTGTGCATGTGCACATTCGGCGCTTCTGTATAGAGCAGGAATGCGTCCCACCCACTGAGCCTCTTCACCGGCGTCCTCCCCGCGTGAGGCGTCTATATAACCGCTTTGGCCTGCCTTGTCGGGGAGTTTCGGTGTATCTGGTACAGGAACACGCCGATGGCCGTGGCGATCGGCCCCGTCCGGGCGCCGTCGGTCATATCGAAGGCATGCCCGGCCCCGGGCAACTCGATATAACCGACCGCGGCGCGGGACGCCCCACGCAGCCGTTCCACGAAGCTGCGGGCCTGCTCCACCGGGATGACCGTGTCACCGCTGCCGTGGATCACCAGGAACGGCGGTGCATCGCGGTGGATCTGGGCGATCGGCGAGGCCTTGCGGAAGATCTCGGGGTGCCGATCGATCTTGCGCTTGACCACCACGCGTTCCAGGAAGTCGACGAAGCGCAGCCGTTCCGTGGTGGAGCGGTCCTCCCAGTCGTAGCGTCCGTAGATCCCGATCACCGCGTCGACCGAGGTGTCCGACCCTTCGGGTAGGTCGCCCTGCAACTCGGGATCACCGGCGGTCAGCCCGGCCAGCGCGGCCAGATGCCCGCCCGCCGAGCAGCCCGCGATGGCCACGAAGTCCCGATCACCACCGAATTTGTCGACATTGGCCCGCGCCCACGCGATCGCCGCCTTGACGTCGTGGATGTGCCGGGGCCACCGGTGGTGCGGGGCCACCCGGTAGTCGATGGACAGACACACCCAGCCTTGCGCCGCCAGGTGGGCCATCAGTGCGTAGCCCTGCAGCGTCCGACTGCCGTGCACCCACGCCCCGCCCGGCACGAACAACAGCACCGGCGCTGGCTCGGACGGCAGATCCTTGGGCCGCCATACGTCCATCAACTGGGTGGGGCTGTCGCCGTAGCGCACCGACGTGCGGTAGACGCTGCGCCGGTAGGCAACGGTGTTCCACAGCGGCGGCAGCTGTTCGGGCGCGGGAAAGTCGACGGCCGCCAGGTCGGCGGCGGGCACCACCTCGCGCAGCCCGTCGCGGACGACGGCGTCGGTCTGGTCGCGCTGTGCTTTGCGGATCGCGGCGCCGCCGGGGGCCATCCAGGCCTTGGCCGACGAGGCGAAGAAGTCCGGCATATGCCGGAAACCCCACACGCCCATCGCGGCGACCGCACCGAGCGGCTCCAGGCGCTTGCCGACCAGCGGGAGCGAGGCCGAGGCGACGGTCAGCGCCAGCATGTGATCGGCGGGGCTGGCGGTCATCATCCACCGCGCGCGGCTCCACATGCTGGGAGTTGGGCGTCGTGGACCGGAAGGTGCCGTCATGGCGCGAGAGTACCCCCGCGTCGCCGCAGCCAAGCGACAACTTGCCAGACTTGTCTACCCCGGTGCCCGATTGTGAGCTGAGTCACTTTCGTCGGTTTCGGCCGCCGGAGTAACTTCGCTGATCATGAGCAGATCTGCGCTGGCCATCACCGACGAGCACCGCGAGCTGGCCGACGCGACCGCGGGTCAGCTGGCGCGCTCGCACAGTCTTGCGGCGGCCCGCGCGACCCTGCAGGCTCCCGGCACGCACCCGACCGATATCTGGTCGGCCGGGGCGGACCTCGGATGGAATGGGCTGGCGCTGTCCGAGGAGTTCGGTGGTTCGGGTTACGGGCTGGCCGAACTGGCGGTGGTCGCCGAGGTGGCCGGCCGCACACTGATGCCGGGGCCGTTTCTGCCCACCGTCTCCGCGGCCGTCGTCATCGACCGGTGTGCACCGGATTCCGTTCGCGGGCAACTAATTCCGGGACTCGCCGACGGTAGCCTGACGGCCGCGCTCGGGCTGAACATCAAGGTGTCGATGGGCGGCGACCACACCGCCACCGCCACCTGGCCCGCCGTGCTGGGCGCCCCCGACGCCGACATCCTGGTCCTGGCGGCCGGCGCGGACCTGGTCATCGTGCGCGCCGACGCCGCCGGTGTCGCGGTCACCGCCCTCGACCCGATGGACACCACCCGCTCGGTGGGTGCGGTGTCGATGCGCGGGGCCGAGATCCCCGCCGACCGGGTGCTGCGCGGTGCCGGCCGGCGGGCCCGCACGGTGTTCAGAATCCTGGCCTCGGCCGAGGCGGTCGGGCTCAGCTGGGCGACGTTGGACATGGCGGTCGAGTACGCGAAGGTTCGTGAACAGTTCGGCCGGACCATCGGCACCTTCCAGGCCGTCAAACACCACGCGGCGAACATGCTCGTCGAGGCCGAGCAGGCCACCGCGGCCACCTGGGCGGCAGCGCGCACCGATGACCTGGACGCCGCCTGGTTCCCGGCGGCCATCGCGGCCTCCCACGCCATCCGCGCGCAGGTGTTCAACGCGCAGAACAATATTCAGCTGCACGGCGGTATCGGCTTCACCTGGGAACACGACGCACATCTGTACCTGCGACGGGCCCGCACGCTGGCGACGCTGCTCGGTGACGGCGCCGATCCCCTCCTCGACATCGTCGATGCCCAGCGCAGCGGCGCCGCCCGCTCCGCGTCGCTGCGCGTGCCACCCGAGGCCGAGCGGTTCCGCCCGGCGGCCGCCGAAACCGCCGCCACGGTGCGGGCGCTGCCCGCCGAACGCCAGCGCGACCACCTCGTCGACTCCGGATACCTGGTGCCGCACTGGCCCAAACCGTGGGGCCGAGCGGCCGACGTGCTGGAACAGCTGGTGATCGAGGAAGAGTTCCGGGATATCGACATCCCGGACATGGGCATCACCGGTTGGGTGACGCTGACCATCGCCCAGGCCGGCACGGACGAACAGCGGCAGCGTTGGGTGGAACCGGTGCTGCGCGGGCAGGTGATGTGGTGCCAGCTGTTCTCCGAACCAGGGGCCGGCTCCGATGCCGCCGCCGTGCGCACGGCCGCCAAGAAGGTGGACGGCGGTTGGCGGGTCACCGGCCAGAAGGTGTGGACCAGCCTGGCGCAGCACTGCCAGTGGGGTCTGGCCACGGTGCGCACCGATCCGGCCGCACCCAAGCACGCCGGTGTCACCATGATGGCGATCGACATGAACGCCCCCGGCGTGACGGTCAATCCGCTGCGCGGCCTGACCGGGGATGCGCACTTCAACGAGGTGTTCTTCGACGACGTGTTCGTCCCGGACGCCGATGTGGTCGGTGACGTGAACAAGGGCTGGCTGGTGGCCCGGGCCACGCTGGGCAACGAACGCATCTCGATCGGCGGCGGCTCGTCCGCGCCTACCGGTTTCACGCCCGACGACCTGATCGAATTGCTGGACACCGCAACACCGTTGGTTGCCGCCCAATATGTGCGCCAGGCCGGTGCGGTGATCGCCGAGGCGCACACCCTGCCGCTGCTGAATCTGCGCCGGGTGAGCCGCGCTATCGTCGGCGCCGGGCCGGGGCCCGAAGGTAATGTCACCAAACTGCTGTTGGCCGAGCACACCCAGCGGCTGACCGAACTCGGCATGGAACTGGCCGGACCGGCCGCGGTTGTGGGTGCCGAGGCGCGGCTGGCCCGGGCCTATCTGGGTAATCGGGCCATGACGATCGCCGGTGGCACGTCGGAGATCACCCGCAACACCATCGCCGAACGCATTCTCGGCCTGCCACGCGATCCGCTGCTGAAGTAATCGACCGCAGGCGGGCGCCCCCAAATGTTCGCATTTGGCGGCGCGTCGCTGTGCAGACGCGGCCGCTCGCCTGACAAACGGGTCACCGCAGTGCGGCGCGGCCGCGGATCCGGCCCAGCAGCACCAGCGCCAGCAGCGTCACCACCAGCAGGATGGTGGTCGAGGCGGCGGCCTGCAGCGCCTGGCCGCGGTCGGTGAGCCCGAAGATGGTCACCGGCAACGTCTTCCACGTCGCGGGGTACACCATGATGGTGGCTCCGAGTTCGCCCATCGACAACGCCACCGCCAGGCCGGCGGCGGCCCCGAGCGCCGGCAGCAACAACGGCAGCGTCACCTGCACCAGCACCCGGACGGGTCCGGCGCCCAGCGACTCGGCGGCCTGCCGGTAGCTCGGGTCCAGCCGCTCCAGCGCCGCCGACACCGAGCTGAACGCAAAGGCCAGCACCAGTACCGCGTGCGCCACGATGACGATCCAGCGGGTGCCGCCCAACAACAGGGGCCGCGAGTTGAACGCGATGAGCAGGCCCAGACCGATGGCCACCGACGGTACCGCGATCGGCAGGTGGAACACCGCATCGGTCCAGCGGCGCAACCACATCGGGCAGTCCCGGGCGGCCAGCGCGGCCCACGTGCCGACCAGCAGCGCGACGGCACCGGCGACGAATGCGGTCTGCAGGCTGACCGACAAGCTGGCCAGGTTGTCACCGCTGAGCGCGGCGCCGAACCGGGCGACGCCCAGACTCGACGGCAGCGCACCGGTCCACGAACCTGCCAGCCCGGCCGCCAGCACGGTGGCCAGCGGGGCGACGAACACCACCAGCACCACCGCGCCGAAGACGGCCAGCGTCACACCCTTACTTCGCCTGTTCCACAGCAGCATCGGGGCCGCCCCTTCCGGATGTCATGCGCGCGAAGACCTTTCGGTAGGCGAGGTAGAGCGTCAGCGAGAGCACCACCTGGACGGTCGCGATCACCGCCGCACCGGGCAAGTCGAAGGTCACGATGCCCCGCGTGTAGATGAGCACGGGTAGCGTGAGCACACCCTTGGCGCCGGTGAACAGCACGATGCCGAATTCGTTGAGGCTCAACAACAACACCAGGCTGCCACCGGCCATCAGCGCGGGCCTGGCTTCCGGTAGCACCACCGCCCGCAGCACCCGCCACGGTGACGCCCCGAGGCTGGCCGCGATGTTCAGCTGTGCCGGCGGGATCAGGGCGAACGCCGCCAGCAGTGGTCGCACCACGAACGGGGTGAAGAAGGTGATCTCCGCGGCGATCACCCCGGCCGGGGTGTACAGGACATTCAGCTCGAGGCCCAGCGCGGTGTTGAGCACTCCCGCGGTGCCGTACAGGAAGGTGAAGGCCAACGTGATCAGGAACGAGGGCAATGCCAGCACGGTGTCGATGAGTCGACCGACCAACCGCGCGCCGGGAAACGGCACGAACGCCAGCACGACGGCCAGGAAGGCACCCAGCACCACACAGCCCAGCGTCGAGGTCACCGCTATCGCGACGGTGCGCCACAACGCATCACGGAACTGCGCCGAGCCCAGCACCTGCGCCCAGGTCCCGGGCCGGGTCGACTCCCCCAGCACCCGCAGCAGCGGATACACCGCGACCAGCACCACCAGCAGCAGGGGCGGCAGCACCCACCAGTGCGCGCGGTTGCGTGCCGGTGCGGGGGTGGCCGGCACCCCGACCGGCTCCGCCGACAGCTCTGCGGCATGTGCGGTCACGAGCCGGCCTGCACCAGCACCCCGGCCGGCTCCGGAATCCGCACGCCCACTTCGGAGCCCACCTGGAACCGGGCGTGCCCGGGCACGTCGATCTCGATGAGCTGATCGGGCATGCTGGTGATGGCCAGCACCAGCCGGGTGACCGCACCCCGCCACACCACCGCGTTCACTGTGGCGCGCAACGCATCCCGCTCACCGAGTGAGACCACGCGCAGCGCGTGCGGACGGATGCACAACAGTGCCTCGGTGCCCGGCGCCCAGTCGATCCTGCCGGCGGCGGGTTGCGGCGCTTCGGCGCTGACCGTCTTGTGCGACACCGTCACCAACGCCGACGTCCCGATGACGCGGCCGACGGTGCACGGAATCAGGTTGGCCCCACCGAGGAAGGCCGCGGTGAAGCTGGTGGGCGGCCGCCTCCACAGGTTCTCGGCGGTGTCCACGTCCATCAGCCGGGCGTTGTTCATCACCACGATGCGGTCGGCCAGGGCCAGCGCCTCGGACTGGTCGTGGGTGACATACAGCATGGCGGTGTCGGGCAGCGACTCCTTGAGCTGCTGCAGCTCGGCCAGCATCGACTGGCGCAGTTGCGCGTCCAGGGCGGCCAGTGGTTCGTCGAGCAGCAGCACCCTGGGCCGGATGGCCAACGCCCTGGCGATCGCGACGCGTTGCTGTTGGCCGCCGGAAAGCTCACGCGGCAGCCGCTTTCCGTACCCCGCCATGCCGACCATCTCGAGCACCTCGGTGACCCGGTCGGCGATCTGGGCGCGCGGCACGCGCTGTGCCCGCAGCCCGAACGCGACGTTGTCGGCGACGCGCATGTGCGGGAACAAGGCATAGGACTGCAGCACCACCCCGATGCCGCGCTTGGCCGGTGGCAGGTCGGTGATGTCGCGCCCGTCGAGGCGCACGGCGCCGGAGGACGGCCGGACGAATCCGGCCAGCGCGCCCAGGGCGGTCGACTTCCCGGACCCGCTGGGTCCCAGCAGCGCCACCGTCTCGCCGGGAGCCACCCGCAGGTTGAAGTCGATCAGCGCATGGGCGGCATCGGAACCGCGGCCGTACCGCACGCCGACCCGGTCGAACACGATCGCCGGGACGGCGGTCTCGGAGGCGCGGGTGGTGTGCCGTCCCGCCGCCTTGATCTGCGCCATATCAGTTGCCGGTCGCCTTCTGGTAGGCCGCGACGTCGGCGTCCAGGTCGGCCAGCACACTGTCCCAGTCGGGCACCCAGATCTGCACGTCCTTGAGCACGGCGGCCGGGGTGTTCGGTGCGGGTGTCTGGCCGGCGACGGTGCGGATGGTGTCGCGCACCGGGATGCCCAACGCGTCGGGTTCGACGGTCTTCTGCACCTCGTCGGACAGCAGGTAGCCGAGCAGTTTCTTGGCGTCCGCGGCGTGCGGTGCACCCTTCGTCACGCCCGCCACATACGGCAGCGAGACGGTGGTGCGGGTGCCGTTGTGCGCCGGGATGAAGATGGTGAATTTCGACCCGTCATCCTTGATCGATCCGAGATTCATCTGCACATCGCCGTTGGCCACCAACAGTTCTCCGTTGCTGACCTTGGGCTGCAGCTTGCCGGTGGACGACGACGGGCCGACGTTGTTGACCTGCAACTTGCTCAGGTAGTCCAGGGCTCCCGGCTTGCCGAGCAGGTGCTGCAACAACACCAGCACGGCGGTGCCGTCACCGGCCTGGCCCGGCGTCGAGTACTGCAGCTTGCCCTTGAACTCCGGCTTGAGCAGGTCGTCCCAGGTGACCGGGGCGGGATCGGAGGCCGGGTTGGCGATGAAGCTCAACGCGTTGTCGACGATCGGCACGTACCGGGCGTCCGGTCCCACCTGATCCGCGGCGATTCCCGCCGTGTCGGCACCGCTCGGCACCAGCAGGCCAGACTTGTCGGCCTTCTGGATGAACGGCGGGAGGGTCACCAGGAGGTCGGCTTGCGGGTTGGACTGTTCCTTCTCCACCCGGGAGACCACTTCGCCGGATCCGGCCTCGACCAGGTTGACCGCGATGCCGGTGTCCTTGGTGAACTTGTCGAACTGGCCCTTGTACCAGGTGGCCAACCCGTCGGCGCTGTACACGGTCAGGGTGGTGCCGCCGGCCGAGCCGCTGGATCCGGTGCCGCCGCAGGCGGTGGTCAGGGTGGCGGCGGCGACGGTCATCGTGACCGCAGCGGTGCGAAAGATACTGCGCAGTTTCATCATTGGTCTTCCGATTGGTGGGTGGCCAGGAGCAGATCGGCGAAGTCGACGACGGAGCCGACCACATGGGTGGCGCCGGCGGCGCGCAGTTCTTCCTCGCTGTGGGCACCGGTGAGGGTGCCGGCGGCGATGGCGGCGCCGGCCCGCAGTGCGCTGTCGACATCGGTGCTGGTGTCCCCGAGCACGGCGACGTTGCCGACGCCGTCGGCATCGAGTCGCATCAAGGCGGTGAGGACCAGGTCCGGGTACGGGCGGCTGCGGATGCCGCCGCCCGGCGCCAGGGCGAGGTCGGCCAGGTGCTGCCAGCCCAGCGCCGCCAACAGCTTGTCCTGGGTGGTGCCGGAGAAGCCGGTGGTGAGCGCGACCTTGATGCCGGCCGCGCGGAGGTCGGTGATGGCGTCGGCGGCGCCGTCGATCGGCGTGGCGTGGCCGTTGTCGATCAGTTCGGCGTAGGCGCGCTCGAATTCGGCGTTGGCGCGTTGCGCTCGTTCCTCGGTGCCGAACAGCGCGCGGAACACCACGATCTTGGACTGCCCCATGGTGTCCAGCACGTAGCGGCGGGCCTGTTCGCGTTCGGGCCCCTCGGCGGGCAGGCCTGCCGCGGAGGCGGCCGCCTCGAAGGCCCGGACCACCAGGCCGTCGTCGGCCACGGTGGTGCCGGCCATGTCGAGCACGGCGACCTGGATCGGGTTGTCCGACATACGTTCTCCTACAGTCCGATGAGATCGGCGGTTTGTTCGGCGATGGCGGGGCCCAGCGTCATGCCCCGGCCGCCGGGCCCGGTCACCACCCACACGTTGTCCTCGGGCGATGTCCGGCACACCAGTTGGTGCGGGTCGACGCACTGGCTGTAGACGCCGGCCCAGCGCTGCCGGACGGCCGGCAGCGGCCGGCCGAGGAACTCCTCGACCCGCGCGGCCAGGTAGGCGTACGGCGCCTCGGTGACGTCGAAGGCGAATGGTTCGTCGTATTCATGGGTGTCGCCGATGGTCAGGCCCCCGTGCTGGCGCTGCACGCACAGCAGTTGCATGTGCTCGGCGGCCGCCACCGGAAGCTGAGGTTCGCTGCGCCGCAGCGCATCCAGCGCCGGACCGGCAAATCCGGGGTAGTAACGGAAGCTGTCGGCGTCGGCGATCGCGGTGGTCAGGGGCTCCCCCAGCGGCTCGGTCTGCATCATCTGCAGCCGCACCCGGCGGACGGGAAGGTCGCCGGCGAGCTCGCGGACCAGGCCGGCATGTGCCGCACCCGCACACACCATCACCACGTCGGCGCCGTGCCGCTCGCCGCGGTCGTCACGCACCGTCAGGTTGTCCACCGAACGCGCCTCCACACCGGGTACAAAGGTGTATCGCCCGGTGCGGGAAAGGTATTCGCGGATGGCCGGCAGTGCCTGCCGCGATTCGACGGCAGCATCGAGCGCGCAGTGCAGCGCACCCAGGAAGGTGCCGCGCAGGGCCGGGTTCAGCGCCCGGACCCGGTCCGGGTCCAGCAGGGTGAACCCGCGATATTCGGCGTCGCCCCGGTCGGCGGCCGCCCGAGCCACCGCCAGCTCCGCCTCGGTACGCAGCAACGTCATGGAACCCGTGGGCCGGAAACCGATTCCGGGGATCTCGGCACCGAGCTTCTCCCACAGTTCACGCGAGCGCAGCGCCGCGTCCAGCTCGGCGGTCGAACGCCCGGACACCCACACCAGGCCGAAATTGCGGACGGTCGCGCCGCGCGCCTGCACCTCCCGCTCCAACTGCAGCACCGTGTGGCCGCGCTGCACCGCTTCCAGGGCGTGGGCGGTGCCCAGGATGCCGCCGCCGATGATCGTCACGCGCATGGTGGTCGACCCTGACCTGCGCGCGCGACCTGTGCCCGACCTGATCATGTTGGCGGCGCGAATACTGAGTGAACAATTGGTATAGACCAAAGTGGGGTATCGTTGCGCCATGCGGATTCTCGATGAGGTCACCGCCGTGTTGCATTCGATGCGCGGGGTGTGGGACGAGGAGTCGGTCGACGAGTTCGACCACGCATTACAGGCCGCCGCCCGGGCGCTCGACGACGGCGCGGACGACGAGCTGGTCCTCGCCGCCGCCCTGCACGACCTGGCGCACAGTCCCCTCGTCGCGGCCGGCGCCGAGCACGATCGGGTGGCCAGGGACTGGCTCACCCCACGATTCGGTGCGCGGGTGGGCTGGCTGGCCGGCGCGCACGTGGCAGCCAAGCGCTATCTGGCCGCCACCGATCCGTCCTACGCACTGTCGGAAGTGTCGGCGCTGTCGCTGCAGGAGCAGGGCGGCCCGGGCGTCGACCCCGCCTTCACCACGCATCCGTGGTGGCCGGACGCCTTGCGGCTGCGCCGTTATGACGACGCCGCCAAGGATCCGGACGGCCGGGGCGCATCCGTCGACGACGTGGTGGCCGTGGCCCGGCGGGTGCTGCAGCGATGACCCCCGTATCGAGGCCGGCATCGAGGCCGGCATCCAGGCCGGTGCCCAAACCACACATGGTGCGCACCGGCCTCGACCGGATCCTGGCCGCCCTGCACGAGGGTGACGCGGTTCCCCCGGAACGCGAGCTGGCCCTGCGCTTCGGGGTGGCCCGGGAAACCGTCCGGCAGGCCCTCCACGAACTGCTGGTGGAGGGCCGCATCGAACGACGGGGCCGGGGCACCGTCGTGGCCGCCCCCAAACTGGTGCAGCCGCTGTCGTTGCGGTCCTACACCGAGGGCGCCGCCGAACGCGGCCGCGTGCCCGGGCGCCTCCTGGTGGACTGGACCGATATCGAGGCCGACGCCGAACTGGCCGCGGCGCTGGCGATCCGTCCCGGCGCGACCGTCATGCGGCTAGAGCGCGTCCTGTTGGCCGACGGTCGCCGGATCGGGTTGGAGAGCACCTACCTGGCCGCCAAGCGGTTCCGGTCACTGCGCACCACATTCGACCCGGCCACCTCGCTGTATGCGGCGATCCGGGCCACCGGCGTGGTGTTCGGCACCGCCACCGAGCGCATCGAGACCGCACTGGCCTCGCCCCGCGAGGCCGAGCTGCTGGACACCACCACGGCCATGCCGATGTTGTTGCTCAACCGGCGCTCGCTGGATACCGACGGGGTGCCGATCGAGACGGTTCGTGCGCTCTACCGCGGCGACCGGATCGCGTTCGAAACGACCCTGTCGTAATACTGAGCGGGTGCCGAGCCTCGTACCCGCTGCCGTGTATCACCCCGATCTGGCCCGTATCGCGCGGCTCATACCGCGCCAACCGGTCACCGCCCGCACCACTCCGGTGATGCAATACCTGTCCCGCCGGTTGGGGCGCACCGCGCCCAATGGGGTCGAGGTGTTGATGCTGAGTTCCGGCGTGCGGGTGCGGTTGCATCGCCCGCAGCAGGCGTCCCGGCCCGGCCCGGCCTTGTTGTGGATCCACGGCGGCGGCTACGTGTTGGGCAATCCCGCCCAGGACGACCGGTTGTGCCGGCGACCGCGCGAGGCCGGGGTACCGGTCGAGGTGCAGGTGGTGGATAGGGCCTTCCACGGCTTCGACGCGATAGCCCCCAAAACCGCAGTGTCGCAAGGATTCTTCGAAAGCCAGGTGGCGACACTGCGGCGCGCGTTCGCCGCTGGTCCCGAACTGCGCTGTCCTCGAACATGATCCAGTCGATCGGTCCGTAGCGGTGCCGGCCGCGGATCCTGTCCGGCCGGTGCACCACATGGTCTGCGCACCGCCTGCCGGTGGTCGGTGGCGGCCAGATACTGCCCGAATCGCGCCTCGCTATCGCCGAACTCTGACACACGTACCGTTAGAATTGGCTATACCGATGAGACCGTTGGGATATCACGGCTGAGCAAGGAGGCGCGCGGTGGCAACTCACAGCGAAGAGTTGCGGCGCCGGATCGTGGGAGACGTCAATACCGGCACCCCCGGCTCCAAGCTGGGCAGCGAACGCGATCTGGCCGAGCGTTACGGCACCAGCCGGTCCAGTCTGCGTCAGGTGCTCGCCGCACTGGAGGAAGCCGGCCTGGTACACCGGGTGATCGGGCGGGCCGGAGGTATCTTCATCAGCCACGGACAAGTGGAACGCAACCTGGCCGATGTGGTGGGCGTGCCGGCGTTCCTGGCCCATCAGGGCTATGTCGCCGGCACCCGGGTGCTGTCCACGAAGATCGGGATCCCCGACCATGTCACCCAGCATGCCCTCAAGCTCGGGTCCACCGATTACGTCGTCGAGGTGCAGCGGGTACGGCTGGCCGACGGATCACCGATCTCGTTGGAGCACGCCCAATTTCCGGCCGACACCGTGCCCGGTCTGCTCGAACAACCGCTGCGTGGCTCACTGTACGAGATCCTGGAGTCCGAGTACGGCCTGACCGCCGGCCGCGCCGTCGAACGCATCGAGGCGGTGAGCGCCACCGACGACGAGGCGGCGCTGCTGGGCATCAAACCCAAGGCCGCACTGCTGCTCATCACCCGCGTCACGCACGACCAGAACGGCACCCCCTACGAGTACTCCCGCGACCTGTTCCGCGGGGACCGCACCGCACTGGCGGTCACCGCGCAGGGCCGCGGCGTGACCGGGGCCGATGCCGAGCCAGCCTCGATCATGCTGCAACGCCAGACGGGCTGATCACCTCACCGTCGATCACGGTGGCGGCCACCAGCTTTGCGTCCAGATCACGCAGCACATCCTCCGGCGGGGCGCTGAGCACGCACAGATCGCCGGGTTGGCCGGGCGCGACGACCCTGGCCGCGGTGGGCGCCGTCGCCGTGCCCAGGAACAGCTGCAGCGCCGTGCGCGCGTCGATCCGCTCGCCCGGGCCCAACACGGCGCCCGACGCGGTGGTGCGGTACACCGCCGCCCGCACGGCTGCCCACGGGTCGCCGTCCCCGAACGGCATATCGGTGGAAAGTGCCACCGGGACACCGGCTTCCAGCAGTGAGGCCAGTCGCCACAGCTGGTGATGCTCGTCGGCCGGCACATCGGCCAGATACTGGTCACCGCGCTCGGCAACGAAGTTGGGCTGGGTCACGACGGTGACGCCGAGGGCGGCCAGCACCTCGAGCTGGTCGTCGGGCACCACCGCGGCATGCTCGATCCGATCGCCGGGATGCACGCCTGCGTCGCCGAGGGCGGCCAGGCTCACCACCAGCTGCGCCGCGGTCACACAGTGCAGCGCCACCGGTGCGTCCTGCTCATGCCTGCGCGCGATCCAGGCCGTCAGCGCGCCGAGATCCAGGTCGTCGTCGTGCAGGATGCGTTTACCCGGGGCGAGATGGTGGACGTGCTGGCGCAGGCCACCACGGCGGTGCACCTCGGCCAGCAGGACCATGTCGGTGACATCGAGATCCGGTGTGGCATCCGTGATTTCGGTGACACCGTAACCGCTCAGCCGAGCGCTGAGGACATCGACGGACGTGTCACGCCGCTTGAGGGTGTCCGACCAGGACCGGTCGGCGCTGCGCAGCCGGCCGTCGGGGTGGTCGGCCAGGCCGACGGCCGCCAGACCGACCGAGTTGAGCGTCCACAGCACGCCGCTGCGATGCTGGATCCGCACCGGCACCGGCGGCGACAGCGTGTCGAGCACGTGCCGGTCCAGCGCACCGGCCACCGCCTCGTGATAACCGACCGCCCTGATCCAGCCGTCGTCGCCCACCGCGGCGCTGGCCAGCACGTGCGCGAGGTCGTCCCGGTCGTGCACCTCGCCCACGCCCACCCGCACCGAATCCGCTGCGGCGGCGGCCGAATGCACGTGCACGTGGTGATCGTGCAGGCCGGGGAGCACCAGTCCCAGCGCCGCATCGAGCACCCGTTCCCCCGCGACGGGCGCCAATGCGGGCGCCACCTCCTGGATCCGGGCGCCGACCCGAATGTCGACGACGCTGCCGTCCAGCAGGGTTGCACGCCGAATCAGCATGACACGGACCACCTTTCCTCGATCATGGCCTGCACCCGGGCGTTGTCGGCACCGAGTGCGGGTGCGCGGGCGGCCGGCCGCGGCGCCGGGGCGCGGCACGGTTCACCGGTCAGACCGGTGTAGCGGGCCGCCGTCGCCGCCATCGACACCTCGATCAGCTCGCCGCCGCCCCGACCCAGCGATTCGGTCACCGCGTCCGCCGCGCACAGGCCGGTGAGCGGATCGGCGATGGCGTCGCCAACGAAAACCGGTCCCGTGCTGTCGTATTCGACCAGGCCGCCGGATACCGCGGCGTCGTCGCCGAAGGCCACCCAGTCGGCACCGGGCGCGTCGGTGCCGTACCCGGTGATGTGCAGCCACACCCGCCCGGCGCGCGGCGCAACGGTGCCCGGGCCGAGGCCGCGTCGGCGCAGCGCAACCGGCCGGGACGCCTCGATCACCACGTCGGCCACCGACAGCAGTCGGTGCAGCGCCCGGACATCGTCGAAATCGACGGCATACGAAAGCTTTCCACCGTTCATCCAGTCGCAGAAGGCCTGCCGGCCCGCCCTGGTGCCGTCGGGGCGGGCCAGGCTCTCCACCTTGACCACGGTGGCGCCCGCGCAGGCCAGCAACTGCCCGCACAGCGGCCCGGCCCACATCGAGGACAGGTCGGCGACCAGCAGATCGGCGAGCGGCCGGGCCGACGCGGCTCCGGTCACCCGGATTCGGGGTGCCGCCGCGGCGGTTTCGCCGAGCAGCCCGGCGGGCAGGCCCAACAGCCGCGCCCGTTCGACCGTCGCGTCCGCACCGTGGCGCTGCACCCACGTACCCAGCGCCACCCACGGGTCGCCGACGTGGTCGGCACCCACGAGGGCGGGCACCGCGTCGTTATCGTCGGCGCGGGCCAGGGTCACCGCGCACCACCCGCCCGCGCCGCCCAGCAGCCGGGTGGCGCCGCCGGCCGAGATGCGCCCCCGCGACCCCCAACCGAACTGCGCCGCGCGTCCGGTGATCAGCGCCGTGGCGTCGACGGCGACACCGGTGCGCGCCGCGAAACGATCGGCCTGTTCCTGGGCATGCGCGCAGACCTGCTGCGGTGCACCGACCGGAACCATCCCGCCATCTTGCCCCGACGGGCCGGATCAGGGGTGCAGAGCGGTGAAACGCCAGTCCAGCACCTGACGGTCCGGAGCACCGGGCTCCGTGGCGGCGGCGAACACCACCGAACGCAGACCCAGCCGGACGCCGGACCCGACCGGTTCGGCGGCCTCGATGTGCAGCTCGCTGAAGACGGTGTCGTTCTCGTACACCGGTCCGGTGTGATCGCAGGACTCCCAGCCGAGCACGACGACCAGATCCGGCAGCAGCCGGGTGGTCTGCGCCAAGGCCAGGCCGATGGTGTGTCCGCCGTACACCAGCCGTCGGCCGCCGGGGCGCCGATCATGATGTGTGGCAGCGATGTTCAAGGACAGCCGGGCCAGTTCAGGAGCGCTGGACACCACGTCCGCGGTGCTCGCCAGGACGGCGCCCACCGTGGCCGTGTCGAACGCGGTGCCGCCCAGGGCGCGCATGTCCCAGCCGGCGGTGGGGTCCGGGGCGACCGGCTGGTCGGCGCCGATGGCGGCCAGGTCGTCGGCATACCCGGTCTCGGCAGCGTCCGGTGACAGCGGCAGCATGGCGCACCGGTAGAAGTCGAGCACCGCGCGGCCGGCCTGATCCACGGTGGTCATGCGCAGGGCGGCCAGCCCGGTGGGGGCACGGCCGGGTTTGGCGGAGTTCTGCCGCAGGCCGACCACTTCGGTGCGGGTGGTCAAGGTGTCCCCGATGACGGGAAACCGGTGAAAGGCCAGCCCGCGGTAGAACAGGTTGGCCTTGACCCGCTGGGTGACAACGGTGGACTGACCGATGGCGATATCGCACACCAGCGCGGGATGCGCCAGCGGGCCGCTCTGCCCGGTGACGGCCCTGGCGAGCTCGACGTCCAGGGACAACCGCAGCCGGTCACCCACAATGGCCTGGTGCGCCGCCGCTGCGCCCGAGGTCAGCGTCATCGACGGAGCGGTGTCGAAGACCTGGCCCACGTGCAGGTCGTCGAAATGCGGGCCACCGGGGGCGTGCGCGCTCACGCTCGCACTCTAGGTCAGGGGTGTGCCGGCTCCCCGGTCACCCGATGGTCGGCATGGTTGAGGCCCTCCTGCACCAGCCGGCTCAGATGCCCGTCCCGCAGCCGGTAGAACACCCGCCGGCCGTCCTTGCGCGTCTCGACCAGCCGGGCGAACCGCAACTTGGCCAGGTGTTGACTGATCGAGGTGCGCGACGCGCCGGTCGCCTCGGCCAGCGCGGTGACATCGGCTTCGCCCTGCGCCAGCAGCCACAACAGGTGCAGGCGGGTGCGGTCGGCCAGCATGCGGAAGGTCTCGCTGGCGATATCGAGCCGCTGCCCGTCCGGCGCAGCCTCATGGACCAGCGAGGGCTTCGGCCCGCGCGGGAGTGGATCCCTGCTCATCGGCCGTCCCAGCCCTCCGTGCCATCCCTGCCATCCGCACCGCGACGATCGCCGCGAATGTAGCGAGAATAGCGAGAATCCCGGCCGCCGCCGCCTGATCCACCGCCGCGCCGATCCACCCGGCCACCGGATAGGTGATCAGGAACCCGGCATGCGACAGCGAGAACTGCGCGGTGAACACCGCCGTGCGGTGTTCACCAGCATTGCGGCGCAGCAGCCGACCTGCCGGCGTGGTGATCATCGACGTCGCGGCGCCCAGGACGATCCACAACGCCGTCAACACGGGCCGGCCCACCGACCCGGTCGCCAGCACCAGAGCCGTCGCGAGCAGCCCGGCTGCCGCCAGCGCCGCGCCGCCGAGCATCACGGTGCGGTCGGCCACCCGCCCCAGCACGCCCGGAATCAGCAGGGCCAGCGTCATCGACCCGGCGCCGTAGCAGGCCAGCAGCAGCGCCACGTCGGCGTTTCCGCCGCCGAGCAGGCCGCGCACGTACACCACGGTGTTGACCACCACCAGTCCGGTGGCCGACGCCGCCACCACGTTCATCGCCAGCAGTGACCGTAATTCCCTGCTGCGCAACATGATCCGGGTACCCACCGAGATCCGGGACAATAGCGGCGCGGAGGCGCCGGTGGCCGGGTGGCGCGGGATCGCGGTGCCCAGCACCAGCACCAGCGACACCAGGAACCCGGCACCGGTGCCCGCGAACAACCCGTGGTAGCTGACGACGGTGAGCAGCGCCGCGGCCAGCAGCGGGCTGAGCAGCGCTTCCAGGTCATAGGCCAGCCGGGACAACGCCAGGGCGCGGGTGTACTGGCGTTCGTCGGGCAGCACATCGGCGATCACGGCCTGGAACGTCGGGGTGAACGTCGCCGACGCTGCTTGCAGCACGAACACCAGCAGATAGATCTGCCACACCTGATCCACCCAGGGCAGCGCCAAGGCCACCACCGCGCGCACGATATCGGCCCCGACCAGCACGGCCTTGCGGGGCAATCCGGCCGTCAGACCCGACATGACGGGAGCCGCGAAGACGTACGCGACCATCTTGATGGCCAGCGCGGTGCTCAGCACCGCACCGGCCGCCCCGCCGGCCAGGTCGAAGGCGAGCAGGCCGAGCGCGACGGTCAGCAGCCCGGTCCCGGCCAGCGCCGTCACCTGTGCGGTGTAGAGCCGCCGGAAGACGGGGTGGCGCAGGATCATCCGGCCAGTATGCCGCATATGTGCGCAATTGCGCACATATAGGTTCATCCGATCTCGTCGACCAGGCCCCACTCCAGCGCCGTGCCCGCATCGATGGTCCGCCCCGACAACACCAGGTAGGCGGTGCGCCAGCGGCCGATCCGCCGGCTGATGCTCACGGTGCCACCCGCGCCGGGGATCAGCCCGAGCGCGAGTTCGGGCAGGCCCAGAACGGCTTCGGGGTGACAACGCACCTGACCGCAGTAGGCAGCCATTTCCAGGCCGCTGCCGAGCACCTGGCCGTGTACCACCGCGCGGCACCGCACCCCGAGCCGGGCGGTCAGTTCGTCGAGCACCAGCGCGGGACTGTGCCGGGTGCGGGCCAGGTGCGCGGACGCCGGATCGGCGAAGGTGCCGAACTCGGCCAGATCGCCGCCGCTGCAGAAGGACCGGCCGTTGCCGGAGAGCACCACCTCGGTGACGCTGTCGTCGAGGCGGGCCACCTCGAGTGCCTCCAGCAAGGCGGCGCGGGCGTCGGTGGTGAAGGCGTTGTGCCGGCGCGCCCGGTTGAATCGCACGTACAGGGTGCCGCCGTCACGTTCCGCCTGCACTGGGTCCGGCAGCACGGGCAGCTGCGCCGGGCCGCGTTCGGCCAGCCAGCGGGCGAACTCGGGTCCGGCTTGCAGCGTCGAGTACGCCAGCGATTCGGTGATCACCCCGCCGAAGGCCGGCGCCGCCGGGTCCAGGGCCCGCAGCACGTCGTCGCACACCGCCGCCGCGTGCGGCCAGCGCGCGCACCGCTGCCGCAACTCGGCGACGGTCTGCTCCACGGATGCGACGGTGACCATCCGCGGGTCGTCGGAGGGGCGCTCGGTGAGCGTGAAGGTCAGATGATCCGCGGCCGCGCCGATGCCCACCAGAATGCCTGGGGGCAGCGCCAGTTCGGTCACGAGTACTTGTCTATCAGCTCCTGCTTGTAGAGCTTGCCGGTATCGGTGCGGGGCAGCTGCGCCTCGAACGAGATGGACCGCGGGCACTTGTAGTGCGCCAGCTTGTCGCGCAGCCAGCCGAGCAGCTCCCGGCCGAATTCCTCGGTGGCATCGGCCGGGTCGACGGTCTGCACCACACCCTTGACGGCCTGGCCCATCTCGTCGTCGGGGATGCCGAACACCGCGGCGTCCATCACCTTGGGGTGGGTGACGAGCATGTTCTCGGCTTCCTGCGGGTAGATGTTCACCCCGCCGGAGATGATCATGTGGTGCCGCCGGTCGGTCAGGTAGAGGTACCCGTCGTCGTCGACATAGCCGATGTCGCCGACGGTGAGCCAGCCGTTTGTGTTGCGCGAGGACGCCGTCTTGTCCGGATCGTTGAGATATTCGAAGTCGTTGCCGCCCTCGAAGTAGATCTCGCCGGGTTGTCCTGGCGGCAGCTCGTTGCCGTCCTCGTCCAGGATGTGGATGGCACCGACCATCGGCTTACCCACCGAACCGGGGTGGGTGAGCCACTCCTCGGCGCTGATGAGCGTCGAGCCGATGGCTTCCGAGGAGGCGTAGTACTCGTCGACGATCGGCCCCCACCAGTCGATCATCTGTTTCTTGATCTCCACCGGGCACGGGGCCGCTGCGTGCATGACCCGCTTGAGCGACGAGATGTCGTAGGACTCGCGCACCGAGGCCGGCAACTTGAGCATCCTGGTGAACATCACCGGGACGAATTGTCCATGTGTCACACCATGTTTCGCGATCGCTTCGAGCGTGCCCTCCGGGTCGAACTTCTCCATGACCACCACGGTCAACCCACCGGCGAGGGCGTTGAGCGACCACACCGACGGGGCGGTGTGGTACAGCGGCGCCGGACTGAGGTAGACGGCGTCGGGCCCCATCCAGTACTCGACGAGCATCGCCATCATGCCCGGCACCTCCGAGGGCGGCAGGTGCGGCAACGCGCGCTTGATGCCCTTCGGGCGGCCGGTGGTGCCCGACGAGTACTGCAGCAGATCGCCCTCGATCTCGTCGGCGATCGGGGTCTCGGGCAGACCCGCGACGGCCTGCGGGTAGCGCGCCCAGCCGTCCAGATCGTCGGCGGTGGTCAGCAGGATGTCGGGCAGCCCGGACGGCAGGTGCTCGGCCAGGGCGGCGCAGGTGTCCCGGAGTGCGGCCGACGCCACGATCGCCTTGGCCGCGCTGTTGTCGATGATGTAGGCCGCCTCGGCGGCGGTCAGATGCGTGTTCAGCGGTACGTAGTACAGGCCGCACCGGCGCGCCGCCCACATGATCGTGTGCATGTGTTCGGTGTTCTCCATCAGGATCGCGACCGCGTCGCCCTCCCGCAGGCCGCGGCCGCGGAAGTAGTGCGCGAGCTGATTCGCCCGGGCCTCCATCTGACCGAAGGTGACCACGGTGCCGGCCGGGTAGAGGACTACGGCCGGCTTGTCGGGCGTCGCGAGCGCGGTTTCACGGATCTGCATGGGCTGACTCTACGATGCCGCGTTTGACACCTGTCAAGAGGTGGCCTCCACCACAACCGCGCCCGGTCCGGGCGAGGTGCCGGTTTCGGTTCGGCGTTACCGTGGCATACCGGTTTGCTTGATTCTTTGCTCGATCCGAAAGCCCGGCGAGGAGACCAGTGACGGACGACAGACCGCTTCGGGTGCTGGTCACCGGGACCACCGGATACATCGGCGCTCGCCTCACGCCGCGGCTCGTGGACGCCGGCCACCAGGTGCGGGTGCTGGTCCGCGACCCGGACAAGGTCCGGGCGGTGCCGTGGGCGGCCGACGTGCAAGTCGTCCGCGGCGACCTGACGGATCCGGCCACCCTGGCGGCGCCGTTGCGCGATGTCGACGTCCTCTACTACCTGGTGCATTCGATGAACAGCGCCGGCGAATTCATCGAGCAGGAGCGTCGCAGCGCCCACAATGTCGCCGAGGCGGCGCGGCGGGCGGGAGTCGGTCGCATCGTGTATCTGGGTGGCCTGCACGCCGATTCCGAGGCACTGTCGACCCATCTGCGCTCACGCACCGAGGTGGGGCAGATCCTGATCGATTCCGGTGTCCCCACCATCGCGCTGCAAGCCGGTGTGGTCATCGGGTCCGGCTCGGCGTCATTCGAGATGATCCGGCACCTGACGGACCGGCTGCCGGTGATGACCACACCGCGCTGGGTCAACAACCGCATACAGCCCATTGCGGTCCGCGATGTGCTGCACTACCTGATCGAGGCCGCCACCGCGGATCTGCCCCGCAGTCGCACCTACGACATCGGCGGACCCGACGTGCTGCGCTACGGCGAGATGATGCAGATCTACGCCGAAGTGGCCGGTCTGGCACGGCGCCGGATCCTGGTGCTGCCCATCCTCACACCGCGGCTGGCCGGCTTGTGGATCGACCTGGTGACGCCGGTCCCGCGCAGCATCGGGCGCGCCCTGATCGAGTCGCTGAGCACCAATGCCGTTGCCACCGAGCACGATATCGACACCGTCATCGCGCCGCCGCCCGGCGGGCCGACCGCTTACCGGCAGGCCGTGGCATTGGCGCTGCGATTCGCGGCGACCGGCGAAGGGCGCCCCACCTGGGCCACCACGTCCGCGACGGGCGCGCCGTCGGACCCGCTGCCGTCGGACCCCGGCTGGGCCGGTGAGGTGATCTACACCGAAACCCACAGCGCGGACTGCCCGAAGGCGGTCGACCAGATCTGGGATGAACTCCTAGCCGGTTGCGCCACCGGCATGTTCGGCCGGTTCCCCGTCGGGCCGGGACGCAGCCGATGGCGTGTCGACAAGAGCACCGACCGTCAGTTCCTGCGCTTGCGGGCGCAGACCCGCACACCGGGCACGGCATGGCTGGAACGGACCGTCGAACCCATGGAGGGGTCCGGCACGCGGGTGCGCCAGCGAGCCACGTTCATACCCAAAGGTCTTGCCGGACAGCTCTACTGGTACGTGTCGCGGCCGCTGAATCGAGCCGCCCTCGCCGACACGCTACGGCGGGTCACCAGGTAGCAGCGCCGCCAGTTTGTCGACCATCCGCATCGCGCCGGTTCGACCGGCGGTCAGCAACGACTCCCGGTCGCTGGCGCCGATGCCACCGGTCCACACCGGTGACAGCGACCCAGTGACCGCAACGTAGCAAACACGACGCCCCCGGCCTGGGCCGGGGGCGTCGTGGTGTGCGCGTCGCGACGTCAGTTCGACTCGGCCAGCCGGGTCTTCAGCGCGTCGAACTCGTCCTTGATGCCCGTCGGGAGCTTCTCACCGACGAACTCGAACCACTCCTCGATCAGCGGCAGCTCCGCCCGCCATTCCTCGGTGTTGACCGCCAGCGCCTCGTCGACATCGGCGGCATCCACGTCCAGGCCGGCCAGATCGAGGTCGGCCGCGGTGGGCACGATGCCGATCGGGGTCGACTTGCCGTCGGCCTTGTGCTCGATCCGCTCGACCGCCCACTTGAGCACGCGGCTGTTCTCCCCGAAGCCCGGCCACAGGAAGCGGCCGTCGTCGCCGCGGCGGAACCAGTTCACGAAGAAGATCTTCGGCATCTTGGACTCGTCGGCGTTCTTGCCGATGTTGATCCAGTGCTGGAAGTAGTCGCCCACGTTGTAGCCGAGGAACGGCAGCATGGCCATCGGGTCGCGCCGGACGGTGCCGACCTTGCCCTCGGCCGCGGCGGTCTGCTCGGAGCCCAGGGTGGCCCCGATGAACACCCCGTGCTGCCAGTCGCGGGCCTGGGTGATCAGCGGCACCGTGGTCTTGCGGCGGCCGCCGAACAGGATCGCCGAGATCGGCACACCCTGCGGGTCGTCCCACTCGGGGGCCACCGACGGGCACTGCGAGATCGGTGTGCAGTAGCGCGAATTCGGGTGCGCGGCCTTGTCTTCCGACTCCCGGTACCAGTCCTGGCCCTTCCAATCGATCAGGTGGTCGGGGTCCCCCTCCAGGCCCTCCCACCAGACGTCACCGTCGTCGGTCTTGGCGACGTTGGTGAAGACGGTGTTGCCGGCGGCGATGGTCTTCATCGCGTTCGGGTTGGACGACCAGTTGGTGCCCGGCGCGACGCCGAAGAAGCCGAACTCGGGATTGACGGCGTACAGCCGGCCGTCCTTGCCGAACCGCATCCAGGCGATGTCGTCGCCGACGGTCTCGGCGCGCCAGCCCGGGATGGTGGGCTGCAGCATGGCGAGGTTGGTCTTACCGCATGCCGACGGGAACGCCGCGGCGATGTAGTACGCCTTGTTCTCCGGCGAGATCAGTTTGAGGATCAGCATGTGCTCGGCGAGCCAGCCCTCGTCGTGGGCCATGGCCGACGCGATCCGCAGCGAGTAGCACTTCTTGCCGAGCAGCGCGTTACCGCCGTAGCCGGACCCGAAGCTCCAGATCTCCCGGGTCTCCGGGAAGTGGCTGATGTACTTGGTGTCGTTGCACGGCCAGGGCACGTCCTGCTGGCCCGGCTCCAGCGGGGCGCCGATGGAGTGCAGTGCCTTGACGAAGAACCCGTCGTCGCCGATCTTGGCCAGCGCCGCCGCGCCCATCCGGGTCATGGTGCGCATCGAGACCACGACGTACTCGGAGTCGGTGATCTCGACGCCGAGCTTGGGATCCTCGGCGTCCAGCGGGCCCATACAGAACGGCACGACCCACATGGTGCGGCCGCGCATGCTGCCGCGGTACAGCTCGGTCATGATGCCGCGCATCTCGGCGGGCGCCATCCAGTTGTTGGTGGGGCCGGCGTCGACCTCACGCTCGGAACAGATGAACGTGCGCGATTCCACCCGGGCGACATCGGAAGGGTCGGACAGCGCCAGGTAGGAGTTCGGCTGCTTTTCCGGGTTGAGCTTCTGGAAGGTGCCGACCTCGACCAGCTGGGCCGTCAGGCGTTCGTATTCCTCTTCGGAGCCATCGGCGAAAACCACCCGGTCCGGCTGCGTCAGTTCCGCAACCTCCTGGACCCAGGCCAACAGCCCCTGATGTTTGGTCGGTGCACTGTCGAGACCGGGAATGGTCGCTGAGGTCATCTAATATCTCCTGCGTAGGTTACGCGCCGGTAGCATCGGCGATAACTGATAGGTCACGGTCGTCCCTATGGAGAGGTTAACGCCCGTGACATACCCGTGGTGAATCGGAACAATGTCCGATCACTCACAAGAACGATTCAGATACGCCAGTTGACTGCCTCTTTCTGTTACCCACTTTCCAACCCGGCGCAAACCCTGGCCAGCGCGGTGCGCAGCCGTGGCAGTTCGCGCTCACCGACGGCCGCCGACCGCGCGGTGAGCGCCGCGATATCGCGGAGTTCGGCGTCGATCTCCTCGATACGGCGCGCCAGTTCCGCAGCCGCACGTTCATCCTGGGCGGCGGCCTCCCCGGTGAACCGAACCTCTGCCATCAGCACCCGGTGCGCGACGCGTTGCTCGGTGGCTTCCCGCAGCCGTCCGGTGACCTCGCCGATCCAGCGGTCCGCCACCGCCCGGTCGTGCAGCACACTGCGGATCCCGATCACCCACACCGTCAGCAGCAGGCCCGCGACCGCGCCCACCCCCACGCCCAGCGCCGTGAGCCCGGGCGCCAGCCCGGCGAACAGCCTGCTGACCGCGAACGCGGCGCCCAGCCCGAAGCCCGCGCCGAGCACCATCATCAGTCGGGTCTCCAGCGTCCTGGACCGCAGTCCCGGGGCGCCGGCGTCCGGTACCGACGCGGCCGGCGGCACCTCCGGTACGGACAGGCCGAGCTCGGCGGCGACGTCGGTCAGGTGCTCGGTGATGCCGTCGTCGACCTCGCCGACCACCTCCGCGCAGCGCCGCTGCACATAGGACACCAGCCGCTCGGCGCGCCGGCCGTTCCAGTCGGCCACATCCTCGGACAGTTCGGTGCGCACCGACGCACACCGGTTCCTGGCGAAGTAACCCAATTGGACCCGGGCCTGTTGCACCTGGCTGCGCAGGGCGATGTTGCGCTGCGACCGCTGCAGCCGCCCGGCCCGCAGCAGCTCGTCCCGCTCGGCCCGCAGCCGCACCGCCCGACCGTCCGGCCGGTGCGCGCAGGACAGCTCGCCGATTCGCTCGGTGAGGTGAGTTTCCCACGCCCGCAATCTGTTTCGATGAAGTGCAGCGGTGTCGGCGAGACCGTCGGACAGCACGTCGACCAGCTCGTCGAGCGACGGTGCGCCCGCCTCGGGTGCCGCGGCGACGCCGACCCACGGCATGCCGGCATAGCGCGGCGACCGGGCGGCCACCGCATCGCGGTCGGCGGCCAGCACCGCCCGCCAGCCGCGATGGACGTCGGTCTTGGTCACCGCCCCGATCACCAGATCGGTGTGCCGGGCCGCGGCGTCCAGCAACACCGCGTCCGATTCGGTCAGCGGTGCGACCGCGGACACCGCGAAGACGACCGCCGAGGGCGCCTGGTCGGGCGGCAGGTCACCGGTTTCGACGAAGGTCCGGTCCGGCATCCGGGCCCGCAGGGCGGCGGCCAACGCCGACACCCCGGCCAGCCACGGGCCGGCGACCAGCACGACGTCGCGGTGCGTCACCTCCGGCGGGTCGACCCCGTCGGGAATGCCCTGCTCGGCCCCCGGGGTGGTCATCTGCGCGCCGCCAGCCGCAGCGATCCCCTGGTCAGCGCGCTCGCGCAGCTGCGGTGCAGCGCGTTCAGCGGCCCCCGGCCGTAACGGCTCCAACGTCGGGCGTCGGCGTTCGCACCGACCGGCAACCCGGCGGCGCGCAGCACCTCGGCCGCCGCCGTCATCTCCGCCAGCACCACCCGGTCGGAGGCCAGCAATGCCCAGAGGTCGCCGTTCCCGGAACGCACCGCCAGCGCCCGCACCTCGGTCAGCGCGACCTGCAGGCGCCGGTAGCGCTGCGGAGCCGTCACGGCGTCGAGCGCGCCGAGCACGTCGTCGAGACCGCTGAGCTCGCGCATCAGGGCCGGCAACGACGCCGGGTCCGCGCCGGCCCGCACCGCCGCGGTGAGCGCGGCGATGCCGAACCGGTCCAGCAGGGTCAGCAACCGACCGCGGAGCGCGGCGTCGACGGGGTGCGGCCCGGCGGTCACCGCGTCTGTCGAGGACAGATCGGGCGGGTCGGCGGCCATCACCCGCAGCGCACCGACCAGCGACTTGTCCAGCGCGGCCGCCGAGGCCAGCGCCAACAGGGCATTCATCGGCACCGTCGGTCGCCCGGTGCGCGCCCGCACCGCGGCGAGCTGAGCCGGCAGTGCCGAGCCGAGCAGGTCCTGTTTGTTGAGCACGACCAGGGTGTTCGGGCCGCAATGAGCCAGATCCTCGGGTTTGACGGTCTCGGCGACCACCAGGACCGTGGCGTCGACCGGGCCGGTGACGACGGTGCGGCCCGCCGCCCGCAGCGCGGCGGTCACCGTCGTACATCCGGTGCCGCGGCGGCCGGTCACGCCGACCCGGATCGGCCGGTTCGACCGCCGCAGAATCGGGGCCAGCCCGGACTCGCCGCTTTCCGCGGCGAAGGCCGCCAAGACGTCGGCGAGAATGACCGGCTCCTTACCTCACGAGTCGCACTGCTACCAATTCCCACTTCAAATGGTGACACCGCGCCGACGTACTCGTGAACGGTGTTTTTCCGCACATGCCGCACTCGGCAACTGTTGGGTATCAATCTGCACCACGATGCAGGTAGATCGGCCTCGATGAGCGACGATGGACCGATGCATGCCCAGCGCGAGGAAGCCCGCCACGAGCTGTCGGATTCGGGCGCCTCGGGCCGGAGCACAACGGACGGTCCGCAGCACGCCCCCGAGCAGAAACACCATCATCGGCGGGTCAGCAGCTTCCGCAACCGGCGCTCCACACTCAGCGGCAACCAGCAGGAGCTGTGGGAGCGGCGCTGGCCCGAGATCGGGGCCGAGGCCCGCGACGCCGCCGGCCGGCCGCTGAGCCGCGATATCGCGCAGTGGTTCGGGCGGCAGGCGCCGGTGGTGCTGGAGATCGGCTGCGGCACCGGCGTGTCGACGCTGGCCATGGCCATCGAGGAGCCGCACCTCGACGTGGTGGCCGTGGAGGTCTACCGGCGCGGGCTGGCCCAGCTGCTGGGCGCGATCGACCGTTCCACCGGCAGCGATCACCCCGTCCGCAACATCCGGCTGATCCGCGGCGACGGTGTCGATGTACTGGAGCACATCTTCGGTACGGCCTCGCTGACCGGCGTGCGGATCTTCTTCCCCGATCCGTGGCCCAAGGCCCGCCACCACAAGCGGCGGCTGCTGCAGCCCGAGACGGTGGCGCTGATCGCCGACCGGTTGGTACCGGGCGGCGTGCTGCACGCCGCCACCGACCACGCCGAGTACGCCGAACAGATCGCCGAGGTGGGTGACGCCGAGCCGAGGCTGCGCCGTGTTCCCGACACCACCGCGCCCGGCGCGTTGCCGATCTCCGTCCGACGACCCGAGACCAAGTACGAAGGCAAGGGTTTGCAGGCCGGCCGCGATATCGCCGAGCTGGTGTGGGTACGTACCCGTGGAATGACGGAGTGAGCAGAGGTGGCTGGCCGATGAGCATCGCAACCGACGTTCCGGCGGTACCCGAGGTCGCGGCACCCGCGGAGGGCGTGCACACCCCGGTGATCCGCAAGGTGCTGCTGGTCTGGGATGCGCCCAACCTGGACATGGGGTTGGGTTCCATTCTCGGCGGCCGGCCGACGGCCGCGCACCGTCCGCGGTTCGACGCCCTGGGCCGCTGGTTGCTGCAGCGCACCGCCGATATCTCGGCCACCGCCGCACCCACGCCTGACACCGGGGCCGACGCCCAGCCGGAAGTTCTGGTGGAACCGGAAGCCACCGTCTTCACCAACATCGCCCCTGGTAGCGCCGATGTCGTCCGCCCGTGGGTGGAGGCGCTGCGTAACGTGGGCTTCGCGGTTTTCGCCAAACCCAAGATCGATGAAGACAGCGACGTCGACAGCGACATGCTCAGCCACATCGCGCTCCGCCGGAGCGAGGGCCTGGCCGGGCTGGTCGTGGCGTCGGCCGACGGTCAGGCGTTCCGGGCGCCGCTGGAAGAGATAGCTCACGACGGCATTCCGGTGCAGGTGCTCGGATTTCGCGAACATGCCAGTTGGGCGTTAGCGTCGGATACCTTGGAGTTTGTCGACCTGGAGGACATCGCAGGTGTCTTCCGGGAGCCGTTACCGCGAATCGGCCTTGATTCGCTGCCCGAGCAGGGCGCTTGGCTGCAGCCCTTCCGGCCGCTGTCCGCGCTTCTGACCTCGCGCTTATAGACAACAGAAGTGATATGCGCGCGCAGCGTGACCAGAGCATATTAAGGAGTTGACGTGTTCGCCTGGTGGGGTCGAACGGTGTACCGATTCCGATACATAGTGATCGGTGTCCTGGTCGCACTGTGCCTTGGTGGCGGCTTGTTCGGGGCGAGCCTCGGTCAGCACGTCACCCAGAGTGGGTTCTACGACAACGGCAGCGAGTCGGTGCGGGCGTCCACACTGGCCGACGAGGTGTACGGCCGCGACCGGACCAGCCACGTCGTGGCCATCCTCACGCCGCCGGATGACAAGAAGGTCACCGACAGGGACTGGCAGAAGAAGGTCGTCGGGGAACTCGACCAGGTGGTCAAGGACCACCCCGATCAGATCGTGGGCTGGGTGGGCTGGCTCAAGGCCCCTGACACCACCGATCCGACCGTCAGCCAGATGAAGACGCAGGATCTTCGGCACACCTTCATCAGCGTCCCGCTCAAGGGCGACGACGACGACACCATCCTGAAGAACTACCAGGCCATCGAACCCGACCTGAAGAAGGTCAACGGCGGCGATATCAAACTCGCCGGCCTGAACCCGCTGGCCAGTGAGCTGACCGGGACCATCGGCACCGACCAGGCCCGCGCGGAGATCGCGATCGTGCCGCTGGTGGCGGTGGTGCTGTTCTTCGTGTTCGGCGGCGCCGTCGCGGCCGCGCTGCCCGCCATCATCGGTGGCCTGACCATCGGCGGTGCGCTGGGCATCCTGCGGATCACCGCCGAGTTCGGCCCGGTGCACTTCTTCGCCCAGCCGGTCGTGACGATGATGGGCTTCGGTATCGCCATCGACTACGGATTGTTCGTGGTGAGCCGCTTCCGCGAGGAACTCGCCGAGGGCTACGACGTCGAGGCGGCGGTCCGCCGCTCGGTGATGACCGCCGGACGCACGGTGGCATTCTCCTCGGTGATCATCGTGGCGTCCTCGTTGCCGCTGCTGCTGATCCCGCTGGGCTTCCTGAAATCCATCACGTACGCGATCATCGCCTCGGTGCTGCTGGCGGCCTTCCTGTCCATCACGGTGCTGCCGGCCACGCTGGCGATCCTGGGCACCAATGTCGACGCGCTCGGGGTGCGCACCCTGCTGCGGATCCCGTTCCTGGCCAACTGGCCGTTCTCCCGCAAGATCATCGACTGGTTCATCGAGAAGACCCAGAAGACCAAGACCCGGGAAGAGGTCGAGAAGGGCTTCTGGGGCCGGCTGGTCAACGTCGTGATGAAGCGGCCCATCGCCTTCGCGGCACCGATCCTGATCATCATGACCCTGCTGGTCATCCCGATCGGCCAGCTGGCCCTCGGCGGTCTGAGCGAGAAGTACTTGCCGCCGGACAACCCCGTGCGGATGGCCCAGGAACAGTTCGACCAGGAGTTCTCCGGGTTCCGTACCGAGCCGCTGACCTTGGTGATCCGTAGCGACAACGGCGAGCCGATCACCGATCAGCAGCTGGCCGCGGTGCGCGCCGAGGCGCAGACCATCTCCGGATTCGCGGGCAGCGACAACCCGGCGAAGATGTGGCAGGAACGCTCGGCGCAGGAGAGCGGATCCAAGGATCCGTCGGTCCGGGTGTTGCAGAACGGCCTGGTCAACAGCGCCACCGCGCCCAAGAAGATCCAGGAGCTGCGGGCGCTGACGCCGCCGCGGGGCACGACGATCATGGTCGGCGGTACCCAGGCACTGGCTCAGGACAGCATTCTGACGCTGTTCGACAAGCTGCCGCTGATGGTGGTCATCCTGGTGATCACCACGACGATCCTGATGTTCCTGGCGTTCGGCTCGCTGGTGCTGCCGATCAAGGCCGCGTTGATGAGTGCGCTGACGCTCGGATCGACGATGGGCATCCTGACGTGGATGTTCGTCGAGGGTGGGCACGGTTCCGGGTTGTTCAACTACACCCCGCAGCCGCTGTTCGCCCCGATGATCGGCCTGATCATCGCGGTCATCTGGGGTCTGTCCACCGACTACGAGGTGTTCCTGGTGTCCCGGATGGTGGAGGCCCGCGAGCGCGGCCTGTCCACCGCCGAGGCGATCCGGATCGGCACCGCCACCACCGGCCGACTCATCACCGGCGCCGCGCTGGTGCTGGCCGTGGTGGTCGCGGCGTTCGCGTTCTCCGATCTGGTGGTGATGAAGTACCTGGCCTTCGGCCTACTCATCGCCCTGCTGCTGGACGCCACCGTCATCCGGATGTTCCTGGTGCCCGCGATCATGAAGCTGCTGGGCGACGACTGCTGGTGGGCACCGCAGTGGATGAAGCGGGTGCAGGAACGCATCGGGCTGGGCGAGGTGGAGCTGCCCGACGAGCGCAAACGGCCGACCGTGCGCGACTCCGGCGAGCCGGCCCCGGATCCGGCCGCCCTGGTCGGCGCCGGAGCCCCGATGCAGGCGCTGCCCGCCCACGATCCCACCCACCCGGCACCGGTATCGCCGGCGGGTGGCCGTCCCCCGATCCCGCCGGTGCGCCCGGCCGGACCGTCGGCCGCGGGCACGACGCGGATCCCGACCACCGGCGCCACCGCGCCCGAGCCGCCGACCACGCGGTTCGCCGCACAGCCGGAGTCCCCGGCGACCGTGGCCATCGACGCGGCCCGCAACGCGGTCAACGCCGCCGGCACCGAGCGGACCCGCCGTGGCGAGCCCAGCCGGGACAAGCGAGAGATCGAGTCCTGGCTCGGTGACCTGCGCAGCAGCGGGAGCACCGCGCAGCCGCCGCGCCCGTCGGCACAACCCACCGTTGCGATGGGCGACCCGGCCGGTAATGCCCCGACCACCGCCATCCCGACGCAACGGGATGCGGATGCCACCGAGAAGCTGGATACCTCCAAGATCCGCGACACCGAGGCCGGTGACGACGCGCCGACGCGCCGCAGCGGTGGGCTCAGCGCCGCCGATCTGCTGCGCCGCGAGGGCCGGCTCTAACCGGAGTCGGTCCCGGCATCGGCGGCGAGTTCCGTACCGGAGCGCACGTCGGGAGTCTCCGCGGCGAGCACGGCTTCCTCGGTGTCCGGGTCGGGTGCCAGCAGTACCCGCACCGCGCTGTTGAGCACCGCGACGATCGGTACCGCCAGCAGCGCACCGACGATGCCGGCCAGCACACCACCGCCTGCGATGGCCAGCACCACCGCCAGCGGGTGCACCGAGACCGCGCGGCCCATCACGATCGGTTGCAGCACATGCGCTTCCAGCTGTTGCACCGCGATGATCAGGCCCAGGGTGATCAGGGCGTACACCCAGCCCTTGGCGATCAACGCGACGATCACCGCGATGCCACCTGTCAGCACCGCACCCACCAGGGGCACGAACGCGCCGAGGAACACCAGCGACGCCAGGGGTAACGCGAGCGGCACCCCCATGATGGCCAGACCGGTGCCGATGCCGACGGCGTCCACCAGTGCCACCAGGCAGGTCGCCCGCACGTAGCCGATCAGGGAGCGGAACCCCGCCCGCCCGGCGTCGCGGACCCGGTCGCGGACCGCCACCGGAAAGATCTTGGTGACGAAGGCGAAGATGTCGCGGCCGCCGTTGAGCAGGAAGATCAGCGTGAACAGCACCAGCAGGGCGCCGGTGACGATCTCGGTGATGGTGCCCGCGGTGGACAGCGCACCGCTGGTCAGTTTGGCCTGGTTCTCCCGCAACGCGGTGATGACCGAGTCGCCGGCGTGGTCGATCTGGTCCTTGCTCAGGTGGGCGGGGCCCTCGATCAGCCAGACCCGCAACCCGTCGATGCTGCGCGTCACCTGCTCGACGAGATCCGGTGCGCCACTGATGAATTGGCTCACAACGAAGGTCATGATGCCGCCCACCACGGCGATCGCGCCGAGGATCACGGTGGCCACCGCGGCGCCGCGCGGCACCCGGCGTGCGTGCAGCAGATCCACCGCCGGCAGCAGCAACGCTGCCATCATGGCGGCCAGCGCCACCGGCACGAAGATCAGCTCCAGGTGAGTGATGACCCACAGCAGCGAAACCAGCGCCGCGCCGATGACGAGCAGCCGCCACGACCAGGCGGCGGCCTTACGGACCAGCGGGCTGACCGACTCGTCGGCCACAGGGTCGGCACTGGGCATCAGGCTCATGCGTTCGAGCGTAACGGCGCGGCGCGCCCGCCCAACAGACGTTTCCGCACCACACCGGCCGTTACCCTGAAAGGCGTGTCGCACGACGACGCGCCGACGAGCCGCGACCACGACGAGGCCCGCCCACCCGACGGCCGCCCCCGCGGCAAGTACTGGTGGGCGCGTTGGGTCGTCATCGCGATCGCCGTCGTGGTGCTCACCGTCGAACTGGTCCTGGTCTGGGATCAGCTGGCCAAGGCGTGGAAGAGCCTGCTGTCGGCGAACTGGTGGTGGGTACTGGCCGCGGTGGTCGCCGCGATGGCCTCGATGCACAGCTTCGCCCAGATCCAGCGCACGCTGTTGCGTTCGGCCGGGGTGCGGGTGCGGCAGTGGCGGTCGGAGGCGGCCTTCTACGCCGGCAACGCGTTGTCGACGACACTGCCCGGCGGCCCGGTACTCTCCGCGACGTTCGTCTACCGCCAGCAGCGGATCTGGGGCGCGTCGCCGGTGGTGGCGTCCTGGCAGCTGGTGATGTCCGGAGTGCTGCAGGTGGTCGGCCTGGCGCTGCTCGGGCTGGGCGGGGCGTTCTTGCTGGGCGCCAGCAAGAACCCGCTGTCGTTGATCTTCACCCTGGGCGGTTTCGTCGCGCTGCTGCTGCTGGCTCAGACCGTCGCGGCCAACCCGCAGCAGATCGACGGGATCGGGGTGCGGCTGCTGTCCTGGGTCAATTCGGTGCGTGGCCGCCCGGCCGACACCGGGTTGGCGAAGTGGCGCAAGACGCTCGCGCAGCTGGAATCGGTGAGTTTGAGCCGCCGGGCGCTGACCAACGCGTTCAGCTGGTCGATGTTCAACTGGATCGCCGATGTCGCGTGCCTGGCCTTCGCCGCCTACGCCGCCGGCGGCCACCCGTCGCTGGCCGGCCTGACGGTGGCCTACGCGGCCGCCCGCGCCGTCGGCTCCATCCCGCTGATGCCGGGTGGGCTGCTGGTGGTGGAAGCGGTCCTGGTTCCCGGTCTGGTATCGAGCGGAATGACTCTGGCCCAAGCTATTTCGGCCATGCTGATCTATCGCCTGGTGAGCTGGATCTTCATCTCGGCGATCGGCTGGGTGGTGTTCTTCTTCATGTTCCGCACCGAGGTGG
Source organism: Mycolicibacterium canariasense (assembly GCF_002101555.1). Lineage (GTDB taxonomy): Bacteria > Actinomycetota > Actinomycetes > Mycobacteriales > Mycobacteriaceae > Mycobacterium > Mycobacterium canariasense. The sequence goes on from NZ_LQOL01000042.1 coordinate 180,145, forward strand.
ACCTCGACCCGGATGTCGAAGCGCTGACCGTCACACCCGATCCCGAGAACCCGCGGCGCTCGGGGACGTGATGCGCCGAATACGTTGGACAGTAGTAATTTTCAGTACCGTCGTGCTGGCGGCCGGGTGTACGGGCACACCGGGCCCCGCCCCGGCTCCGGCCACCACGTCCACATCGCCCGGTCCGGCCGGGAAACCCGTGGCCACCCCGTTACTGGCCAGGGTGGTGGCCGCACCCGTGCCCGTCCCGGCCACCGACGGACGCACCCATCTGGCCTACGAGCTGCTGTTGACCAACGCGCTCAACCAGGAGGTGACGCTGCAGACGGTGACCGTGCGCGGCGGCGACGCGGCACTGCTGTCGATATCCGGTGCGGCGCTGGCCCATTGGACGAGGGTGCTGGGCGAGGCCGGGAAGCCGACCACCACCATCGGCCCCGCCCAGACCGCCGCGGTGTGGCTGGACGCCACGGTGGCGCCCGGCAATGTCCCGGACCGGCTGGATCACGCGGTCACGGTGGCGATCAGCCGGCCCGCTCCCCCGCTGCTGCCCGCGATCGTGACCGAGACGGTGGCCGCGGTGCCGGTACAGACCCGTAAGCCCGTACAGATCGACCCGCCGCTGCGCGGGCCGAAATGGCTGGACGCCAACGGGTGCTGTGAGATGACCCCGCACCGGATGGCGCTCAACCCGCTCGACGGCCAGCTGTGGGCCGCGGAGCGGTTCGCCATCGACTACGTGCAGCTCGATACGGGTTACCGGCTGCTCGCCGGCGCCCCCGGCAAGCTGACCAGCTACCGGTACTTCGGTGCCGATGTGCACGCCGTCGCCGACGGATCGGTGGTGGCGGTGCTCGACGGTCTGCCCGAGCAGGTGCCCGGCCAGACCCCCACCGGACTGGCGCTGGACCAGTACGCGGGCAACCACGTCGTACAAGACCTCGGCGACGGCAACTATGCGCTGTACGCCCACCTGGCGACCGGGAGCGTGAAAGTCCAGCCAGGACAACACCTCAAGGCAGGTGAAGTGCTCGGCAGCCTCGGCAATACCGGAAATTCGGACGCACCGCACCTGCATTTCCATGTGATGGACGGTCCCGATCCGCTGCGCTCGGACGGGCTGCCGTTCGTGTTCCGGTCCTTCCGGTTGGACGCCCAGACCGCGACCGTCGACGTCTTCGACACCCTGATCGCCGGCCGACCGGCCCCACTGCGGCCGGGGAACCAGGCCCGCGACGAATCGGCGGTCACGCCATTGGTTTCCGATGTGATGGACTATCCCGGTGAATAAGCGCAACACCGTCCTGGCCGCCGCGGTTGCCGATGCGGTGGCCGTCATCGTCTTCTGCACCGTCGGCCGGCGCAGCCACGCCGAGGGGGTCACGCTGACCGGGGTCGCCGAGACGGCCTGGCCGTTCCTGACCGGCACCCTGGTGGGCTGGCTGATCGCCCGCGGCTGGGGGCGGCCCACCTCGATCACACCGACCGGGCTGATCGTCTGGGTGGCCACCGTGGCGGTGGGGATGCTGTTGCGCAAGGCGACGTCGGCCGGCACCGCGTTCAGTTTTGTGGTGGTTGCAACCCTGACGACCGCCATCCTGCTACTCGGTTGGCGCGCCGCAGCCAAGGTTGCATCCCGGTCTTGACCGGGACGGTGGCGTCGGGGTCCACCGGTGCGGAGATCGCGATCGTCAGCGTGGCGCGCAGGCCGCCCAGCGGGCTGTCCGACAGCACCAGTTCACCGCCGTGCAGTTCGGCCTGCTGCGTGACCAACGCCAGCCCCAGCCCGGAACCGCCCGGCGCGGCGGTGCTGCCGCGCGCGAACCGGCCCAGCACGATATCGCGTTCCGCGACGGGCACTCCCACCCCGTCGTCGTCGATGACGATGTCGATCGTGTGGGTCCGCCGATGCCCGGTCAGCACAACATGTTTGGCGCCGCCGTGGGTGGCGGCGTTGCGCACCAGGTTGTCCACCGCCAGCCGCAGGCCGCCCGGCCAGCCCCACACGGTACCCAGGTCGTCGTCGGCCTCCACGCTGATGTCAACTGCGCGTCCGGCGCGCATGTTCTCGCGCGCCACCCGATCCAGCAGATCGGTGACGTCGATGGGCTCGCGGTCCTCGACCTGCGCCAGCTGACCCGAGGCCAGCTGGCCCAGCGCGGTGATGGTGGCTTCGACCCGCAGCTGGGCCCGGAGCAGGTCGGCGATCACCTCGTCACGTTCCTCGTCGGGCAGGTTGTGGATCCGCAGGGTGTCCAGATCGGCCCGCATGGCGGTCAGCGGGGTGCGCAGCTCGTGGGCGGCGTTGGCTGCGAAATCCTGAGCCGCCTGAAGGGAATTCGAGGTGGCCTGCTGTGCGGCGGCCAGCCGGTGCAGCATGCCCGCCATCGCTTCGGAGAGTTCCTCGGCCTCCCGCGCACCGGTGACCGCGGGCATCTGTTCGGTGCCGCCGCTCAGCCGGCTGGTCTGCTCGGTGAGCTTGCGCAGCGGCCGCACCGCGGGCCCGGCCAACAACCAGCCCAGTCCGCCGGCGACGATCACGGTGAACACTCCGACGGCGGTGTAGACCGGGATCCTGGCCCGGTTCAGCAGGATGCTGTCGGCCCGGATCCCGATGGATACCAGTACATTTCCGGCCTGCTGGGTCATCATGATGGTACGCACCCGGTAGTCCACGCCGTTGACGGTGACGGTGTCGGTGCCCGGCGGCAACGACGGCAGCTGGAAACCGCGCTGGAAGATCACCTGCCCGGTGGACAGTGACCGACCGGTGGTGAGCACCCCGCGTTTGGGATCGGAAAGCTGTTCGGGGAACATGCTGGCCTCGACGATCGAGTCCAGCCGCCGGTCCAGCTGCGCGTCGTCGTTACTGGCCAGCACCACCGAGGTCAGGATGGTGAACCCGGCGACGACGGCCGCGGCGGCGACCGCCGATGCCAACGCCACCCGGGTGCGCAGCGACGCCGACCGACCGAACCGGGACAGCCGCACGCGCTACGCCTCCTCCCGCAGAACGTAGCCGATACCGCGCACCGTGTGGATGACCCGCGGATGGCCGTCCCGCTCGAGCTTGCGCCGCAGGTAGGAGACGAACACGTCGGCGACGTTGGTGTCGACGTCGAAGTCGTAGCCCCACACCAGTTCCAGCAGGCGCTGTCGCGACAGCACCACGCCGGCGTTCTCGGCGAGCACGGCCAGCAGGTCGAATTCCCGTTTGGTCAGGTCCGCCCGGTCACCGTCGACGAAGACCAGCCGCCGCGCGGTGTCGATGGTCAGTGGCCCCACCGACATGACGTCCGAGGGCTGCTCGGAGTGACCGGCGCGGCGCAGCAGCGCATGCAGCCGGGCCACCAGCTCACCGAGATCGAACGGTTTGGTCAGGTAGTCGTCGGCACCGGCCTCCAGGCCGGCGATGCGGTCGTTGACCGTGTCGCGGGCCGACAGCACGCAGATCGGGATGTCGTTGCCGAGCGCGCGCAGCGCGGTCACCACGGCGACCCCGTCGAGCTCGGGCATCTGCACATCGAGCACCAACGCGTCGTGCGCCTCCGTCGCCAGCAGGCGAAGCGCCTCCTTGCCGTTGGCCGCGACCCGGACGTCGAACCCCGAATGCCGTAGCCCGCGGGCCACCGACGTTCGCACGTCCGGGTCGTCGTCGACCATGAGCACCATGCGACCGGTGCTTTCCGGAGAAGAGGAGTCAGGCGTGCCCGGCACGCTTCCTACGGTATGGCAGGCGCCGGCGCGGCGCCGCAGCGGTTCTTCAGATCCACCAGCGGCTGCCGGATGCCCGTCAGCTCCGCCTTGGTCTGCGGGTTCTTGTCGAGGTAGTCGGCCACCTGCTTGCGGACCTCATCGCGGGGCAGGCCCTCGAGGCTGGTGAAGAACCAGTTCACGTCGGGATGGGTGAACAGGTACGCCGACGTCGCCGCGGAGACACCGGACGCCACGCCGGCCAGGTCGGCCGCGGTGCAGTTGGGGGGGTTGTTGGCCGGGTCGTCGGCAAGGGCCGAGGGGATGGCACCGAACAACATCGCGCCGGCGACTGCGCCGGTGCCCACCGCGCCAGCAACCGCACGCCGCGCAGCACGAGCCGAGAGCAACATGGTCAAGCTCCTTACCGATTCATCCAGGTTCACCAGGGCCGGTAACCACGAGCGGTTATCGACACCAAGAAGCTAAGCAGAATCCCCATGGACTTTCGCGGCTTGCTGACAACCAATCCTCAGAAACCTGAAACATGCAGGTCGCGCGGCATGCGCGGGACGCCCGGCGGGCCCGTTGGGGCTATCGAGGGGTGACCGCGGCCGGCCCCGGCAGCGGCCCGGTGCCGGTGGCACCCCCCGTGGCGGGTGCCGTGGTGGTCGACGAGCCGTTCGCCGAGGTGCTCGCGGCGCCCAGGGACTGCGCCGGGGCCAGGGCAGCCGGCAAACCTCCACCGGCGTTCTGCGCTGCCTGCATCAACCCCAGCAACTGGGGCACCGTGATCGGCAGCCGGCATTGCGTCGACAGCGACACCAGGGGCTGCTGCAACTGCTGCATGTCCTTACCGGCCTGCGGGTTGGCGTCGAAGTACGACTTGGTCGCCGCCAGCGACTGCGGCCCGGCGGGCATCTGCGCGATGGTGGTCAGCGCCTGGTTGGTCTCCGGATGCGCGTCCAGGTAGCTGCCCGTGGAGGTGGCCACCGAGCCGATGGTCTTGGCGATCTGGCTGGCGGCGCAGGGATCGGTGGCCGCGCCGGCGGCCGGGGTGAGCAAGCCCGCCGTCAGCACACCGCCGAATGCACTCACAGCGAATGTTCCGAACAAGGCGCGGCGCAACGAGCGCGGGAGGCTGGACATGGTCGACATGGGTCACTCCTTCACGGTGACGGACGCATTACCGGTCAACGAACGGTGATGACCGGCACATACATAGCCGTAGCGGCCGCGTGTAGCGGCTTGTAGAGACCCCGACCCGGAAAACAACCCTGCCCATGATGCCATCCCCACCGGATCACGGGAAATCGACACAGCAAACTTCCAGTTCAGGGCATACGGTGTCGTTGGCGGGCACCGGCGATCCGGGCCCGGCGACGGTGCACACCGCCTGGGCGCATCCCGGGACGGGACGGTTCACGGCAGGTCAGGACACAGGTGGCTGCGGTAGGCTCCGGGCTTACCAGCCGAGCGGGTAGAGAGGCGGAGGCTCGCCATCCAGCAGTTCATGATGCGCTTGAGCGGCAGCCTGCGCAGGTATCGCTGGGCAGTGTTCGTCGTGTGGCTGCTGCTGCTCGCGCCCTCGGTGTACCTCGCGATGAGCCAGGCGGACAACCTGACCGGCGGCGGCTTCGAGGTGGCCGGGTCCCAGTCGCTGTATGTCCAGCGCCAGCTCGAACAGCAGTTCCCCGAACAGGGTTCGTCGCCGCTGGCGCTCGTCGCGGTGCCCAGGGCGGACGCGTCCTTCGAGGATATGAACGCCGCCGTCGCCGAGCTGCAGCGCATCGCGGGTGAGGTGCCCGGGGTTACGGTGGCACCGCCTGTCCCGTCTTCCGCCGCCGGCGGGGCGCAACAGCCGCCGCCGGCGCCGGACCGCCCGTACGTCGTGACCCTCCAGCTGGACTTCAACAACAGCGGTGCCGTCGACATCGCCAAACAGTTGCGCACCAAGGTCGGCATCGAGGGCGACCAGGCCGGCCAGACCCGGGACGGCAAGGTCCGGCTGTACGTCATCGGCCAAGGGGCGCTCGGCGCGGCCGCCCAGACCGCCACCAAACACGACATCGCCCAGGCCGAGCAGTGGAACCTGCCGGTCGTGCTGATCGTGCTGTTGGCGGTGTTCGGGTCGCTGGCGGCCGCCGCGATGCCGATGCTGTTGGCGGTGTGCACCGTCGTGGTCACCATGGGCGTGGTCTTCCTGCTGTCGACGGTGACGACGATGTCGGTGTTCGTGACGTCGACCGTGTCGATGTTCGGTATCGCCCTGGCCGTCGACTACTCCCTGTTCATCCTCATGCGGTTCCGGGAGGAGCTGCGCGCCGGCCGTGATCCGGCCCAGGCCACCGACGCCGCGATGGCCACCTCCGGGCTGGCCGTGGTGCTGTCCGGACTCACCGTGATCGCCTCGGTGACCGGCATCTACCTGATCAACACCCCGATCCTGCGGTCGATGGCCACCGGCGCCATCCTGGCGGTGGCCATCGCGGTGCTCACCTCGACCACCCTCACCCCCGCGGTGCTGGCCACCTTCGGCAGGGCCGCGGCGAAACGATCGGCGCTGCTGCACTGGTCCCGCCGGCCGGTCACCACGCAGTCCCGGTTCTGGACCCGGTGGACGGGCTGGGTCATGCACCGGCCCTGGCTGTCGGCGCTGCTGGCGTCGCTGCTGCTGCTCGCCATGGCCGCACCGGTGTTCGCGATGTCTCTGGGCAACAGCATGCTGCGCCAGTTCGACCCGAGTCACGAGATCCGCGGCGGGGTGAACGCCGCGGCCGAGGCACTGGGGCCCGGCGCCCTCGGGCCGGTGCGGATCATGGTGAGCTTCCCGGACATCAAGGCCGACAGCCCGCAGGCGGCGCCGGTGCTCGAATCGATCCGCACCAGGATCACCCAGGGCCCCGATGTGGCGTCGGTGTCGCCGCCGGCATTCGGCAAGGACGACCGCAGCGCGTTGTTCTCGGCGGTGCTCTCTGTCGATCCGGAGGATCTCGCGGCGCGCAAGACGGTGGACTGGCTGCGCGCCGAACTGCCCAAACTGCAGACCGACGGCGCGCGGATCGACGTCGGTGGCCCCACCGCGCTGATCAAGGACTTCGACGACCGGGTCTCGGCCATGCAGCCGTGGGTCTTCCTGTTCGTCTGCGTCATCGCCTTCGTGATGTTGCTGATCTCGATCCGGTCGGTGTTCCTGGCCTTCAAGGGCGTGCTGATGACGGTGCTGTCGGTGGCGGCGGCCTACGGCAGTCTGGTGGTGGTCTTCGAATGGGGCTGGCTGGAGGACCTCGGGTTCGCCCCGCTGGCATCCCTGGACAGCACCGTCCCACCACTGGTGCTGGCCATGACGTTCGGGCTGTCGATGGATTACGAGATCTTTCTGCTCACCCGGATCCGGGAACGGTTCCTGCAGACCAACAACACCCGCGACGCGGTCGCCTACGGCGTGAGCACCAGCGCCCGCACCATCACCAGCGCGGCCCTGATCATGATCGCGGTCTTCATCGGATTCGCGTTCGCGGGGATGCCGCTGGTCGCACAGATCGGCGTGGCCTGTGCGACGGCGATCGCGGTGGACGCCACCGTGGTCCGCCTGGTCCTGGTGCCGGCGCTGATGGCGATGTTCGACCAGTGGAACTGGTGGCTGCCGCGCTGGCTGGACCGCATCCTGCCCTCGGTGGACTTCGAGAAGCCGTTGCCCAAGATCGACATCGGCGACCTGGTGCTCATCCCCGACGACATCTCCGGTCTGGTCGCGCCCGGCGCCGACCTGCGGGTGGTGATGAAATCATCGGCCAAGCTCAAGACCCTTGCTCCGCAGTCGATCATCGTCGCCGACCCGCTGGTGTTCAGCGGTTGCCGGCCCCGTGTCACCCAGCTCGCCGACGCGACGGCCGGCGCACGCCGGTTCGCAGGGGTCGGTTCCAGCCGCGGCACCGCCAACGGCGTGACGCAGGCGGTGCGTAAGCCGGTGCATCCGATCACCATGTGGCGGGGCCGGCTCGCGGTGGCGCTGGACGCGCTGGACATCGCGGCGTCGGACCGGTCGGAGATGGAACGCAGCAGTCCGATGGAAACGACCAACGTCGCGCTACCCACCGGGGATCGGCTGCTGATCCCCACCGGGGCCGAGACGCTGCGGCTGGCGGGATACCTCATCATGACCCGCAACCACACCCGCGATTACGCCGATCTGGCCGGGTGGGCCGAATCGATGGACACCCAGACCGCGGCTGCGGTCCTGACCGGGATGGACCGGTATTACTGTGGAACACGCTCACGGTCGCAGTGGGTGGCTTCCCAACTGATCAGGCGGCTGGCCGACCCGCGCCCGGAGGACGACCCGGCCGAGGTGCTGACTTCGGCCGATACCGATTGGGCCACGGTCCGCAAGCGCTGCTTGTCCGTCGCCGTGGCGATGCTTGAGGAAACGAGGTGACGGTGGCCGCGAAGCCCGCGCAGACCCCGGTGCCCTCCGGGGACCGGCCGGTCGAGTTCTGGCCGACCTCGGCGATCCGCGCGGCCCTGGACAACGACGACCTGTCGGTGTGGCAGCGCATCGCGACCGCCATCAAGCGCGACCCGTTCGGCCGGACCGCCCGTCAGGTCGAAGAGGTGCTGGAAACCGCCCAGCCGTACGGTGTTTCAGCGGCGCTGGCGGAGGTGCTGGACAAGGCGCGGGCACATCTGGAGGCCACCGAGCGCGCCGAGGTGACCCACCACGTCCGGCTGCTGCTGGACCGCTCCGGACTGAAGTCGCACGAGTTCGCGTCCCGCGTCGGGGTGCCGCTGGACGAGTTCACCGGTTGGCTGGACGGCGCCGCCTGCCCGTCGGCGTCGATGATGGTCCGGATGCGGCGGCTGTCGGACCGGTTCGCCAAGATCCGCGCGCAACGGGACGCCGCTAACGGGCGTTGATCGGCGTCACGTCGGTCACCAGCCACTTGCCGCCCTCTTTGGCCAGCAGGATCCGCAGGGCCAGCACGGCCACGTCGGCCGGTTTGCCGGGTGCGTTCTGGGTGCCCCGCAACACCACGGCCACGCTGGCATCGGCCGGGCCGATGGCCTCCACCCCGGCCGAGATGGTCTGCGCCTGGCCCGAAACGTTGCGGCTCGTCAAATCCTTTGCCACGGCTGCGAATTCGGTTCGGTAGGATTCCGCCCGGTCCGGTGTCATCAGCGCGGTCGCCCGGTCGATGGAGGCATTCGGACTGCTGGGCGTGAACGTCGCCGATGCCTCGGCGACACTGCTGGCGATGCCGACCACCTCGGCGCTGTCGTTGTGCAGGTCGCGCTCGGGCACCGTCCAACTGGTGTAGCCGACGATGACCGCCGCGCTCAGTGTCAGGGCCGCCCCGGCCGCGACGGCCAGTCGCAGGCCGGGCCCGTCGTCGTCGGTGCCCAGCGTGACGCGGTCGCGCCGGAACAGCACCGCATTGACCACCACGCCCTCGACGATCAGCACGCACAGCACCGAACACACCGAGACCCACCACGCCGGCCAGGCCAGTGCGGCACCGATGTACACCAGCGCGACGATCGCGGCCAACGGCGCCAGGATGTCGAAGAGCAGGACCCGCAGCCGGTTGCTCATCGGATCGTCTCCAGCCGCGAGATCAACAACTTGCCGTCCACATCGGAGACACCGAGGCGCAGATTCCAGCGCACCGTCTGCGGTTTGCCACCGGCGTTCTGGCTCACCGACGTCGCGACCACCAGGACGGTGTCGGTGCGGGATGCCACCGCCGCCAACTCGGGCTGATCGGCCGGCGGCTTGTCACCGTCGCCGGACCGGTGCCGCAGCGACTCCAGGGACACCGATTCCACCTGCCCCACGGTCTGTGCCTGCAGTTTGGCCACGATCTCCTTGAACGGCTCGACCGCCTGGTCGAACTCCACGTTGAGCTGCCCGACGGTGCCGTCGCGCAGCTTCTGCAGGTTGTCCGCGGCGTTGTCCTTGTTCATGTTGACCAGCCCGCCGGTCCAGTCCGCTGCGGTCTGCAGCACGCGGGTGCGGTAGGCCAACTCGCCGGCCTCACCCCGGTGCCCCGACCAGATCATCGCGGCCAGCACTGCGGCGGCGACCGCCACGACGGCCAGCACCCCGGCGGCGATGCCGTAGCGGCTGAGGGCCGGCGCCGGCTCGGGTGGCTCTTCGGTGAGCGGATCTGGCATGGCCGTGAGGCTACCCGGCCCGTTGCTGGGGCCGACCCCGACGGTCTTTGCGGGACCGCTCATCCGGCCTTTCTGGCAGGATGCGAGAGTGACGACTACATCGAATTCCCGGGTCGCTGGGCTCTCACCCGCCGAAGACATCGCATCCGGTATCGACCTCAGCTTCGTCGACACCGCGGTACGTCCACAGGATGACCTGTTCGGCCATGTCAACGGACGCTGGTTGGCCGACTACGAGATTCCCGCCGACCGCGCCACCGACGGCGCTTTCCGCACCCTGGCCGACCGCGCCGAGGAGCAGGTGCGTGACCTGATCACCGAGGCGGCCGAGTCCGGCGGCACCGGCAGCACACAGCGCTCAGGCCCAACCGATGCGACCCGCATCCCAGGCCCAACCGATGCGACCCGCATCGGCGACCTCTACGCCAGCTTCATGGACACCGACACGGTGGCCCGGCGCGGGCTGGCCCCCCTGCTCGAGGAGTTGGCGGTCATCGATGCCGCCGCCGACGCGGACGCGCTCGCGGTGGTGCTGGCCGGATTGCAGCGCGCCGGTGTCAGCGGTGGCACCGGGGTCTACGTCGACACCGACTCCAAGGACTCCACGCGGTATCTGCTGCATCTGTCGCAGTCCGGGCTCGGGCTGCCCGACGAGTCCTACTACCGGGACCCGCAGCACGCCGCGATCCTGGCGGCGTATCCGGCGCACATCGCGCGGATGCTGACCCTGGTGTACGGGGAAGGTAGCGGGGGCGAGCGCAGCGACGGGGGAAGTAACGGGGGCGAGCGCAGCGACGGGCACGCCGACACCGCGGCCCGCATCGTGGCGCTGGAGACCAAACTGGCCGCCGCGCACTGGGATGTGGTGAAGCGCCGCGACGCGAACCTCACCTACAACCTGCGGACCTTCGCCGAACTTCCCGCCGAGGCACCGGGATTCGACTGGTCGGGCTGGATGGGCGCGCTGGGCGCCGCACCGGCCCAGGTGGTGGTGCGCCAGCCCGATTTCCTGACCGCGTTCGCCGGGTTGTGGGCGAGCGAACCGCTGGAGGACTGGAAGGCCTGGCTGCGTTGGCGGGTCATCACCTCGCGCGCCTCGCTGCTGACCGATGACCTGGTGGCCGAGAACTTCGATTTCTACGGGCGCACCCTCTCGGGCACCGAGGCCATCCGCGACCGGTGGAAGCGCGGCGTGGCCCTGGTGGAGAACCTGATGGGTGACGCCGTCGGAAAGCTGTACGTGCGCAAGCACTTTCCCCCGGCCGCCAAGGCACGGATGGACGAATTGGTGGCCAACCTGCGGGAGGCCTACCGGGTCAGCATCACCAACCTGGACTGGATGACCCCGGAAACCCGGCAGCGCGCCCTGGCCAAGCTGGACAAGTTCACCCCGAAGATCGGCTACCCGGCCCGCTGGCGCGACTACTCGGCGCTGGTGATCGACCGCGCCGACCTGTACGGGAACTACCAGCGTGGCTACGCCGTCGAATACGACCGCGAACTGGCCAAGCTGGGTGCTCCGGTGGACCGCGACGAATGGTTCATGACCCCGCAGACGGTGAATGCCTACTACAACCCGGGCATGAACGAGATCGTCTTCCCGGCGGCCATCCTGCAGCCGCCGTTCTTCGACGCCGAGGCCGACGACGCCGCCAACTACGGCGGGATCGGCGCGGTCATCGGGCACGAGATCGGGCACGGTTTCGACGATCAGGGCGCCAAGTACGACGGTGACGGCAACCTGGTGGACTGGTGGACCGACGCGGACCGGGCCGAATTCGGGCTGCGCACAAAGGCTTTGATCGAGCAGTACGAGGCGTTGACGCCGCGCGGACTGGATCCGAGCCATCATGTCAACGGGGCATTCACCGTCGGCGAGAACATCGGCGATCTGGGCGGGTTGTCCATCGCGCTGCTGGCGTATCAGCTGTCGCTCAAAGGTGCAGAGGCCCCGGTGATCGACGGCCTGACCGGGGTGCAGCGGGTGCTGTTCGGCTGGGCGCAGGTATGGCGCACGAAATCCCGTGCGGCCGAGGCGATCCGCCGGCTGGCCGTCGACCCGCACTCACCGCCGGAGTTCCGCTGCAACGGCGTGGTGCGCAATATCGACGCGTTCTACGACGCGTTCGAGGTGGACGAGTCCGACGAGCTGTACCTGGATCCGGAGCGACGCGTGCGCATCTGGAACTAGTTCATCCTGCCCACGGAAACAGACTCCCCGCCGTTCCGCACCGGAACCGCGGGGAGTCTGGGTGTCTGGGGCTAGAACATCTGCCAGTCCGACGCCCCGTCAGGCGCGTTGTAGGTGCCCTTGGAGTTCTTCACCACCACGGCGTCACCGCTGCCGAAATTGTCGTAGAACCACTGGGCGTTCGCCGGGCTGAGGTTGATGCAGCCGTGGCTGACGTTGCGCTTGCCCTGGTCGCCCACCGACCACGGCGCACTGTGCACGAAGATGCCGCTGTTGTCGATGCGCACGGCGTCCTGCACCTTGAGCTTGTAGCCCTCGGCGGAATCCACCGGTACCCCGTAGGTGGACGAGTCCATGACGATGTCCGGGAACTTCTCCAGCACGTAGTAGGTGCCGTTCTTGGTCTCGTGCTTGCCGTCGGGCCGGCCCATCGACACCGGGAAGGTCTTCTCCACCTTGCCGTTGCGGGTCACCGTCATGGTGTGGGTGGCGTCGTCGACGGTCGCGATCAGCTGCTCGGGCACCCGGAAGCTGGACTTGGTGCCCCCGGCGTCGATGTTGACGACGGTGCCGGCCGGCCAGAACGCCAGCGGACGCCAGCGCAGCTGGGTGTCGGTGGTCCAGTAGAAGCGACCGGGTACCGGCGGCACGGACGAGATGTGCACCGCGTCCTGGGCCAGCTGCCGGTTGGCGATCGGCCGCGCGAAGTTGATGTAGATCGGCTTGGCGGCGCCGGCGATCGCCCCGTTGGTCGGGTTGAATGTCGGCGGCGCGAACACCGGTTCCCCGGTGTACGGCAGCGGGTTCTGCCCGGCCGGGGTGCCCTCGGGGATGACCGCCGGCGGGGCGAACGGGTTGAACGGCGCCGGCGGCGGGGCAGCCAGCGGATCGGCCGGCGGCGGAGCCAGCGGATCACCGGGTGGCGGTGGCGGCGGCGCAAACGGATCCGGCGGCGGCGGGAAGGCGAACGGGTCCGGCGGCGGCGCCGGCGCGGGGGGCGCGTCGATGACACCCGGATCGGGGGCGACCTCGGGATCGGCCCAGGCAGTCGGGCTGCCGATCGTCCATCCGGCGACCACTCCGGCCGCGAGAATCGCGCTGGCGAGTCTGCGTCTCGTCCGCTGCGACATGCGTCACCTCCAGTACATTTCTGCTGTCCAGTCTGGCACAGCGGCGAGCCCCCATTAACCCTGGCGAGGCCGGGCAGACCCCTCATCGCCACCCAGCCGACGCCACTGACCTGGGTGTTTGATCGTGGCCGCGGCTCGCGGCGTTACACGCTGTGATGTTTGCAGCGGTCGGCGGCGGCGCCGATTCAGGACCGGACCAGCCGGGCGATGGCCGCCGACGCCTCGGCCAGCTTGGCGTCGGCCTCCTGGCCACCCTCGGCCACCGCCTGGGTGACGCAGTGGCCCAGATGCTCGTCCAGCAGGCCGAGCGCCACGGACTGTAGGGCGCTGTTCACGGCGCTGATCTGGGTGAGGATGTCGATGCAGTACTTGTCGTCCTCGATCATCCTGGCGATACCCCGGACCTGGCCTTCGATGCGCCGCAGCCGTTTGGCGTAGTTGTCCTTCTGCGACGAATAGCCGTGCTCGACGGCGTTCGAATCGTCCATTCCTCACCCCACCATCTGCTGCATCTGTTGCAGCTGCGCCTGACGCGTGTTCAGGATCGATTTCGCCAGCGTTTGCGCGTCGATATTGCGCCCACCGCTGATCTCCGCCTCGGCCAGGCCGATCACGCCGCGGTGCAAGCCGATCATCGACTGCAACCACAGTGTGTCGAACTCCGGTCCCCGCAGCGACTCCAGCCGGCTCAGGGTGGCCGGGTCCAGTGCACCGGGCGTCGCGGCACTCGGCGCGGCCGGCGGGCCCGACCCGTCGCTCCACTGCACCATCAGCGCCTTGATGGTGTCGCTCTCGCCCCGCTGCCCGGTGGCGATGGTGTCGGCCAGGGTGACCAGTTCCGGGTCGGCCGCGCGCTCCTTGGCCAGCCCGGCCAGCCCGGTGGCCTGCTGCTGGAGTTGCAGCAGCGCCGCACCGAATGCGGTGTCCTGCGCACTGTTGCCCGCGGGCGCGTCGGTGATCACCGCAGCCGTGCTGGACGGTGTCTGCACCGGCCCGGTTCGGTCGGAGCAACCCGCCGACAGCAGCACGCCCCCGAGCAGGGCTACCGAGACCAGAACACGCACTCCACCAGCGTACCGGGTACCCCTGCGGGGTATGTGATGATGGTTTGGGCCGGTAACGACCCCGAAGGCATACTTACGCAATGCCCTCAGACGCTCCTTCCGGTTTCCCCGACATCAAGCCCCGCAGCCGTGACGTCACCGACGGCCTGGAGAAGACGGCCGCTCGCGGCATGTTGCGTGCGGTCGGGATGGGTGACGACGACTGGGCCAAACCGCAGATCGGCGTCGGTTCGTCGTGGAACGAGATCACCCCGTGCAACATGTCGCTGCAACGGCTGGCCCAGCAGGTCAAGGCCGGTGTGCACGAAGCGGGCGGCTACCCGCTGGAATTCGGCACCATCTCGGTGTCCGACGGCATCTCCATGGGCCACGAGGGCATGCACTTCTCGCTGGTGTCGCGGGAGGTCATCGCCGACAGCGTCGAGACCGTCGTGCAGGCCGAGCGCCTGGACGGCACCGTGCTGCTGGCCGGCTGCGACAAGTCGATTCCCGGCATGCTGATGGCCGCGGCCCGGCTGAACCTGGCGAGCGTGTTCTTCTACAACGGTTCGATCATGCCCGGCGTCGCCAGGCTGACCGACGGTACCGAGAAGGAAGTCACCATCATCGACGCCTTCGAGGCGGTCGGGGCGTGTGCGCGCGGGCTGATGTCGCGCGAGGACGTCGACATCATCGAACGCGCCATCTGCCCCGGCGAGGGCGCCTGCGGCGGCATGTACACCGCCAACACGATGGCCTCGGCCGCCGAGGCACTCGGCATGTCGTTGCCCGGCAGCGCTTCTCCGGTGGCCGTCGACAAGCGCCGCGACGAGTACGCCCGCAAGTCCGGCGAGGCCGTCGTGGAGATGCTGCGCCGGGGGATCACCGCCCGCGACATCCTGACCAAGGAAGCGTTCGAGAACGCCATCGCCGTGGTGATGGCGTTCGGTGGCTCCACCAACGCGGTGCTGCACCTGCTGGCCATCGCCTGGGAGGCGCAGGTCGACCTGACTCTGGCCGATTTCACCCGCATCGGCCAGAAGGTGCCGCACCTGGCCGACGTGAAGCCGTTCGGCCGGCACGTGATGAAGCACGTCGACGAGATCGGCGGGGTGCCGGTGGTGATGAAGGCGCTGCTGGATGCCGGCCTGCTGCACGGGGATTGCCTGACCGTCACCGGTAAGACCATGGCGGAGAATCTCGCCCACATCGAGCCGCCGGATCCGGACGGCAAGGTGCTGCGGGCGATGAGCAATCCGATCCACCCGACCGGCGGCATCACCATCCTGCACGGCTCGCTCGCGCCGGAGGGCGCGGTGGTGAAGTCGGCCGGCTTCGACTCCGACGTGTTCGAGGGCACGGCGCGGGTTTTCGAGCGGGAGCGGGCCGCGTTGGACGCCCTCGAGGACGGCACCATCACGCACGGCGACGTCGTCGTCATCCGCTACGAGGGCCCCAAGGGCGGGCCGGGCATGCGCGAGATGCTCGCGATCACCGGCGCCATCAAGGGGGCGGGCCTTGGCAAGGATGTGCTGCTGATGACCGACGGTCGGTTCTCCGGCGGCACGACGGGCCTGTGTGTGGGGCATATCGCCCCGGAGGCCGTCGACGGCGGGCCGATCGCCTTCGTCCGCGATGGTGACCGGATCCGTCTCGACGTGGCCAACGGCACCCTGGATCTGCTGGTCGACGAGGCCGAATTCGAGGCCCGCAAGGCCGGTTTCGAGCCGCTGCCGCCGGTCTACAAGACCGGTGTGCTGGCCAAGTACACCAAGCTGGTCGGCTCGGCGGCCACCGGCGCCGTCTGCACCTGATCCGGCCGAGCGTGCGCGTCTGCACGGCGACGCACCGCAATGCATGGCATTTTGCGCACGCGCGTGGCCTAACCGAAACGCGCGTGCAGGTCGGGCAGGAAGCCGGCCAGGTGGTTCATCTCCTGCGCACAGTGCACCAGCAGGTCCCGCGGATCGGGTAGCCGGCGGGCGGCGACGAGCCGCAACGCCCGATCGGCCGGCGACGGCGCGGCGCGTAACGCCACATGCCGTCCACCCATCCAGAACCGGGAGCGCATCTCCGCGCCCTCGGCCGTCGGCCGCACCTGGTGCACCAGCCAGCCGATGTCCACCGGTAGGTCCGGCGAGCCCAGCCGCGCCGTGATCGCCACGCCCGCATGCCCGAGCACCGACGGCTCCACGAATTGGATTGCCGCTGAGGTAAATTGCGATCCGATGTACTCGTGCACCAGTGAGGTGCGTCCGATGTATGCCAGCTCGTCGCGGCCGTCGCGCCAGCGTGCCGAGACATGAGCCCGCGGATGCCACAGCTTGTAACGCCGCGGATCGCAGCCGTGCCAGCCGAACCACCACTGCCACATCTGCGGCGTCACACCGGGCATATCGGTGCGCACCGCCACCGTGAAACCACCGTCTGCCACCGAGCCATAACCGTTCTCGGTCTGCTGGTAACCCTGCTCCGTCAGCCGGTCCTGGAAGTCGGGCAGCACGGGACCCGCCTGCGGTCCGTGCTCGAGGGCCTGCACGACATGGCGGGGCAGCGGGGCCATCTCCTCCCGGAAAAACGACCCGAACTCGGTAGCGGCGTCATCGCCGCGGTAACCCAGATAGCCCATCTCAGACCCGCCCCATCCAGCTGTGGAATCGACAGTGCGGATCATATTGGGCGCGAACGGCATCAAGACGCGCCATGCTGGCATCGGTGGCGAACCTGGCCGGCCGCTCCCCCAGATTCTCGTCGGCCAGTTGCACACCGGTGGCCAGGTGTGCCATCTCTGCCATGTTCGAGCGCGCCCAGTCGCCGTACCGCGCGTCGTCGGCCGGATCGGACCAGGCGGTGTACAACGCCAGGTAGATCTCGTCCTCCAAGCTGTACGCCATATCCTGACGCGCCGGCGACGGACCCCAGTTCAGCCACAGGAAATGCGAGGGGTGCGGTGGCATGGTCTCGATGATCCGCCGGACGCCGGGAACCAGATCCGCGGCCGGAGCCGACGTCCACATGTTGTCGGTGGCGTAGCGGTGCCCGGACGGATAGTTGCTCATCACCGCGTCGAACCAGCTGGGCAGGTCGGCGGGCGCGAACGGTACGGCGATCAGGGCGTCGGCGCGTGCCGGGCAGCTATCGAGAAGTGCCAGTGCGGCTTTGGCTTGATCCTCGGTGTCGGCGAACACCGGTGAGGCCAGCACGATCCCCGGCGTGCGCAGACCGACGCCGGGGATCTCGGTCGAGGTGACGATCTGCAGCTCCACCCGCCGGTCCACCTCGGCGCTGATCTCCCGCGCCCAGCCGAACACCGCGTCCGCCGACTCGATGGGGTACACGTACAGGCTGCTGCCGCACACCGGCGGCTTGGGGTACAACCGCAGATGGAAGGCGGTCACCACACCGAAGAAACCTGGGCCAGAACCTCTTGCCGCCCAGTATAATTCGGGGTGATGCTCGCTATCGCAGTACACCTGCGCGCCGTCGGCGGTCACCACGTCCAGACCCAGAACGCTCTCACACGCCGGGCCCAGCACACGGCTGTTCCAGCCGTAGCCGCCCTGCAGCAGATAGCCGCCGATCGCCACCCCGCGGCAATGCCCGGCAGGAAAGAACAATCCCTGCTCGGCCAGCTCGACGGCCAGCGCACTGCCCCCTTTCCCGGGACCGACGACGGCCGTCATCGCTGTCGTGTCGACGCGGCACGAGTCCAGGCGGCTGACGTCGAGGAGCAGTCCGCCGTCGCGTACGTGGTTGGCCGCCCAGCTGTGACCGCCCGAACGGATCCCGATCGTCAGGTCGCGCTCGGCGGCGTGACGGACCGCCGCCACCACGTCGGCGACGTCGGCGGCCTGCACGATGAGATCCGGAAAGCGCTGCGGAAGGCGCGCATTCCACACCGTCGCTCGCCGGGCGGCTTCGTAGCCGTCAGCGCCCCGGACGAAATACCGCGCCGTATCGAGTGCAGCCACGGTGACTCCTAGATTCACTATGCGGATCCTTGTAGACCACGATGCGGGTCACTATAGTGAGCCGATGCCTGCGGCGGACCCGAATCGCGAAGACGGTATCCAGGTGCTGCGCCGGGCCGCCGCAGCACTGGACGAGATCGCCGCAGAGCCCGGCCGATTACGCCAGGTCGATCTGGAAAACCGGTTGGGATTGGCCAAATCCACGGTGCGGCGGATCCTGTTGGCGTTGACCGACATCGGGTATGCCGCCGTGGACGAGGCCGGCCGCTTCGGCCTGGGTGACCGACTGCTCGGCCTCACCGGTTCCGACAACGCCCACCTGGTCGCCGCGTTCCGCCCCACGCTGCAGCGCATCGCCGACACCACCGGCGAGACGGTCGACCTGTCCGTGCTGCACGGCCGCGAGATGTGGTTCATCGACCAGATCGAGTCCGGGCACCGGCTCCGTGCGGTCTCGGCCGTCGGCGTGCGTTTTCCGGTGGGCAGCACCGCCAACGGGAAGGCGGCGATCGCCGTACTGGCAGGGTCGGGCGGCGAGGTGGCGCTCGATCTGGACGAGCACACACCGGGCATCTCCGCGGCGGGCATCGCCGGCCGCACCCCGAGCGGTCAGATCGTGGCGATTTCGGTGCCGGCCCCCAGCGACCGGTTCCGCGCCAACCGGGCCGCGATCGTCAAGGCGCTGCTGTCCGCCGGCGCGCCGTTCGCGTCATGATGACCGGCGACCGCGACGCGCACCGGTCTCACGCGCTGCGCCGTCAAATACCCGGCCTGTAGTGTGAATCCGAGCAGTGGCCCACAACACAGCACTGAGATGCACGGAAAGAGTCTTGAGTGAACGACGTTCTCGCGCGGTCCGGCATCTTCCAGGGCGTGACGCCTGACGCTGCCGCCGCCCTGATCGCGCAGCTGCAGCAGATTTCGTTCTCCCGAGGGCAAACCGTCTTCGTCGAAGGCGAGCCCGGCGACCGGCTCTACATCATCGTCGAGGGCAAGGTGAAGATCGGGCGCCGCACCGTCGACGGCCGGGAGAGCCTGATCACCGTGATGGGTCCGTCGGACATGTTCGGCGAACTCGCGCTGTTCGACCCGGGCCCGCGCACCTCGACGGTCACCGCGCTGACCGAGGTGAAGGCGGTCAGCATGGACCGCGAGGCACTGCACGCCTGGGTGATGGGCCGTCCGGAGATTGCCGAGCAGTTGCTGCGGGTGTTGGCCCGTCGCCTGCGCCGCACCAACAGCGCGCTGTCGGACCTGATCTTCACCGACGTGCCGGGTCGGGTGGCCAAGCAGCTGCTCGACATCGCCATGCGGTTCGGTCGGCAGGAGGGCAACGTCCTGCACGTCACGCACGAGCTCACCCAGGAGGAACTGGCCCAGCTGGTCGGCGCGTCCCGGGAGACGGTGAACAAGGCGTTGTCGGATTTCGCCCAGCGCGGCTGGATCAAGTTGCAGGGCAAGACGATCCTGATCTACGACTCGGCCCGGTTGGCCCAGCGCGCGAAGTAGCTACTTCCCGTAGCTATCTCACGACGGCGATGGCGAACCCGTCCCAGCCTTTGGTGCCGACGGTCTGGATGGCGGCGGTGTCCAGCCGGGGGTGTCGGCCCATCATCGCCAGCATGTCGCGCACGCCGTGGGCCTGCGCGTCATTCGCCGCCGGCTCCAGCACCCGGCCCATCCGCGTGACGTTGTCGACGACGATCACCGCGCCGGGCTCGGCGAGCCGGACCGCCCATTCGACATAGGCGGTGTTGTTCTCCTTGTCGGCGTCGACGAAGAAGAAGTCGAACGGGCCCGACAGTGTGGGCAGCGTATCCAACGCCGCACCGACGATCACCTCGACCCGGTCGGCCACCGCCGCGCGCTGCAGATTCCTGCGGGCCACCTCGGCATGCCGGGCGTCGAACTCCAGCGACACCACCCGCCCGTCCGGTCCGGCACCGCGGGCCAGACAGATGGTGGAATAACCGGCCAGCGTGCCGATTTCGAGAATCCGGCGGGCCCCGCGAATCCCGGCCAGTAGTTGCAGCAGACGGCCGTGCTGGGCCGATACCTCGATGGCTGGCATGGATTCGGCTGCCGCGGACTCGCGCGCCGCCCGCAATGCATCATCCTCGGTGGCCAACAGTTCCCCGAACAACGCGTCCACCGCGACCGGATCGGCCATCAGTGCACCCCTTCCTTGGCATAGACCACCCGCAACACATGCGCCACCTCCGGTCCCATCACGGCACCGGCCAGCTCAGCGAAGGTGGTGACGAACTCCGGCCCGTGCGGTGCGCCGTCTGCGCAGAGATGATGCGCAAGCTCGTGCAGCACAACGAGTTCGCGCAACGCCCAGGTGGTGTGCCGGTCCGGCACCGCCATGGTTGCGGTGTCCGCTTCGTAATGCGCGGCCGTCAGTCCACGCCGGGCCCGCACCGCCACCGGCCCGGCACCCGGCCAGCGCTCTCGCACGGCGGGCAAGGCCAGCACCTCGTCGAGGTAGCGGCGGACCGCGTCCAGTGACGCGAACCGGGCCTCCGGCGGCAGCGTCAGCTGGGTGCCGAAGAAGTCCATCGCGCCGTTACCCCGTTGGGCCGCACGGTCGAACATCGTCCGGACGAACCCTTCGGCGGCATACACTTTCGCGCGCTGGGCATCGCGTTCGGTCATGGTCGCGTCATGGTCGCGGTCATGGCCTCAAGGGGCTGCGGGCACCCGGCAACTCCTGGCTGGGCCCGAGCCGGGCCCGCTTACCGGCCCGGTCACCGGCACGCCGGGCGGCCGACGAGTATCCCGCCGAGGCGCTGCTGGCCCGCCAGGTGCCCCGCGCCGACGACGTTTCCCGGTAGAACGACCTGAGTTCAAGATCCTTGTTGCGCAAGGCCAGCGCCGTGCCCGGGCGGTCTTGGCGGTCCGCTTCGCGCTCGGCTTCCGCCTTGGCTTCGGCCAGCCGCTGCCCCACCCTGGCGCCGAAGGCCAGCTGGAAGTTCAGCCGCGCGGTGATGGTCGGCGTCGGACGGTGTGCACCGGAATTGATGTACGCCTCGGAGGCCTTGACCATCTGGGTCACCAGGCTGGCATACAGCGCGTGCGTGGCGTCGATGTCCTCGGCGAACCCGTACGCCTGGACATAGGTGGAATTGGTCGCCACGTCGCAGGTGAGGTCGTTGGCCAGCCCGATGACCACGAACAGCTGCACGTAGGTGCGAAGGCCCTTGGTGCCGGCCGGCCCGATGGTGATGGTGCGCTGCACGGGCAGCTGGGCCTTGGTGCGCTGCGCCGAATGTGCCCGGGCCACCGCCAGGTCGATGGACGTCGCGGTGGCCAGCCGCTGGGCGGCCGCCATGAAGGCCTCCGCCTCGTGCGCGTTGTCGGTGCCCTCGGCCTGGCGAAGCAGTGCCGCGATCCGGGCCAGCATCTTGTCGCTCATGTTCCTCAGGCTAACCGCTCAGTCCGACAACCTATTTCGTCACAAAAGTGTTCAGCGCATCGGTCAACTGCGGGGATAATGGCGCCTGCTTCGCGTAGTTGGCCACGTTGTCGCTGGGATCGTCGCGCAGCACATGGTTGACGCCCTTGAGCCGGACCACGGTGAGCGCGGTGTGCGCCAGCGCGCCGATCAACGTCTGCTCGTCCGGGCAGCCGGCCTGGTTGTCGGCGTCGGAACAGGTCAGCAGCACCGGTGTGGCAGCGGGGACCTTGGCGGCGAGGGCCACGGGGTCGATGGAGTCGGCCTCGACAACGGCTTTGACGTTCTGCGCGTTGAGGATTGCCGACAATCCCTCCGGCAGTTTGTCCGGGGCGGTGCGCTGCGTCCTGGCCTGGGCCACCGCGGCGTTCCAGGCGGCGACGACGGCGTCGGCCTGCTCGCGGGTCTTGGCACCGGAGCTGACCGCGGCGTCCACATCGGCATGCACCCGTCCGGTGATGATGTCCAGGTACCGGCCCGACAACGGCTGGAACAGCCCCAGCGAGTGGATCTTGGGCGCGTCGGAACCGGCGACGGCACCATCGGCGGCCAGGGTCATCGCATGAATCGTGCCCTCTCCCAGGGCGTATACCGACAGCTTGGCGGGATCGACGCCGGGCCGGCCGGCCAGGAAACGGATCGCCGCGCGGGCACCCGTGGTGTACACCGCGCTACCCACCTCGGTGGGGTGGTCCTTGTACTTGCCCAGGCCGGTCCGACCGGTGCCGACCTTGTCATAGCGCAGTGTCGCGATTCCGTGGTCGGACAGGTACTCGGCCAGCTGACGCATATTGCCGACGGGGCCGGCCACCGCGTTGTCCCCGTTGCGATCGGTCTGGCCGCTCTCGGAGATCAGCAGGGCCGCCGGGCCCGGGGTGCCCTGATGCCGGAACGTGCCGTGGATCGTCAGGCCGTCGGCGTCGAAGCTGACGTCCTCGTCCACCCACCCTTTGGGCTCGGTGTTCTTCTCCGCCGAGCAGCCGCCGCCGACCAGCAGCACCACCGCCAGCAGCGCCAGGAGGATCCGTCTCACAACCGGGTCTCGATCCAGGTGGTCACGTCGTCGAGCACCAGCGCGCGCTCGGGTTCGTTGAACACCTCGTGGTACAGCTCCGGGTAGACCTTGAGGTTGACGTCCTGCGATGCCACGCACTCCACCAGCCGTTCGCTGCCTGCCACCGGGATGAGCTTGTCCTGACCGCCGTGCACCACCAGCAGTGGCGCGGTCAGCGCCGACGCCCGTTGCGGCATGGTCTCCCCGATGCCGATGAGCGCCTTGGCGATCCCGGCCGGCAGCTTGCCGTGATGCACCAGCGGGTCGGCCTCGTAGGCTGCCACCACCTGCGGGTCCCGCGACACGGCGTCGGCGGGCAGGTCCTCGACGGGCAGGCCGGGCAGCAAGCTGCCGAGCACCTTGGCCACCGCGATCATCACCGGGGACACCGCGTCCTGGGCGTACACCGCGGGCCCGGACAGCACCATCGCCGCGTAGTCGTCGGGGTGTTCGACGCCGTAGGAGAACACCACACCGCCACCCATGCTGTGCCCGAGCACCACCCGCTTGAGTTCCGGGTGCGCCGCCGTCGCGATGCCGACGAGGTGGTGGAAGTCCTCGGTGTACTCGGAGATGTCCTTGAGGTAGACGCGTTTGCCGCCGGAGCGGCCGTGCCCGCGCAGGTCCAGGGCGTAGGTGAGCAGTCCGGCCTCGCCGAACCGCTGCGCGACATGGTCGTAGCGGCGGGCGTGCTCGGCGTAGCCGTGGCAGAGCACGACGACGCCGTTCGGGTCTACACCCGGGGTCCAGACGTCGTAGACGATGCGGGTGCCTCCGACACCGTCGAAGCTGCGTTCAGTGCGTGTGGTGGCCACCCGACGAGCCTAACGGGGGGCCGCCGCGATCGGAGGCCGCGAGGGCACGCGTTTGTCGGTGCCGGTGCGTAAGCTCTCAAGCGTGAGCGTCCTCACAGATATGGCCGGCCGTTCCGCGAAGGCGGATTCCCCCGACGCGTTCCTCGCGGACGCGCAGCAGTACCGGCGCGAGCTGCTGGCGCACTGCTACCGGATGACCGGCTCCGTGCACGACGCCGAGGATCTGGTGCAGGAGACCTTCCTGCGGGCCTGGAAGTCCTACGACGGGTTCGAGGGCAAATCCTCGGCCCGCACCTGGCTGTACCGCATCGCCACCAACACCTGCCTGACCGCCATCGAGAACAAGCAGCGCCGGCCGCTGCCGTCTGGCCTGGGCACCGACAGCGCCGACCCGACCACCGAGATCCTCGAACATCACGAGGTGCCCTGGCTGGAGCCGCTGCCGGACACCGCCGAGGTGGTGCAGTCCAGGGAGTCGGTGCGGCTGGCCTTCGTCGCGGCACTGCAGCATCTGTCCCCGCGGCAGCGGGCCGTGCTGGTGCTGCGCGACGTATTGCAGTGGCGCGCAGCCGAAGTCGCCGATGCGATCGGTTCGTCGACGGCCGCGGTGAACAGCCTGCTGCAGCGGGCCCGCGCCCAGCTGGACGAGGTGGGCCCCAGCCAGGACGATACGCTGTCGGCGCCCGAGTCCCCGGAAGCGCAGGAACAACTGCGCCGCTACATCGCGGCGTTCGAGGCCTACGACATCGACAAGCTGGTGACCCTGTTCACCGAAGAGGCCATCTGGGAGATGCCGCCCTTCGACACCTGGTACCGCGGCCCGGAAGCGATCGGTCTGCTCTCCAAGCACAAGTGCCCGGCCGAGCGTCCCGGCGATATGCGGTTCATCACCACCACCGCCAACGGCCAGTCCGCGGCCGCGATGTACATGCGCAATCCGCAGACCGACGTGCACGAGGCGTTCCAGCTGCACGTCCTGGACATCACGCCCGGCGGTATCGCGCACGTCGTGGCGTTCATGGAGCCGCGCCTGTTCGAGACCTTCGGGCTGCCCGCGGCACTTTGAGTGTCGGGTTCGGGCTCGCTTTCTTCGCCTCAGCGCGCCCCAGGCCGACACTCGGGTGAATCGCCGATCCATGGGCAGCCGGCGTTCCGCAGGGCGGAGCGGACCCGCGTGACCAGGACGTGCGGGCGGCGACGCAGCAGATCCGCGCTGACGCGAATGATCGTCCACTTCAGTGCCGAAAGCTCGGCCGATCGGTCGATGTCCCGGGTGCGCTGGACAGGATCGGTCCAGTGCTGGGCGCCGTCGTATTCGACGCCGACCTTGAACTCGTCCCATCCCATGTCCAGGCGCGCCACGAAATCGCCGTATACGTTCCGCACCACGATCTGGGTGCGCGGCTGTCGCAAACCCGCGTCGAGCAGCACCAGTCTGGTCCTCGTCTCCTGGGGCGATTCCGCGCCACCGTCCATCAGCGACAGCGCCTCGCGCAGCCCGAGGATCCCGCGCATTCCGCGGTGCCTCTCCACGAGCGCAGCGACATCGTGTGCACACACACCCGAAGCCTGGGCGAGCGCATCCAACGCCGTCACGGCCGGGACACGGTCGAGACGGCGGCCCAGGTCGAAGGCGGTGCGGGCTGGCGTCGTCACCGGTATGCCGCGAACCGTCATCACCTCGTCACCGCGCAGCACCTCACGATGGACGACGATGCCGTCGACGTCGGCTGCCCCGCGCCGAGTCAACTCCGCGGGTGCCTCCTGGTCGATCCACTTCGAGCCGAGCAGCGCCGCGGCCGACATCCCTGACAGGACCGCCCGACGATCCGACCAAAGCCACGCCGCGATGGCGCGGCGCACCGGCGTCAGTTCCACGCCGTTGGGCAGATAGACGTTGCGATAGATCAGGCGGTGCCGACTGCGCAGCGTGCGTTTGGTGACGAGCCCGGCCGAGCGGGCCTCGGTCCCGAGGAACGGCAATGCGGGGTCCATGCCGACGTTCATGGCAACAATGTCGTCGCCCCCACCGACCGAGCACGCGTGCCCGCCGCGGCGGAAACCGATCCGTGTGGATGAATCCGCGGCTGGGGATGAAACCGAATGTTGGGTTCGGGCACGACGAATGCCGCGCCACGTGACTCAACCCGACACTCAGCCTTCGCCCCGTACCGCCGCCTGCAGCGCGGCAATGTCGAACTTGCCGACGGTCGTCAGCACCGCGTTCATCAACCGGTCCTGGGCCGCCGCGTCACCCTCGGCCAGCAGGTCGTAGTACTCGGTCGGGGTGACCTGCCAGGACAGCCCGTATTTGTCCTTGAGCCAGCCACACGGCTGCTCGGACCCGCCTTCGACCAGTGCGGCCCACAGCCGGTCCAGCTCGTCCTGACCGCTGACCCGCACCTCTAGCGACACGGCCTCGGTGAAGGTGAACTGCGGTCCGCCGTTGATCCCGACGATCCGCTGACCGGCGAGCTCGAACTCGACCACCACGGGCACGTCCTGCGGCGACGGCGACGCGGGGTGGGCGGCGATCGTGGTGATGATCCGGCCGTTGCCGCCGAACGCGGCGATGTAGTGCTCGGCGGCCTCCTCGGCCTGCCGGTCGAACCAGAGGTTGGGAACGATGTGGGCGCTGATCTGAGTCATACGAGGTAGACCGGCACCGCCCGCGAGATTCATCGCACAATTCATCGAAGCAGACGAATCAGCACTTCACAGGGTCGATAGCCATAAATCTAGAACCTGTTCTATGATCGCATGCCATGAAGACCAAGGGCGCCCTGCTGTGGGAACTCAACTCGCCGTTCACAGTCGATGAGATCGAGCTCGGTGACCCCGTCGCCGATGAGGTCCAGATCCGCATGCATGCCGCGGGGATGTGCCATTCCGACTACCACATCACCACCGGCGCCACCCCGATCGGCCTGCCCGCCCTCGGCGGACACGAGGGTGCGGGGGTGGTCACCAAGGTCGGCAAGAACGTCACCGGCATCGAGGAGGGCGACCACGTCATCCTCGCGTTCATCCCGGCGTGCGGGCAGTGTCCGCCGTGCCTGAAGGGCTTCCGCTCGCTGTGCGACCGCGGCGCCGTCCTGCTCGGCGGCAAGGCCATCGCCGACGGCACCAACCGCATCCACGCGGGATCCCACGAGGTGTCCCCGATGAACCTGCTGGGCACCTTCGCGCCCTACATGACGGTGCACAAGGATTCGGTCGTCAAGATCGACAAGGACATCCCGTTCGAGACCGCCGCCATCATGGGCTGCGCCGTGCCCACCGGGTTCGGATCGGCCACCAACGTCGCCGAGGTGAAGCCGGGCGAGACGGTGATCGTCATAGGTGTGGGCGGCATCGGGATGAGCGCCCTGCAGGGCGCGGTGATCTCGGGAGCCAAGCACGTCATCGCCATCGACCCGAACGAATGGAAGCGCGAACAAGCCATCAAGTTCGGCGCCACCCACGTCTACCCGTCGATGGCCGAAGCCATCGCGCCCGTCATCGACACCACCTACGGCCTGATGGCGGACAAGGTGATCATCGCCGTCGGCGAGATGAAGGGCGAGTACATCGAAGAGGCGATGATCCTGACGGCCAAGACCGGCACCTGTGTGGTGACGGGCATGGGCTCGATGTTCGACGCCGACGTGAAGCTGAACCTGTTCCTGTTCACCATGTTGCAGAAGACGTTGAAGGGCAACATCTTCGGCGGCGGCAGCAGTCACGTCGAGACCCCGCGGCTGGTGGCGCTGTACAAGTCCGGCCTGCTCAACATCGACGACATGATCACCCGGACCTACAAGCTCGAGGACATCAATCAGGGCTACCAGGACATGCTGGACGGGAACAACATTCGCGGCGTGATCCGCTTCGACGAGTCGGACTGGTAGGTCGCACACGCCCCCATACGCAAAAGGGCCCCCGCACCTGCGGGGGCCCTTCGCGTGAACCGGGTTACTTGGGTGGCATCCGGATGCCACCGTCGACGCGGACCACCTCGGCGTTCATGTAGGAGTTGGTGATCAGCTCGATGACCATCGAGGCCAGCTCCTCGGGCTTGCCGAGGCGGTGCGGGAACAGCACCGACTCACCGAGCTTGGCCTTGAAGGCTTCGGACGCCTCGCCCTCGCCGTAGATCGGGGTGTCGATCAGGCCGGGCGCCACGGTGTTCACCCGGATGCCCACGGCGGCCAGGTCGCGGGCGACCGGCAGGGTCAGGCCCACGACGCCGCCCTTGGACGAGCTGTAGGCGGCCTGGCCGATCTGGCCGTCGAACGCCGCGACGCTGGTCAGGTTGACGATCGCGCCACGCTCGCCGGTGTCGGTGGGCTCGTTGCGGCTCATCGCGGTGGCGGCCAGCCGGATGCAGTCGAAGGTGCCGACCAGGTTGATCGCCAGCACCTTCTTGTAGACGTCCAGGTTGTGCGCCGACTCGAACTGCCCGTCCTTACCGATGGTGCGCTGGGCCCAGCCGATGCCCGCGGAGTTCACCAGGGCGCGCAGCGGACCGAGGTCGGCGGCGGTGTTCACGGCGTCGACGATCTGGTCGGTGTTGGTGACGTCGACGGTGACGAAGACGCCGCCGATCTCGTGCGCGAGTTCCTGCCCTTTTTCGGCGTTCAGGTCCGCGACGACAACCCTGGCGCCCTTGGCCGCCAGCTGGCGTGCGCTGGCCGCGCCGATACCCGACGCGCCACCGGTGACGATTGCACTAGCTCCATTGATATCCACGACGACAGACTAAGGCCTATCCACCGGTGGGTCGGGCGCGGCACGGAGAGTTCACCTGCACCGCGTACCGTGCCGCGCAGTTTTGCGTGGGCACAGACAGGAGTTGTGGCATTGACCGCCATCGACATGCTTCGTTCCGACTACGACGAGACCCCATACGTCTCGAATTCGTTCCCGCAGTCGGCGCCGGGGACGCTGGCCGCGGTGGCCCATCTGTTCGGGCTGCAGCCGCCGGCCGTCGCGACCGCCCGGGTGCTCGAGATCGGGTGCGCCGCCGGCGGCAACATCGTGCCGTTCGCCGCAACCCATCCGGACGCCGAGGTGGTGGGCATCGACCTCTCCGAGGTCCAGATCGAGGCCGGACGCGACCGGGTGCAGGCGCTGGGCATCGAGAACCTGCGGTTGATCGCCGGCGATATCGCCCGGATGGACCTGGCCGCGCTGGGCAGGTTCGACTACATCGTCGCCCACGGCGTGTACAGCTGGGTGCCCGACGAGGTCGCCGAAGCCCTGCTGGCCGCGGTCCGCACCGGCCTGACCGCCGACGGCGTCGCCTACCTGAGCTACAACGTGTACCCGGGCTGGAAGACCAAGGAGGTCGTGCGCGACGCCATGCTGCTGGCCGCCGGCGCCGGCCAGGCCCCGGAGGACAAGGTGCGCCAGGCCCGTGGCATGGCCGACTTCCTGGCGGAGGTGGCCCCGGCTGAGGGTGTGCTGGCGGCCATCCTGGCCGAGTGGCGAGCGGCCGACGAGGGTTTCGGCGACTCGTATCTGCTGCACGACGAGCTCGAGACGTTCAACACGCCGCGCTACTTCTACGAGGTGCTCGCCAGGGCGAACGCGCACGGGCTGGCCTATCTGGGCGAGGCGCGCCCGGAGGTGATGATCCCGGCCAACCACGGCCCGAAGGTCGCCGAATACCTGGCCGCCAACGGCGTCACCGCTCAGGTGCTGGTGGAGCAATACCTGGACTTCGTCACCAACCGCACCTTCCGGCAGTCCCTGTTCGTGCCCGCCGAACGGGCACAGCAGATCGACTACAACCCGACGGCCGACCGGTTCCGCCGGTTGCACCTGGCGGCGCTGGTGCCACCGATCGACGGACCGGTCCGCCTCGATGATTCCCGCCAGGAGTTCCGGCAGGCCGACGGGGCCACGCTGTTCACCAACGCACCGGCGATCAAAGCGGCGCTGGACGTGCTCGGCACGCGCTGGCCGTGGACGGTGTCGCACGATGAACTGGTGGCCGTCACCCACGAGCGGCTGCTCGACGCGGGAACGCAGCCGAGTCCGGACCTGGCCGCCCACCTCGACGATCTGATCAGTGTGCTGGTGATGCAGGGCCAAGCCCATTACCGACTGGACCCGGTGCGCCCCGATCCGATGGGCACCATGCCGCGCATCGACGAATATGCCAGGCGCGCTGCGGAATTGACCAGTAATACCGACGACGCGGCCACCTTCAACCGCTGGCACGAAACGGTGCCGCTGGAGCCGCTGGATCGGCAGCTGCTGCCGCTGCTCGACGGCAGTCGCGACGACGATCAGCTGATCGAGGCGCTGCTGGCCGGCGGGGCGGGCACCCGCGACGTGGTCACCGAGCAGGTGCGCACCCTGCGCCATCGGCTCGCCGAGCTGAAGCTGGCCTGACTCCGCTCAGCACAGCAATTCCACCCCGGCACCGGACAGCTCGGCGCGCACCTGCGCGGCCCGCCCGGTCATCGCCAACAGCAGTGCCTCGGCGGCGCCCCGCACCTGTGGTCCGCGCCCGGCGGCCCAGTCCAGATCGGTGGCCTCCAGCCGCAGCCCGCGGGTGCGCCGGGCCGCGCCGATCACCGGGCTCGCCCTGGCGTAGCGGAGCGCGTAGCGCAGCGCAGCGGGATCGACGACCCGGGGCAGCCGCAGTGGCCGGCGGATGTCCTGTTGATGGATCAGGCATTCGATCAGCGCCACCCGGCCGCCGTACAGCGCGCCGGCGCCGGCCGGCCGGGCGTCCTGGTGCATCAGTTCGGTGAGCCGGGCCGGCGACAGCAGGCGGTGCTCGGCCAGGGCGTGGGCGTTCAGCCGATCGACGTTGCACCGGGTGGCAAACATGCTGCGGGCCAATGCCATCCGGCTCTGGTCCAGGTAGGCGATGGTGTGTACCACGACATCGCGCACGGTCCACCCCGCGCAGAGGCTGGCGGCATCCCACTGCTCGGCGGTCAGGCCGTCCAGCAGGTCGGCGAAGGCCTCGCGTTCGGCCCGGGCCAGGGCGTGCACGGCTGCCACCGGCTCAGTCTGCCCCATCTGCCCCATCGAGACGGTCCAGTGCGCGGGCCAGCCACCGCCCGACCGCCGCGGTCTGCCCCGCACTCATCCCGTCGAACAGCACCTCGCGTACCAGGGCGACGTGTCCGGGCGCCGCGGCGGCCAGGGCCTGGCGGCCGGTGGCGGTGATCTCCACCGTCACCCCACGGCGGTCACCCGCAGCCCCGTGCCGGGCCACCAGGGCCCGGTCGGTCATCCGGCGCAGCTGATGCGACACCCGGCTCTGCTCCCAGCCGAGCCGCTCACCGAGCTCGTTCATCCGGCAGCCCGGGCGTTCCTCCAGCGCGACCAGTACCTCGTAGTCGGCCAGCGACAGCCCGCAGTCGGCTTGCAGCTGCCGGTTCATCGCGGCCTGCAGCCGGGAGGTCATGGTCAGGTAGTCGCGCCAGACGCGCTGCTGGTCCTCGTTCAGCCACACGGAATACATGACACATCATCTATGTTGTGGTGTCCAGTACCGGCACCTAGGCTGGCATCGAATCGCAAGGAGAACCATGAGCAGCACCGCAACCATCGACATCCGCCGCGCCGGTGACCGGGCGGCCACCAAGATCTCGTGGCTGGACTCCAAGCACTCGTTCTCGTTCAGCGACCACTACGACCCCGCCAACACGCATCACGGTCTCCTGCTGGTCAACAACGACGACATCGTCAAGCCCGGCGCCGGGTTCGAGACGCACCCGCACCGGGACATGGAAATCGTCACCTGGGTGCTGCGCGGGTCGCTGGTGCACCAGGATTCCACCGGCCACTCCGGCGTCATCTATCCCGGCCTGGCTCAGCGCATGTCGGCCGGGCGCGGCATCCTGCACTCGGAGAAGAACGACTCCTGGAACCTGACCGGTGGCGAGACCCATTCGGAGCCGGTGCATTTCGTACAGATGTGGGTGCTGCCCGACCAGGCCGGCATCACCCCCGGCTACCAGCAGCTGGAAATCGACGACGAACTGCTGCGCGGCGGGCTGGTGACCATCGCCTCCGGGATGCCCGAGCACCGCAACAACACCGCCATCAGCATCGCCAACCGGTTCGCCGCCCTGCACGGGGCCCGGCTGCAACCCGGTGACTCGGTGCAGCTGCCCGAGGCGCAGTACCTGCACCTGTTCGTGCCGCGGGGCGAGGTGGTCCTGGAAGGTGCGGGCGGCCTGCAGGAGGGCGACGCCGCGCGGTTGACGGCCACCGGCGGACAACGCGTCACCGCCACCACCGACGCCGAGATCCTGGTCTGGGAGATGCATGCCGGGTTGGCGGCATAGCCGAAAGCTGTTGTGCAGCCTCGCCGTAGCGGGGCTGCTGACCGGCTGCGGCGAGGGCCGGTCAGGTGGCG
This sequence comes from Mycolicibacterium canariasense, assembly GCF_002101555.1. Lineage (GTDB taxonomy): Bacteria > Actinomycetota > Actinomycetes > Mycobacteriales > Mycobacteriaceae > Mycobacterium > Mycobacterium canariasense. The sequence goes on from NZ_LQOL01000042.1 coordinate 212,041, forward strand.
GTGCACCGGTGCCGGGCAGCCCGACCGCCCCCGCCGCCGCACCGGCCGGCCTGGTACCCGTGACCGTCACCGTCCCCGCCGGCCTGGACCAGCGGCCCTTCGACACCGCCCGGCAGGCACTGGTGCCGCCGGGATGGACGATGTCGGTGTGGGCCAGGGTGCCCAAGGCCCGACTGGCCGCCTGGGCACCGGACGGGCGGCTGCTGGTATCGCTGCCCGGCACCGGCCAGATCGTCACGGTGGCCGGCGGCGTGGGCAGGCCACTGCTGGAGGGGCTCACCCAACCGCACGGCCTGGCCTTCGCCGGTGCCACCCTGTTGGTCGCCGAGAGCGACCGGGTCACCGCCTACGACTACCGGGACGGCTCGGCGACCAACCCACGGCCGGTCGCCACCGGCCTGCCCGACGCCCGCAGCCCCGATCTACGCGGCGCCTACTCGCACGCCCTCAAGAGCGTCACCGTGGGACCCGATGGGGCCGTGTACTTCTCGATCGGATCGACCGGCAACATCTCGGCCCACGACCGTACGGCCAGCCCGCCGCGCGCCACCATCATGCGGGTGCCGCCCGGTGGTGGTCCGGCCGCGGTGTACGCCACCGGGGTCCGCAACGGCACCGGCCTGGCAACCGCGCCCGACGGGTCGATCTGGACGGCGGTGAACAACCGGGACAACATCGCCGACCCGGCCACCGGGCAGGTCGACGCGGAGTACGTCGCGGAGAACCCGCCGGAGGCCATCGCCCGCCTCACGCCCGGCCGCGAACTGGGCTGGCCGTACTGCCATCCGATCGGCGGACCGGCCGGCGCCCCGTTCGTCCGCGATGTCCAGACCAACGCGGACGGCGGTGCGCTGGACTGCGCGGCGCTGCCGCCCGTCGAGCAGACCATCGGTGCGCATGCCGCGCCGCTGGGCATGAGTTTCACCGACGGCGCGCTGCCCGCCCCCTACACCACCGGGGCCTTGCTCGGCGTGCACGGATCGTGGAACCGCCGGCCCCCGCGCGCCCCGGAGGTGACGTTCCTGCCATGGCGGTCCGCCACACTGGGCACCGCCCAGACCCTGGTCGGCGGTTTCCAGTCCGCCGACGGAACCCGCTGGGGCCGACCGGTTTCGGCGGTGGTAGGACCCGACGGTGCGGTGTATGTCACCGACGACTACGCCGACGCGGTGTACCGGCTGGCGCCGCCGGGACGCTAGCGGCGATCGGTCAGGCCAGCACCTCGACGTAACCCTCGGTGCCGGCCACCCGGATCCGTTGTCCGTCCCGGATCCGCGTCGTGGCGCCCTCGACGCCCACGACGGCGGGCAGCCCGTATTCCCTGGCGATCACCGCGCCGTGGGTCATCAGCCCGCCCACCTCGGTCACCAGTCCGCCGATACCGACGAACAGCGGCGTCCAGCTGGGATCGGTGTATGCGGTGACCAAGATGTCACCGGCCGCCAGCCGAGCGGAGGCGAAGTCCGTCACGACGCGCGCGCGTCCCTCCACCGTCCCGGCCGACACGGCAAGACCCGGCAGTGCACCGGACGGCAGGCCACTCCGCTGGTAGGCACCGATGACGGCTTCTCCGTCGGAGGTGAGTACCCGCGGTGGCCGCAGCTGCTGATAGCTGCGCAGCGCCGCCTTGCGTTCCTCGATGAGGCGATCGTCCACTCGGTGGGTGCGGCAGACCTCATGCAACTCCTGCAGTCTGAGGTAGTAGGCGTCGTCGGGCGCGCGCAGGACACCGGCCTGTACGAGGCGCTGCGCCTCGCCCAGCAGGGCCCGCTTGTAGACGAAATAGCGGCACACCATGCCGTACTTGGGATATTCGCGGTAGCCGGCAAAGGCGCGCAGCCGGTCGATCATCGATTCGGTCTCGGCGGCCTTGGCGGTACCGTCCGGCAGCGCCCGCAACCGGGCGAGCAGTTCGCGCTTCTTCGCCTCGGCTTGGCGGCGGCCCGTTTCCAGGCGCCGTTGCGCCTCGCCCGGTGCGAAGTTCGCGATATTGGCCAGGATCGTCGGCACCAGGGCCGACGGCTGTTCACTCCACCGCGGCCTGGTGATGTCGATCTCGCCGGTGCACCGCATGCCGTACCTGCCCAGGAAGTCCTGCAGGGCGCGCCGGGCCTGCCGCCCGCCCGGCACGTCGCCGAGTGCGGCCAGCACGTCGCCGTCGGTGTCGCGCCAGCCGGCCAGTAAGGCCACCACATCCGAGTGGGGCCGCATCGCGTCGGCGACGTCGAGCAGCGCGAGCCCCATCTCCGATGTCACGTTGTGCGGCACCGACTGGCTGAGCACGTCGGCGGGGTTCGTCTCACCCAGCCAGTCCCGCAGGTGGTCGTTGAGCCAGTGGGCGGCGTCCATCCCGGCCATGATCACCTGGGTGCTCTCCGGTGCGAACAGGATGCGTTGCAGCTCCGCGAAATCCGCCATGATGAACTCGACGAGTGCTGGTCCCGACAACGGTTCGATATCGCGTTCGAGGGCCGCGAGGCCGGCCCGGCTCCGCTCGATCAGCCCGGTGACGGTGGCCGGATCGGGGACGGTCGGCGGCTCGGTCACGCCCGGCTCGCCGGGCTGATCCGGTTGCGTGCCGACGACGCCCACGCGTTCGGCGATGCTCTGCAGGGCACCGCCGGTCAGCGGGTCCGATCTGAGGAAGCCCTCGACCAGCGCCGCGCGGCTCGCCGGCACCTGCAGCGCGTCCGTCACGTCGACGAAGAGCCGGCCCCCGGCCTCGGCCATCGGCCGCCGGGTGGTCAACTGCCACACGGACAGGCCCAGCGGGGTCATCGCGTCGGTCATCATCTGCTGATGGCACACGGAGACGAAGACATGCGTGCGTTCGTCGTCGACCTCGGGGACGGGGAACAGCGTGGTGATGGGCCGGGACTGCACGACGTGGAAATCGCCGTCGAGCAGGCACCATTCGATGTCCTGAGGATGGCCGAAGTGTGCTTCGATGCGGCGGCCCAGCCGCACCAGGCCGAGCAGGTCGGCATCGGTGAGCACCGGCCGTCCGGCCGCGAGGGTGGCGGTCTCGACCGTCGCGTCGCGTACCCGGTACAGGTCGGCGTCGGCCCGGCCGGAAACCAGGGCGTCGCCGAGGCCGAACACGGCCTCCACCGTGGCCACCCGGCGATTGCCCGATACCGGATCGGCCGTGAACAGCACACCGGCGGCCTGTGCGGGCACCATCAGCTGCACCAGCACCGCCATCCGGATCTTCTTGTGGTCAAACCGATTACGCAACCGGTAGCCGATCACCCGGTCGGTGAACAGCGAGGCCCAGCAGCGCTTCACGTGGCCGACGATCTCCCGGTGCCCGACCACGTCGAGGTAGGAGTCCTGCTGCCCGGCGAACGATGCGGTGGCCAGATCTTCGGCCGTCGCACTCGAGCGCACCGCGCAGGGCCGCTCTACACCCAGCCGGGTCACGGCGCCGCGGATCGCCGTCTCGATTTCGGCTGGCATGGCGGCCCTTTCGAGCGTCGCACGCAGTTGTGCGCTCAGCGCGCCGATGGCGTCGTGGTCGTCGGCGTCCAGCCCGGACAGCCGCTCCAGCAGGGCGGCGTGCGACGGGACGGCGGTGACGAACCGATCGAATGCCTGCACCGTCACACAGAACCCGGGTGGCACCGCAAACCCGTTGCGCGCGAGTTCGCCCAGTCGGGCGGCCTTGCCGCCGACCAGCGCCCGCGCGCCGAGGTCGACCGTGTCCAGATCCAACGTATAAGCCGGCACCATTCCCCCATTCAGCCGCTTTCGCCCGTGCGGGAAGCGATTATGGGGCAAAAATCACGAGCTCATGAGGGCCGCCGCGCGCCGGTATACTGAAGGCAACAGCGTCCTCGTGTTCCGGGGACAGATCCGATTCTTCGCCGCACATCGCGCCTTCCGGCAATTCTCTTGTGGCATAAGCGTTATCAGGCCGTGACGAAAGTTGACAGTGAGTCAGCTGTGATTATCCTGAGCTTCTCGAAAGTTTGCCAGAAGGGGATCGCCGTGCCGAGCGTTGCCGCATGCTTCCTGCGCCTTGCCGTCGGCATCGCGGTGCTCACGGTCACCTCGGCCGTTGCCACCGGCATCGGGGCTCCGGTCGCCGCCGCGGCCGACGGCCGCACCCTATTGGCGAACGCGGTGGCCAACACCCGCGGTTCCTATCTGGTCTACAACTTCGGCCCAGGGTTTCCGGCGCCGATGCTCAACGCCGCCGGCCAGTGGTACGAGATGAGCAACGGCGGCCACCTGATGATCATCAAGGGCGCCACCGGGCGGCTGACCCCACGGTTGCTGGTGGACTCACACACCGGCTATCAATCACGCTGCGAGCGCACCCCCGGTGCCCGCACCGCCGAAGGACTGCTGCAGGCCTCGGAAATCTATTCGCCCATCGCGGCGTGGCAGGCGTTGGGCCGCCCGACCATTGCCGTCAACGCCAACTTCTTCGACATCCGCGGACAACGCGGCGGGTCGTGGAAGACGACGGGCTGCAGCTCGCCACTGGGCGCCTACGTGGACAACACCCGCGGGCAGGGCAAGGCCAACGCAGCGGTGACGGGCACCCTGGCCTACGCGGGCAAGCAGGGGTTGTCCGGCGGCAACGAGATCTGGACACCCCTGTCCACCATGATCCTGCCCGTCTCGGGCGCCCCCTTCGTGATAAGCCCCCGTGCCGGCGACGATTTCGACGCCGCGACGCCGGTCGTCACCGACCTGATGAACAAGGGCACCCGCTTCGTCGCGGTCAGCGGTCTGGGCCTGCTGGCGCCCGGTGACACCGGACAGATGAACGACCCCGGCCCGTCGGCCGCCCGCACCGCGCTGGCCTACGCACGCCAGCGCGACGAGATGTACGTCTTCCAGGGCGGCAGCTACACTCCCGATCAGATCCAAGACCTGTTCCGCGGGTTGGGCAGTGACACCGCCATCCTGCTCGACGGTGGCGGGTCGTCGGCCATCGTGCTGCGGCGCGACAGCGGCGGCATGTGGGCCGGCGCCGGCGTGCCCAAGGGGTCGTGTGACACCTATCAGGTGCTGTGCGACTCGCGCGAACGCGCGCTGCCGGCCTGGCTCGCCTTCAACTGAAAGACGTCGGGGTTCAGGCGGCCTCACCCGTCGAACCGGCGTCCGCCTTCTTCGTCGTGGTCGACCTGGCACCGGCCTTGGTCTCCGAATCGGCCGCGGCCGGCTTCTTCTTCGGGTGCAGCGCCCGGGTGATATCGCGAACGGCGTTGCTCAGCGGGTCCTGCTTCTTGGCCTTGGGTTTCGGCGTCGTCTGGGCCGTGGGCGTGCCGGCCTTGGTGGTGTCGGTCTTGGCGGTATCGGACTTCTCGGTACCGCTCTTGGTGGTGTCGGTCTTATCCGTTTCGGTCTTGTCCGTATCGGTCTTGGCCGTATCGGTCTTGTCCGTATCGGTCTTGTCGGTATCTGCCTCGTCCGTATCGGTCTTGGCCGTGTCCGTCTCGGTGTCGGACTTCTCGGTGTCGGACTTCTCGGTGTCGGACTTCTCGGTGTCGGGGGTCGCCGTGGCGTCCTCCGACGCCGCATGCCGGGGCTCGTTACCCGAATCCTCGGGAACGGGAGTCCCAACCGGTGCCGCATGCTTACCGGTCGAGGTGGCCTCGTCGGCGGTGGTCGCCGCCAACGTCACGGTCTGGGCACCGGCGGTCGGCAGGGCGTCGGCCTTATCCAGTCCAGCGGCGGCCAACCCGGCATTCGCTGCGTCGGTGGCCGCCTTGGTCAGCTCCTTGGCCAGGCTGCCGCTGGTGATGCCCTTGACCAGCTTCACCAGTTCGTCGATCACGTTGGGCGGTGCCGCCGTCGGGTGACCGCTGAAGAACTCCTTCTGGAAACCGTTCACCAGCGACTTGATCACATCGTTGACCACCTGTCCCGGGTTCACGTGCGGGAACGAGAAGAACGGGGTCGGGGTGGCGGCGTCGGTCAGCGTCCTGGTGTACGTCCCGTCGGGATTGCGCACCACATCGGTGTAGCCCAGGTTCACCAAGCTGGTCAGCGCGGGCGCCAGCGCGTTCGCGAGCCGGATCGGGAAGGTACCCAGCGTGCCGAAGCTCACCGCGTTGAGCACGTCCCCGGTCAGGTACAGCGGTTCCAGCAGCGGCAGCGTCGCGGCGGGCAGGGTGAGATAGATGTTGAGCGCCAAGGGGTTTCCGGCGGTGATGTTGCCCACCACATCGCCCACCGCATCGCCGACCTGTTCCAGGACGGTGTCCAGCGTCAAGCCGCGCAGAATGTAGCTGGCACCCACGGTGCCGGCCATCAGGTTGTTGGCCAGCGTGAAGGGATTCGGCCAGGCAGCGAAGTCGGAGAACGGCTGGTACTGGACGGTCGCATCGATCTTCACCGGCAGCACATTGGCGCCGCCGACGGCCAGACCGGTGTTGAGCAGGGGCAGTCCGCCGCTGTGGGTGGCCGCGGTATCCGGGGCCAACAGGTCGATGCCGAGCAGGTCACCGAGCGGGTAGAAGCGCGAGAACATACCGCCGTTCGCCCGGCCCAGGTTGTTCAGCAGCACCATCGGCAGCACGGTGAAATTGCCGACCAGCGGATGGTCACCGGACTGCGTGCCGCCGGGCTGCTTGGCCAACTCGGCCAGGATCTTGGGGTAGGCCGCCCCGGTGGCGAAGGCGCCCAACCCGATTCCGGCCACGATGGGGATCCGCACGTCGGTGATGTTGAGCAGTTCCAGCGGCAGCGCATCGGTGACCGCGTGCAGGGTGTTCACCAGCAGTTGCAGCGGCGCGCCGAGGATGGGCCCGAGACCGTCGATGACGTCGCTGGCCCGCTCGAACACGATATCCAGCAGACCGTCGCCGCTGATATCCAGATAGGGTGTCGAATTGATGGCCTGGGCAACGGCATTCGGGGTTCCCGGGGTCCAGCCGATGTCCACGCCGAGCATCTTCAGCAGACCGAAGGCCGGCCCGGGGGTGATGACGTTGACGCCGGGGATGTCAAGGTTGGCCAGGTCGACGATGTTGGACAGGTCCAGGCCGAGCAGCCCGAGCAGGGCGCTCAAGGTCACGTTGCCCGAGGAATCGGTGAGGCCGATCGCATCAAGCACCGGGATGAGCGCCCCGGAGACCACCGACCCGAGCGCGCCGTCGAGCAGCGAGCCGAGATTGATTTTGACCGCGCCCAGTACCTGGTCGAGCAGGTCCAGCGGGATCTTGTCGAGGATGTCGCTGATGTTGATGTTCAGTCCGCCGGTCAGTGCGGGGACGCTCACCCGGTTCACCAGCGCGTTCGCGATGGCGGCGTACAGGTCCTGGGCCGCGTTGTACGCCGAATTACCCAGTCCGCCAGTGATATCCGACAACACCCCGGGCGGCGGGAACAAACTCGTGGACGCCGCGAGGTGCAGTGGCTGGTCGTGGACCAGGCGCAGCTCGGGACGTGGCTGCAGCGGCTGTGGTGCGGCCGCCCCGACCGTCAGCGCCGTGGCGGTGACGGTCGCCGCCCCCACCACCGCGAGCCGTCTCGTCCGCTCCGTCACCGCGCGATGATTCCCCATGACGCACACGCCTCCCCGTAGCCTGCCAGCCGATGCACAGGACGGTAACACCCGGATCACACCCCCTCCATGGTTTTGCGGGGAAACTCTCGGCCACGTCGAAGGCTTGTGCGCGTTGGGTTTTGGTCAGGACTGCCGCACGATCCGGTCCCGCAAAGAAGAGGGGGTATCCGCCATCGATGTCGCCGGGACCCTCGGTGCCGACACCGACGAGGCAGCGCGGGCGGGGCCGTCACGAGGTCAGAGCCGTGTGCACCACCTGGACGAGCGCCGCCGGTCGGACCGCGGCGCTGCGAAATCGACACCGCCTTGCGCATTTCAGCAACGGTGCCGGGTATGCCGTTCGCGTTGTCCCGGAGTCAGTACGGCCGCCCGTCGTCGACCACGGGCGGCCGACATTCGCACGCATCGCCGTGGGCTGAAGCGCCGGCTGTCGGCGCTGGGGGTGACCACCACCCGCCCGCGCGATCCGCGCGGGCGCGGCAGCACCGCCCTGGTCCCGGACAGCTGGCCGATCTTATTGACCTGCATCCGCTTTCGCCACTGCTCGGTGCTGACAGCCGCCACCGGCCCGGCCACCACGACGGTCGCGCTAATCGGCATTCCCGGGTCCGAACGCGAAGATGGCCGCCGAAACCGCGACGATCGCGGCAGCCAGACCGATCACCGGGGCGACGGTGTATCGGCTCAACGTCGCCCCGAGCACCGCGCCGCCGCACATGGTGAGTACGACGGTATAGCGCAGCCTCTCGCCCTGCCCCGTGCCGCCGGCCAACCGGCTGTCGAACCCGATCCCGACGATGGTGGAGGTGAGCACCGTGGTGCTCAACTCCTGGATACCGAACTGCCGTGCGGTGGCGTTCTGACAGCCGAAGCTCACCGCGAGACCGGCGATCAAAATCAGCTTGCTGTCGTCGCGGTAGTCGAGCACGCCGGCTCCGGCGAGCACGGCCATGGTCGCGATGATCGCCGCTTCGACAACCAGCGTCACCACCAGCCATCGGCGCACCCGCGCATCGAGATGCCGCGCCAGCCGTCCACCGAGCACCGTTCCGGCGACGAAACCGGGGAACGCGACGGCCGCTGCGGTGAGGTCCACCCCCGACCCCGGGACGAACCAGAAACCCAGGAAGATCACGTTGCCCGTCATGTTGGCCACGAAGACGTGGCCGAGCACCAGCACGCTCACCGCGTCCACCACGCCGGTGGCGAAGGTCAACAGCAGCAGGGCCGTCACGGTCGACCGCCGGGACACCGGGGAGCGCATCGCGCGCCTACAGCCGCGGGGTGAGATCCAGTGAGGTGACCGGCGTCATCTCGGTGATCAGCCAGGTGGAGTTTCGTCGCTCCAGCGTCAGCCGGTAGGACAAATACCGCAGTGACGGGATGTTCTTGGTGACCGGGCTGGTCGCCACCGAATTGGTGTACACCAGCGCGGTCGCCTGGCCGGGGCTGATCGTCTCGATGGCCGCGCCGAGCACCTGGGTGCTGTTGGAGACCTGGGCCTGCTTGTTCGGCGCGACGATCGCGTCGATGTACTGGCGGTACTGGGCGGCGAAGTCGCCGCCGAGGTACTTCTCGGCCCGGTCGGGCAGGGACTCCATGTCTTCGGGCGTGTACGTCCACAGCGTCGTGATGGCATTGGTCGCGGTGCGGGCGATCTCCAGCTTGGTGTGCACCAGCGCCCGGTCGGACAGGTACTGCTGTGCCGTGGCGCCGGCGAAGGCACCGGCCGCGACGAACAGCAGGGCCGCGACCACGGCCGCGGTCTTCAAGGCCCGGCTTGCCGTGCGGTGCGGCACCAGCACGGGATCGGCCGCCGCGACCTCAGGCTCGGCTCCCGGCTCGGCTCCGGGCTCGGTTTCCGGCTCGGCTGGGGCGGCCACGAGCTTGTTCCCGCCGGCCCGCGCCGCCTTCCCGGTCGGCTGGGCCTCGGTCTGCTCGTCGCTGGACCCGGTGGTCAGATCACCTGGATCAGCCGGCTGATCTTCCACTGGCGCCCTTCCTGAATAGTCGTTGCCAGCCAACGGCTCCCGGTCTCGATGGTCTGCTTCCCGTCGGGTGTCTTGGAGGTCATCTTCGTCGCGACCAGGACGTCGGCGCTGCCGTTGTCGTTCCAGCGCTGCACGCCCGCAGCCAGCACGGTACCGGTCGTCGGCTCGGCGCGGGCCACCTGGATGACGATCTCGTTCTGCTTCTCGGTGAACTGCTTGACGAATTCGCCGGTGCCCTGCGCCTTGATCCGGTCGGCGTAGTCGTTGGCGTGGAACGGGTCCATGGTGGTGTAGACGGTCATGAAGTCGCGGACGTAGGCCAACGCGGAGGCATCCCGGCGCTCGGTGCGACGGTCCGATTCGTGCGCCATCGCCATGATCGTGCACGCCCCGATGATGGCGGCCAGCACCACCGCGCAGACACCGCCGACCAGCGGCAGGCCCCATCGCCTCGGTGGGTTGCGCACGGTCACAAAGAGTTCGGGCGTGCCGGGATCGACCTGGCGGCGGGGGCTCATCGGGGCCCTCCGCCCGGTTGCGGGCGGGTGATCACCGTGAGGTTCTGCACGCGCCACTGCCCACCGGCCTCGACGAAATCGACCTGCACCGTCGCGGTGATGAATTTCATGGCGGCCGGGTCGGCACCGCGCTGTCCCTGCATGGCCATCAACATGGTGGCCGTCGTGGGCGCCACCTCGGTGACCGCACTGTTGACGGTCCAGTACTCGTTGTCCACGATCGGTGCTTTCTGCACCGAATTCTGTTGGGCGACAAGCTGAGGCCGATAACTGTCGGTCGCCAGCGTCTGCGCCTCGGCGAAATCGTCCTTGACGGTCTGCGGGCTGTAGCTGAGCATCTGTTCGACGATGCGCGGGCCCTGCTGCGAGATCTCGGCTCTGGCCCGGTCCACCGCGCGGTCGTGCCGGTACACCGCGCCGTATCCCAGTGCGGCACCGGCACCGCAGACCACGACGGTGGCCACCATACCCACCGCCGCCGGCCTGCGCAGATCGCGTTGCGGCGCGTCGACCCGATGAACCTCGGTGCGCAGCAACAGGTCCGCGAAGGTCCGGCCGCGCCGGTCCCACAGCGGCCACAGCCACCCGACGAACAGCGCGGTCGTGTCGAGCAGATGGGCGATATCGCGCGCCATCAACCGGAGGACGCCCACCCGGGCGCCGGTGCGCCCGACCACCCGGATGCCGGCGACCGCCCGGCCCAGTGTCCAGCCCGTCCAGGCCGGTAGCAGCCAGCGGTTCACCAGGACCGCCCCGCCGAACAGCACCAGCACGACCACGTACAGCCACCACTGCCAGCCCTGCCACGGCGACATCCAGGCCAGCAGCGCCATCACCGCGGCGGCGGCCACCCCGAACAGCACGTCGACGGCCAGCGCCCCGGCCCGCGCGGCCCAGGACGCCACCGGCACCTCGACGACCGCGCCGTCCGGCGCCGCCACGTCCGCATCCGGGTTCACGTCTGAGTTCACGTCCAGCACCGCCGTCACGTCGTCACCTGGACGAGGTTGGCGATCTTGTAGGTGCCCTCGTCGCGTTGCATCGTCACCCGCAGGCGGTAACCCTGTTCCTGGTCGGCGGCTTGCGAGTTGGTCACCTTGGTGCGCACGGCCACCAGGATGTCGACCGATCCGTCGTCGTTGTGCCGTTCCACGGCGGCACGCAGATCCGACACCTGCACCGTCACGTTGGCCGCCTGGTACGCCTCGACCATCATGCCGCTGAAGAAGCCGGCCTGGGCGCCGAAGTCACCGGTCGAGCACGCGATGATCTTGGCCTGGCTGGCGCCCATCGACGCAGTGTCCGGGGCCTGGGTCGCGGTCACGCAGTCCTTGGCCGCCTGCAGGGCGACGGCGTCGTCGCGCCCGATCTGGGCGCTGCGGGCATTGGCCTGCACCGCCAGGTAGCCGAGCACGGCCAGCCCGGCGGTCAGGACCAGCAGGCCGGCGCAGATGGCGGCCACCCAGCCCACGCCGAGCCGTTCCGGCCGAGCCGCGCCGGCCGGGACCGCCGGCTCGGGCTGATCCTCGGGAGTGTGCGTTATGGGTTCTTCTGAGTCGTCCGATTGCTCGGCGTCCGGGGTGGGGTTCAGCCGGCTGGTGCCAGCATCTCCTTCCATCCGCTATCTCCTGGCTTCATCGAGTTGTTGACGGCGTACTTGACACCGTCGGGGCCGACCACCTCACCGCTCTGGGGGCTGTACACCGCGGAGGGGCCTGCTGCCGGAGTGTAGATGCACGGGTTGGGTTGCTGTCCACTGCAGGTGACGGTGCCCTGGCCGGGCGGGGTGAGCGGGTCACTGGTCGGCGCGGTGGACTCCGGTGGCGGCAGCTGGCTGGCGCCGAGCGGGTTGAGCCCGTTGTTGATCGACGGTGCCGGGATCACCCGGCCGGGCTCGACCGGATGGGTGCAGCGTGCGGCCGGGGCCGGGCAGTCCACGACCTGGTTGGGATCGCCGTACCAGGGGTTGGTGCCCAGCGGTACGTACGGCTCGTTGCCGCGGCATTCGGCCGGGGTGGCCGCCCGCTTACCCGGGACGTCGGCGCACGGGTAGTTGCGGGCACCGCGGACCGCGTTGGGCGCGTCCTTGGGGATCTTGCAGTAGAGACCCGACGGGATCGGCTGGGTGGTGGTGTCGGCCGGTGACCGCCACTGCGACGCCGGCAGGAACCCGGTGAGGCACGGCGGCGGCGAGTTGATGCCCAGGCCGAAGTGCAGCAGGCCCTTGGGAGCGAAGATCGTCGCCGTCTGGGCGATGGACGCGCCCTGGGGCAGCACCACCAACACCTGCTCGACGTTCTTGTTGTACCGCTTGAGCATGTCGATGACGACCTCAAGGTTGGCCAGGGTCTGCGGCAGCGCGTCGCGCACATCACCGAACACGGCGTTGAGCTGATCGGCCGTCGGCGCGGCCTGCTGCAGGCCGCTGCGCAGGGCGCCGTCCTGTTCGGCGGTCTGCGCGGCGATGGTGTTGAGGTTGGCCGCCCACTGGTTGATGGCGTCCCCGGAGGTCACCTGGCTGTCGATGATCGGCCCGGAGTGCTCGACGATGTCGTTCACCGAGGGCAGGTTGTCCTTGAAGTCACCGGCCAGCGCCTGGGTGGAGTCCACCACCCGTTGCAGGGCGGGCCCCAGTCCGCCAACGGCTTTGGCGGTCTCGTCGAGCAGCTGGCCGATCTTCTCCTTGGGCAGCGCGGCCAGGCCGCGCTCGGCGGCGTCCAGCGCCGGGCCGACCTCGGCGGGCACGGACCCCTTGGTGATGGTCTGCCCGGAGCTGAAGTACTTGCCTTCGTCCTTCTCCGACACCAGGTCCAGGAACTGCTCGCCGACCGCGGACACCGAATGCACATTGGCCGACGCGTCCAGGGGAACCTTGGCGTCGTCGTCGATGTCCATGGTCACCCGGGCGCCGGTCGGGGTCGGTTGCACGTCGCGCACCTTGCCGATCGTGGTGCCCCGGTAAGTGACGTTGGCCGTCTCGTACAGGCCCGCCGAGTTCGGCAGATCCGCGTACAGGCGGTACATCCCGATGCCGGCGGCGGTGGGCAACCGCAAGTAGAACAGCGAGAGCACCACCAGCGCGATGATGGTCACGGCGGCGAAGACCAGCAGCTGTGCCTTGATGAACCTGGTCAGCAACATGTCTCACTCCCCCCGTTCGACGAGCGGTCCGCCCGGGGCGTCGTGCGGGTTCGGGGTGAACCGCACGTCCGGGATCATGGTCGCCGGATCGCGGCCCCAGGCTTGTTCCAGCGCCCGCAGCATGCCCGACACACCGGTGCCCGACAGCAGGCCGTTGTCCACCGCGGACAACGTCAGGTCGATGGTCGCCGACGTGTTGATGTAGTCACCGCGAATGGCTTTCGGCACGTTCTCGATGTTGAACGGCACCGTCAGCAGCAGCTTCAGCGCACCCACCAGGTACGGCGAGGCCTTGGACAGCTGCTTGAGCGGACGCTGCAGGTTCACCAGGTTGGTGTGCAGGTTGGCGTTGGTGTTGCTCAACGTGTCGTCGGCGGCGGCCGACACCCGGCCCAGGGCCGTGACCGCATCGGCGAACAGATCGCGGGTGTCCGCGAAATGCTGGATCAACGGCGGGAATTCGGTGAGCACCTGATCCAGCGTGTCGTTGCGCTGCGCCACCACGGCCAGCAGCCGGTTGGTGGAGTCGATGGCCCGGGTGATGTCGTCGCGCTGCTTGTTCATCTCTGCGGTGAAGGTGTCCAGCCGGTTGAGGAACTCCCGGATCTGATCGGCCCGGCCGGTCAGGATGTTGTTGACCTCGTTCTGGATCACCTCGATGTTGGGGATGCCGCCCCCGGTGAGGATGCCCGAGATACTGGCCAGCGTGCGCTCGATGGTCGGATACGCCGACGAGTTCTTCAGCGGGATGGTGTCACCGCTGCGCAGCGGTACCGGCGACGGGTCCGGCGGGCTGTCCAACTCGACGTGCTGGGAGCCCAGCAAACTGGTCTGGCCGATCTTGGCCAGCACGTTGGACGGCAGCTTGACACCCGGTTCCAGGTCCACGGTCAGCGTCGGCACCCAGTTCTTCAGTTGGATGGCCTTGACCCGGCCGACGAACACGTCGGCCACCCGGACCCGGCTGTTGGCGTTGAGCGCCAACGTTTCCGGCATCTGGATGTAGATGGTGGAGTGCCCGTCCTGGGTGCCGGGCCCCCCGGGCAGCGTCACGTTGGCCACCCCGCGCCACTGCGAGCAGGAGCTCAGGGCCAGCGCGGCCACCGCGAGCGCGGCGGTGCGCCTGCCGGTCCGCTTCCAGTTGCGTGTCAGCATCAGTTACCCCCTCCGGCCTCGGCGGGCAGTGGCGGTCCCGCGGGTGCCGGACCGGCGGCCGGAGCGGCCGGCGGCGCCGGGGCGATGGCCCCCAGCGGGTCACCGGGCAGCACGCCCGGAGCCGGTGCCGGCGGCGGGCCCGGCTGCGGATACCACGGCGGCGGAAGCGGATTGGACTCGTCGTAGGCGTTCGGCGGGCCGGGCAGGTTGCCGCCGGGCGGCACACCGAAGGCCGGCGGCGCGGCCGGCGGGACGATGTCCGGGCCGCCCATCAACTCCGCCAACGATTCCGGAGTCAGCATGTTCTGCGTGAACGGCTGCACCTGCACGCCTTGCATGCCCGGGGCCACGATCCAGCCCGGCTCGTGGTTGCCGTGCGAGAACAACGTGTCACGCGACCAGATGCCCGGCACCGTGGTGTCCTTGTACCCCGGCGGCGGCTGCAACCGCGGCTCGGAGTAGGCGATCTGCTTGGGCAGCGTCATCGCGGTGCTGGCCAGATTCATCCCGAACGGCAGGTAGTTGAATTTGATGGCGTCCAGGATCGGCGCCAGGTACTGGGCACACAACTCCGCGGATTCCTGATAACCCAACCGGCTACCGGCCTGGATGGTGCTGCAGATGAAGTTCAGCGGGTTGGAGAAGTTGGTGACGCCGGGCAGCACCGGGACGGTCACGATGCCGCCCTGGTTGGGTGACACGATGTTGACGACGTTGGACACCAGGTTCGGGTAGGCGTGCAGACCGGTCTCCAAGCCGTTGCGCGGGTCCGGCTGCAGGATCGCGGTGGTCACGTCCGACAGGTTCTTGATGTCGGTGGTCAGCGGTTTCTGGTTCTCGTCTAGGAACTTTCGGGTGGTACCCAGCACCTGGTTGAGTTCCTGCAGTGCGGTGGCCACCTCACGGTCGGTGTTGGTGAACGAGTTGGTGAACTGCGCCAGGTCGTTGTTCAGCGCCACGAACTGCTGGTCGTTCTTGTACAGCGCGTTGACGAACGTCGCCAGGCTCTTGATCACCGCGACGATGTCGCCGCGGCCCTGGTGCAAGGCGTCCAGCGCTTCGGACAGGCCCTGGATCGTCTTGTTGAACTGCTCGCCCTTGCCGGCGAACCCGTCCGCGAAGGACTCGATGATGTCACCGAACGGGCCCTTGGGCTGTTCCTTCGTCGGGCCCAGATCGGCCAGCAGCCGGGTCACCTGGTCCCGCAACTCGTCGTACTCGACCGGAATCTGGGTGCGCTCCAACGGGATCACCGCACCGTCGGCCATCGCCGGCCCGCCCGTGTAGGGCGGTGACAGCTGGATCACGCGGGAGGCGACCAGGCTGGGGTTGAGCACCGACGCCGACGCGTTCTCGGGCACCTTGTACTTGCTGTTCCAGTGGAAGACGACCTTCATCTTGTCGCCGTCGGTGGTAATCGAGTCGATCTTGCCGACCTGCACACCCATGATGAGGACCTTGTCCCCGGGATACAGCGCGAGCACCTCGGGGAAGTACGCGGTGACCGTGGTGGTGGTCAGCTTCTTGTAGACGTTCCAGCCCACCACGCCGGCGCCGATGGCCACCGCCACCACGATGGCGGTGAGGATCACCGCCGTACGGGAGAAGTGCGGCAGCTTGATGTTGCGGATGTTGAAGACGCTCGACATTTACGGGGCCCCTCCCTGAGATCCGGGCGGAAGGAACGGCGGGTTACCCGGCAGCGGCTCGGTGCCCACCGGGGACAGCTGCGGGCCGGGTCCGGGCGGCGCCGGCGGTCCGGGCGGCAGCAGCGGTGCGGGTACCGCGCGACCGGGGATGTCTCCCGGCGGTGTGGGCACTCCGGGCGGGCCGACGGGAACCGTCCGCGCGCCGGGCGGACCGGGCGCGATCGGCACCGGCGTACCGGGCACGTCGGGCGCCACCTGACCGGGGATGGCCGCCGACGGGACACCCGGGTTCGGGCCGATCCCGTCCGGATTCGGCTGCGACGTCGCCACATTGGGCGCTCCGTAGTTGGGCCCATAGGGGTTGTCACCGAAGGGACCGACTCCCAGATGCGCGCACGGCAACGGGTCGCCCGGACGGGGCAGACCGTCGGCCGGCGGCGTGTACGAGCACGGCGAGCCGGGCGGCACCGCGGGACCGGGATTCTCCGGCGTGCCCTCGATCGGCGTCGGCGCCGGTGGCGGCGCGCCGTTCTCGAATCGGGTTCCGTTGGGATCCGGGAACCGGAAGGCCGGCAGACCGGAGTTGCGCCAGAACTGTTCGGGGTCGATGCCGCGTTTCTTGAACGCCGCGTCCACGAACGGCTGCAGCAGCGTCGGCGGCAGCAGGTTGGCCAGCAGCACCTTGAAGTACGGGCCGGAGGCCAGCGCCTCGGCCAGCGAGATGATGAACTTGCCGGCCAGACTCAGGGTGTCGGCGAGGTCGTTCTTGCGCTCGTTGAGGATGCCGCTGACCGTCTGCAGCTGGGTGAGCACGCGGTTGAGGTTCGGATTCTCGTTGATGAATCCCGTGATCTGCTGGGATACCGACGAAATCCGCTCCAGCAGCAGGCTGACGGCCTGGCGGCGCTCGTTGATCGCGGCCAGCAGCGTCTGCGCGTTGACCAACAGGGCGTTCACCTGACCGCTGCGGTCACCGAGCACCGTCGCGATCTTGCCGGCGTTGGCCAGCAATTGCTTGAGTTGCTCGTCGCGCTTGCCGAGGGAGTCGGAGAACTCCTGCACACCCTTGAGCGCGGCGCTCAGGTGCGGTGAGGTCTGGTCGACGGTCTCGGACAGCACGTTCAGCGACTGTTTGACCGCCTGGGTGTCCCAGCCCTGCGAGGCGCGGGTGACGTCGAGGAACGCGTCGTAGATCTGGTAGGGCGTCTGGGTCTGCTCGACCGGCAGCGATCCGCGGGGCTTGAGGATCGTGTTGCCGCGCGGCTCCACCTGAATGTTCTTGCGGCCCAGGATGGTGTCGGTGCGGATCGCGGCCCGGCTCTCGGTGCCGATCTCCCGGCCGCCCAGGGTGTAGCCGATCTCGACCTTGTCGCCCTTGATGTCCATGCTCGTGACATCGCCGACGTCGACACCGGCGATGCGCACCTTGTCGCCGACGTTCAGGCCGCCGGTGTCGTTGAACTGCGCGTAGTAGGTGGGCACCGCGAACAGCATCGGCACACTGGTGAGGCTGGAGCCGACACCGATGACCAGCGCCACGGTGATCACGCCCATCACGCCCTTACGGGCGCGGTCCGAACCCTGGATCGTCCTCATTTCGGCGTGCACCTGCCCGACGGCTGGGTGACCACCTTGACGGTGCGGACCGGTCCGCCCGGCTGCAGCCCGTTGAGCTTCAGCGACAGGTCGCACACGTAGAAGTTGAAGAAGTCACCGTAGATGCCGCCCGCGCGGCCGATGATCTTCAGCGACGCAGGGATCTGCTGCAGGATGTTGTTCACCTCATCCTTTTGGTCGATCAGCGGTTGCTGGGTGGTCTCCAGATAGCCGAGGGTGTCCCGCAGCAGCGGCCGGTTGTCGGCCAGCAGGTCGCCCAACGAGCCTGCGGCATTGCTGATGTCGGCGACCGACGAGGCGATCGGGTCGGCCCGGTTCTTCAGGCCGGTGATCAGCGCCTCGAAGTTCTTCAGCGTGTCGTCGAACTGCTGCTGGTGCTTGACGGTGGTGTCCAGCACGGTGTTGAGGTTGGTGATCACCTCACCAATGGCCTGGTCACGCGAGGCCAGCGTCGAGGTCAGCTCGGCCGTCTGGTCCAGGATGTCGCTGATGGTGCCGCCCTGCCCCTGGAAGATCGTGATCAGCGAATTGGCGATGTTGTTGACCTTGTCCGGGTCCAGCGATTTGAACAGCGGGCGGAACCCACCGACCAGAGCGTCGAGATCCAGGGCGGGCTGGGTGAGCTCGCGCGGGATGGTGCCGCCCGGCGGCAGGATCTTGTCGCTGTCCCCGCGACGCAGTTCGAGGTAGCGGTTACCGATCAGGTCCAGGTAGCGGATCGCCGCCGTGGTCTGCTGGAACAGCTGAAGATCGTTCTGCACCTCGAAGTCGACGCGGACGTGCCGACCGCCGTCGATCAGCGTCACGTCCTCGACCTTGCCTACCTCGACACCGTAGGCGCGGACGAACTGGCCGCTGCGCAAGCCGCTGACGTTGTCGAAGATCGCCGAGTATCCGGTGGTCTTGTCGAATCGGACCTGGGCGAACACCACGAAGATGATGGCGGTGAACGTGAGCAACACCGCCGAGATCGCACCGAGTTTGAAGAGCGTGCCTCTAATACTCATGCGGCTCCCTCGCAGGCTCGGGTCCCGCATGCCATTTGTCGATTCGCTGCGCTCATGGGTTGATCGTGTTCTCCCCCACTTGGCGGCCCCACACGTACTCGGTGGCCAGCGGCTGGCCGAGCTCGAAGTGGTTGTACGGCGCGATGCTGGCCCCGGTGTCCATCACCAGATACGGTGCGGGCCACAGGTCCCGAGTGATCGGCTGCCAGCAGCCCGGCCGCCCTTCCGGCCCACCGCGGGCGTTGACCCTCGGCAGGTTGTCCGGATACACGTACGGGTTGCCCGCGCCGAGCAGCTCGGTATTGGTCTGCAGTGAGTAGCCGTCACCACCAAGCGCCGCAGCGAGTTTCGGCGCGGCGTCGTGGAAATTGCGCAGCGTGCACAGCAATTCGGGGCTGTAGTAATCCAACAACTTCGTGGTCGGCAACAGATCCTGGGCACCCCGCACCAGATACGGCCCACCCCGCTCCAACACATCACCGGCGTTGTTACCGAACCCCACCGCCGACATCAACGCCGTATCGATGGTGCCCCGCTCGGCATTGAGCGTGCGCGCCGTCACCACCGCACTCTTGAGCCCGTCGAACAGATCCGGCGCCGCATCCGCATACACCGTCGACAGATCCGCCAACCCCTGGGTATCCCGGCGGATCGACGGCATCCGCGCATTGAGCTCACCCAGGATGTCATTACCGTTGACCAACGACTGACCGAACCGCTCGCCCAACCCGTCCAGGGCCTGCGCCGCCGCGGTCAACGTCTGATTCAGCTTCACCGGATCCACCTGCTGCGCGATCCCCATGATCGTCTCGAACAACGTGTTGAACTCGGTGGTGGTGCTGTTCGCGTTGATCACCGCATCCGGCTTGAGCTTGTCCGGCGACGGATCGGCCGGCGACAGGAACGAGATGTACTTGTTGCCGAACACCGTCGTCGCCCGCAACTCGGCATCTACGTTCGCCGGGATCATCTTCAGATACTGCGGCTCCACATCCAGCGTCAGCTTCGCGCGGGACTCCTCGCCATCGGTCACCACACCCGCCGATTTCAGCCGCCCGATCGGCACCCCGTTGAACGTCACCTTCGACCCCGGATCCATCGACAACCCGGCCCGCTCTGCCATCACCACCAACGTGGCCTTCTTGTCGAAATAGCCGCGGAACTGGAACCAGGTCAGGGTGAGCACGATGGCCACCACGAGCAGCAGCACGAGACCCGCCAGCTTGTAGGGCGGCGTCTTGGACTTGTTCACTGAAGTTGCAGGCGCGGTCATCTCGCTACACCGTCAGGTTGAAGTTCGGGTCGGTGCCGTACAGGGCCAACGAGGCCAGCAGCACCACCAGCACGATGGCGATCAGAGATGTACGCATCGACCTCCCCACGGCTTCACCCACGCCCACCGCACCGCCGCTGGCGTAATAGCCGAAGTAGCAGTGGTTGAGCATGACGATGATCGACATGATGATGACCTCGAGGAACGACCACATGACGTCGTCGACCCGCAGGAACGTGTGGAAGTAGTGCTCGTAGGTGCCCACCGACTGCCCGTAGAACAGCGTCGTCACCAACTGCGCGGACAAAAACGAGAGCAGGATCGCCATCGCGTAGAGCGGGATGATGACGATCGAGCCGGCCATCAGTCGGGTGGACACCAGGTACGAGATCGACTTGATACCCATCACTTCCAGGGCGTCGATCTCCTCGCTGATGCGCATGGCGCCGAGCTCGGCGGTGGCGCCGGCACCGACGGTGGCGGCCATGGCCTGGCCGGTGACCACCGGTGCGACGACGCGGATGTTGGCCAGTGCGGCGAAGAACCCGGTGAAGGCCTCGACGCCGATATTGCCCAGCGACGCGAAACCCTGGATGGCGATCAGCGAGCCGGCCGACAGGGTGACGAAGCCGATGATCGCGACGGTGCCGCCGATGACGGCCATGGCGCCGGTGCCCATGCCGATCTCGGCAACCAGGCGCAGCGCTTCGCGACGGTAGTTCTTGAACGCGTGCGGAAGGTGCCCGACGGCGGTGACCACGAACCAGGCGACATGCCCGATGCTGTCCAGGAATCGGCCTGGCGCGCCGGCATAGCCGGTCGCTCGGCCGAAGGCGCGCGGGAACCGGGTGCGAAGAACCGCTGCTGTACTCACTTGAGGGCCCTCATGTCGTGGTCCCGAATCGCACGCCGATGGTGGTCAGCACGACGTTGACCGCGAACAGCGCCACCACGCACAGCACCAGCGTCTCGTTCACCGCGGTGCCCACACCCTTGGAACCACCGGCCACCGTGAGGCCCCGGTAGCAGCCGACCAGCCCGGCGATCAAACCGAACAGGGTGGCCTTGATGACCGAGATCATCACCTCGGGGAATCCGGTGAGCAGCGTCAGCGTCGAGACATAGGCGCCGGCGTTGACGTTCTGGATGTAGACACCGAAGAAGTAGCCACCGACCAGACCGATGGTGATCACCGCGCCGTTGAGCAGGAACGCCACGAAGGTCGAGGCCACCACCCGCGGCGCCACCAGGCGCTCGATCGGGTCGATGCCGAGCACCTCCATGGCGTCGATCTCCTCCCGGACGGTGCGGGCACCCAGGTCGGCGCAGATGGCCGTCGAGCCGGCTCCGGCCACCACGAGCACCGTCACCAGCGGACCCAGCTGGGTGACCGCGCCGAGGGCCGCACCCGCGCCGGACACGTCGGCGGCGCCGAACTCGGCCAGCAGGATGTTGAGCGTGAAGATGATGAGGACGGTCAGCGGGATGGAGACCGCGAGAGTCGGAAGGAAGGCGACCCGGATCAGGAACCAGCTCTGAAGGACGAACTCCTTCCACTGGAACGGCCGCGTCAGCAGCGCCTTGCCGGTAAGCACGCACATCTTGAAGAAGCCACCGACCATGGTCAGGGGCTTCTCCAATTGATCACGGACGTAGTCGACCAGCCCGTTGCTCGCCGTCACCCTCGCCCGCTCCTGTCGCGGTCGCGGACTGGAATCACGTGGTGCACGTCCCCTCCCTGCCCATTTCCGGCCCCAACCCCATGGCTGTGATCTCCATCTCCCTACTGACGGGTAGTAAGACGGACCACAGGACTGTACCCGATCCGGTACCGGCGGTGTTGGGCAACTGCTTTATTAACATCGCAACCGTTAGCAAAGCCATGCCGACCGGTTACCTTACCGAAGTCGCGTTAGAAACCGTTGCCGCAGTAGAACTTTCGTCGGCGTCAACGACGTTTTCGATACCGAACAGTGCACGCAGCTCTGTTTTCAGCACTTTGCCCGACGGATTGCGGGGCAATGCGTCGACGATCTCCAGCGCCTTGGGATGCTTGTAGCGAGCTAACCGATCGCTGAGAAAATCATCGAGTTCGGCCAGCGTCAACCGGGCCTCGGCGACCGCACCGAGGGCTACCACGGCGACGGGCACCTCGCCCCACTTGGGGTGCGGCCTGCCGATCACCGCGACCTCGGCGATGGCCGGGTGACCGGCCAAAACGTTCTCCACCTCGGCACAGTAGATGTTCTCGCCGCCGGAGATGATCATGTCCTTCTTACGATCGACCACCCAGACGTAACCCTCGTCGTCCTGCCGCACCAGGTCACCGGAGTGGAACCAGCCACCGGCGAACGCCTCCGCGGTGGCCTTCGGGTTGTTCCAATAGCCCGCCATCAGCGTGGGTGCGCGGTACACGATCTCGCCGACCTGCCCGCGCGGCACGTCGTTCATATCCTCGTCGACCACCCGGGCCGAGACCGTCGGGATCACCCGGCCGACCGAGCCGAGTTTGCGAATTGCATCCTGCCCCAACAACATACAGGTGACGGGCGACATCTCGGTCTGCCCGAACGCGGCCAGGATGTTCGCGCCGGGGAACGTCTCGGCCATCTCGCGCAGCAACGTATCGGATGCCGGGGCCGCACCCCAGGACAGCACCCGCAGCCGGAGGTCGCGCGGCTTGGCCCGCTGCGCGGCGCAGACCGCCTGCCACTGCGCCGGAACCAAGAAGATCCCGGTGACCTTCTCGGCTTCGAGCACGTCCAGCAGGGCACCGGGATCGAACGCGCCGAGCGGATAGAGCACCGTCGGCAAGCCCAGCAGCAGGCCGGTGATCATGTTGCCGATCCCGGCGATGTGGAACAGCGGGACACCGATGAAGCCGATGTCGTTGTTGAGGTCGGCGCCGCTGGTGAACAGATGGGTCAGCGCCTGCCCGGCGATGTTGGTGTGGGTGAGCACCGCGCCCTTGGGTCGCCCGGTGGTGCCCGAGGTGTACATGATCAGCGCCGGGGAGTCGTTGGGGATGTCCACCGGCGCGGGAGCCGCACCCGGCTCGGCGACCAGGTCCTCGTAGCCTTCGAGGTTGGGAAGATCGTCGGTCGCGCCGGCGACGATGACCGTGGCCAGCGTCGGGTCGAGCGCACGTACCGCCACCGCGACCGGCGCCAGCACCGATTCCGTGATGACCACCCGGGCTTCGCAATCGCCGACCAGGAAGGCGATCTCCGGCGGGGTCATCCGGAAGTTCACCGGCACCGCGATGGCGCCCAGCCGGTTGGCGGCCAGGACGGACTCGATGAACTCGGTGCGGTTGAGCATCAGCACCAGCACCCGATCGCCGAACTGCACGCCTCGGCGCTGCAGGGCCCCGGCCAGCGCCGTCACCCGTCGATCCAGCTCACCCCAGGTGGTGGTGTGGCCCAGGTAGCGCAACGCCGTCTGATCAGGCTGCATCAGCGCGTGCCGGGCCAGCTGGTTGGTCCAGTTCTGTCGACGGGCGAGATACGGCTGATCGGTGGGCAGCGGCTGAGTGGTCAACGGGAGAGCCTTTTCAGTCGTGGAGTTGCGCGTCCGTGATATTTGATCAAATCTTGTGTCGCCGCGGTCACACTATGACGAGAATGGCGTGCGGACAAACTTCCGACTTTGTGAAAGGCAGCGCGCCCCGACCGTGAACGCACCCGCCACACCCGCGCCCATCAGCCGGCGCGAACAGCTGTCCGACGAAGTGGCCGCCCATATCTGCGGGCGGCCATCATGTCGGGCACCTTGCGGCCCGGCACCTTCGTGCGCCTGGACGAGACGGCGGCCCGGCTGGGCGTGAGCATCACGCCGGTGCGCGAGGCGTTGCGCACCCTGCGCGGCGAGGGCATGGTGCAGCTGGAACCGCACCGCGGGCACGTGGTGTCACCGTTCACCCGTGACGACATCGCCGACATCTTCTGGTTGCAGGCAACCATCGCGACCGAGATCTCGGCGTCGGCCGCCGCCCGGATCACCGAGGACCAGATCGACGAGCTGTCCCGGCTGACCGACGCGCTGTCCGAGGCCGTCGACTCCGGGGACGCCGAATCGATCGCTCTGGCGGAGTTCGCCTTTCACCGCGCCTTCAACCGGTCCGCCGGCCGCATCAAGCTGGCCTGGTTTCTCCTGCACGCCGCGCGCTACCTGCCGCCCAATCTGTACGCCGCCGACCCGTCCTGGGGTGCCGACGCGGTGGACAACCATCGCCAGCTGGTGGCCGCGCTGCGCCGCCGCGACGCGGACGAGGTGGTACGGCTGACCCGCAACCAGTTCTCCGACGGCGCCCGCCGGCTGACCCGGCGGCTGGACGAACTCGGCCTCTGGACCTAGCCCGCCCAATTGATCAAACGGGCGCGAAAGTGCGAGAAGAAATCGGCGAAACGTCGAACTCGGCGTGTCAGGCGCCCAGTTCCTCGGCGCGCTTCTTGAGGTTGCCGGCCAAGTGCTCCAGCGCGTCGTTGGCGATTTTCTTGACCATCATCGACGGGACGCCGGGCATCGACACCTCGACGTCCATGTCGACGGTCAGCAGGGATGTCGCCCCCATCTCGACGACCGAGAACAGCTGCTCCTGCTTGGAAAAGATGTCCCCCTGCTGCAGCACGGTCTGGATCTGGTTTTCGCCCGGGTAGTAGACGGCCTGGATGAAGGTGCTGTCCATGCCCTGGACCTTGGTGTCCAGCCGGAGCTGGCTGGGCCGCCCGTCCTCGTATCGCGCGAGAATCCAGAGACCTGTGATCTCCTCGTTCCACTGCGGATACGCCTCGAAGTCGGCGACGATCGCCATGATCGCCGCGGCGGAGGCGGTGACCTCTTCGGTCTTGCTCACGATGGGCATCGGGCGATTCTATAAGGGCCGTGAGCACACCGATCCGGGTCGCCGTCCTCGACGACTACCAGAACGTCGCCCTGCAGATGGCCGACTGGTCGTCCGTCACCTCGCGCGCCGAGGTGACGGTCTTCGACGATCATCTGGCCGATGAGGCGGCGCTGATCACCCGGTTGGCGCCGTTCGACGTGTTGTTCGTGATGCGTGAGCGAACCCCGTTGCCGCGCAGCGTCCTCACCCGGCTGCCGCGGTTACGGATGATCGCCTCGACCGGCAACGCGAACGCGTCGATCGACATGGCCGCGGCCGCCGAGCTCGGCATCGAGGTCAGCCACACCGGCGGCTCCGTGGCATCGACGGTGGAGCTCACCTGGGCGCTGATCCTGGCGACGGCCCGCAACCTGGTTGCCGAGAGCCGGGCAGTCGCCGAGGGCGGTTGGCAGCTCGGGGTGGGTCGCGAACTCGAGGGCCGCGTACTCGGTGTGCTGGGCCTGGGGCGGATCGGGCCGCGGGTGGCGCGGATCGGCGCGGCCTTCGGCATGGAGGTGGTGGCGTGGAGCACCAACATGACGCCCGAGGCGGCCGCCGAGGCCGGCGCCCGGTACCTGTCGCGTGACGAGTTCTTCGGCACCGTCGACGTGCTGACGGTGCACCTGAAACTCGGTGACCGGTCCCGTGGCCTGATCGGCGCCGCCGAACTCGCGGCGATGAAACCGACCGCCTTGTTGGTCAACACGTCCCGGGGCCCGATCGTCGACGAGGCGGCGTTGATCGATGCGCTGCGCTCCGGCTCGATCGCCGGGGCGGGGCTGGACGTGTTCGACACCGAACCGCTGCCGCTCGGGCACCCATTGCGGGACATGCCCGGTGTGGTCACCACCCCGCATCTCGGCTATGTCGCCGACCGGCCGTACCGGATCTTCTTCTCCGACGGTGTCGCGGCGATCGCGCGGTGGTTGTCAGACCACGGCGCCGCTGAGTAGCTCCCGGATGGCCTCCGGGATGGGCACCGGCCTGCGGGTGTCGCGGTCGACGTAGACGTGCACCCAGGAGCCGACCGCGGCGAGCCGCGAATCAGACCCCGCGGCCAAGGGTTGGCCGTCTTCGAACAGCGCGGTGCGATAGGTGACGCTGCTGGTGCCCAACCGGGTGACGGCCAGCCCGACCACCAGGGCCGCCGGGAACTTCAGCTCGGCGAAGTACCGGCACCCCGATTCGGCGACCACACCCAGCCACGGTGCCGTCATCGCGTCGATGCCGGTGCCCGTGCCGATCCAGGCGTTGATGGCCGTGTCGAACAGTTCGTAGTACACCGCGTTGTTGAGGTGCCCGAACATGTCGTTGTCGGTCCAGCGGGTCTGCACCGGCCAGTGCACCGGAAAGTCGGCACTCGTCAGGTCCATGGCGGCCAGTCTGTCAGGCTGGAGGGATGAGGATTCGTGGTGCCGTGCTGGAGACCATCGGGGCGCCCGCCCCCTACGCCGAGTCGCGACCGCTGCGGGTCACCGAACTGGACCTGGCCGATCCCGGCGACGGTGAGCTGCTGGTGCGGATCGAGGCGGCCGGGCTGTGCCATTCCGACCTATCGGTGGTGGACGGTAATCGGGTCCGGCCGGTGCCGATGCTGCTGGGGCATGAGGCCGCGGGTGTGATCGAGAAGGTCGGCGGCACATCGGATCTGCGCGCGGGGCAACGAGTGGTGATGACATTCCTGCCGCGCTGCGGGCAGTGCAGCGCCTGCGCGACGGACGGGCTGGCGCCGTGCATCCCCGGCAGCGCCGCCAACGGGGCGGGCACGCTGCTGTCCGGGGCGATCCGGCTCGGTGACGGTGTGCTGCACCATCTCGGCGTGTCCGGGTTCGCCACCCATGCCGTGGTGGACCGGCGGTCGGTGGTGCCGGTTGACGACGATGTCCCGCCGGTGGTGGCATCGCTGTTGGGGTGCGCGGTACTCACCGGCGGTGGTGCGGTGCTCAACGCCGGGCGGCCCGCGCCGGGCCAGACGGTGGCCGTCGTCGGGATGGGCGGCGTCGGGATGGCGGCGATGCTCACCGCGCTCGCGCACGACGACGTGCGGGTGACCGCGGTGGATCGGTTGCCCGAGAAGCTGTCTCGCGCACGCGAGCTCGGCGCCCACGAGACCTACGCGCCCGAGGACGCATCCGGGGTGAAGGCCGAGGTGGTGATCGAGGCCGTCGGGCATCCCGCGGCACTGGAAACCGCCGTCGGGCTGACCGCGCCGGGCGGCAAGACCATCACCGTCGGGCTGCCGCGCCCGGACGCGCGCATCAGCTTGTCGCCGTTGGCCCTGGTGGCCGAAGGCCGGTCGCTGATCGGCAGCTATCTGGGGTCGGCGGTGCCGGCCCGCGACATCCCGCGGTTCGTCGAGCTGTGGCGGGCCGGCCGGCTGCCGGTGGAGACGCTGGTGTCCTCGATGATCACCCTCGATCAGATCAATGCCGCGATGGACGCGCTGGCCGACGGGACGGCCGTGCGGCAGATCATCGAGTTCTAGCCGGTCAGAACCACTCGTCCCGCATGTCCAGCGTGGTGCGGTCCAGGCTGGCCAGCAGATCCAGTTGCGGTGCCGTCTTGGGTAGTTCGTAGCGGTAGAAGTACTGGGCGGCTTGGCGTTTCCCGTCGTAGAAGTCGCCGTGCTTGCCGTCGGCCGCCAGGAACTGTTCCAGCCAGATCCAGGCGATGACGATATGCCCGAACGCCTCAAGATAGATGGCACTGTTGGCCATCGCGGCCTCGATGTCACCGGAGGCGAACATGCCGCCGGTCACCTCGACCAGCCGCTGCCACGCCGCGTCGAGCTGGGCACCGAATTCGTGATCACCGGCGGCCGCCACCGTCGCCGCGATACGCTCGGACAGGGCCGCCATACTGGCCCCTTCGCGCTGAGTCACCTTGCGTCCCAACAGGTCCAAACTCTGGATGCCGTGCGTTCCCTCGTGGATGGGGTTCAGTCGATTGTCCCGGTAGTGCTGTTCGACGTCGTACTCGCGGGTGTAGCCGTAGCCGCCGAGCACCTGGATCGCCAGGTTGTTGGCCTCCAGGCACCACTGCGACGGCCAACTCTTGGCCACCGGGGTCAAGATGTCCAACAGGTCGGTTTCCTCGGTGTCGACCAGCCGCGCACAATACAGCGCCAACCCCAACGCGCCCTCCACATAGGCCTTCTGCGCCAACAGCATCCGCTTCACATCGGCATGGGCGATGATCGGCACCTGCGGAGTGGACGGATCCTTGACCAGTCGGCCCTGCGGGCGTTCCCTGGCATACTCCAGTGATTTCAGGTAGCCGGTGTAGCCGAGCGACACCGCACCCATGCCGACGGCCAGGCGCGCCTCGTTCATCATGTGGAACATGTAGACGATGCCGCGGTGCGGCTCCCCGACCAGATAGCCTTCGGCGCCGTCGAAGTTCAGCACCGTGTTGGTGATGCCGCGCTGGCCCATCTTGTGGTTGAGCCCCGAGATCGCGACGTTGTTTCGGGCCCCGATCGACCCGTCCGCATCGACCAGGAATTTGGGCACGATGAACAGCGAGATGCCCTTGGTACCCGCCGGCCCACCGGGAATCTTGGCCAGCACCAGATTGACGATGTTGTCGGTGAGTTCGTGCTCGGCACCGGAGATCCACATCTTGGTGCCGTGCAGCCGGTACGTGCCGTCAGCCTGAGGTTCGGCGCGGGTGGTGATATCGGCCAGCGAGGACCCGGCCTGGGTCTCCGACAGCGCCATGGTGCCGGTGAACCGACCGGCGAGCATCGGCTGGACCCACGTCGAAATCTGTTCTGGTGTACCGAATTTGGCGATCAGATTGGCGTTGGCGATGGTCAGCATCAGGTACCCGGAGGTGCTGACATTGGCCGCCGAGATCCAGGCGAACCCGGCCTGGGCGACCGTCGCGGGCAACTGTGCGCCGCCGAGTTCGGTGTCGAAGCCCATCCCGACCAGGTCCGCCTTGGCGAACGCCTGCAGCGCTTCCTTCACCTCCGGGATGACCGTCACCGTGGTGCCGTCGAAGGTGGGTTCGTGGACGTCGCTACGCTTGTTGTGCGGGGCGAAGTAGCGTTCGGCCAGCTGCTCGCACAGGTCGAGCACGCCGTCGAAGGTCTCGCGGGAATGCTCGGCGAACCGGGGCCGGGAGGTCAGCTCGTCGACCCGAAGCCATTCGTAGAGCAGGAAATCGAGGTCACGCCGAGACAGGATGGTCGACTTCATGTCGCCAAGGTTAGTCGTCACCCGCAGACAACCCGGGCGGCAGTGACAGCTGCGCCAACCGGACGGGGTCGACGATGGACACGATGCCGACCATCCGGCCGTTCGAGACGGTGCACGCCATGACGCCCACCGGCCGGCCCGACGGTCCCCAGGCCAGGATGCCCGGCTCGCCGTTGACCAGGACGCGCCGAGCGACGACGCGTGATCGGTGGCCGCGGCGGGCCGCGTCGACGATCTCGGCCGGCCCGGTTCCGGCGGTCAGACCGCGGGCCGTGTAGCGCTGCCACCTGATGTCCGGGTCCAGCACGCGCAGCAGGGCGTCGAAGTCGCCGTCCCGGGCGGCAGCCAGGAAAGCATCGACCACGCGGCGCTGCTCATACCGGCGCCGGTCGGTGCTGGGCGGCGGCAGGTCCTGCACCTTCCGCCGCGCCCGGCTGGCCAGCATCTTGACGGCGTCGGTCGATTTGTCCAGGATCTGGCCGATCTCGGCGAACGGCACGGCGAACATGTCGTGCAGCACGAAGGCCAGCCGTTCCTCCGGGCGCAGCGATCCCAGCACGATGAGGAGCGCCAGGCCGACGGAATCGGCCTGCACCGCGGACTCCTCCGGCGTCTCGACATCCGCGGTGACCACGAGTTCGGGGATGCCGGCTTCGAACGCGACCTCGGGCCGGCTCGTGCGCGACCGCAGGATGTCGATGCAGATGCGGCCGACGACGGTGGTCAGCCACCCGGCGAGGTTCTCAATTTCCACCGCGTCCTGCCGCGACAGCCGCAGCCAGGCTTCCTGGACGGCGTCCTCGGCATCCGACGGTGAACCCAGCACCCGCCGTGCGACCGCGAGCAGTCGGGGTCGCTGCTGCTCGAAAATCTCCGCCAGTTCGGTGTTGGCCGTCATGCGTTACCTCTCGTCGTGCGGATCCGTCACAAGGGTGACGAGTCGGCACGGGCCGACGTAACCACGAAAGGACGAGCATCCATGAACACCACGCTGTGGATCATCACCGGCCTCGCCGCCACCGCCTATCTGGCGGGCGGCGCCACCCTGCTGCTGGCATCGCGGCAGCGGTACCGGGCGCTGGCCGCCAGCCAGCACTGGGTCGACGACTTCGGCGACGGTCAGCTCAAGGTGATCGGGGCGATCAAGCTGGCCGGTGCGATCGGTCTGGTGCTGCCCGGCTTGCTGGGCGTCGCGCCGGTGCTGACACCGGTCGCCGCCTGTGGTCTGGCACTGTTCATGGCCGGAGCGGCGACCACCCGCTTTCGTCGCGGCGAATGGCTGTACCTGGCCGGCGATATCGTCTTTCTCGGGGTCTTCGTGCTGCTGGCGTGGGGCCGGTTCCAGCTGCCCGTCGGTTGAGCGGATGTCAGCGGATGGTGCTCACGCCGCCGTCGACCGGGATCACCGCGCCGGTGATGTAACTGCTGGCCCGGCTGGCCAAGAACACCGCGATACCGGCCATGTCGTCGGGCTGCCCGACCCGGCCCAGCGGCAGCAGCGAGCCCACCGCCTCTTCCCCGGCCGCCAGCATCACCTTCGTCATCCGGGACGGAAACAGCCCGGGGGCAATGGCATTCACCAGGATCTTGGGGGCCAACTCACCGGCCAGATGCTTGGTCAGCATGTGCACGGCCGCCTTGCTGGCGCTGTAGGAGAAGTTGCCCCTGCCCTTCTCCGGTACCAGGAACCCGTCGATGCTGCCGGTGTTGATCACCCGGGCCGGGTCATCCTCGGTGGCGGCGGCGGTCAGAAGCGGCACCAGCGCGCGGGTCAGCAGGAAGACGCCCTTGACGTTGACATCGAAGACCTTGTCGAACCCGGACTCCGGGAACTCGTCGAACGGTGCACCCCAGGCCGCGCCCGCGTTGTTGAACAGCAGGTGCACGGCGTCCTCTTTCGCGGTCACCGCGGCGGTCAGGGCCTGCACCCCCTCGGCGGTGCCCAGGTCGGCGGGGATGCCCTCGACGGTGCCCAGCGGCGCCAATTCGGCCACCACGGCGTCCAATTCGGCCGCCTTGCGGGCCGCCAGATACACCTTCGCCGCACCGGACTGCAGCAGCCCGCGCGCGATCATCACGCCGATACCGCGCCCGCCGCCGGTGACCACGGCGACCTTGCCGTCGATCCGGAACAGGTCACTCATGGCTGGCACCGCCCAGCGGCCCCTCGGTGCGGACCGCTTCGTCGCGGATCAATCCGCGCAGGAGGGCGGTGCTGAATTCCACCGCGATCTCCTGGGCGGTACGGCGGCCGTGCGGGCGCAGCCAGCGGTAGGCGCCGAGCGTCATCCCGATGTAGCCGAGGGCCAGCACATGCGAATCGCAGTCGTAGAACTCGCCGCTGGCGATGCCCCGGTCGATCACGTCGCGCACGTGCTCGTAGACGGTGGCCTCGGCCTTGCGAATGTATTCGACCTGTTCCTCGGTGAACCACTCGGTGATGTACGGGCCCTCCTGGAAGTAGACGGCCGCCGCCTCCAGATCGTTGGCGATGCCGGTCAGCAGTCGCCGGGTGAAGTGATAGATGGTCTCGCGGGCGGGCGCGCTCGAGTCGTCGTGCAGCGCGTCGACGGTGAAATCGGCGGTGCGCTTGTAGATGTCCCAGAGGATCAGGGACTTGCTGGCGTAGTAGTGGTAGACCGTGGCCTTGTTCAACCCGACGGCGTCGGCGACGTCATCCATCCGGGTGCCGTGGTATCCGCGGGCGGCGAAGAGCTTGGCGGCGACGGCCAGCAACTCTTCCCGCCGGGAGGACCCGTTGGTGGATTCCGTGGACATGACAACTCACTATCTGCAGACCGGGCGAACCGGGGACCAATCAACTGGTTGGCCAGTCTAGGCAATCGCGCGGTTCGGATGTCAGACCCGGGCACAATCGCGTTACACTCGACCAAACGAGGCCAGGCTGGGGAGGCACTATGGATCCGAATCCGGATTACGACATCAGCGACGAGGGTGAGTTCTTCTTCAGCTGGCTGGCCTGGGGTCTGCGCGGCGTGTACCCGCCCCCGGCGTACCCCCCGGTCTAGGTCGATCCACCAAAAAGGCACCCGCCGCGGCGGGTGCCTTTTTTGCTGCGATTTGTGGAGCCGCGTCGACGCGGGTCAGGACGGCGCGGCACCGACCGCCTCGTCCGGGGTGATATCGACGAAAACCGACACGTTCTCCCTGAACTCTCCATGCACCGAAGCGAATTGACGACGCGCTCGTACGACAGCAGTGCGGTGTCAGGTCCACGCTGCCCTTCTATACGGCGACGGGAACGCGTGGTGAATGGCTGCGCTCACAGCGAGTTGTAAGCGCGCGTGCCGGTGCGCCCGGCCGCCCGCGGCATTCACAGACTTCCGCGTCGACCCGCCAGATGCGGAGGTCTGCGTTTTACCCTGCGACAATTCGGCAACAATGAGCTGAGGGACGGTAGGAGGCGACCTTTGTCGATAGCGCCCGGTGAGCGGTTCGCCGGTTACACCATCGTGCGTCTTCTCGGCTCCGGCGGCATGGGCGAGGTCTATCTGGCCCAGCATCCACGGCTACCGCGCCAGGATGCCATCAAGGTGCTGCGCAAGGACGTCAGCGCTGACACCGAATACCGGGCCCGCTTCGACCGGGAAGCCGACTTCGCCGCCGACCTCATGCACCCGAGCATTGTGCGGGTGTACGACCGCGGAGAGCACGACGGGCAGTTGTGGATTTCGATGGAGTACGTCGAGGGCACCGACGCCGGCCAACTGCTGCGCGAGCGCGGTGCCCTGCCCGGCGGGGAAGCGCTGCACATCGTCGGCGCGGTGGCCGATGCCCTGGACTACGCGCATCAGCGCAAGCTGCTGCATCGCGATATCAAGCCCGCCAACATCCTGCTCACCGATATCGGCGCCGAGTGGCCCCGCGTGCTGCTGGCCGATTTCGGTATCGCGCGCCGGATGGGCGACACCACGCGGCTGACCGCGACCAGCATGACCGTCGGCACCGTGGCCTACGCCGCCCCCGAACAGCTGATGGGCGCCGACGTCGACGGTCGAGCTGACCAATACTCGCTTGCGGCAACGGCTTTCGAGCTGTTGACCGGCACACCGCCGTATCTGCACGACAACCCGGCCGCGGTGATCAGCCAGCACATCACCGCCCCTCCGCCGGCGATCGCCGGCCGGCGACCAGACCTCGCCGAGCTGGACCCGGTGCTCTCGCGCGCACTGGCCAAAGCACCCGGTGACCGCTTCGACACCTGCGCGGAGTTCGCTGCCGCGCTGCGGGCCAGCATCGGCACCCCCGCCGATCTCACGATGCCGGCGCACGTCTACCGCAAACCCGAGACCGCGACCCGGACCAACCGCGCCCGGCTGGCGGTGGCCGCCGTGGCCGTGCTGGTCGCGGCCGGGGTGGCACTGGCCGCCTATCTGATGAGCCAGCGGCAGCCCGACAACCACCGCACCGCTGCACCCGCTGTACCGGTCGTCCTCATCGGTGCGGACTGTGCCACCCTCGGCGCGGCAGGTCAGAGCGGCACCGGCGAGAAGGCCTACTGCGCCCGGCTCCCCAGCACCGGCGACACCATGTGGTCGCTGTATTCCGGCACCGTGCCGGCCCCGGTGGCTCCGCCGGCGGCCATCGACCGGGTCTACCCACCCGGGATCGAACAGCAGGTACAGGTGTGTGTCGCCGAAACCCATCAGGACCGCGACCTGCCGGGAGAACGTCCGGCGCGGGAATCTGGTGGGACCGCCATGACGCAGGTGCGAGGCCGGATCTGGCGCGACGGCAATCCCGTCGACGGTTTCACGTTCTCGGCGATCTCCGACTGTCTGGCCGCCGAGGACACCCTGGTGTGGGCCGACATCTACGACCCCGACCACGAGTCCCTGCGCCGGTTGGCCGAGGAGCTCGGGCTCAACATCTGGGCGGTCGAGGACGCCATGGCACCGATGGAGCGCACCAAGGCGTCGGTCTACCACACCCACACCTTCTTCACGGTGTATGCGGTGGACACCGTCGAGCCCGACGACGACACCACCGCCACCCTGGTCAAACACCGGATCTCGGCGTTCGTGCTGCCGCGCGGACTGATCACGGTACGGCTCCCGCCGATCGGCGCCGACGGCGCCGCCGACCTCGACATGGAAGAGGTGTCACAGCGCTTCGACGAATTGGGCGGGCAGGAGCACGGCGTCGGTGCCCTGGTGCACGGCCTGCTGGACGTGGTGGTGGACGGGCATTTCGAGGCGGTGCAGGCCCTCGACGACGCGATCGAATCACTCGAGGACGAACTGTTCGACGAACGCGGCCCCCGGCACGGGCTGCAACGGCGGACCTTCCGTATGCGCAAGGACCTGGTCCAGTTGCGGCGCGTGGTGCTACCGATGCGCGAGGTCGTCAGCACCATCCAGCACCGCCGGTTGGACTCCAGGACGGCACCCGAACTGGACCCGCTGTACGCGGACCTGTACGACCACGTCCTGCGCGCCTCGGAGTGGACCGAATCCCTGCGCGACATGGTCACCACCGTCTTCGAAACCAACCTGTCCCTGCAGGATGCCCGGCTGAACACGGTGATGAAGAAGCTCACCGGCTGGGCGGCCATCATCGCGGTGCCGACCGCCATCACCGGCTTCTACGGTCAGAACGTCAGCTATCCCGGGATCAACACCGTCGTCGGGTTCATCGCCAGCTCGACGTTGATCGTCGTGCTGGTCGTCCTGCTCTACGTCATGTTCAAACGCCGCGACTGGCTGTGAACATTCGTTCACCGCTTCAGGGGTGGGCAACGCCGACCCGGCCCGTGGATGCGAGACTCTTCCGATGATCATCGCGATACCGCGCGAGTCTCTACCGGGTGAGACGCGCGTCGCCGCCACACCGCAAACCGTCGGGCAGATCATCAAGCTGGGCTACTCCGTAGTGGTCGAGCCCGGCGCAGGCGCCGCCTCCAGCTTCTCCGATGCGGCATATGTCGAGGCCGGCGCCGAAATCGGCGATCCCTGGCAGGCCGATGTGGTGTTGAAGGTGAACGCACCGACCGACGCCGAGATCACCGCGCTGCGCGACGGGGCGACGCTCGTCAGCCTCATCTCGCCGGCACTGAATCCCGAATTGGTCGAGAAGCTGTCCGCCCGGCCCATCACGGTGCTGGCCATGGACGCGGTGCCGCGCATCTCGCGGGCCCAGTCGCTGGACGTGCTGTCCTCGATGGCCAACATCGCCGGGTACCGCGCCGTCGTCGAGGCCGCGCACGCCTTCGGCCGGTTCTTCACCGGCCAGGTGACCGCCGCGGGCAAGGTGCCGCCGGCCAAGGTGCTGGTGGTGGGCGCCGGGGTTGCCGGCCTGGCCGCGATCGGCGCCGCGGGCAGCCTGGGTGCCATCGTGCGGGCCACCGATCCACGGCCGGAGGTCGCCGATCAGGTCGCCTCGCTGGGCGGGGAGTACCTGTCCGTGGCGAACGAGAAGGCCGAAGTGTCGGCCACCGGCTATGCCAAGGAGATGGACGACGACTACAAGGCCCGCGAGGCGGCGCTGTACGCCGAGCAGTGCAAGGACGTCGACATCATCATCACCACCGCGTTGATCCCGGGCCGTCCCGCGCCGCGGATCATCACCGCCGAGATGGTGGCTTCGATGAAGCCCGGCAGTGTGGTCGTCGACATGGCGGCGGCCAACGGCGGCAATGTCGAGGGCACGGTGAAGGACCAGGCCGTCGTCACCGACAACGGCGTGACGATCATCGGCTACACCGACCTGGCCGGCCGGCTGCCCGCCCAGGCCTCCCAGCTGTACGGCACCAACCTGGTCAACCTGCTCAAGCTGCTCACCCCGGAGAAGGACGGGCAGCTGGCACTCGACTGGGACGACGTCGTCCAGCGCTCGGTGACCGTCGTGCGCGACGGACAGACCACCTGGCCGCCGCCACCGGTGCAGGTCTCGGCCGCCCCCGCGGCCGCCGCAGCAGCCGCCCCGGTCGAGGCACCGAAGGCCAAGGAGCCGATGTCGACCGGCCGCCGGTTGGGGTTGAGTTTCGGGGTGGCCGCGGCGCTGTTCGTGTTGATCGCGATCTCGCCGGTGGCCCTGCAGGTGCACCTGACGGTCTTCGCGTTGGCGATCGTGATCGGCTACTACGTGATCGGCCACGTGCACCACGCGCTGCACACCCCGCTGATGTCGGTCACCAACGCCATCTCCGGCATCATCGTCGTCGGCGCGCTGCTGCAGATCGGGCACGGTGACGTGGTTGTCACCGCCCTGTCGGCGGCGGCCATCCTGCTCGCCAGCATCAACGTCTTCGGTGGCTTCGCGGTGACACGCCGCATGCTGGCGATGTTCTCGAGGAGCTAACGTGTTCACCGTTGAAACCGCCGCCACGGCGGCGTACGTCGTTGCCGCGCTGCTGTTCATCCTGGCGCTGGCCGGACTGTCCAAGCATGAAACATCAAAGGCCGGAAACACTTTCGGCATGGCCGGGATGGCCGTCGCGCTGATCGCGACCATCGCCCTGGCGCTGGACCGGCGCATCGAACCACTCGGGCTCGGGCTGCTGGTGGGCGCCATGGCCATCGGCGCGGCGATCGGTCTATGGCGGGCCCGGGTGGTCGAGATGACCGGGATGCCCGAGCTGATCGCGTTGCTGCACAGCTTCGTCGGTCTGGCCGCGGTGCTGGTCGGCTGGAATGGCTACCTGCATGTCGAGGCCGACGCCGCGGGTGCCGAAGCCGCGCACCTGGCCGGCGAGGGCATGCTCGGCATCCACTCGGCCGAGGTGTTCGTCGGCGTGTTCATCGGTGCGGTGACGTTCACCGGCTCGATCGTCGCCAACCTCAAGCTGTCGGCGCGGATCAAGTCGGCCCCGCTGATGCTGCCCGGCAAGAACTTCCTCAACGTCGGTGCGCTGGTGCTGTTCTTCGCGCTGACGGTGTGGTTCGTCATCTCCCCGCAGCTGTGGTTGCTCATCGTGGTCACCGCGCTCGCGCTGTTGCTGGGCTGGCATCTGGTGGCGTCCATCGGCGGCGGTGACATGCCCGTAGTGGTGTCGATGCTCAACAGCTACTCCGGTTGGGCCGCGGCCGCGTCGGGCTTCCTGCTGTCCAACGACCTGCTGATCATCACCGGCGCACTGGTGGGGTCCTCCGGCGCGTATCTGTCCTACATCATGTGCAAGGCGATGAACCGCTCGTTCATCTCCGTGATCGCCGGTGGTTTCGGGATCGAGGCGGGGCCGGCCGAAGACAAGGACTACGGCGAGCACCGGGAGATCACCGCCGAGGGCGCGGCCGAACTGCTGGGCTCGGCGGAGTCGGTGATCATCACCCCCGGGTACGGCATGGCCGTGGCGCAGGCCCAGTACGGCGTGGCCGACCTGACCCGCAAGCTACGCGAGCGCGGGGTCAACGTGCGGTTCGGCATCCACCCCGTCGCAGGCCGGCTGCCCGGCCACATGAACGTGCTGCTGGCCGAGGCCAAGGTGCCCTACGACATCGTGCTGGAGATGGACGAGATCAACGACGACTTCCCCGAGACCTCGGTGGTGCTCGTCATCGGCGCCAACGACACCGTCAACCCGGCGGCGTCGGAGGACCCGGGCTCACCGATCGCCGGCATGCCGGTGCTGACGGTGTGGAACGCCGAGAACGTCATCGTGTTCAAGCGGTCCATGGCGTCCGGCTATGCCGGGGTGCAGAACCCGCTGTTCTTCCGGGAGAACACCCAGATGCTGTTCGGCGATGCGCGGGACCGGGTCAACGACATTCTCGCCGCGCTGTAAGCGCGCATCCAGCCTGAGCGCTGTAAGCGCGCATCCAGCCTGAGCGCTGTAAGCGCGCATCCGGCCTGAGCGCTGTAAGCGCGTAGACAGCCTCAGCGCTACGGTTTCCCGCCGGGCGGACACCGGGGGCTAGGTTGTGTCCCCTCGCGGCGAAACTAGGATATGCAACTATGCCGGTCGACCGTCTCCTGCCCTCCGTCGAAGCGCAGGAACTCCTCGCGCTGACCCGCGATATCGCCGACAAGGTGCTCGACCCGATCGTCGACGCTCACGAGAAGGCCGAGACCTACCCCGACGGCGTTTTCGCCCAACTGGGTGCGGCCGGACTGCTCAGCCTGCCCCAGCCCGAGGAATGGGGTGGTGGCGGCCAGCCCTACGAGGTGTATCTGCAGGTGCTCGAGGAGATCGCCGCGCGGTGGGCGGCCATCGGCGTCGCGGTCAGCGTGCACAGCCTGTCCTCGCACGCGCTGCTGGCCTTCGGTACCGACGAGCAGAAGCAGCGCTGGCTACCCGGCATGCTCTCCGGCACGCAGATCGGCGCCTATAGCCTGTCCGAACCACAGGCGGGCTCCGACGCGGCCGCGCTGCGCTGCGCGGCGGTGCGCGACGGCGACGGCTATGTCCTCAACGGCTCCAAGGCGTGGATCACCCACGGCGGCAAGGCGGATTTCTACACGCTGTTCGCCCGCACCGGCGAGGGCTCGAAAGGCGTGTCCTGCTTTCTGATTCCGGGCGACGCCGAGGGCCTGTCCTTCGGCAAGCCCGAGGAGAAGATGGGCCTGCACGCGGTGCCGACCACGTCGGCGTTCTACGACAACGTGCGCGTGGACGCCGACCGGTTGATCGGCGCCGAGGGCCAGGGGCTGCCGATCGCGTTCTCCGCACTCGACTCCGGGCGGCTCGGCATCGCGGCGGTGGCCGTCGGTATCGCGCAGGCCGCGCTCGACGAGGCCGTGCGCTACGCCAACGAGCGAACGACGTTCGGCCGCAAGATCATCGATCATCAGGGATTGGGCTTTCTGCTGGCCGATATGGCCGCCGCGGTGGCCGGCGCGCGGGCCACCTATCTGGACGCGGCGCGCCGGCGCGACCTGGGGCTGCCCTACTCCGCGCAGGCCAGCGTGGCCAAGCTGCTCGCGACCGATGCCGCGATGAAGGTGACCACCGACGCCGTGCAGGTGTTCGGCGGCGTCGGCTACACGCGTGACTTCCGGGTGGAGCGCTATATGCGCGAAGCCAAGATCACCCAGATCTTCGAGGGCACCAACCAGATTCAGCGGCTGGTGATCGCCCGCGGGCTGACGTCCTGACCGGCGATCGCGGCCAGCATCCTGCGGAATTCCCGGCGCTGGGAGGTATCGAGCGCCGCGAGAACCTTCGCCTCCGCGGCACGTACCGCGGGCATGGAGTCATCGAGCAGGCGCTGCGCCGCGGCGGTCACCTGGCATGGGAGAGATCTGCCGCGGGCCGCCTTGGCCGGCCTGTGCACCAACCCGGCCGATTCCAGAGCGGCCAGCGTGGTGTTCATGGTCTGCGGTGTCACCTCGAAGATCCTGGCCAGCTCGGCGTTGGTCAGGCCGGGCGTCTCGCGCAACACCCGCAAGCAGACGAATTCGGCAAGCGTCAGCTCGAATTGCTGTAGCACCATGCTCATCTCGGCCCGCAGCCGCGCACTCACCCGATAGATCAGCGGCCCGAGCAGCTGGTTGTTCTGCGGCATGCATATCAGCATCTCATATATCAGAAATACTGATATAAAGGAGTATGTCCAATGCGCAGAACTACGACTTCGATACCGTCTACCGCGGTGAGAGCCCCGTGTTCGGCGGCGCTCGGCCCGCCTGGAGCATCGGCCGGCCACAGCCGGAGCTGGCCGCCCTGATCGACGCCGGCCAGGTGCGCGGGCCGGTCCTGGATGCCGGTTGCGGCGAGGCCGCGCTGTCCCTGGAGCTGGCGGCCCGTGGCTATCAGACCGTGGGTATCGACCTGTCTGCCAAGGCGATCGCATTGGCCGAGGCAGAAGCACGGCGACGCGGCTTGAGCACCGCGGAGTTCCGGGTGGCCGATATCACCGACCTGCACGGCTATGACGACCACTTCGCGACCATCGTCGACAGCGCGCTCTTGCACTCGATGCCCGTCGCGCTACGGCCGGGATACCTGGCGTCCACCGCACGCGCCGCCGCTCCCGGCGCGCGCTTCTTCATCCTGGTCTTCGACCGCTCCGCCACGCCGACCGGCCCCGATGATCCGGTCGCCCCGGTCACCGCCGAAGAGCTGATCGATGCGGTGTCGCCGTACTGGACGATCGATGATGTCCGCCCGGCCCGTCATTTCTGCCGGATGCCCGATCCCGTCCCGGACTCGTTCGCCGGCATCGAGTTCCGCGACGAGTACGACGGGCTCAGCTCGGTCGGGGCATGGTTGCTGTCGGCACATCACGACTGACCCGGCACCAGCGGACTCGGGGCCTCGGCAGGTTCGGGCGGCGAGGACACCGTCACCGTGGTCCCGCGCCCGGGCGCCGAGTCGACATCCATCACCCCACCCATCGCGTCCACCCGGGCCAGCAACGACGCCAACCCGATATGGCCGGCCGCCAGCCGGTCGGCCACCAGGGACGGTTCGAAGCCGACACCGTCGTCGGACACCGTGAGCACCACCCGCTCCCGCACCCGCGCCAGTCGCACCGACACCGTCGTCGCGCGCGCATGCTTGCCGATGTTGACCAACAGCTCACGCGCGGCCCGGTACATCAGCGCCTCGGACTCCGGCTTTCCCACCTCCTGCAGATCGGTGCGGACCTCGCACTGGTTGCGAGATTCGAACTGGCGCAACAGCTCTCGCACACCGGCCGTCAGACCGAGCTGCGCCAGCACCTGCGGATGCAATTCGGTGACGGTGGAGCGCAACTGCTTGGCGGTGTCCTGCAGGGCGGCGTGCACCGCATCCAGCGCGGGATCGGGCAATCGCTCCCGCACCTCGTCGAGTTCCATCCGGGCGGCCAGCAGGGTCTGCAGCGGGCCGTCGTGCAGGTTCTCGGCCACTTCGCGGTTGTGCCGTTCGTCGGCCTGCATCGCCTCCGACACCAGCTGACGTCGCACCTCCAGCAGCGCCTTGACCCGGGCCGAACGCCGGGACAGCACAAGACATAACGCGGTGGTGGCCACGGCCAGCCACAGCAGGAACCCGAAGTGGGTGTACACCATGTTCGGCAATCCGATGCGGTCGTCACGCTTGGAGTAGACGATCCACACCGACAGATACGCAGCGGCAGTGAGGGTTCCGATGATCCCGGTCATCCACGGACGGTCCTGGAAGGCCACCGAGATGGGCAGCAGGAAGAACACCGGCAACAGCGCCGCCGTCGCACCGCCGGACACCAGACACAGCACCACGATGACGAGCACGTCGACACCGGTGGATGCCCAGTCCGCCCACCGCGGCAGCGGTCCGCGCAGCGCCACCACCAGCCACACCACGGCGGCGACCGCGTAGGCGCCCAACACCCCCGCGTAGAGGCCCGGCAACCAGTGGTCGACCTCCCAGATCCACACCAGCACGGCGATCAGCGCGATCAGCGGCAGCCGCAGCACCGCCGAGACCCGCACCGGTTCGGCCGAGAAGAAGGCGACGACGCCCGTCATGTCAGTCGAGCAGCTTGCGGCGCATCGCTTCGGCCACCGCGGCGGCCCGGTCGCCCACGCCGAGTTTCTCGTAGAGCCGCTGCACGTGTGTCTTGACCGTCGACGGGGCCAAGTACAGCTCCTTGGCCATCGCCGGGATGCTCAGCCCGCGGGCGATCATCGCGAGCACCTCCCGCTCGCGGGCGGACAGGGCCGGCACATCGGGCTCGTTGCGGCGCCGGATCTCGCCGGCCAACGACGCGGCCAGCGCGGGCGCGATGACATCGCGGCCCCGGGCACAGTCGAGCACCGCACTGACCAACTCACCGCGGGTGGACTCCTTGGACAAGAACCCGGCCGCGCCGTCCTGCAGGGCCTTGTACACGATGGCCGATTCGTCGTGCGCCGAGATCAGCAACACCCGGGTGGGCAGCCCGTCGCGGGTCACCGCGGCGGCCACCGCCGAACCGTCCATGGTGGGCATCCGGTAATCCAGCAGCGCCACCGCCGGTCTGTGGGTGCGGATCGCCTCCAGTGCGGCCGCCCCGTCCTCGGCCTCGGCGACCACGTCGATCGAGCCGCTGGCCACCAGCGCACGCACCACCCCGTCGCGAAACATCGGATGGTCGTCGCCGACCACCACCCGCACCTTCTGCGCCGAGTCCTGCATGCGAGTCAGCTTGTCACAGTGGGCCGGTGCCGACACGCCGAACCAAAAGGCCTGTTTGTGGTGCTCCGGCCGGAAGAGTCACCGGTATGGACGTTGACGACCTGCACTGGTTCGTCGTGCTGGCCGAGACCGAACACGTCACCGACGCGGCGGCCGAACTCGGTATCAGCCAGCCGACGTTGTCCCGCGCGCTGGCCCGGCTGGAGGCCCAGGTCGGTGCGCCGCTGTTCGACCGGGTCAACCGACGGCTCCAGCTCAACGCCTACGGCCGGATCATGCTGGAGCACGCTCGCCGTGCCCTTACCGAAATACGCTCGGCCACAGAGCACATCGCCGCGCTGCGTGACCCAGAGACCGGCCTGGTGCGGCTGGCGTTCCTGCATTCCCAGGCCGGCGGGTTCGTCCCGGAGCTGTTACGCCGCTTCCGCGACGATGCACCCCAGGTACAGTTCGACCTGTTCCAGGGGGCCGCGCACGATATCGCCGAACGGCTGGCCGACGGTGAGTCCGACCTCGCCATCACCTCGCCCCGCCCGCCGGGGCTGCCGTGGCGCGGGCTGTACGTCGAGCGGCTGTGCCTGGCGGTGCCACGGGCGCATCCGTTCGCGCGACGCACCCGCATCCGGTTGGCTGATGCGGGCGACGAACCGTTCGTCGGCCTGGCGCCGGGGTTCGGGTTGCGTCAGCTCACCGACGAACTGTGTGCGGAGGCGGGGATCGATCCGCCCATCGTCTTCGAGGCCATGGAGATCCCGACGATGGAGGGGCTGGTCGCCGCCGGGTTCGGGGTGGCCGTCGTCCCCGTGCCTCGACCGCAACGCGCCGAACCCGGCGCGGCCTACATTCCGCTCACCGAGGCCGCCGCCAAGCGGCAGATCGGTCTCACCTGGAACGACGCCCGTGAGATACCGCCCGCGGCGGCCCGACTGATCGACTTCATCATTCATAACCGTCATGAACTCTCCTAAATTCATGCATTGGACACATCGATTCACGAGTCCTACCGTCGACTGAGTGACCGCATCCCTGACCTCGACGGGCTGGCAGGGACATCCGCGTGGTTCGGCGGACTACCGCCGACTGCTCGCCGCCCTGTTCTGCGCGGGTGTCGCGACCTTCGCCCAGCTGTACTCACCACAGGCGGTGTTGCCGCTGATCGCCACCGACCTCGGCACCGGCGCCGCGCACGCCGCACTCACCGTGTCGGCCGCCACGGTGGGCCTCGCCCTCGGCGTGATCCCGTGGTCGGTGCTCGCCGACCGGATCGGCCGGGTGCAGGCGATGACCATATCCGTCACGGCGGCAACGGTTCTCGGGCTCCTCGTACCGTTCGCCCCGACGGCCGCGTTGTTGCTCGGCGGCAGGCTGATCGAGGGGCTGATGCTCGGTGGTGTGCCGGCCGTCGCCATCGCGTACCTGACCGAAGAGATCGCGTCGGGCCATGCCGCCCGCGCCGCGGGCACCTATGTGGCCGGCACCACGATCGGCGGGCTGAGCGGACGACTGGTCACCGGACCGATCGCCCAATACGTCGGGTGGCGCGCCGGTGTCCTCACGGTCGCGGTGCTGTGCGCCGTGGCCGCAACGGCTTTCGTCAAACTGGCCCCGCGTGCCCGCGGCTTCACCCCGTCCCGCAGCAGCGATCTGGGCCGCAAACTGCTGACGAACCTGCGCTCACCGCGGCAGCTGGTGCTGTTCGCCCAGGGCTTCCTGCTGATGGGCGGCTTCGTCGCGATGTACAACTTCCTCGGCTTCCGGCTGGTGGCGGCACCGTTTCACCTCCCGCAGACGGTGGTCAGCCTGGTGTTCCTGGCCTACCTCGCCGGCACCTGGGCCTCGGCGCGCGCCGGCGCCGAGGCCGGACGGTTCGGCCGCCGCCGCGTGCTGCTGGCCTCGACCGCGACGATGATCGTCGGCACCGCAATCACCCTCAGCGACAACGTCTTCGCCGTGCTGGCCGGCCTGGTACTGGCCACCGCCGGATTCTTCGGTGCGCATTCGATCGCCTCGGGCTGGGTGGGCGTCGCGACGGCCGACGGCAAGGCGCAGGCATCGTCGCTCTACAACCTCTGCTACTACGCCGGGTCCAGCGTCGTCGGATGGTTCGGCGGCGTGGCCTTCGACACCGCCGGCTGGCCCGCCGTGGCGGGCACCGTCATCGGTCTGGCCGTCGTTTCGGGGGCCCTCGCGATGACACTGCGCACCAGCTCGGTGCCGCAACCGCGCTAGCGCTCGACGGATTCCCCGACACCTTTCCACTTGTCTAACCAGGTGGCATATCGTGACGGTCATGGACTTCGCGATGTCTGCCAAGGCGGCCGATTACCACCAGCGGCTTTCCGATTTCATGGTCGAGCACGTATTCCCGGCCGAGGCCTCCTATCACGAGTATCGCGACGAGAAGGGTCCTAAGGATCACACGGTGCCGCCCGTGGTCGAAGAGCTCAAGGTCAAGGCCCGCGCGGCCGGGCTGTGGAACCTGTTCCTGCCGTCGGAGTCCGGGCTGACCAACCTGGAGTACG
Organism: Mycolicibacterium canariasense; assembly: GCF_002101555.1. Lineage (GTDB taxonomy): Bacteria > Actinomycetota > Actinomycetes > Mycobacteriales > Mycobacteriaceae > Mycobacterium > Mycobacterium canariasense. The sequence continues at coordinate 256,565 of NZ_LQOL01000042.1, forward strand.
CGCCGCTGGCCGAGCTCTCGGGCTGGAGCATGGAGATCGCCCCCGAAGTGCTCAACTGTGCCGCGCCGGACACCGGCAACATGGAAACCCTGCACCTGTTCGGCAACGAGACGCAGCGCAAGCAGTGGCTGCAACCGCTGCTCGACGGCGAGATCCGGTCGGCCTTCGCCATGACCGAACCCGCCGTGGCCTCCAGCGACGCCCGCAATATCGAGACCACCATGCTGCGCGACGGATCCGACTACGTCATCAACGGGCGCAAGTGGTGGATCACCGGTGCCGCCGATCCGCGCTGCAAGATCCTCATCGTGATGGGCCGCACCAACCCCGAGGCCGCATCGCATGCCCAGCAGTCGATGATCCTGGTCCCCGCCGACACCCCCGGCGTGGACATCCGCCGCTCGCTGCCGGTGTTCGGCTGGCAGGACCAGCACGGGCACTGCGAGATCGTCTTCGACAACGTCCGGGTGCCGGCGGAGAATCTGCTGCACGAGGAGGGCAGCGGGTTCGCGATCGCCCAGGCCCGGCTGGGACCGGGCCGCATCCACCACTGCATGCGGGCGCTCGGCGCGGCCGAGCGGGCGCTGGCGCTGATGGTCGACCGGGTGCAGAAACGCGTCGCCTTCGGTAAGCCGTTGGCCGAGCAGGGCGTGGTGCGTGAGGCGATCGCCACATCCCGCAACGAGATCGACCAGGCCCGGCTGCTGTGCGAGAAGGCCGCCTGGACCATCGACCAGCACGGCAACAAGGCCGCCCACGTCCTGGTCTCCCAGATCAAGTCGGTGGCCCCCCAGGTGGCCTGCGATGTGTTGGACCGGGCCATCCAGGTGCACGGCGGGGCGGGGGTCTCCGACGACTTCCCGTTGGCCCGGCTGTACGCCTGGCATCGCGCCATGCGGCTGTTCGACGGGCCCGACGAGGTGCACATGCGGACCATCGCCCGGGCCGAGCTGGGCCGGGAGAAATCGGCGCTGGCGACGGCGGCGTGCCGCCCATCGGAACCGGCGGCGTGCCGCCCATCGGAGCGGGCGTGACACAGTAGGAACCGTGGAACTCTCGGGCGCCTGGAACTTTCGCGATGTCGCCGAGCAGACCGGGGTCCGTCCCGGCCTGCTCTACCGTGCGAGCGAGCTGAGCAAGCTGACCGACGAGGGCGGCCGGCGGCTCGTGGAACTGGGCATCGCGAACGTCGCCGATCTGCGGTCGCACCGGGAGGTCCAGCGGCGCGGCCCCGGGCATGTGCCCAGCGGCGTCGAGATCCACCTGCTGCCGTTCCATTTCGACGACGACAGCGAGCAGGACGCCCCGCACGAGTCGACGTTCCAGCGGGTGATGTCGGAGTCGCCCGCCGACGAGGACGTCACCGAGTCGGCCAAGCGCTACATGGCCGAGGTGTACGAGGAGTTCCCGGCGCTTCCGGGCGCCCAAACCGCGGTGCGTCAGGTCATCTCGCTGCTGGCGGATGGTAAGCCGGTGCTGGCGCACTGCTTCGCGGGTAAGGACCGCACCGGGTTCACCGTGGCGACGGTGCTGGAGGCGGTGGGTGTCGACCGCGACGCCATCGTGGGCGACTTCCTGCGCAGCAATGACGCCATCCCCGCGTTGCGGGAGCGGATCCTGGAGCAGGTGCGGGCCCGTGCCGGCGAAGCCGCCGAGGTGATCACCTTCGCCGAGGCCAGACTGACCGACGAGGTACTCGGCGTGCGTGCGGAGTACCTGGAGGCGGCGTGGCGGGTCCGCGACGAGAAGTACGGGTCGCTCGGTGGTTTCCTGGACGTCGCCGAGGTGACGCACGAACAGCGCGACCGGCTCCGCGCGGCCCTGCGGGCGTGATTCGAAGCGCTTTTCCGCGCCGACATCACCACAACAGCACGGCGGCGGCCCAGGTGATCGTCGCGAGCAGTGCCCCGGTGAACTCCACGCCGACCGACAGCGCGACGCCTTTGAGCGCGTGCACCGTCGACGCCCACGCGCGGCGCTGATCCCGCCGCTTGGCCAATTCGGCCAGGTACACCCCGCCGACGAAGCCGAGAACCAGGCCGAGCACAGGGATCACGAAGAAGCCGATCACGCCGAGCACCGCACCGGCCACCAGGCTCCAGGTGCTCACCTGGGCCTGCCGCATCCGTCGCACCGGCCACGTGTACTTGACCACCTCGGCGGTGACGAACATTGCCGCGGCGATACCGAGGGTCACCCATCCGACGGTCGTGCGTTCGACCAGGGCCCACACCGTGATGGCGGCGAACACCAACAGCCCGCCGGGCAGGATCGGTATCACGATGCCGGCCAAGCCGACGGCGATGACCAGTGCGACGAGGACGAGCCCGAGTGTGCTCACGGCACCAGGACGAGCTTGCCCTTGACCTTCCCGTCGGCAAGCTCCTGCAGCGCCACCGCACCATCGGCCAGCGGGTAGGTCACCGGCGCCGGTGGACGCAGCCCGGCGGCCACCAGCTCGGCCAGGCCGGCCCCGACCTCGGCCTGCGCGCCCGGGGAGCGGCGCAGGAACTCCCCCCAGCCGACACCCACCACGCTGACGTTGCGCAGCAGCAACCGGTTCACCTTGACCGTCGGAATACCTTGTCCGGCAGCGAATCCGATGACCAGCAGCCGACCCTCCGGGGCCAGCACCCGGATCGCGTCGTCGAACGCGTCACCGCCGACGGGGTCCACCACCACGTCCACGCCACGGCCTTCCGTGGCGTCCAGCACGGCCTGCTTCCAGCCCTCGGTCAGGGGCAGCACCACGTCGGCGCCGATGCCGGACACGAAGTCCAGGGCTTCGGGACGGTGCACCAGCGCCACCACCCGGGCGCCGAGCGCCTTGGCGATCTGGATGCCGGCCACGCCGATCCCACCGGCCGACCCGAGCACCAGCACCGTCTCCCCCGCCCGCAGCGCGGCACGGCGCTGCAAAGCGAAGTACATGGTGTAGTAGTTGCCCAGCAGGGCGGCGGCCGAGATGTCGTCCACTCCGTCGGGGGTCGGCACCACACCAGCGGGTGCCACCGTCACCCGTTCGGCATAGCCGCCGAGCATCGTGAACGCCGAAACACGCTGACCGGCAACGAACCCCGATGACGAGGGGGCCGACCGCACGGTGCCGGCCACCTCCATCCCCGGGATGAACGGCGGCTCCAGGCGCAGTTGGTATTCGCCGCGCAACAGCAGCAGATCCGGGAAGCACACCCCGGCCGCGCCGACGTCGACGATCACGGCGTCACCGGGCACCGGATCGTCGACGTCGGTGTAGGCCAGGCCGTCGGTACCGGTCAGCGCCTGTGCGACAAGGGCTTTCATCCGAGCTTGAAGCTCGCCGCCTGCGCCGCGGACAGGTCGGTGATCTCGCCCCACTTGGCGGCGATATCGTCCACCGAGGGCACCTCGGTGAAGGTGACGCCGTCGTTCTGGAACAGCGCGGTGCGCTGCACCTTGCCGCCGCCGACGATGAACACCGAGTCGGTGTCGGGCAGTTCCTCGGTCATCAGGTAGGCCACCACCGGTGCGACGTACTCCGGGGTGAGCTTCTCGAACACCTCCGGGGGCAGGATGTCCTGGGTCATCCGGGTGGCCGCGATCGGCGCGACCGCGTTGGTCTTGATGTTGTACTTGGCGCCTTCCTGGGCCAGCGTGTTGATCAGGCCGACCAGGCCCAGCTTGGCGGCGCCGTAGTTGGCCTGACCGAAATTGCCGAACAGCCCGCTGGTGGAGGTGGCGACCACCACCCGGCCGAAGCTCTGCTCACGGAAGTGCGGCCAGGCCGCGCGGATGACGTTGTAGCCGCCGTACAGGTGCACCTTGAGCACCGCATCCCAGTTCTCGTACGTCATCTTGTGGAAGGTGCCGTCGCGCAGGATGCCTGCGTTGCTCACCACGCCGTCGACCTTGCCGAACTCGTCGATCGCGGTCTTGATGATGTTCTCGGCGCCCTCGGGTTCGGCGACGCTGTCGTAGTTGGCGACGGCGCGGCCGCCGGCCTCCTTGATCTCGGCGACCACCTGGTCGGCCATGTTGTGTCCGGCGCCGGTGCCGTCCCGGGAACCACCGAGATCGTTGACCACGACACTGGCGCCCTCACGGGCCAGCGTCAACGCGTACTCACGGCCCAATCCGCCACCGGCTCCGGTGACGACGACAACGCGATCCTGCACTCCGGGCATGGGATTCCTCTCCATCGAGTTTCGTTTCAGCCGAGCTTCAGTCTTCTGTATACGGCGGTCGGTTCGGTGCCGGTGAACCGGGTCCGCCGACGGGTGGTTCCTGCCAACCGTCGATCAATCGCTGCCATCGGGATTACCTCGCTGACCTGTGCGTTTTACCAATCAGACCGGAGCGAGACGCTCCGATACGGATCAAGGAAGAGGCAGCATCATGAAGAAGTTCTCCATCGCAGGAATCATCGCCGGCGGCCTGACGGCAGCGGTCCTGGGTCTGGCGGCCCCGGCGTCGGCCGATATCAGCCACCACGACTGGATCTACGACATCCAGCCGCACGCGACGGCCCCGCAGGTCGACAACACGGTTCATCAGAGCCACTGAACCGGCGAAATCGGGGGCTTCCCAAGGGAAGCCCCCTTTTTCGTGCATCAGAAGATCTTTCGCGCCAGTTTCCAGGCCTTCTCGGTGTAGGGCGGGTAGATCAGCTTGCCCAGATCGGGCCTGGTGGGCTTGGTCAGTACCGACTTGCGGTGGCTGAACTCCTCGAATCCGAAGCGCCCGTGGTACGCCCCGATGCCGGACGGCCCGACGCCACCGAACGGCAGCCGGGTGGTGGCGAAATGGAAGATCAGGTGGTTGACCACCATGCCGCCGGCCGACACCTCCCGGATCACCCGTTCGCGGGTGTCCTTGGACTTGGTGAACAGGTAGGCGGCCAGCGGCTTGTCTCGCGCGTTGACGAATGCGATTGCCTCGTCCAGGTTTTGGACCGTCACGATGGGCAGGATCGGTCCGAAGATCTCGTCGGTCATCAGCGGCTCGTCCAGCGCAGGGTCGACGACGACGGTCGGGTCGATCTCCAGCGCCGCCGCATCCGACCCGCCGCCGAGCACCACGTCACCGGTGGTGGCGGCGACCGCCGTGGTGAGCCGGTCGAAGTGGCGGCCGTTGACGATGCGCTTGCCGCCGGTGGCATCGGCCTCGAACGCCGTGACCGCCTGCGTGATCCGCTCGACCAGTTCGTCACGGATGCTGGCGTCGGCCAGCACGTAGTCGGGGGCGATGCAGATCTGGCCGGAGTTGATCAGTTTGGTCCAGGCGATGCGCTTGGCGGCCACCTCGATATCGGCGTCGGCGGCGACGATCACCGGGCTCTTGCCACCCAATTCCAGGGTCACCGGGGTGAGATGCGCGGCCGCCAGTTGGTACACCTTGCGCCCGGTCTCGGTGCCGCCGGTGAAGCACAGCTTGTCGAAGCCCTGCTCGATGAGTTCCTTACTGACCGCCGCGTCGCCCTCGACGACGGCGACGGCGCGCGGGTCCAGATACCGCGGTACCAGCTGCGCCATCAACGCCGACGACGCCGGGGCCAGCTCCGAGGGTTTGACGACGACGGCGTTGCCGGCGGCCAGCGCACCGACCGCCGGTCCCAGCGTCAGGGCGAACGGGAAGTTCCACGCACCGATGATCAGGACCGTGCCGAACGGCTCGTATTCGATCCAGCCGCGCCCGGGCAGCTGGGAGAACTCCAGCCTGCGGTATTTGCGCCGGGTCCACTTGCCGATGTTCTCGGCCGCGTCGGCGGCCTCGGCGGCCACGCTGGCGACGTCGGCGAGCCAAGCCTCGAACGGCTTGCGGCCCAGGTCCTGGTGCAGCGCCGCGGCGATCGCGGCTTCGTTGTCGACCACTAGCCGTTCCAACCCCAGCAGCTGCTGCCGCCGCCATTGCACGTCGCGGGTGCGGCCGGTGGCAAACGCCGCACGGACATCGGCGACGATCGCGCGGATATCGGGGGAAGCGACCGGGCCGGCCTCCGGCGTCGCATCGGTTGTGGTCACGGCGGGCGTCCTTCCACATGAGGGTTGCCCGCATACTAACCATTTGGTTGGGCGTCCAGAAGGCCCAAATCGACTATTGCCGCACCGCGGTGACGAAGTAGGAGAACGCGTCGTCGCCGGGCGTATCGGGTCCGCTCGGCAGCGCCCACCGCCCCAGCCTGCGCATCTCGTCGGCCGACTTCACGGCGGCGCTGTCCCAGCCGTGGTCGGCCAGCCACACCGCGACATCGGCCCGGTCCGGGTCGTTGTACATCAGCTCCGCCACATCGAGACCGTCGTCCATCCCGAACTTCTCCCGGATGGCGTCGAAGCGGGCCTTCATCTCGGCGCGGCGTTCCTGCGCCTGGATGGGCGCGGTCTCCACGGCGATCCGGCTGCCCGCCGCACTGAGTTCGGTGACCTGGGCGAACAGTCGGTCCTGGGCATCGGCCGGCAGGTACATCAGCAGGCCCTCCGCGAGCCAGGCCGTCGGTTCGTTCACCTGGAATCCGGCCTGCACCAAGGCTTTCGGCCAGTCGTGCCGAAGATCGACGGGCACCTCGCGGCGCTGCGCCGACGGAGCGACACCGTGTTCGGCCAGCACCGTCGCCTTGTATTCGAGAACCTTCGGCTGGTCGATCTCGAACACCGTGGTGCCGGCCGGCCAGTCCAGTCGGTACGCGCGCGAATCCAGTCCGGAGGCCAGGATGACGATCTGGCGTACCCCGGCGTCGGCGGCAGGGGCTGAATTGCCGTCTCCGACAGCGGCCAGAAAGAACTCGTCGAAGAACTTGGTGCGCACGGCCTGGTAGCTGCCCATATGGGTGAAGATGGCGGCCGCTTCGGCATCGATTTCGGCGGCTTTGGCGACGAAGTCCCGGTCCAGCATGAAGTTCCAGACACCGGCGCCGGTGCCGTCGACCAGCATCCTGGCGTACGGATCGCTGATGAGCGGGTTCTCGGCCTCGGTTTCGGCAGCGCGCGCCGCCGCGACCATGACGGCGGTGGTTCCCACACTGGTCGCGATGTCCCAGGTGTCGTCGTGCGTGCGCAGTGAGCTCATGTGGCGATCCGTTCGGTCGAGCGGCTGACGGCAGTCGTCCGCCATGCTACCGAACAAGTTAGGTTAGCTATGCGCTGGCGATGCTGACAGCTATCGGTTCAGCGTCCACAACTTGTTAGCCAACAGCAGCTCGAACTTTTCGATAACGCGTTCCAGATCTTCGTACGAGCCGACGTACCCGGCGTAGAAGCCCATCCCCCACATCACCGCGACCAGCAACTCGACCAGCGTCTCCACGTCGGTATCGGTGATTAGCTCGCCGCTGTCGACGGCCTCCTGCACCGCCCACGAGACGAACGCTCGTGAGCTGGTCAGGGAGTCGTGCGGCTCCTGGATGAGCTCGGGGTGGCGCTGCGATTCCAGAACCGAGGTCACCAGGAACGCCGCCACCGACCGGTCCCTGTTGTCGGTTTGCATGACGACCGAGAAAAATGTCGACAACCTGGCCAGAAGTGTGCGCTGGGCCTTGGCTTTCTCGAATCCGGCACCCACCACCATCGCGTTGGTCTGCTCGATGACCTCGCGGTAGAGCACCCGCTTACTCTCGAAGTAGTGGTTGATCGCGGGCCTGGTCAGATCGGATCGGATGGCGATGGCCTGGAAAGTCGCCGCGTCGTAACCGAGTTCGCTGAAGACCTCGCGCGCAGCCTGCAGGATGCGCTCACGAGTATCCGCAGCCTTGGCTGCGGGCGGGCGACCCGGTCCTCTGCTGGCTATATGCGGCACAGTCAAATTGTGCCACAGATTACCCGCCTCACTACGACTATCATGGCGCCGAAGTTATCTAGACCCCAGATTCAGCAAACGTCCAGACGCGTAGCTCCGGGCGCCGGGCCGGCTCGACCGGGCCAACGGGGTGGATCGATCGAACTAAGGTGTCCAACCATGGCAGGCGTCGTGTCGAGGGATTCCTATTTCGAGACGGGTATCGAGATCCTGTCCGATCTAGGCTACGGCGGTCTGAAGCTGGCCGAGGTATGTCAGCGCCTCGGCGTCACCACCGGGTCGTTCTACCACTACTTCACCAGCTGGTCGGCCTACACCCAAGCGCTCGTCGAGCACTGGATGCGGGTCAAGACCACCCAGATCATCGAGGCGGCCCGCGGGGAGCGCGATCCTCGGCGCCGGATCGGCAACCTGGTCGAGGTGGCGCTGGCCCTGCCGCACGGTGCCGAGGCGGCGATCCGGGTGTGGAGCTCCATCGATCCGACCGTCGGCGCGGTGCAGAAGGCGGTCGACCAGCAGCGGTTCGACATCATGAAGGAATCGGCGTTCGAGATCCTGCAGCACGAGCGGCAGGCGCATGTGTTCGCCATCGCCGCGGTGTATCTGCTGACCGGTTACGAACAGGCGTCGCTGCCTCGGGATTTCGGCGACCTGCGCTGGTTGGCCGACCAGCTGCTCGACGGCCTGGACTCCGGCATGTTCGGCAGCGTCCCCGAGCGTCCCTGACCGTCTAACATCCTCGGGCATGACCACCCCCGCCGGTCTGTTGCTCGGGCTGGCAAGACGGGTGCACGCGCGCGACCCCGAGTACGACGCGATGCGGCGGGCCACCCGCGCCGGCCTGGTGCTCCCGCTGGTCGCCGCGGCGGCGTTCGGCGTGGGCGGGGTGCAGACCCCGATGTTCGCCATCCTCGGGGCGGTCGCGCTGCTGATCCTGGCCGACTTCCCGGGCAACCGGCCGGCCCGGGCCCTGGCCTATGCGGGCCTCGGGTTCAACGGTGCCGTGCTGATCACGCTCGGCACCCTGGTGGCGCCGGTGCCGTGGCTCGCGGTGACCGTGATGTTGGTGATCGCCGCGGCGGTCACGTTCGCCGGGGTACTCAGCGAGATCGTCGCGGCCGGCCAACGCGCCACCCTGCTCACGTTCGTCCCCGCGCTGTGCCTCCCGCCGGGCCCCATCCCGGACCGGCTGCTCGGCTGGGCGATCGCGCTGGCATTGTGCGTGCCGGCCGCGTTGTTCCTGCTGCCGCCACGCCACCACAATGAACTTCGCCTGCACGCCGCGCAGGTGTGTGCGACCCTGGCCGACCGGCTACAGCAAGACGCCTCGGCCGACGACGTCACCGCGGCGATGGACGCCCTGCGTACGACGTTCCTGGGCGCCGACTTCCGGCCCGTCGGCCTGACCGCGGGCAGCCGCGCCCTGGTGCGGGTGATCGACGATCTGCAGTGGCTGTCCGACCGCGTCAAGGGGTCCTCCGGTGTCCTGCTCGCCGAGATGCGTGATCCGATCGTCGCGGTGTTGCGGGAATCCGCCGCGGTGCTGAGCACCGCCGAGCCGCAGCGCGCGGCGCACCGCGGTGCACTCGCCCACGCACTGGCGGTGCAACGGCTGATCGCGCAGAGCCGCTACCGCGAGGACATCCTGGAGATCCTGGGCGAGCCCGATGACGAGGCCGCCCTGGAGATCGGCCGGAAGTTGTTGACCCGCAGGACGATATCCGCGTGCGTCGCGGCGACCGGCCGGGTGATCGGGCTGGCCGCCGACGCGGACGCGCGACCGGTGTGGGCCCGGGTGCTGGGCCGGCGCCTGCCGCCTTCCGGCGCGGCGGCGCGGGTGCTCTCGGAATCGGAGGCCGTCGCCAGCATCCCGTCCGGGTTCGTCGCAACCCGGGCCGTGGTGGTGCGCAACAGCCTTCGTACCGGCCTGGGCCTGGCGCTGGCCGTCGGCGTGACCTACCTGTTCCCCGTGCAGAACGGGTTGTGGGTGGTGCTGGGTGCGATGTCGGTGCTGCGCAGCAGCGCACTGACCACCGGCGCCCGGGTGGTGCGGGCGATCACCGGAACGGTGATCGGCTTCGGCGTGGGCGCGGTGTTCATCGCATTGATGGGTGTGGACCCGATCGTCATGTGGCTGACGCTGCCGGTGGTGGCCTTCGGGTCGGCGTTCGTCCCCGAGGTGGCGTCGTTCATCGCGGGGCAGGCCGCGTTCACCATGATGGTGGTGATCATCTTCAACCTGATCCATCCGATCGGCTGGCGGGTGGGACTGATCCGGGTCGAGGACGTGGTGATCGGCGCCCTGGTCGGCGTGGTGGTGTCGGTGCTGTTGTGGCCGCGGGGTGCTGCCGCGGCGGTGAACCGTTCCCTGGATGCGGCCCGGGTGGCCGGCACGGCGTACATGAAGGCGGCGGTGTTGCGGGTGACGCGTGGCGCCTCCGAAGACGCCGACAACCGGATCAGCGCGCTCGGGCACGACGCCATGACGGCCGGTCGCACGCTGGATGACACGGTGCGCCACTATCTCTCGGAGAGCGGCGGCCTGACCGACCTGCGTGCGCCGGTGGTCAGGTCGGCCAACCGGGCCACCCGGCTGCGCGGCGCCGCCGAGCTGATCGCCGATGTGGTGCCCCCGCCGCTGGATACCTATCCGCAGGTGCGCGCTGTGCTCGAATCCCATTGCGACGCCGTGTGCGAGCGGTTCCGCGGCGTGGAATCGGTGACGTTCGGCGCACCGATCAGCGACGATTTCGTGCGGGCGCTGCGCGCGGGGGCCGGCACCGGCGGTGAGCTGGCCGTCGCGGCGGCGCTGCCCCTGGTCGCCGTCGCCGCCAACCTCGGCGAGCTGGAGCTGCTCTACCCGGAGCCGGCGCCCGCACTGCAGGCCGATAATCCGTCCCGGGGCGCCTCGCTCCCGCCCGCCGGCACCGTTCCCCGGGTCGCTACGCTCCCGCGCCCCGGTACGGCATGAGCGCGTTCGGCGGCACCGTCCCGAACCGGCCGGCGTTGAAGTCCTCCAGCGCCTCGATCACCTCGGACTTGGAGTTCATCACGAACGGGCCGTAGTGGAAGACCGGTTCACGAATCGGCTTGCCGCCCAAGAGCAGCACCTCCATGGCGGGCCGGTTGGAATCCTGGGATCCGTCCGCGGCCACCGTGATGCGGTCACCCGGCCCCAGCACGGCGAGCTGGCCCTGCTGGATCGGGTGGCCCACCGGGCCCACCGAACCACGTCCGGACAGCACGTACACCAAGGCGTTGAACCGGCGGTCCCATGGCAGGTCGAGTCGGGCACCGGGCGCAATGGTGCTGTGCGCCAAGGTGATCGGCGTGTGGGTGCCACCCGGGCCGGCCTCGCCGCCGATCTCGCCGGCGATGACGCGCACCAACGCACCACCGTCGGCCGAGGACAGCAGCTTGACCTGGTTGCCCTCGATCGCCTGGTATTTGGGGCTGGCGAACTTGTCCGCACGCGGCAGGTTGACCCACAACTGGATGCCGTGGAAGACGCCACCGCTGTCCACCAGCTCGGCCGGCGGTGTCTCGATGTGCAGGATGCCCGAGCCGGCGGTCATCCACTGGGTGGCGCCGTCGGTGATCAACCCACCGCCGCCGTGCGAGTCCTGATGCGCGAAGCGGCCGTCGATCATGTAGGTCACCGTCTCGAAACCGCGGTGCGGGTGCCAGTCGGTGCCGCGCGGCTCGCCGGGCTGGTATTCGATCTCGCCCATCTGGTCCATGTGGATGAACGGGTCGAGGTCGGCGGCACCGACCCCGGCGAACGCGCGCACGACGGGGAAGCCCTCGCCTTCGTACCCGCGCGGACCGGTGGTGATGGAGCGCACCGGGCGCTCGGTGTCGGTGGAGCCCGGCCCGGCGATGCGGGGCAGGGTGAGGGTATCGGCTGTGATGGCAGGCATGCCCCATTAAACCGGACCACAGTCCGATTAATTCCGGCGGCCCCGAGCGGGTACTCCGGGCTCCATGAGTGACATCAACCCAGCCGAGCTGTGGACGGTCGTGGCGGCCACCCTGCACGACCGCGGCGACGCCACCAACGGCGCGCAGGAAACCGTCGTCGCACAGGGCTCCGAAGAGGAAGCCCGCCGCGTCTTCGCCGACACCAAGGCCCAGGCGAACGAACTCGGCTATGACGCCGTGACGCTGCGCAGCGTGGACCGGGACGTCGAGTGGTGGCCCGAGGAAACCGGGTGGACCGTCTAGCCGAGTACCGCGCGTGCCGCGGTGCGCGCCTGTGTGGCGCTGGCGGTGCCCAGCACCGCATCCGCGGCGGCACGGCACTGCGCCAAGGTGACCTGCGCCAGTTTGGCACCGACACCCTGCACGGCGGCGGCGGCGGCCGACAGCGAGGTCACCCCGAAACCGGTCAGCACACAGGCCAGGAGCGGATCCGCGGCCGCCTCACCACACACGCCGACCGGTTTACCCACGGCGGCACCGGCTTTCGCCGTCATCGCGACGAGGGACAGCACGGCCGGCTGCCAGGGGTCGGTGAGCGCCGCCAGGTCGGCCGACATCCGGTCGGCGGCCATGGTGTACTGCGCCAGGTCGTTGGTGCCGATGGACAAAAAGTCCACGTGCTCCAGGATCCGGTCGGCGAGCAGCGCCGCGGCGGGCACCTCGATCATCACGCCCGGTGTCAGGCCGTGCGACCGCGCCTTGTCGGCGAAGTCCTTCGCCTCGTCGGCGGTGGCGATCATCGGCGCCATCACCCAGGGTGGGTTGCCGGTGCGCTGCGCCGCGGCGGCGATCGCCGCGAGCTGGTGGTCCAGTAGCGCGGGGTTGCCGGTCGCGATGCGGATCCCGCGGACCCCGAGTGCGGGATTGGCCTCGTCCGGGTGGCCGGCGAACTTGAGCGGCTTGTCCGATCCGGCGTCGAGGGTGCGGACGACAACCTTGCGGCCGGCGAACGCCTCGAGCACCTCGGCGTAGATGGCGGCCTGCTGGTCGACGGTCGGCTCGGTGTCGGTGTTGAGGAAGCACAGCTCGGTCCGGAACAGGCCGACCCCTTCGGCGGGCGTCTGCCGGGCGGCCCGGGCGGCGGCACCGTCCTGCACGTTGGCGAGCACGGCGACGGCATGGCCGTCGGAGGTGGCCCCGGGACCGGTCCAGCCGGCGGCGGCCGCGGCGGCGCGTCGGGCCGACGCCACCTCGTCCTGTGCGGCGGACTCCTCCGGGGCGACGGTGACCGTGCCACGGGTGCCGTCGACGAGCACCATGGTGCCCGCGGGGATGTCGTCGAGCCCGGCGATCGCCACGACGCACGGGATGCCGAGTTGGCGGGCGATGATCGCCGTGTGGCTGGTCGGCCCGCCGAGGGTGGTGGCCAGCGCCACCACGAGCGCCGGATCCAGCCCCGCGGTGTCGGCCGGGGCGAGGTCCTCGGCGCACAGGATCGACGGCACCTCGGGTTGGGGCACTCCGGGTTCGGGCAGGCCGACGAGTTCGGCGATCACCCGGTCCCCGATATCGCGCAGATCGGTGACGCGTTCGGCCATCATGCCGCCGATCTGGGTGAACATCGCCACGAATTGGTCGACGGCCGCGGCGACGGCCCGCACCGCGGGGGTGCCCTCGGCGATGCGTTTCTCGGCCGCGCTCAGCCAGGCCCGGTCCTGGGCGAGGCCCGCGGTGGTGGCAAGCACCTCGGCGGCGGCACCGGTGGCCCGGCCCGCCCGTTCCCGCAGCCGGCCGGCCACCGCGGCGGCCGCGGCGGTGAACCTCGCGGCCTCGGCCGGACGCTCCTCGTCGCCGAGCGCGGCGGCGCCCAGATCGATGTCGGGCTTGCGCCCGGGGCGGATCACCGGGGCGTAGGCGACCCCGGGCACTACAGGGACCCCGGTCAGCACCCGCGTACCGGCATCCGTCACAGATGAAGCACTCATGTGAGCCACGTTACAAGAAATCGTTGACAAGTCAACACAAACAAGCGTAAAACAACACATACCAACATTCGCAACCCGGTCCGACGCCGGAGAACCCACTCGATCCCAGACCCTGAGACCGGAGCCATGTACGCCGAAGAACGTCAGCAAGCCATCGCCTCGCTGGTGATCCGGCAGGGCCGCGCGTCCGTCGCCGAACTGGCGCAAGCCTACGAGGTCACCACCGAGACCGTGCGGCGGGACCTGGCGGCACTGGACAAGGCCGGGCTGGTGCGCCGCGTGCACGGCGGCGCCGTCCCGGCCCGCGCGCTGCACCTGGTCGAACAGGACGTCAGCGAACGCGACACCACCCGCGCCGACCGCAAGGACGCCATCGCCGCGGCGGCCACCGACTTCTTCCCGCTGTCCGGATCGACCGTGCTGCTGGACGCCGGCACCACCACCAGCCGGATCGCCGCCGCCATCCCCACCGACCGCGACCTGGTGGTGGTGACGAATTCGGTACCGATCGCCGCCCGGCTGTCCGCGGTCCCGTCGGTCGCGCTGCACCTGCTCGGCGGCCGTGTCCGCGGCGTCACCCAGGCCGCCGTGGGCGAGGCGACGCTGGCGGTGCTCGACAGCCTGCGGGTCGACATCGCGTTCATCGGCACCAACGGCATCACCCCCCGCCATGGCCTGTCCACCCCCGACCCGGACGAGGCGGCGGTCAAGCGCGCCATGGTCAAATGCGCCAATTACGTTGTCGTCGCCTCGGATTCATCGAAGATCGGCCGCGAGGAGCTCATCAGCTTCGCACCGATCTCCAGCGTCGACGCGCTGATCACCGATACCGAGATCACCGATGCCGACCGTGCCGAGCTGACCGGGCTCGGCATCGAAATCGTCCTCGCGGGAGAGCAGGCATGATCGTCACCGTCACACCGAATCCGGGCATCGACCGCACCGTCACCCTCGGCACACCGCTCGTGCGGGGCGCGGTGCACCGGGTCCGGTCGGTCACCAGCGAACCCGGCGGCAAGGGCGTCAACGTGGCCCGCGCCCTCGGACTGGCCGGGCTGGACACCATCGCCGTATTGCCCGCCGCCGACACCGATCCCATCCTCGTCGCGCTGCGCGCCATCGGCGTGCCGTACCGCAACGTGCCGATCCCCGGTCAGGTGCGCACCAACCTGACGATCACCGAAGACGACGGCACCACAACCAAACTCAACGAGCCCGGCGCTCCCGTCGAGGCCGCCGCTCTACAGGAACTCACCCACACCGTGCTGCACGCCGCCCAGACCGCCAGCTGGGTGGTGCTGTCCGGTTCACTGCCGCCGGGCATCCCCGACCGCTGGTACGCCGACGTGGTGGCCGAGCTCGCCGGATACGGCTGCCGCGTCGCGGTGGACACCTCCGACGCGCCGCTGTCGGCACTGGCCGCCGAATTCGGCACCGCCGCACCGGATGTCATCAAACCGAATGCCGACGAGCTGGCCGGTCTCACCGATTGCTCCGGCGAGGAACTGGAAGATGCGGTGGCCCACGGCGATACCGGGCCGGTGGTCGCCGCCGCCCGCCAGCTGGTGGACCGCGGTGCGGCCACCATCCTGGTCACCCTCGGCGCCGCCGGCGCCGTGCTGGTGGACACCGACGGCAGCTGGCTGGCCACGCCACCGCCGACCGTGCCGCGCAGCACGGTGGGTGCCGGGGACGCGTCGCTGGCCGGTTACGTCCGCGCCGCCATGGCCGGCGCGGACCCCGCCGAGCGCCTGCAGATGGCCGTGGCCTACGGCAGCGCCGCGGCCGGCCTGCCCGGCTCCGCACTGCCCGCCCCCGCCCAGATCAACCTCGATGCCGTCGTCGTGAAGTCGATCTCACCGTCCACCACCGGATCCTGAACCCCCACCACAAGAAGGTCACACCATGTCCACCACCGATACCGCTCAGCCGGTGATCACCACCGATCTGGTGCTGCTCGACGCCGACGCCGGCACCAGCAACCAGTCCGTGATCGGCCGCATCGCCGCGCTGCTCGCCGGCGCCGGCCGCACCAGCGACGCCGACGGGCTGATCGCCGCGGCCATGGCCCGGGAAGCACAGTCGGCCACCGGTTTACCCGGCGGCATCGCCATCCCGCACTGCCGGTCGGCGTTCGTCGACACGCCGACCATCGGGTTCGCCCGGCTGGCGCCGGCGGTCGACTTCGGCGCCCCGGACGGTCCGGCCGACCTGGTGTTCCTCATCGCGGCGCCGGAATCCGGTGGCGCCGAACACCTCAAGCTGCTCTCCAGCCTGGCCCGCGCGCTGGTGCGCAAGGAATTCGTGGCATCGCTGCGCGAGGCCAAGACCGCGGGTGAACTGGTGGCCCTCGTCGACGGCGTGATCAACCCGGGCCCGGCCGCACCCGCACCCGCCGAGACCGCCGCCCCGGCCAAGAAGGCATCGATCGTGGCGGTCACCGCGTGCCCCACCGGAATTGCCCACACCTACATGGCCGCCGACGCGCTCAAGCTGGCCGCGGAGCGGGCCGATGTCGCCCTCACCGTCGAGACCCAGGGTTCCTCGGGCGGCACCGCGCTGTCGGCCGACACCATCGCCAATGCCGGTGCCGTCATCTTCGCCACCGACGTCGGTGTCAAGGACAAGCAGCGCTTCGCCGGGAAACCCGTCATCGCCTCCGGCGTCAAGCGCGCCATCAACGAGCCGGACAAGATGATCGCCGAAGCCGTCTCGGCCGCGGCCGACCCCGACGCCCCCCGGGTCTCCGGGACCGCGGGTGAGGCCGCCGCCTCCTCCTCCGCCGCGGGCAACCTGGGCTGGGGCACCCGGTTGCGCCAGATCCTGCTCACCGGCGTGAGTTACATGATCCCGTTCGTGGCGGCCGGCGGTCTGCTGATCGCACTGGGCTTCCTGTTCGCCGGTTACGACATCGCGAACAGTCCCGACGGCGCGAAACCCGTCGGCTTCGGCATGAACTCGCTGGGCGCCCACATCGCCACCGGCAACTCGCTGACCGACCTGCCCGCGGGCGGCTTCGCCCAATACCTGGGGGCGGTGCTCTTCACGGTCGGCGGCTTGGCGTTCATGTTCCTGGTGCCCGCGCTGGCCGGCTACATCAGCTTCGCGATCGCCGACCGGCCCGGCATCGCACCCGGTTTCACCGCGGGTGCGGTCGCGGTCTTCGTCGGCGGCGGGTTCATCGGCGGTATCGTCGGGGGCCTGATCGCCGGGTTCACCGCGCTGTGGATCTCCAAAGTGAGTGTGCCGCAATGGTTGCGTGGCCTGATGCCGGTGGTCGTCATCCCGCTGTTCGCCTCGCTGGTCGTCGGACTGCTGATGTTCCTGCTGCTCGGCCGGCCGCTCGCCGCGATCACCTCGGGCCTGACCAACTGGCTCAACGGGCTGACCGGCGCGTCGGTGATCCTGCTCGGCGTCATCCTCGGCCTGATGATGTGCTTCGACCTGGGTGGCCCCGTCAACAAGGCGGCCTATGCGTTCGCCACCGCGGGACTCAATGTCGCCGACCCGGCATCGCTGCGCATCATGGCCGCGGTGATGGCCGCCGGCATGGTGCCGCCGCTGGCCATGGCCCTGGCGACCACGGTGCGGCCCGGCATGTTCAGCGAGCCGGAGCGGGAGAACGGCCGGGCGGCGTGGCTGCTGGGTGCCTCGTTCATCTCCGAGGGCGCCATCCCGTTCGCCGCGGCCGATCCGCTGCGGGTGATCCCCTCGATGATGGCCGGCGGTGCCGTCACCGGCGCGATGATCATGGCCTTCAACGTCACGCTCAAGGCCCCGCACGGCGGCATCTTCGTCTTCTTCGCGATCGGCCACCTGGTCTGGTTCCTGGTGGCGCTGGCGGCCGGAACCGCGGTCGCCGCGCTGGCCGTCGTGCTCGCCAAGCAGTTCACCAAGACCCCCGTCAACGCCTGATCCACCCCTACAACCGAGGAGAACAACCATGCCCAGCAAGACCGTCACCGTCGGATCCGCCATCGGCCTGCACGCCCGGCCGGCCGCCATCATCGCCGAGGCCGTCGTCAACGCCGGCGTGCCGGTGACCCTGGCCGTCGACGGCGGCGAGCCGGTGGACGCCGGTTCGGCGCTGATGATCATGACCCTCGGTGCCGGCAACGGCGCGCAGGTGACGGTGGCCTCCGACGACGCGGCGGTGCTGGCCACCGTCGCCGACCTGGTGACCCAGGATCTGGACGCCTGAGCCCCGCCAGAAAGCGATACGGTCTGCTTCTTCGCCCCCGTAATATTGCTCTGACGCCGCCCGCGGGATTCGTCTCATAGGCTGACGTTGCGCGAACACGCCGCACCGATGCGGCCTTCGCTTTGCTGCGGTTGTGTCACACAGCCGCAACCGGGGATTGCAAGGGGGAGTGACGACCGTGCGACGCATCGCTGCGCTGCTGGCCGCGTTGACGCTGTTGGTGGGCCTGGCCCCGCCGGCCGGTGCCGTCGAGCCGCCGACGATCGACCCCGGGGCCGTTCCCCCGGACGAGACCGGGCCGGATCAGCCCACCGAACAGCGACGGGTGTGTTCGGCGCCGATCACGTTCCCGAACTCGAACTTCACCGACAAGCCGTGGGCCAACGACTATCTGCGGCTGGCCGACGCGCAGAAGTTCGCGACCGGCGCCGGGATCACCGTCGCCGTCATCGACACGGGCGTCAACGGCTCGCCCCGGGTGCCCGCCGAACCGGGCGGTGATTTCGTCGACAAGGCCGGCAACGGGATGTCGGACTGCGACTCGCACGGCACGCTGACGGCCTCGATCATCGCCGGGCGGCCCGCACCCACCGACGGGTTCGTCGGTGTCGCACCCGATGCGCGCCTGCTGTCCCTGCGCCAGACCTCGGACAATTTCCAGCCCGTCGGGTCCCGCAGCGACCCGAACGATCCGAACAGCACCCAGACCGCGGGCTCACTGCGCAGCCTGGCCCGCGCGATCGTGCATGCCGCCAACCTCGGCGCGCAGGTGATCAACATCAGCGAGGCGGCCTGCTACAAGGTGACCCGCCCGATCAACGAGTCCGGTCTGGGTGCCGCGATCAACTACGCCGTCAACATCAAGGGCGCGGTGGTGGTGGTCGCCGCGGGCAACACCGGCCAGGACTGCGCACAGAATCCGCCACCGGAAGCCGACCAGCCCAACGACCCGCGCGGCTGGAAGCAGGTGCAGACCATCGTGTCCCCGGCCTGGTATTCGCCGATGGTGCTGACGGTCGGCGGTATCGGCCAGACGGGACAGCCGAGCAGCTTCTCGGTGTCGGGTCCGTGGCTCGACGCGGCGGCGCCCGCGGAGAACATCACCGCGCTGGGGTATGACGGCAATCCGGTCAACGCGCTGGCCGGCACCGACGGGCCCATCCCCATCGCGGGCACCTCCTTCGCGGCCGCCTATGTGTCCGGCCTGGCCGCGCTGCTGCGGCAGCGCTTCCCCGACCTCACCCCGGCGCAGATCATGAACCGGATCACCGCCACCGCCCGGCATCCCGGCGGCGGGGTGGACAACTACGTCGGCGCCGGGGTCATCGACCCCGTGGCCGCGCTGACCTGGGACGTGCCCGCCGGCCCGAAGGCGGTGCCGTACCGGGTCAAACAGCTTCCGCCGCCGGTCTACATCCCGCCGCCGGACCGGCGCCCCATCACCATCGTGGTGGTGACGGGGACCGCGGTCGCGCTGATCCTCGGGATCGGCGCGCTGGCCCGCCGCGCCCTGAGGCGCCGATGAGAGAGTTCTTCGGCCAGTTCGGTTTTCGCTTCACCACCGGTCACCTGCTGTGGGCGGCGGTGTTGATCCCGGCCGTGGTGCTGGTGTCCATCCCGCTGAACCTGCTGTGGCTGGGCATCACGCTGGCCGTGCTGATCGCCGTCGCGACCACCCTGACCGTCCGCGGCCGCCGCTTCACCGGCTGGATCGCCGCACTGTTCTCCTGGCGACGCCGGCACACCGTCGCGCCACCCGCGCCGTCGGTGCCCGCCGTCGGCGCCACGGTGCTGCCCGGCGATCACGTCGCGGTGCGCTGGGAGGGCGACCAGTTGATCGCCACCATCGAACTGATCCCCCGCCCGTTCACCCCGACGGTGCTGGTGTCCGGTGAGGCGTTCACCGACGACGTGGTGGACACCAGGCTGGTCGAACAACTGCTCGCCGCGCACTGCCCCGAACTGGAGGCCGACGTCGTCTCCGCCGGGTACCGGGTGGGCAAGACCGCACCGGCCAGTCTCGTCGCGCTGTACGAGCAGGTGGTCGGGCCGTACCCGGCACCGGCGAACCGGCGCACCTGGATCGTGCTGCGCGCCGACCCGGAACGCACCCGGCGGCCGGCCCAGCGCCGCGAGTCCGGTGTCGCCGGGCTGGCCCGCTATCTGGTGGCCTCCACCACCCGCATCGCGGATCAGTTGGCCAGCAACGGTATCGATGCGCGGTGCGGGCGCAGCTTCGACGATTTCGACCGGGCCACCGAGATCAGTTTCGAACGCGAGTCGTGGTCGTCGATCAAGGGCCGCAGCACGTTCACCGCGGCGTACGTGGCGCCGGGTGGGCCGAACGTCTGGTGGTCGGCCCGCGCCGACCACACCATCACCCGGGTGCGCATCCGCCCCGGTGCCGCACCCACCACCACGGTGCTGCTCACCACGCTGGCCAATCCGACCACCCCGCGCGGATTTTCGTGCCTGTTCGGTGGGCAGCGGGCCGCGCTGCTCGGACAGAGCCCGGTCACCGACCGGCATTACGAACTGCCGATCGGCTCGGCCGGGGTGTTGGTGGGCGAGACGGCCGACCGCTACCCGGTGTACATGCCGTTCGACGACGTGGATGTCAGCATCAACCTGGGTGACGCGCGGCTGTTCACCCAATTCGTCATCCGGTCGGCCGCAGCCGGCGGTGTGGTGACGCTCGGCCCGCAGTTCCGTGAGTTCGCCGGCTTCGTCAACGGCCGGATCGGCACCGAGGCCAAGGTGACGTGGCCGAACGCCACCACCTACCTCGGACCGCATCCCGGGGTCGGGCGAGTCGTGTTGCGTAGCAACTTCATCGGCACGCCGCGGCATTCTCAGTTGCCGATCCGGTTGATCAACCCGCGTGAGGAGAGCCGCTACCAGATGGCGCTGGAGGGGGTATGACCACCAACGAGGTCAAGGTCGTCACCGCCGACCTGAGAGGCCTGGCGGGGGCGATGCGTGCGGTGTTCTGGTATCAGCCGGACGCGCAGGTCATGCCGCCGGACCAGTTGCCGTTGGCGATCACGGCGACCGCGAATCTGCGCGACAACGCCGCTGAGCTGACGCAGTACCAGAATCTCGCGGAGGCCCAGGGCCATCGGCTCGCCGAGATGCTGGACTCGGCCGCGAAGGCCTACGACGAGGTCGACGAGAAGTACAAGACCACGCTCGACGATCCGCAGCGGCACGCGGCGGTCGAGGGCATCACCTTGTCCCCGCCGTCCACACCGCTGCCCCCGGTACCCCATGCGCCGCCGGCGCCGAAGGCCCTGGATGCCGGCGGCTACAGCAATATCGAGCAGACCCACATGCAACTGCTCAGCGGCAGCGACGCCTCGTTGCGGGCCGCCGCCGTGCAGTGGGACCTGGCCGCCGACAGCGCCGAGGGCGCCCGCCCACCGAAGAACACCTCCGACTGGGAGGGTGAGGCCGCCGACGCCGCCCACCGGCGGCTCGACGAGTACGGCAACTGGTGCACCGAACTGGGCGCAGCGTGGCGACGATTGGCCGGCGCCGCCAACAAGATCGCCGACGCGCACGTCACCGCGGTGACCGAACACACGCCGCTCTATCTCCAGTACCTCGCCGCCAAGCAGGCCCTGGCCCGGTTGCTGGCCGAGGGCGACGCCAGGTCCCAAGTGCAGGCCCAGCATGTGCAGGCCGAGATGGTGAAGCTGCAGCAGGCCTCCGACGAGGTGCGGCAGAACTACGCCGGGCAGGCCACCTTCGACCAGGTGAAGGTGGAAAAGCCCGGGTTCGCCTCATCCGGTGGGACCGGTGGCGGCACCACATCGGGCTCCGGCAGCGGCGGCGGTGGCGGTGGCGGTAACCCGGGCGGCGGTGCCGGCCAGCCTCTCGGAGCACCGCAGCCGCCGTCGGCGCCGGCGAGCCCGCAGGGCGCCGATCCGCTGTCGGCCGGGCAGTCACCGTCGGGCTCCGCCGGATCAGGCGCCAGCCCATCGGGTTCCGGCGGCAGCCCGGCCGGAAAGGGCGGTGGCGGCTCCCCCGCCGGCGGCGGGTTGCCGTCCGGGGGCGGGCTGCCAGGAGGTGGACTGCCCGACGGCGGGTTGCCCGACCCGGCGCTGGACGACCCGGGCGTCAGTCCCGCCGGTGCCGGTGGCGGCTCGGGTGGCGGCGCCGGCGGTGGTGGCGGCGCACCCGGCATGCCGCTGCAGCCCAGCGTCGGCGCCGAGACGGTCGGCCCGGCACCCGGTGGCGCCCGCGGCGGTGGCTCGGGCGCCATCCCGGCGTCGGCCATGGGCGGCGGGATGGGCGGCATGGGCGGCGGCATGGGTGGCATGGGCCACGGCGGCGCCCAGCCGGGCAAGGAGAAACGGCGCGATCCCAACCTCGCTCCCGACGAGGACCTCTATACCGAGGACCGCCCTTGGACCGAGGGCGTCATCGGGGCACGCAAGCGCCGTGACACCCCGGACAAGGACCAGAAGTGAGCCTCGAACCGACCGACGACATGCACCCCCAGGTAGCCGCCGTGCTGCGCCAGGCCAGCCGCCTGCAGGATCTGATGGACAGTCAGCTGCACAAGATGGCCAGCGAATCTTTCACGGCGGCAGACGAATCCGAGACCGTGGAGGTAACCCTCAACGGTCACCACCATCTGGTCGACGTCTACTTGTCCGACGGTGTGCTGCGGCTGGGGTCCGACACGGTGTCCCACCGGCTCAACGAGGCGCTGCACAATGCCACCGAGGTGGCCAGTGATTCCATTGCCGCCGACCAGGATCGGCTCAACGAGGCGATCGCCGAGATCACCGACGGCGATTAGACCACCAGCACACCATCGGATTCGACGCTGACCCGGACCCGCTGCCCCACGGTGAACGACTCACCACCGCTGACCTGTGCCAGCACCGTGTCGCCCGCGCTCCCGCTGGACTCACTTCCTGCCAGAGCCACCCGGACCCGGGACACCGCCCCGAGGAACGACACCGACTGCACGACACCACTTCCCGTCGCTTCGCTCGCCCCGGGCGCCAACCGCACTGCCTCGGGCCGAACCAGCGCCGTCCCCGCACCTGTCACCGAGCCGGGCAGCGCCGGGACGGACCTACCCCACAACAGCACCCGGCCGTCGACAACCTCGGCGGGAACGCGATTGCTCAGCCCGACGAACTCGGCCACGAACGGTGTGGCCGGAGCCGTGTACAGGTCGGCGGGGGCGGCCAGCTGCTCCAACCGGCCGGCGTTCATCACGCCGACCCGGTCGGCGACGGCCAGCGCCTCCTCCTGGTCGTGCGTGACGAACAGCGTCGTGATGCCGACTTCCTGCTGGACCCTTCGGATCTCGTCCCGCAACTGGGTGCGCACCTTGGCATCCAGGGCCGAGAGTGGCTCGTCGAGCAGCAGCACCCTGGGCCGGATCGCCAACGCACGCGCCAGCGCAACCCGCTGCTGCTGGCCACCGGAAAGCTCACCGGCGTAGCGGTCCGACTGGGCCGCCAGCCCCACCAGCTCGAGCATCTCCAGGGCGCGGGCCTGCCTGTCCCGCTTGGCGATTCCGCGCATCTTCAGACCGAACGCGACATTGTCCCGCACCGTCAGATGCGGAAACAGGCTGTACGCCTGGAACACCATCCCGATATCGCGTTTGTTCGCCGGTACCCGGCTGATGTCCCGGCCGTCGACCCAGACGCTGCCCGCAGTCGCCTCGTCGAGCCCGGCCAGGATCCGCAGCGCGGTGGTCTTACCGCAGCCCGACGGGCCGAGCAGCGCGACCAGCTGGCCCGGCTCCATCCGCAAGGTCAGCCCGTCGAGTGCCCGCACCGGCCCGTAGTGGCGGCTCAGATCCCTCAACTCCACCGCGACACCGGCCGTCATCCGCGGCGCCCCCTTCTCGTCACCAATGAAAGCACCAACAACAGAACGAAACCGAAGATGAGGGTGGCCAGCGAGGCGGCCACCGAGGTGGGGCCGTCGGCCTTGCCGATCGTCACGATCTGCACGGGCAACGTCATGAATCCCGACAGCGAGGCCACCGTGTACTCGCCGAGCACCACGGCGATCGAGATGAACGCCGCCGCCAGGATGCCCGACCAGATGTTGGGCACGATCACCCGCACGATGGTCGTGAACCACCCGGCTCCCAGTGAGCGCGCCGCCTCCGCGAGGGTGGTCAGGGCGATCGACGACAGCGCCGCGTCCACGGCGCGGTAGGCGAACGGCAGCACCAGCACGATGTAGACGAAGGTCAGGGTGAGTGCCGACTCGCCGAGCAGATAGGTGACCCACAGATAGACGTTGCGCAGGCCGACCACGATCACCAGCGCCGGAATGGTCAGCGGCAGCAGGCACAGGAACTCGACAAGCCTGCGCGCCCACGGGGTACGCAACCGAACCCAGATCATCGTCGGCACCAGCACCGCCAGCATCGCCGCGACCGTCAGCACCGCCAGCAGCACCGAGGTGACGATGGAGCCAACCAATTCGTCGTCGGTGACCAGGCTGTGCCAGGCTGCCAGCGTGCGGCCGCCGCCGAGAGGATCCCTGGTGGAGAAATCGGCCATCGCATAGAGCGGCAGCAGGAAGAACAGGCCGAACAACACCCACAGCGCGCCGCGCACCGCCTTCGTCATGTCAGCCACCGCGCGGTCCGCCGCACCAGGGCGTTGTAGGCCACCATCACGACGGCGACGACGACGATCATCTCCAGCGCCAGCGCATAGGCGAAACCGGATTGCCCGAGCACCACCTCACTGGTCAGCGCGGCCCTGATGAGCAACGGCACGATCGGGCTGCCCTGGCTGACCAGCGCCGCCGCGGTCGCGTACGCGGCAAAAGCGTTGGCGAACAACAACAGCAGCGACCCGAGAAAGGCGGGGGTCAACAGCGGGACACCCACCTCGCGCCAGTAACGCCATGGCCCGGCACCCAGGCTGACGGCGGCCTCACGCCACTGCACGCGCAGGCCCTCCAGCGCAGGCAGGAACACGATGACCATCAACGGGATCTGGAAATAGCTGTACACCAGGATCAGTCCGGGCAACCCGTAGAGCCAGCCCGAGCCGGCGAGATCCCAGCCGAAGGCCTGCTGCGCCCACACCGTCAGCACGCCGTTCAGTCCGATGGTGGCCAGGAACGCGAACGCCAGTGCGACACCACCGAACTGGGCCAGCACACTGCACAACGACAGCACCACCCGGCGCACCAGCGAACCCGGCGAACTACCGGCGATCAGCCAGCACAACAGGGCCCCGAACACCGCGCCGATCAGTCCGGTGCTGCCGGACAGCAGCAGGCTGCGGCCCAGCGCCGCCAGCGGTGCCTCGCTGAACAGCGCGGTGAGCCGCTCCGGTGAGAAGCAGCCGTCCACGACGAATGCGTTCACCAGCACCGTCACCGTCGGGATGATCAGGAACACGGTCACCACCACCAGGAACGGCAGCAGGGGTAGCACCTCGCGTACGCGACGCACCGGTGTCAGCCGATCGCCTTGGCCCAGTTGGCTTTCAGATAGTCGGTGGCCTTCTTGTTCTGCTCCACGGAGACGAAGGTCGCCGCGCCGTCCACCGGCGGCAAGGTGCCGTACGTCGCCCGGTCGATGCTGCCCTTGGTCACCATCGAGTCGGCCCGCACCGGCCGGGCGCCGCCGGCCAGGTACAGGTTCTGTCCTTCGTCGCTGTACAAGAATTCCTGCCACAACCGGGCCGCCGCCGGGTGCGGAGCCTCGGCGTTGATGGCCTGGTAGTAGTACCCGGCCACCGCGGCGTTGTGCGGGATGACCACCTTCCAGGTGGGTACCTTCTTGGCCTGCGCGACGTTGAGGTAATCCCAGTCGATCACCACCGGCGTCTGCCCGGAGGCGATGGTGGCCGGGGTCGGATCCACCGGAAGGAAGTTGCCCGCCTGGTTGAGTTTGTGGAAGAACTCGACGCCGGGGGCGATATCGTCCGGCGAACCGCCCTGGGCCACCGCGACCATCATCACCCCGGAGAACGCGGCGCCGGCCTGCGTCGGGTCGCCGTTGAGCGCCACCTTGCCCTTCAGTTCGGGCTTGAGCAGGTCGTCCACGCCGGCGATGACCCCGACCTTGGCCGAGTCGTACCCGATCGACATGTAGCCGCCGTAGTCGTTGACCCACCGGCCGTCCGGGTCCTTGAAGGAGTCGGAGATCTCGGCGAAATGCTCCACCTTGTACGGCGCGAACATGCCGGTGTTGGCCAACGCCACCGACTGGCCCAGGTCGAACACGTCGGGCGCGGTGCTGCGGCCCTTCTGCTGCTGGGCGGCGTTGATCTCCTCCTGGCTGCTGGCTCCGGGCTGGGCGGAGTTGACCTTGATGCCGTACTTGGCGGTGAAGGCCTCGATGATGGCGCCGTAGTTGGCCCAATCCGGCGGCAGGGCGATGACGTTCAGTTCGCCTTCCTTCTTGGCCGCCTCGACCAGACCGTCCATCCCGCCGAAATCTGCGGCCGAGGTCGCGGTGCTCGCCGCGGTGCCGCCCTGCCCGTCCTTCTTCTCGGGCGGCGCACAGGAGGTGACCAACCCCGCGGCAAGCAGCGCGGCGGCGGTCATCGCCAGCAGACCCGACGTGTTCAGCCCAGATTTCTTCATGCGCAAACCCTCCGTTGAGCAGACGGCCGGCCGGTGACGCGCCGGTGTCGCGAACCGCCTGTGGCGATGAACCTGCAATGAACGCAGACCGACCCTACCGGCGCATTCGGGTCCGTGACGGGTCTTCACGAAATGCCGGACGGCGGTGGGCGCGCCAGGTGATCCGGCGTGCCGCCGCGGCCGGAATCGGCATTTGCGCAGGTCGGCACATACCATCGGGGGGTGGGTGAACGCGAGGCCCCAGATCCGGGGGTGCACGGGACCGCCGATCCGGCCGATGCCGGCGGCGCGAACGGTGCCGGCCATCCGGGCTGGACGGGGCACAACGCCAGCGTGTGGGACGACCCGCGGCTCTACGAACCGGTGGCCGCGCCACCGGAACCGCAGACCGGGCCCTTCGATGCGTTCAACACCGGGACGTGGACGTTCAAACCTCCGCCGCCGCCCTGGTATCGCACCCGGCAGGCAACCCTGGCCCTGCTGGCGCTCGGCGCCGCGGCCGTCGCGCTGGTGGTGTCGGTCGTGCTGCTGGCCTTCTCCGGCTCGAGCGACGACGCACCGGTGGACCAGGTGAGCACCACGCCGAGTTCGACGCCCACCACCACCCCGCTGTCGACCGAGCCGCCGGCACCGCCTCCTCCCCCGCCACCACCGCCTCCGCCCCCGCCGGAGGAGCCGGCGCCCGAACAGTCCTGGCCGGCGCCGCGTCAGCGCAGTGAGCCGCCACCCAAACCCAGGATCAACGTGACCCGGCCGCCGATCAGCGTTGCGCCGCAACCCAGGACGGCACGATGACCGCGCCGGGCGCGCAGTGGGCGCAGTCCTTCGCCGCCGCGCCCGTGGCCGCCCTCGCCACCGCCGCCGACGGTGTCCCCCATCTTGTGCCGGTGGTGTTCGCCGTCAGCGGCGACACGATCTACACCGCGGTGGACGCGAAGCGGAAGTCGACCAAGCGGTTACGGCGACTGGCCAATATCGAGGCCAACCCGCGGGTGAGCCTGCTGGTCGACCACTACACCGACGATTGGACGCAGTTGTGGTGGGTGCGCGCCGACGGGACCGCCGAAATCCACCCGCACGGTGAACAGATGGCGATCGGTTACGCGTTGCTGCGCGCCAAGTACCACCAATACGAGCGGACCGCGCTCGACGGTCCGGTGGTGGCGATCGCCGTGCAGCGCTGGTCGTCCTGGCACGCGTGAGCCGAGACGAAAGTGGGGCACCCGGTGCGGGTGCCCCACCGTCGTTCGGGGCTGAGCTAGAGCAGGCCGAGCAGTTGCAGATCGGTGATGTACTTGACGATCACCGGGGCACTGACATGCGGAATGTCTTTGTCCGGGCCGATTTTCGCTTCTTGCACGGCAACGCGGAAGACATCGGTCGGCGCGATCGAACCCTGCACCGGTGTCTCCGGACGCTGGTAGTTGTGCAGCAGCGGTAGCAGCGACGCCTGCCGCTGCTTGTCCGGCAACGACCGCAGTGCGGTCTCGAACCGCGCCAGCCACTTCCCGTACTCACCGACGCGTTCGATCTTGTAGCCGGCGTCGATCAGCCAGTCGACGAAGGTGTCCATGCCGATGCCATCGTCGTACGGGTTCATCACGTGGTAGGTCTCGAAGGCTCCTCCCGATTCGAGTGCCACGTGCTCACCGAGCGTCGAGATCGCCTCCGCGATGAACTCCACCGGCAGCCCGTCGTAGTGCGCGCGCTGCCGCTGACCGTCGGAGCCCAGCTCGTAGAACGACTCGGGCGCAATGCCGGTCGCCACCAGGCTGAACATCATCCGGGTGAACATGTCCGGCAGGTTGAGCTGGCCGGCGTAGCTGGTGTCGGCCAGGATCATGTCGCAGCGGAACACCGAGACCGGCAGCCCGGCCAGATCGTGGGCTTCGCGCAGCAGCACCTCACCGGCCCACTTGCTGGTGCCATAACCGTTGGCGTAGTTGTCGTTGATCGCGCGCACCGCGCTCATCACCCGGACGTCGGCGTCCTCGACGAACTTGCCCGGCTCGATCTGGTCACCGACGCCGATCGTCGACACGTAGACGAACGGCTTGATCGTGGTGGTCAACGCGATGCGGATCAGTTCGGCGGTGCCGAGGGCGTTGGGCCCGAACAGCTCGCTGTAGGGCAGCACGTGGTTGACCAGCGCGGCGGGATCGACGATCAGATCCACCGTGTCGGCGAGCCGCTGCCAGGTGGCCTTGTCCAACCCGAGGTCGGCCTCGCCCTTGTCCCCGGCGATGACCTCCAAATGATCGGCGGCCAGTTCCCGATAGTGCGCAAGGAGTTTCGGATCACCGGTGTCGAAGGTCTTGTCGAGACGCGCCCGGGCCTCTTCGTTGCTGCGCGCCCGGACCAGGCAGATCAGCTTGCCGTCCACCAGGTCCATCCGCTCCAGCCACTCCAAGGCCAGGTAGCGGCCCAGGAAGCCGGTGGCACCGGTCAGCAGCACCGTGCGCACCTCGCCGTTCACCTTCGGAAGTGACGGGGCCGCAGCCAATGTCGCGGCGTCGATGAACTTGTCCAGGGTCAGCTCGCTGGCCGAGACCTCGGCGGCGTGCCGTCCGTGCACGGAGGCGAAGGTCGGGCGGCCGGTGCCGCCGGCGCGCTGCGTCTCGATGTGCGCGGCAATGGTCGCCAGGTCGGAGGCGGGGCTGACGATCACCGACACCGGCACCTCGACGCCGAAGATCTCCTGCAGCAGATTCCCGAAGGTCAACGCCGACAACGAATCCCCACCCAGATCGGTGAAGTGCGCATCGGGTGCCACGTCGGCGGTCGCGGCGCCCAGCAGCGCCGCGGCGGCGCGTGACACCGTCTCGAGGACGGGCGCGTCCGCGCCTTCGGCCCGCAGCGCCCGCAGTTCGCGGGCCTGCCCGTCGGCCAGCTCCGCGTACAGCTCCTCCAGCGCGGGACCGTAGTGCGCCTTGAGCTTGGGCCAGGCCAGCTTGCGGATACCGGTCAGCAGACCGTTCTCCACGGTGAAAGGCGTTGTCTCGATGAGGAAATCGCGTGGCACCTCGTAGGACTGCAGGTCCTGCGCCTTGGCGACATCCTGCAGTGACTCGACGATGGCGCGCTTGAGGGCGGCCTCGTCGGTGAACTTCACCAGGGCATCCTCGGTGGGCACCACCACCGCCAGCAGGTAGGGCTGGGCGCTGTTGCCGTAGACGTAGATCTGCCGGATCAACGGGCTGTTGTTGCTGAAGGCGGCTTCCAGCTTGGCCAGCGTGACGAATTCGCCCTGGGCGAGCTTGAGCACGTTGTTGCGCCGGTCCACGTAGCGGATCTCGTCGGGCCCGAGCTCGGCGACGATATCACCGGTCCGGTAGAACCCGTCCTCGTCGAACACCCCGGCGGTGACCTCCGGGCGCTTGTAGTAGCCGGGGAACAGGTTGACGGTCTTCACCAGCAGCTCGCCGCGTGGATACGGTTGATCGGTCCCGTAGTAGCCGAGCTCGGGCACGTCCACCAACTTGTAGTCGATGGTGGGCGGGCGCTGCACCCGGCCGTCGAAGAACACCATGCCGGCCTCGGTGGAGCCGTAGCCCTCGCGCAGATGGATGCCGAGGAAGTGCTCGACCCACGCCTTCAGGGCATCGGTGATCGGGGCCGAACCCGTCATCGCGTCGACGTAGCGACCGCCGAGGAGGTTCTCCCGCATGTCGGCGAGCACCTCGTCCTCGTCCGCGCCGTGCGCGGTGCGGCTCTGGAATTCCTGGTAGAGCATCTCCCAGACGCGGGGCACGAAGTTCAGCTCGGTGGGGCGGGACAGCGCCAGGTCTTCGAGCAGCGTGGACAGATCGGCACGGGCGGCGAAGTAGCAGGTGCCGCCGGCGGCCAGCGTGAGGTACAGGATGCCGCGCCCCATCACGTGGCTCATCGGCATGAAGTTGAGGTTGATCGACGCGACGCTCGGCCCAAACCACGACTCGCTGGAACGCTGCCAGAACGAAGTGACCTGGCTTTCCAGGTACATCGCGCCCTTGGGCGCGCCGGTGCTGCCCGAGGTGTAGATGAGCAACGACAGCGGGTTCGGGTCGTCGGTGCTCGGGGCGGGAGCCTGCGGCAGGTCGGCTCCGCGGGCCAGCACCTCGGCCAGGGTTTCCACGGTGACGCCGGCCGGCAGCGCCGCGGCGGCGGCGACCAGGGCTTCGCGGTGATCGTCGACCTGCGGGTGGTAGTCGAAGACGACGATGCGCTCGGGGGCGTGGCCGGTGCGCGCGAGTTCGACGGCCTCGCCGATGTAGTCGACGCTGGCGGCGATGACCCGCGGCTCGGTCTCGGTGAGGATCGGGGCCAGCGCCGACGCCGTCGAACTGGATTGCAGCGGAACCGACACCGCACCCACCTGACCGAGCGCGGTGTCGATGACGGTGTAGTCGGCGCTGGTGAAGCCGAGAATGGCGACCCGGTCGCCGGCTTGCAGGCCGGCGGCGTGCAGGGCCGCGGCGGCCGCCCGGACCCGGTCCCACAGCTGCGCGTAGGTGATGGTCTCGAATCGAGGCAGCAGCGCGGCGGTGGTTCGGCCGGTCGCCGGATCGGTGACGAATTCGACGGCGCGCTGGCCCAGCGCGGGGCGCTGCGCATAGCCCTGCAGCACGGTCTGGACGATCTGCGGCAACCTGATGCCCGGGGCCTCGGCGGCCTTCGCTACGGCCGGATCGGGCCGCGCCGCGGCGAACTCGGGATCATTGGCGGTCAAGTCGGCGATGCGGCGTTCGAGCCGTTCGTCTTGGATATCGTTCGGCATCACGGAACCTCTAAAACGTTTGGTATTTCAAGGCAAATCTGGGGTGAGCGCGCCATTGGGCTCTATATAGACGACGAGTGGGCGGACGGGCGAATTCCCGTCTGAGCTGTCAATGCGCTGAGAAAAGCCCGGCCACCGTCATCGCGGGGCGGTGACCAGGCTTTCCGATCTCAGAGCAGGCCGAGCAGTTGCAGATCGGTGATGTACTTCACGATCACCGGTGCGCCGACATGCGGAATGTCCTTGTCGGGACCGATTTTCGCCTCTTGCACCGCCGCGCGGAACACGTCGGTCGGCGCCATCGCCCCGTTCACCGGGACACCCGGCTGCTGGTAGTTGTGCAGCAGCGGGAGCAGCGACGCCTGCCGCTGCTTGTCCGGCAACGCGCGCAGTGTCGTCTCGAAGCGATCCAGCCACTCGGCATAGTCGTCGACGCGTTCGATCTTGTAGCCGGCCTCGACGAGCCAGTCGACGAAGGTGTCCATGCCGATGCCGTCGTCGTACGGGTTCATCACGTGGTAGGTCTCGAATCCGTCGTCGACATGCGCACCGAGGGTCGCGATCGCCTCGGCGATGAACTCCACCGGCAACCCGTCGTAGTGGGCCCGCTGCCGGTTGCCTTGGGCGTCAAGCTGATTGAACGACTTCGGCGCCACACCGGTGGCCACCAGGCTGAACATCATCCGGGTGAACATGTCCGGCAGGTTGAGCTGGCCGGCGTAGCTGGTGTCGGCCAGGATCATGTCGCAACGGAACACCGAGACCGGCAGCCCGGCCAGGTCGTGGGCTTCCCGCAACAGCACCTCACCGGCCCACTTGCTGGTGCCGTACCCGTTGGCGTAACTCTCGTCGACCACCCGGGTGGCGCTGATGGTGCGGATGTCGGCGTCCTCGACGAACTTGCCGGGCTCGATGCCCCAACCGACGCCGATGGTGGACACGTAGGCGAATCGCTTGATCTTGGTGGTCAAGGCAATCCGGATCAGTTCGGCGGTGCCGAGGGCGTTGGGCCCGAACAGCTCGCTGTAGGGCAGCACGTGATTCACCAGCGCCGCCGGGTCGACGATGAAGTCGACGGTATCGGCGAGCCGCTGCCAGGTGGCCTTGTCCAGCCCGAGGTCGGCTTCGCCCTTGTCCCCGGCGATGACCTCCAGGTGATCGGCGGCCAGTTCCCGGTAATGCGCAAGGAGTTTCGGGTCTCCCGAGTCGAAGGTCTTGTCGAGACGCGCCCGGGCCTCTTCGTTGCTGCGCGCCCGGACCAGGCAGATCAGCTTGCCGTCCACCAGGTCCATCCGCTCCAGCCACTCCAGCGCCAGGTAGCGACCCAGGAACCCGGTGGCACCGGTCAGCAGAACCGTACGAATCTCGGCATCCGGACCCGGAAGTGCCGGTGCCGCAGCCAGTGTGGCGGCGTCGATGAACTTGTCCAGCGTCAGATCGGCGGCGTGGACCTCGGTGGCGCCGGCGCCGTGGACCGAACTGAAGGTCGGGCGCTTGTCACCGCCGGCGCGCTGCGTCTCGATGTGCGCTGCGATGGTCGCCAGGTCGGAGGTGGGGCTGACGATCACCGACACCGGCACCTCGACGCCGAAGATCTCCTGCAGCAGATTCCCGAAGGTCAACGCGGACAACGAATCCCCACCCAGATCGGTGAAGTGCGCATCGGGCGCCACGTCACTGCTCGCCGCGCCCAGCAGTGCGACGGTCGCACGGCTGACGGTCTGCAACACCGGCGCGTCGGCACCGTGCTGACGCAGGGCCTGCAACTCGTTGGCCTGCCCGTCGGCGAGTTCGGCGTACAGCCCCTCCAGCTCGGCTCCGTAGCGTTCCTTGAGCTTGGGCCAGGCCAGCTTGCGGATACCGGTCAGCAGGCCGTTCTCCACGGTGAAAGGCGTTGTCTCGATGAGAAAATCACGGGGGATCTCGTAGGACTGCAGGTCGGCGGCGCGGGCGGTGTCCTTGAGCGACTGGGCGATGTCGGCCTTGCTCACCGTCGGGTCGGTGGGTACCACGACGGCCAGCAGGTAGGGCCGGGCGCTGTTGCCGTAGATGTAGATCTGCCGGATCAGCGGGCTGTTGGTGAAGGCGGCCTCCAGTTTGGAGACGGTCACGAACTCGCCCTGGGCCAGCTTGAGCACGTTGTTGCGCCGGTCCACATAGCGCACCTCGTCGGGCCCGAGCTCGGCGACAATGTCACCGGTGCGGTAGAAGCCATCCTCGTCGAACATCTGCGCGGTGATCTCGGGGCGCTTGTAGTAGCCGGGGAACAGCTGGGTGGACTTCACCAGCAGCTCGCCGCGCGGGTGCGGGACGTCGGTCAGCCGGTAGCCGAGCTCGGGCACGTCGACCAGCTTGTACTCCAGCACCGGCGGCCGGGTGATCCGGCCGTCGACGAAGACCGAGCCGGCCTCGGTGGATCCGTAGCCCTCCAGCAGGTGCTGCTCCAGCAGCCGCTCGACCCAGGCCTTCAGCTCGGGCGAGATGGGCGCGGACCCGGTGAGTGCGCTGACGTAGCGCCCACCGAGCAGGTTCTCCCGCATGTCGGCGAGCACCGTGTCCTCGTCGGCGCCATGACTGGTGCGGCTCTGGAATTCCTGAAAGAGCATGTCCCAGATGCGGGGGACGAAGTTGAGCTGCGTCGGCCGGGTCAGTGCCAGATCGTCCAGGAAGGTGGACAGGTCGGCACGGGCGGCGAAGTTGACGGTGCCACCGGACGCGAGCGCGCCGTACAGGATGCCGCGCCCCATCACGTGGCTCATCGGCATGAAGCTCAGCACGATCGAGGGCACCTTGCCTTGGCTGTCGTCCCAGTGCGCGTTGGCGGCCGGGCGCCAGATGTTGGTGACCTTGCTCTCCAGGTACATCGCGCCCTTGGGTGCGCCGGTGCTGCCGGAGGTGTAGATGAGCAGGGCCAGCGGGTCGTCGTCGGGGCCGACGACCCCGTCGATGTCGGGAAGTGCGGCGCCGCGTTCGAGGACGTCGGCGAGCGGTTCGACGCTGACGCCGGAGCCGAGCCGGGCCTGCGCGGCCGCGACGGCCTCACGCTGGTCGTCGACCTCGGGGTGATAGTCGAAGACGACGAGATGTGCGGTCTGCGCGCTCTCGGCGAGGGCGACGGCGTCGTCGAGGTAGTCGATGCTGGTGGCGATCAGCACGGGTTCGGTCTCGGCGACGATCGGCTGCAGCGCGGCGACGGTCGCGCTGGTCTGCAGCGGCACGGAGACGGCGCCGAGTTGGGTCAGGGCGGTGTCGACGGTGGTGTAGTCGACGCTGGTGAAGCCGAGGATGGCGACCCGATCGCCGATGCGCACCGGGTGGTCGTGCCAGGCGTTGGCGATGGCTTGGACGCGGTCCCACAGTTGCTTGTGGCTGATGGTCTCGAAGCGGGGCAGCAGCGCGGTGGTGGTCCGGCCGGTTGCCGGGTCGGTGACGAATTCGACGGCCCGCTGACCGAGGGCGGGCCGGTCGCCGTAGCCCTGCAGCACGGTCTTGACGACGGCGGGCAGGCGCAGCCCGGGCTGGTCGACGGCGGCGATGACATCGTCGCTCGGGGCGGCGGCGGCGAACTGCGGGTCGGTGTCGTACAGGTGGTTGAGGCGGCGTTGGAGACGCTCGACGCTCACGTCGTTGGTCATGTGAAACCCCCGATAACTCTTGCGATCAGTGCGGAATTTTTGGTGCTATCCGCCGGCCTCAGTGGCCGGCACCCGAAACAACGTTAGCAAAACTAAAGATATGCCCCCGCGCGTGCGGCTACCAGGGTGCTGTGAGCAAGAACACCGACAATTGGCACGCCGGCCTGGCCTTCAGCAACTTCACAGACAACGTGTCGCGAATGCCCAGCTAACGGGGGGCGGGTTCCTTACGGGCTTCCAACTGGGCCTCATAGGCCCCTTCGTCGCGCCCGAGCGCGATGGTGGCGGCCGTCATCGCGACCACCGCCAGCGTCAGCACGATGGCCTCCCAGCCGTTGGCATCCAGCTGCTCCCCGAGGACGAAGGCCCCCAGCAGCACCGCGGCCAGCGGTTCGATCACGAGCATGGTCGGTACCGAGGTCTGCAACGACCCGGCGTGAAAAGCCGACTGCTGTAACAGCGTGGCCACCACACCGAGGGCCACCAACACGTAGGGCACCGGGGTGGCCAGCACCTGCGCCACGGTGTCGCGGGCGAGCAGGTGGGTCAGCACCTTGGTCATCACCGCCACCATGCCGAACAGCACCCCGACCCCGACGGCCAGCAGCACGGCCCGTTGCCAGCCCGGCCTGCGCACCGCGATCACCACACAGCCGATCACGAGCAGGAAGCTGATCACCACGACGACGGTGATCTGGCGGGCCGACGCGATGTGTTCATTGGCCCGGGGGTGGGCCAGCAGGATGAACACCGCGAGCGCGACGGTGAGCAGGATGGCCCACGACCATTCGCCGCGGGTGACCTTGCGATGCGCCATGCGGGCACTCAGCGGCAGCGCGAACAGCAGCGCCGACACCAGCAGCGGCTGGACCACCAGCAGCGAGCCGTGCGCCAGCGCCAGCGCCTGGAAGACGAACCCGGCCACGGCGGCGGCGGTCCCGGCCCACCACAGCGGCCGGCGCAACAGGGTGGCGACCATGACGGTGCTCACCCCGTGCTCCGGGGGAACGTCGAGGGTGGCGCGCTGGCGCACCACGATGCCGACGGCGGCGAAGATCGCAGCGCACAAGGCGAACAGCACCACCAAGGCGGGACCTAGCACGCCACAACCCTAGGGGTTCGAGGGGCCGCGCGCCTAAGGGTGCGGTCAGGACGCTGGTCAGGCGGCGTCGGTCTGGTGCGCGCCGGGCCCGCCCTATTCGACCGTGTCGGCGGCGGCCGGGACCGCCTTCTTCGCGTCGGACCGGGTCTTGTAGAGGCTCGCTGCCGTGGTGATCACCAGGGTCACCACGATGACGCCGAGGCTGGCCAGGGTCGGAATCTCGGGTACGTGCACCGACTCGCCGCCGTTGATGAACGGCACCTCGTTCTCGTGCAGCGCGTGCAGCAGCAGTTTCACGCCGATGAAGCCCAGGATGAACGCCAGCCCCTGGGACAGGTAGACCAGCCTCTTGAGCAGGTCACCCAGCAGGAAGTACAGCTGCCGCAGACCCATCAGCGCGAACACGTTGGCGGTGAACACCAGGTAGGGCTCGCGGGTCAGGCCATAGATGGCCGGGATGGAGTCGAGTGCGAACAGCAGGTCGGTCGTGCCCAATGCGACGATGACGAGGAACATCGGCGTCATCAGCCGCTTGCCACCGGAGGCGTGATCTTTCACCCACAGCCGCAGGCCGTCCCACTTGTCGGTGAACTTCAGGTGCTTCTGCGCGAACCGCACCACGCCGTTGTCGGCGTCGTCGTCATGCTCGGTGTCACGGACCAGTTTGATCGCGGTGTACACCAGGAAGGCGCCGAACAGGTAGAACACCCAGGAGAACTGCTCGATGGCCACCGCGCCCAGCGCGATGAAGATGCCGCGGAAGATCAGCGCCAGGATGATGCCGACCAGCAACGCCTGTTGCTGGTAGATCCGCGGCACCTTGAAGCTGGCCATGATGATCAAGAAGATGAACAAGTTGTCCACCGACAGGCTGTACTCGGTGAGCCACCCGGCGAAGAACTCCACCCCGTACTGGCTGCCGTGGAAGAACCAGGTCCACAGACCGAACGCCACGGCCAGGCTGACGTAGATCGTCAGGTAGGTAGCCGTCTCGCGTCGGGACGGTTCGTGCGGGCGCCGCCCGATCACGATCACGTCGAACAGCAGAATCGCGATCGTGACGCTGAGGGTGATCCCCCACTCGAGTGCAGACACATTCATGAAATCAAGAGCCTCCGGTCGTCGTTCAACGGCCGAGGTCTCTTCCGCCGCGCCGATGACGAGCGCGGCCTGCGGCACCGGTAATCCGACGTTGGATCACGTGATGACGACACCGCAGCGGTAGGAGTACTCCCCTCACCGGCAATTGTGGCAGAAGAATCCGTAATCGGTCTAATCGATCGCACAGCCCGGCGGCGTAGCTTCGCGGGCATGACGACACTGAACGATGCCCGCGTCGCGGCGGCGCTGGCGCGGATGTACGCCGAATCCGACCGACAGATGGCCCAACTGCGCGAGCGCGGGCCCGCCGAACGGGCCCGTCTCCACAACGCCACCGCGCAGGAACGCGCGGACGCGCTCAGCGATGTCTATATGCCGGTCACCCCGGCCGCCGGCCGACTGCTCTACATGTTGGTGCGGGCTGCCCGGCCGACCACGATCGTCGAGTTCGGGATGTCGTTCGGCCTGTCGGCGGTGCACCTGGCCGCCGGGGTGCGCGACAACGGGGCCGGCCGCGTGATCACCACGGAGCTCAGCAAGGCCAAGATCGCGGCCGCGTCGCGGACCTTCGCCGAGACCGGACTCTCGGATCTCATCACCGTCATGGAGGGCGATGCGGTCAGCACTCTGGCGGAGGTGCCGGGCCCGATCGAACTCGTGCTGCTCGACGGGTGGAAAGAGCTGTATCTCCCGGTGCTGCGGGTGCTGGAACCGAAGCTGTCACCCGGCGCGCTGGTGGTCGCCGACAACACCGAAATGTCCGACACCAAGCCATATCTGGACTACGTACGCGATCCCGCGAACGGCTACACGAGCGTCAACTTCGCCGCCCGCGACACGGACAGCATGGAGATCAGCGGTCGCGTGTGAACTGGGGCCGGGGCCCTCTACTATGAGAGCTTCTGTCCGGCCAGTGCAGTGACGCACTCCGGGCGATCCCACCTTCTGCCCCGGAGTGCCCGTGCGTCCTGATCGTTACCGCGTGCGCGTCGCGTGCCTGGCAGCGTTGCTCCTCGTCACCACCGGCTTCGGCGTCACACAGAGTTCGCGTATCGCGCAGTGCCAGGACGGCTGCCGCACGCTGGCCGCGAGCACCGACCTGGCCGCGGCCGAAGCCGCGCCGCCGGCGCCGATGCCGGCGACGGTCCGAGTGCTGCCCCAGCCCGGCGCACAGGGGGTACTGCCGCGCGGACCGGTCCGGGTGACCGCGTTCACCGGCACGCTCACCGACGTGACGATGGTGAACGAGAACGGCACCGTGATACCCGGCGTGCTGACGCCGGACCGCACGGTGTGGAAGCCGGCCGTTCCGCTCGGGTACGGCCGGGAGTACACGCTCACCGTGCGGTCGCAGGGGCCGGGCGGCATGCCGGCCGCCGAGACCTCCAGTTTCACCACGGTGTCCCCCAGCTATCAGGCGTCGGTCTCACTGACCACCACCGGTTACGCACTGCTCAAAGACGGCGGCACCTACGGTGTTGGGACGGTCGTGGTGGCCCGGTTCGACGAACCGATCGCCGACCGGGCCCGGGCCGAGCGGCAACTGTCGGTGACCACCTCACCACCGGTGCAGGGTTCCTGGTACTGGGTCGACGATCAGACCGCGCATTGGCGGCCCGAGCGCTACTACGCGCCTGACACCACGGTGACGGTGGCCGCGAACATCTACGGTGTCCCGCTCGGCAACGGGGTTTACGGCGAGGACGACGAGAAGGTGTCGTTCAAGATCGGCGACGCACACGTGTCGATCGCCGATGACAACACCAAACAGGTCAGCGTGTACGACAACGGGAAACTGGTGCGCACCATGCCCACCTCGATGGGCCGTGGCGGCACCGAAACCATCGGCGGGACGACGCTGAGCTTCTGGACCCCGCCCGGGGTGTACACGGTGCTGGACAAGGCGAACCCGGTGATCATGGACTCGTCGTCCTACGGACTGCCGGTCAATTCGCGGCTCGGCTACCGCGAGACGATCCCGTGGGCCACCCGGATCAGCGGTGACGGCATCTATCTTCATCAGCTCAACGCCACGGTGTGGGCGCAGGGCAACACCAACACCTCGCACGGGTGCCTGAACCTGAACTCCGAGAACGCCGAGTGGTTCTTCAATTTCTCGGTGCCCGGCGACGTCGTCGAAATCCGGCACACCGGTGGCCCACCGCAGGAGCTGCTGTCGCAGAACGGCGATTGGAGCGTGCCCTGGGACCAGTGGCGCAAGGGCAGCGCGCTGGCCGCTTAGATCGCTCCGGCCCTGGGGGCCGACGTGCTCGTCGCGTACGGGTCGGTAGTGGTCGTGGTGGTGGTGCCGCCGGTCAGTTCGGGGAAGCCGGGCACCCAGTCGTCGGTGGTCGTCGTGGTGGTGCTGGATCCCGACGGGTTGACATCGGCGGTGGACGGTGTCGTCGTGGTGGTGCGGGTGGTCGTCGTGGTGGTAGTGGTGGTCGTGGTCGTGGTCGTTGCGTCGACGGTCGCCGGAATCGGCTGGTGGCCGGGATTCATCGAGCTGCGCGAGGTCTGCATCACGGCGAACACCAGGACGACGAGCACCGCGACCACGCCGGCACCGGCAGCGTAGACCGCCCAGGTTTCCTCGTACCACGGTGGCGGGTTGTCAGCCTCGTCGTCTCCCACAGGCGGTGATCGTAACCACCGGCCGGCGCCGTCCCTCCCGGTGTCTAGCCCTTCACGATGTCCTGGCCTTGCACTCTCACCGGGACGGCGGCCAATGGTTTGGTGGCCGGGCCCTTGAGTACGGCCCCGTCCAGACCGAAGGCACTGCCGTGGCACGGGCAGGTGATCTTGCCGTCGGCGACGGAGGACACCGCGCATCCGGCGTGCGTGCACACCGTCGAGAGTCCCTTGAAGACACCGGCGGTGGGCTGGGTGAGCACCACGTCGTCGACGATCACACCGGACCCGACGGGTACCTGCGATGTCGTGGCGAGCACGCCCGGGGCTGCCGGCGCGCCCGTCGACGAGGCTGTCGCGGCGTCCTTGTTGCCCGCGGCCCCGTCGCTGCGCTCACCCCCGTAGCCGGAGCAGGCCGCGATTGCGGTGGCACCCAGGCCGATTCCGGCACCGGCCAGTACCCGGCGGCGCCCGACGGTGTTCTCGTGGTTGGTCATGGCTGATCTCCTCGGCTTCAGTTGGTAAGTCCGTTGATCTGGAAGAACCACAGGGCTGAGGTCAGCCAGATGTTGACGAGAGTAAAGAACACCAGCCCGCCGAGCACCGGGATCACCCACGCTCGCAGGTTTTTCCGAGTCAGCAGAATCATCTTGGCGACGAAGGCGCCGTAGAAGAGGCAGCCGAACAACGAATGCCAGAGCACCCGGCTGTCGGTGGCCTGGAATCCGAGCGCGTACAGGCAGTGCACCGCGACGGGCACGCTGGCCAGCACCGCCAACCGGCCGGACCAGACGTGGGCGGAGCCGATCCAGGCCGGGGCCCGACCGCCCGGCAGTACCCGGTACATCACCAGCGCGGAGACGAACTGGAAGACGGCCAGTGCGACGGCCACGGTTGCCAGCCACGACTTCACCGAGCCCGGCCCGGAGAAACCGGCGATGTTGACGGCGAAGAACTGCGGGGTGTGCAGGCGGCCGTACACACCGAGCGCGACGGCCACCGCGGCGCCGATCCCGAGCGCGCCCAGCAGCGCTGCATCGG
The DNA here is from genome assembly GCF_002101555.1 of Mycolicibacterium canariasense. Classification (GTDB taxonomy): domain Bacteria; phylum Actinomycetota; class Actinomycetes; order Mycobacteriales; family Mycobacteriaceae; genus Mycobacterium; species Mycobacterium canariasense. The sequence continues at coordinate 297,297 of NZ_LQOL01000042.1, forward strand.
CGGCCCGCGGCGCGGCCAGCAGGCGGGTATCGGCCTCGGCGTAGTCACGGGGCATTGGAGGTTCCCTGCACCCGGTCCACCGCCGAAGTGGTGAAATCCCAACTCTTTTCGCCGATCTTCAAGATCCCGGTGACCGTGTTGCCGTGATGTTCGCCGGTGAGGCTACTGGTGGCACCCTTGCTGCTCAGCGCCAACGCACCGCCCCGGGCGCTGCCCCGCAGCCACGCCTCGATGGCCCGGCCGTCGCAGGCGTAGGCGACGGCCTCGGTCCCGCGCACGGTGATCTCCAAGGTGATCGTGCCGGCCGCCGTGGGGATCTTGCCGGCGAAGTCGGCCTTGGCGGCGAACGGGTCGGGCGCCGGGGGCGGCGGTGGTGCCGGCGTCGGGACCGGGCTCGTCGCGGCCGCCGGCCGGGCTGTCGACGCTGCTGCGGGTTCCGGGGGTGTGTGCTGCACGTTCACTGCCCACAACCCGCCACCGAGGGCGGCCACCGCGGCCAGTGTCACCAATGGGCCTTTGCTTTTCATATGTTCGAGCATGGCCATCGGCAGGCCCGGTTGCGTGGAGACGAGGTGGAGATCGGCAGGAGATTGGTGGCGGGCCCACGCGCTCAGCGCCGGAACACCACCCATCGCATGGCGCTGTACATGAAGACGGCCTCACCACCGCCGGCGATGATGCGCGCCAGGTGATACTCCAGCCCGAACGAAGTCAGCGCGGTGGGCAGGGCAACGATGAAAGCCAGGTAGTTGACGGCCACGACCACGACGTAGATGGTCAGTTGCGGTCCGACCACCGCGTGCGAGCGGAAGTTCAGCGTCCGGTTCAGCACGTAACTGAGCGCGAACGCGCACACGTAGCCCACCGTCAGGGCGACCGGCAGGGGCGCACCAAAACCGCTGTGCAGCAAGGTCAGTATCAGCAGATCCAGCCCGAAGGTGAAGCCGTTGATCAGCGCGAAACCCAGGAAGGTGGGCGCGACGACTCGGTCGAGACGCAGCGGCAGGCGTGCGGTGACGCGTTCACACCAGCGGTGAAACCGGTCGACGAATCGGCCCGGGGCCGTTGCTGGCGCCGATTCGACGGTCACCGCGCTACCCTGCCATCCTCAGATGACCGTCCCGTTATACCCGAGCAAACAATCAGCGCGCGGTCTCGGTCACTGAAAGTTCTGTGCCCGTTTCGTGTCCGGCGAATTGGACGATACGCGCGGCGCTCGGGTAATCGCAGCCCTGCACGGGGCCACCCGTCACCTGCGGCAGGTTCGAATCGACCCGCCCCGGGTGGGTCAACTGGGAGACGACCGGCGACCCGGCGTCCCGCAAGAGGCACGGGCGGGCGCCGTCGCCGTGGCCAATCCCACCCCATTGGTCGCACCCGTCACAACGGCGCGTTTACCGGTCAGGTCGCCCAGTCGTCCCGGCGTCCACGGCGATGTCATAGGCCGAGGCCAACCGCCCATTTCGGCCCTCGCGGCCGCGCCCGTAACTGGTACCGTTCGGTATGCCTCAGTGTTGTGGCCCGTCGCGATCGGGCATCTGATGCTTACCCCGGGACGCTGGCGGCACCACGGGGACCACTACCAGTGGCTGACGTCGTTTCTGGCGGCGCGAGATCTGCAAACCCTGACGTGCCGTGTGGTGGCGTGGAGCATCATCGGGTTGGGCGTGATCAGCCTGCCCATCGCGGTGTCCACGTCGCCGTACACCGGGGTTTCCGGACCAGTCGGGGTGGCGATCGTCCTTCTGTGTACCGGCGCGATGGCCGGTGTCTGGCTTCGCTCGGAGTGGCCGACGTGGCGGCAGTCGGTGTTCTGCATCGTGCTCGGCACCCTGCTGATCGCCGCGTCGTGCGTGCTGCTGCCCAACCCGATCCTGGCAGTGGTGGGTTCGACGGCATTCGTCGTGACGACCGCGTACACGGTCTTCTTCCATTCCCGCCGGCTGCTGCTGCTCATCGGAGGCATCCAAGCGGCGACGCTGGCCAGCCTGGCGTGGCGGCTGTTCGCCGTCGACCCGGTGATGGCGCTGTCGTCGGTCGCGCTGGTGATGACGATCAACGCGACGGTGGCGTTCGCCTGCGAACTGGCGCTCAAGATCGCCGGGTCGGAGATGAACCACGGCGGCATCGAACCGCTGACCGGATTGCTGAATCGGCAGACGTTCTACGACGAGGTCGCCACCCTGATCGGTTCGCGTAGCCGGCGCGACGACCGGTATTTCGTGCTGATCGTCGCGAATCTGGACAGCTTCTCGCTACTGACGGCCATGACGGGGAAGACCGGTGGCAACCGGGCCCGCGTGGCCATCGGGCAGCGCCTGCGCGAGACCGTGCGCGGCGACGCGGTGATCGGTCACCTCGGCGACTGCGAGTACCTGATCGCCGATGTGTTCACCCACGCCGACCCGTCACCGCTGGCCGACCGCATCCTGAGCACCATAAAATCCGCGCCGTTCCAGTTGACGGCCAGCCTGGGCGTGGTCAGCACGCCGTTGCAGCCGCTGGCCCGGCACACTTCCCACGACGTGCTCGACGAGTTGGTCACCATCGCGACGACTGCCATGTACGAGGCGCGCAAAGCCGGGGGTAATCAAGCCAGTCTGCTCGAGTCGCCGAAACTGGCCACCGTGCATGACGATCCGGAAGACCAGCCTGATATCGGCCGGTCGGCGTAGGCCCAGGATCAGCCGCTCCAGCCGCGCGCGCCGTCCCACCCGCCGCAGATGCCGTTGAAGCATCCGCTGCCGAAGCCACCCTGCTGCGGGTTCCACCCACCGCATCCGTGCCAGCCGGGGCCGCTTCCGCAGCCACCACCACCGCCGTGACCATCCGGGCCACCGCTACCGGTGGGCTGGGCCACCACCGATGTCACCGGCGCCGGCGCGATGGCCGCGGCACTGAGCGCCGCCGCCGGCATGGCGAATGCCGCTGCGGCGCAAAGGGTTACCGTCAGCCACCTGGGCGACGAGAAAACACCACCGGACATATTGCACCCACTCTCGAACTCAGCGGATGGAACCGGGCAGCGGTTCGTTGACGACGATCTGCACGGGGACATGTGGCCCGTCCTGCAGCAACATCACGGTCGGGGTGGCAATCGCCACCAGCGCGACCACGGACAGCAACGCCGCTTCCACGTAGCGCTTTATGGTTAGCATGACTAGATAGTCCTCCTAAGCAACGCGCCCGACAAGGCATTTGTGAGTGAGGACACTCCGTCACCCGATCTCGGGTTCCTTGTCACACCGGCGCGGTGATTCATATACCTGCCAACGCCAGTTGCCGGGCCGGTCATTCCTGCCGGCACGCCGGCGGTGGGAACGGCGGCGCGCTCAGGCAGTCAGCAGTCGGCTGCGGAACAGGTCGAGAACCTGGTCGAGTGCGGCCCTGGTGGCCTGGCCGGGTTCGTCGATGAGGTGTTCGGTCAACACCGAATGCGGGGGCAGCAGCGCATCCGGATTGGCGTCGGCATCCTCGAGCTCGACGGCGACGAACGCGTCACCGAGTTGCTCGCGCAGGAAGTCGAACCGTTCGGCGGGAACCATGCGGTCGGATTTGAACCGCAGACCCAGCACGGTGAGCCCAGCGGCGCAGCGTTGTTTCACCGTGGCCAGGTCCTCCGGCGAAATGTCGATCGAACGTTTCTGCCGCGCGGTCAAGGCCATCGGCATCGACGGCTGCGAGAGCACCGGCGCCAACAACACATCGTCGGCAGCCATCGCCAGGGCGTACCCGCCGGTGAAGCACATTCCGACCGCACCGACGCCCGGGCCGCCGCACCGTTCGTGTTCGGCCCGGGCCAGTGCCCGCAGCCAGCTGATGACCGGCGACGTCCGCCCGGTGGCCAGCGTGACGAATTCCTTGCTGACGCACGCCGGCACCATGGTCCTGGCGAAACTACCGAGTGCTGTCAGCGTGCTGCGATTCGGATCGAAGCCGGGTTCACCGAACAGCTGCGGAAGCACCGCGGTGCATCCCATATCGGCGATTTTCCTGGCGAAGTCGAGCACCTTGGGGGTGATCCCCGGGATCTCGGCGATCACGATGACCGCGGGCCCATTGCCCTTCCGGAAGATCGACCGCGTGGTGCCCTCGTAGGTGAACTCGGTGTGCTCGAAATCGGCGAGGTCGTCATTGGGCACCGCAGTGGTCCTCTCCCGTACCAAACACAGCAATAGCGGCCACCATACCGTCGTGGCGACGCATCGGGGCGCCCCGGCTCACGTGTATGGATCGATGATCTCGGCACGCATCGGTTCGACGGCGGAACCGGGCGCGCGACTGAGCTTCTGCGCGTCCAGCACCATCAGCGCCACGTGCAGCGACGTCTGCGATTCACCGTCGTCGAGTTCGACCCCCAGGGCTTGCCCGATCGCGGCCAGCCGTTTGTAGAGCGCCGGCCGGCTCATGTGCAGCCGTTGGGCCACCGCCGCTTTGTTGCCGGACGACCGCAGATACTCCCGCAGCACCTCGATGTTCGAGGGATCGCCGGACAGCAGTGCCCCGAGTTCGGTTTCGGCGAAGGCCTGCACGCGGTGATCGCTGCGCAGCAACGAGATCAGTCCGCGCAGTCGCACATCGGCTGCGCGGTAGTACGGGCGCGCCGCCTCGGCCATGGACAACGCCACCTCCGCGATGTGCGACGCCTCGGCCAGGCCGTGGATGGCGTCGATCACCCGCTCCACGGGCTCGGCGACCGCCAGCGCCGCGCCGGAAATGCCTTCCACGCGTCGGATTTCGCGCCGCAGATCGGTGCCGAGCGCCGCCAGCGCGGTGTCTGCCGAGCGAGCGACGCCGAGCGACAACACCATCCCGATCTCGCCGTCGCGCCGCACCGAGAACAGGCCGGTATGCCCGGACGCGTTGACGGTGTGGGTGACGGTGTCCAGCAACGACACGTTGCGGCGTTGCCCGGCAACGGGATCGCTCATTCCGCGGACGCCGGCCGGACGCTCCACCCGAACCGTGGCCGGCACGTATCGGGCCGACGAGCGCAGCCCGAGCGCATGCGCACGGGCGGCGGCCTCGCGTTCGTCGGTGATCCGGCTGCGCAGTACATCGTCGAACAACCCGGTCTGGGCCTGGTGCGCCAGTCCGGAGCGATCCCGCTCGATCATCCGGTGCAGGGCCAGCGCCACCCCGGCCCGTTCCAGGACCATCTGGGTGCGGGCCGCGTCGGCGGGCCGCCGCGGCACGATGAGTCGACCCCATTCCTCGGTGCGCGGCCCCACCGCGGTCACCGCCCAATGCTCGGTGCCCGCGCTGCGCCGGGATCGGCGCTCCCAGTCGTGCAGCAGGTCGGCGGTGTGACCACCCGCCGACACGGCCAGCACCCGGTGCGCCAGGTCCTCCAGCACCACGGGCTCGTCGAGCATGCCCGCGGCGGCGTCGACGATGCCGCTCACCGAGGCGCGCTTCATGCTGAGATCGGTGAACGTCTGGTGCACGCGGCGGTCGAAGTCCACCCGGTCGAACTGATCGGTGACGATCATCCGGTGCACCGCCTCGGTCACCTCGACGAAGCGGACCTGCCGGTGCAGCGCCACCAGCGCCAGGTCGAACTGCTCGGCGATCGTGCCGGTGCCGGCCGGCAGCTCCTGCCCGCCGAGTTCGACGACCACACCCAGGACCCCGGCCTGGGCCATGCCGCGCAGGTAGCGGGCCGGGTCGGCGCGTAGCGCCGCGCCGGTGGTGAGCACCAGTTCCCCACCCTGGACCAGGGTGGACAGGTCAGCCATATCGCTGACGTGCACCCAGCGGATCGGCTCGTCGAATCGCCGTGAACTGAGGATCTCAGGCTCGCCGTGGTGCAGCACCGGCAGCCGGAGAACGTCGGCCACCGTGATGATCATTTACACATCGTAACGAGATGACCGATATCGGAGACGGTTCGTAATGGTCGGTCGGGTGTCGGCGGCCACAGACTGAGGGCAATCCGACAGAAAGTGAGCACATCGCGATGCAAGCCACCGTTCAGCACTGGCGTGACGGCAAGTTCTTCGAAGGCGACTCGGGTGCGACGGCGCCGGTGACGAATCCGGCGACCGGGCAGGTCACCGGTCAGGTGGCCCTGGCCAGCGTCGAGGACGCCCGCGCGGTCATCGACTCAGCCGCCGCCGCGTTCCCCGCCTGGCGCGACACCTCGCTGGCCAAACGCACCCAGGTGCTGTTCAACTTCCGCGAACTCCTCAACGCCCGCAAGGGTGAACTGGCCGAGATCATCACCTCTGAGCACGGCAAGGTCGTCTCCGACGCCCTCGGCGAAGTCTCCCGCGGCCTGGAGGTCGTCGAATTCGCCTGCGGCATCCCCCACCTGCTCAAGGGCGGGTTCACCGAGAACGCCTCCACCAAGGTCGACGTCTACTCGATCCGCCAGCCCCTGGGACCGGTGGCCATCATCTCCCCGTTCAACTTCCCCGCCATGGTCCCGATGTGGTTCTTCCCCATCGCGATTGCCACGGGTAACACCGTCGTGTTGAAGCCGTCGGAGAAGGACCCCTCGGCGTCCCTGTGGCTGGCCCGACTGTGGGCCGAGGCCGGGCTGCCCGACGGCGTCTTCAACGTCCTGCAGGGTGACAAGACCGCCGTCGACGAACTGCTCACCAACCCCAAGATCAAGTCCGTCTCGTTCGTGGGGTCCACCCCGATCGCCCAGTACGTCTACGCCACCGGCACCGCGAGCGGCAAACGCGTCCAAGCCCTGGGCGGGGCCAAGAACCACGCCGTCATCCTGCCCGACGCCGACCTCGACCTGGCCGCCGACGCCATGGTCAACGCCGGATTCGGCTCCGCCGGGGAACGCTGTATGGCGATCTCCGCCGCCGTGGCCGTCGGCCCGATCGCCGACGACCTGGTCGCCAAGATCGCCGAGCGCACCGTCGGCCTCAAGATCGGCGACGGCACCAAGGACTCCGACATGGGCCCCCTGGTCACCAAGGCCCATCGCGACAAGGTCGCCTCCTACATCGACGCCGGCGAAGCCGACGGCGCCAAGGTCGTCATCGACGGTCGCACCGTGCAGGCCGATGGTGGAGCGGACGGATTCTGGCTGGGCCCCACCCTGCTGGACAACGTCACTCCCGAGATGAGCGTCTACACCGACGAGATCTTCGGCCCCGTGCTCTCGGTCCTGCGCGTGGACACCTACGACCAAGCACTCGAGCTCATCAACAACAACCCCTACGGCAACGGCACCGCCATCTTCACCAACGACGGCGGCGCCGCCCGACGCTTCCAGAACGAAGTCGAGGTCGGCATGGTCGGCATCAACGTCCCCATCCCCGTCCCCATGGCCTACTACAGCTTCGGCGGCTGGAAAGCCTCCCTCTTCGGCGACAGCCACGCCCACGGCACCGAAGGCGTCAACTTCTTCACCCGGGCCAAGGCCATCACCAGCCGCTGGCTCGACCCCTCCCACGGCGGCATCAACCTCGGCTTCCCCACCAACTAATCGATCGGGTAAATGAGAACATCGACATCATGACGCTCACCCAAGAGTCCACGACGCTGCCCAACGGGCTGACCGTTGCCGATGCGCAGGCCGAGGCGGCCCGCGCGTTCGAGCTGGATCGCAAGCATGTGTTCCACTCCTGGTCCGCCCAGGCCGAGATCGCCCCGATGACGATCACCGCCTCGCAGGGGTCCTACGTGTGGGACGGCGACGGCAATCGCCTGCTCGACTTCTCCTCACAGCTGGTGAACACCAACATCGGGCATCAGCACCCGAAAGTGGTTGCCGCCATTGCCGAACAGGCCGCCAAGCTCTGTACGGTCGCGCCGCAGCACGCCAACGCGGCGCGCTCGGAGGCCGCCCGGCTGATCGCCGAGCGCACCCCCGGTGAACTGGACAAGATCTTCTTCACCAACGGTGGCGCCGACGCCGTCGAGCACGCGGTGCGGATGGCGCGGTTGCACACCGGCCGGTACAAGGTGCTGTCCCGGTACCGGGCCTACCACGGCGGCACCGAGACGGCGATCAACCTGACCGGTGACCCGCGCCGCTGGCCCAACGACCACGGCAACGCCGGGGTGGTGCACTTCTTCGGGCCGTTCCTGTACCGCTCGCAGTTCCACGCCACCACCGAGGCCGAGGAATCCGAGCGCGCGCTGGCCTACCTGGAGCAGCTGATCGCACTGGAGGGTCCGTCCACCATCGCCGCGATCATCCTGGAGTCCATCCCGGGCACCGCGGGCATCATGGTGCCACCGCCCGGCTACATCGCCGGGGTGCGGGAGATCTGCGACCGCCACGGCATCGTGTTCATCGCCGACGAGGTGATGGCCGGCTTCGGGCGCAGCGGAAAGTGGTTCTCGATCAACCACTTCGACGTGGTGCCGGATCTGCTGACCTTCGCCAAGGGCGTCAACTCCGGCTATGTGCCGCTCGGTGGCGTGGCGATCAGCCCCGCCATCTACGAGACGTTCGCGCACCGCCCCTACCCGGGCGGGTTGACCTACTCCGGGCACCCGCTGGCCACCGCGGCCGCCGTCGCCACCATCAACGCGATGGCCGACGAGGGCATGGTCGAGAACGCGGCCCGGATCGGCGCCGAGGTCATCGGCCCCGGCCTGGCCGAACTGGCCGCCAAGCACCGCAGCGTCGGCGAGGTCCGCGGCGCCGGGGTGTTCTGGGCCGTCGAACTGGTCAAGGATCAGCAGACCCGCGAGCCGCTGGCACCGTACGGCGGTTCCAGCCCGGCGATGAACGCCGTCATCGCCGCGTGCAAGGCCGGCGGCCTGCTGCCGTTCGCGAACTTCAACCGCATCCACGTCGTGCCGCCGTGCAACGTGTCCGCGGACGAGGTGCGTGAAGGCCTGGCGATCCTGGATTCCGCGCTGGACGTGGCGGATCAGGCGCTCTGATCTCCCGCAGGCCCGCGAGCGTGCACACAGATCGTGAACTAGGCAGAAAACACGCTCTCCATGCACGCTCGCGGGCCTGCGTCATCTCGGCACCAGTTCACCACGCCGTAGGCTGGCGAGCGTGCCCGACCTTCATCCCGCAGTCGCCGTTCTGGCTCCCCTGCTCGGCACCTGGACCGGACCCGGCGCGGGTGAATACCCGACCATCGAACCGTTCGGCTATCTGGAGTCCGTCACGTTCGACCATGTCGGCAAGCCGTTCCTGGCGTACTCGCAGCGCACCAAGGCCGCCGACGACGGCCGGCCGCTGCACGCCGAGTCCGGGTACGTGCGGGTGCCCGCACCGGGCCGGGTGGAGTTCCTGATCGCGCATCCGACCGGCATCGTGGAGGTCCTGGAGGGTTCGCTGGACGTCGAGCCGCTGCGTATCGACGTCACCGCCACCACCATCGGTCGGTCGGCCTCCGCCAAAGAGGTGACGGCACTGGCTCGTTCGTTCGCACTGACCGGTGACGAGCTCACCTACACCGTGCGGATGGGAGCCGTGGGGCAACCACTGCAGCATCACCTGTCGGCGACCTTGCGGAGGCAGTCATGACGACCACCACCCCACTCGACGGCCGGATCCGGGTGCCCGCCGATCTCGACGAGGTGACCGACCGCGCGCCCGAAGACCACTCCGATATCGATCCCCGAGCGGTGGAACGGATCTGGGACAAGGCCCGGCACTGGTATCAAGCCGGGATGCAGCCGGCGATCCAGGTCTGCCTGCGCCACCGCGGTAAGGTGGTGCTCAACCGCGCCATCGGCCACGGCTGGGGCAACGGTCCCGCCGATCCCGTTGATGCCGAGAAGATCCCGGTCCGCACCGACACTCCGTTCTGCGTGTACTCGGCAGCCAAGGCGATCACCACCACCGTCGCCCACATGCTGGTCGAGCGGGGTACGTTCGCGCTGGAGGACCGGGTGTGCGACTACCTGCCCAGCTACACCAGCCACGGTAAGGACCGCACCACCATCAGGCACGTGCTCACCCACAGCGCGGGCATTCCATTCGCGACCGGGCCGAAACCCGACCTACGGCGGATGGACGACAGCGACTACGCCCGCGAGATGCTGGGCCAGATGAAGCCGGTGTACCGGCCGGGTTTGGTGCACATCTACCACGGGTTGACGTGGGGCCCGCTGATGCGCGAGATCATCTCGGCGGCCACCGGTCGCAGCATCCGCGACATCCTGCGCGACGAGATCTTGGCCCCGCTGCAGTTCCGGTGGACCAACTATGGCGTTGCGCCAGAAGATGTTCCGCTGGTTGCGCCCAGTCACGTGACCGGCAAGCCGCTGCCCCCGCCGATCGCCAAGGCGTTCAAGCTCGCCGTCGGCGGGACACCGCAGCAGATCATCCCGCTGTCGAATACCCCCGAGTTCCTGACCGGGATCGTCCCGTCGTCGAACACCGTGTCCACCGCCGACGAGTTGTCCCGGTTCGCCGAGATCCTTTGCCGCGGAGGTGAACTCGACGGGGTACGGATCATGCGACCGGAGACCCTGCGCGACACGACCCGGCAGGCACGCCGGCTACGCCCCGATCTGGCGACCGGTTTGGCGCCGATGCGGTGGGGCACCGGGTACATGCTCGGGTCCAAGCGGTTCGGCCCCTTCGGGCGGGACGCGGCCGGCGCGTTCGGACACACCGGGCTCACCGATATCGCGGTGTGGGCCGACCCGGAGCGCGCCTTGTCGGTGGCGGTGGTCAGCAGCGGAAAGCCCAGCGGACACCCCGAGGCCAAGCGCTACCCCGCGCTACTCGACACCATCAACGCCGAGATGCCGCGGATCTAGGCGGCCACCGCCTCGAGCGGCCGAGACATCTGGGATCAGGCGCGCGACGCTGCCCGCACCAGCAACCGCAGCAGCACCTGCGCGATCACCGCGAGGGGCGCCTTGACCAACGGGAACGAGGCCGTGGAGGCGACGGTGTAGTCGATGCGGGTGCCGGTGCCCACCGGCGTCAACCGCACCTCGCCGGTGTAGCCGGGAAACGGCGTCCCGGACAGCGCCTTGTAACCGAACACGTGCGGCGCCTCGAAGGTGACGACCTCCTCGACGATGTCGGGCCCCGGCCCCGGCGTCTTGATCCTCCGGACGGCGCCGACCCCGTTGGGTTCGGGCGAGCCGGGTCGGCCCAAACTGACGCTGAGGCCCGGCACCCAGGACGCCATCCCGACGTGATCGGTGAGGGTGGCCCACACCGTGTCGATCGGTGCGGCCACGGTCGCCTGCGATGTCACATGCATGGGCCCAGGCTATCGCCCCGGGCGGCCGGTCAGCGCAGCTTCTCGCCGTACACGCGCTGCACCCGCAGCGCCATCAGCACGCGCCGGTCGGACACCATCACCGACCGGTACTCGTCCCAGTCCGGGTGTTCCCCGGCCGCGGCACGGTAGTAGTCGACCAGCGCGGCCACCTCCGGTCCGTCCGGATCGGTGCCCGGGCCGGTCAGCGTCACCGCGCCCTCGGCGGTGGCCCAGGCCCAGCCGTCGGCACTGGTCACCTCCAGCGCCGCCCGAGGGTCCCGGCGCAGGTTGGCGGTCTTGGCCCGGCCGTCGGTCATCGAGACGTAGATGACGCCGGCCGCTCGGTCGTAGAACGGCGTCACCGGGGACAGCTGTGGGAGGCCGTTGGCCTTGATGGTGGCCAGCACGCCGAGCCGGGCTTCGGCGAGCAGGGCATGCGGATCGAAGGTCTCGGGTGTGGAAGCGGTCACATCGGAGCGCAACCGTGCCGCCCGTGTCCCGTATTCCGGGTCGGGGCTACCCGCCCAGCGCGTCCTTGAGATGCCCGGCCGAGACCGCCTTGAGGTGGGTGACGTCCGAGGCGACCGAGGCGAAGGTGAAGCCCTGGGCCAGCCGTCGTGCCGCGGTCGCCCCGTCGGGGGTGTGGATGCCCGCGGCGATACCGGCCGCCGCGGCGGCCTCGCGCACCTTCTGCAGGGCGGCCTCGAACTCGTCGGCGACGGCGGGGTCGTTGGAGTGCGCACCACCGACGGCCAGCCGCAGATCCGACGGGCCGACGTAGACGCCGTCCAGGCCGGGCACGGCGCAGATCTCGGCCACCTCGGCCAGGCCGCGCGGGGTCTCGATCATCGCCAGCACGACGGTGTCCCGGTCGGCGTCGGCGGGCAGCGGCCCGATCCGCAGTTGGGAGCGCATCGGACCGTAGGAGCGGATTCCGTTGGGCGGGTAGGTCGCCGCGGCCACGGCGGCCGCGGCCTCGTCGGCGGTGTTGACGAGCGGGACGATCACCCCGGCGGCCCCGGCATCCAGCGCCCGCCCGATCGGGGTCGGATCGTTGGCTTCGACGCGGACCAGCCCCACCGGCCCGCCCGCTGCGTCGATGGCCGTCAGGCCGGCCAGCATGCCGGAGTAGCCGATCAGCCCGTGCTGCAGGTCCAGGGCCAGGTAGTCCCAGCCGACGTGCGCCAGCCACTCGTGCGCGACGGGACAGTCCAGCACCGACCAGTAACCCAGGATGCGTTCCCGGCGGCGCAGCCGGGCGGCGAATTCGTGTGCGCTCATCGTCGACCTATCGGTTGTAGTTCGGCATCGGGCCGCGCAGTGCCGCACCCACATCATCACAGGCTTCCACCACGTCGGCGGGCAGCGGTCCCTTCGCCAGCACCGCGATATTGGCTTGCAGATGGCCGACTTTCGAGCCGCCGAGCAGGATCGGCCCGGTCACCGGCTTGGACAGCAGCCAGCGCAGCGCCAGTTCGGTCAGCGGCACACCGGCCTTCTCGGCGATCACCGACAGTGCCTCGATCGCCTCGAAAATCGCAGTGTTCCAGTAGCGCTGCTTGTACATCTGGGCCAACCGGGACGTTCCGAACCGTCCGTCGGCGGGGTCGGCGTCGAACGTGTGCCGCCCGGTCAGCAATCCACCTCCGAGCGGGTTGTACACCATGGTGGTCAACCCGGTGACCGCGGCGAACTCCGCGTACTCGTCCTCGATCCGGCGCGCCAGCAGGTTGTAGAGCTGTTGGGCGACCAGCGGCCGCGGCGCCCCCACCTCGTCGGCGAGGTGGTTGATCTCGCCGATCTGCCACGCCGCGTAGTTGGACACCCCCAACGCGCCGATCTTGCCTTCCTTCACCAATTCGGCGACGGTGGACAGGGTTTCGGCCAGCGGTGTGTCGCGGTCGGGTTGATGCAGGTAGAACAACTCGACGTGGTCGGTGCCCAGACGGGACAGGCTGCCTTCGATGCTGGCACGCAATCCGGCGGCCGACAGCGGCGCGTGCCCGCCCGCATCCGGGTGCGGCATCCCGGCCTTGGTGGCCAGGGTGACCCGGTCCCGCCGCTCCTTGAGCAGCCCGGACAGGATGCGTTCGGTCTCGCCGCCCGCGTACCCGTTGGCGGTGTCGACGTGGGTGATACCCGCATCCAATGCCGCGTCGAACATCCGTTGGGCGCCCACGGTATCGACGGTGTCGCCGAAGGTCATGGTGCCCAGGACGAGCGGGGACAACTGCAGGTCGGACACTATGCGACTCCCTGTTCCTGGTTGATACGCAATACGTTTCGTGGTTTGACGCCGACCATGGCGGTCGGGTCCAGCGCCGCCGCGCGCAAAGCGCGGGTGTAGGACTGCTGCGGATGCGCGAGCACTTCGGCGCTCGCGCCTTGCTCGACGATGGCGCCGCCCCGCATCACGATGATGCTGTCACTGATTTCGCGCACCACCCCGAGATTGTGCGTGATGAACAGGTAGGTCAGGCCGGTGTCGCGTTTGATCTCGCGCAGCAGGCCGAGCACCTGCGCCTGAACCGACACGTCCAGCGCGCTGGTCGCCTCGTCGCAGACCAGCAGGTCGGGTCCACTTGCCAGGGCGCGGGCGATCCCGATGCGTTGCCGCTGTCCGCCGGAGAACTCGGCGGGCTTGCGGTGCAGCGCCGTCGAGGGCAACCCCACCCGGTCGATCAGTTCGGCGGCCCGCTGCCGGCGCGCGGCCCGGCTGCTGATGCCCTGCAGGCGTAGGGGTTCGGCGACGATGTCGACGGCATCCAGGTGCGGGTCCAGCGATCCGTACGGGTCCTGGAACACCATCTGGATGCGGGAGCGCAGCGGCCGCAGGGCGCGCTCGGACAGCGCGGCGATATCGGTGCCGTCGAACACGATCCGGCCCGACGTCGGGGTGAGCAGGCGGACGATGGCCTTTGCCAGGGTGGACTTGCCGCACCCCGACTCCCCGACGACGGCCAGGGTGGTGCCGCGCTGCACGGTGAAGCTGACGGCGTCGAGCGCGCGGAACACGCCGTTGCCGTTGGGGTATTCGACGACGAGGTCCGTCACCGTCAAGAGCTCGCTCATGCCGGAACTCCGATCGTGGCCGCATTGTCCAGCCGCGGTACCGCGGCCAGCAGCCGCTGGGTGTACTCGGTTTGGGGGGCGCGCAGCAGTTCCTCGGCGGCTCCGCCCTCGACGAACCGCCCGTTGCGCATCACGAAGATACGGTCCGACATCAACCGCGCCACCCCGAGGTCGTGGGTGATCAGCAGCATGCCGATACCCGTGCGCTCCTGCAGTTCCAGTAACAGGTCCAGGATGCTGGCCTGCACGGTGACATCGAGTGCACTGGTGGGTTCGTCGGCGACGATCAACTCGGGCCCGGCGGCGAGCGCGGCCGCGATCAGCACCCTCTGCAGCTGACCGCCGGAGAGCTGATGCGGGTACTTGCCGAGTTGTTCGGCGGGCCGCGGGATCTTCACCTGTTCGAGCAGTTCCACCGCGCGCTCGCGCTGCCGCGCCCGGCCGCTGACACCGCTGTGCCGGATGGCGTCGCGCAGCTGTGCGCCGATGGTGTGCACGGGGCTCAGCGCCGTCATCGGATCCTGCGGAATCAGGGCGATGTGCCGACCGCGAACGGCACACAGCGCCCTGTCGTCCCCCAGGATGGGCCGGCCCCCGAAGGTCGCCGACCCGGACAACACGGCCAGGTCCGCCGGCAACAGCCCGAGGATGCCCATCGCGGTGGTGGACTTCCCCGATCCGGACTCGCCGATGATGGTGACGGTTTCACCGGCCTCGATGTCGAAGGACACGCCGTCCACGGCGCGGATCACGCCCGCCGCGGTGATCAGCTCGATCTGGAGTTCCTCGACGCAGAGCAGTTTCGCCATCTCAGGCCGCCTTCTTTCGGAGCGAGAACCGGCTCAGCAGACCGGTTTTGGGGAAGCCGGCGTGATCTCGCAGACCGTCGCCGAGCAGATTCACCCCGACCACCAACAGCGCGATGGCCAACCCCGGCAGGGTGACCAGCCACCACGAGGTGGTGACGTAATCCTGGCCGTCGGAGATGATGCGGCCCCAGGTGGCAAACGGGCGCTGCGGGCCGGCACCGAGGTAGCTCAGCGCGCTTTCCAGCAGCACCGCCTGCGCGAGCAGCAGCAGTACCACCAGGGAGACCTGCTTGACGATGTTCGGGATGATGTGGCGCAGCAGGATCGCGGTGCGCCCGAGGCCCAGTACGTGCGCGGCCGCCACATAGGGTTTCTCCCGCTCCACCAACGTCAAGGACCTTGTCAGGCGCGCGATCTCGGGCCACTGCGCAATGGCGATGACGAAGGTGATGACCGGGATGGACGGCCCGAACAGGGCCACCACCAGGAGCAGCATCATCAGCAGTGGCAGCGACAGCTGGGCTTCCAGCAGGCGGCTGACCACGGTGTCGACCCAGCCACCGCGATAGCCCGCGATGGCGCCGAGCGTCAAGCCGATGAGGCCGGACACCACCACGGCCAGGATGCCGATGGCCAGGGACACCTGCCCGCCGTAGAGCACCCGGGCGAGCACGTCGCGGCCCAGCTGGTCGGTGCCGAACAGGTGCCCGCCGGTCAGGGGCGGCAGCCGGCGGGCGGCCAGGTCGGTGGCGTCCGGCGAGGGCACCGGCAGGATGCGGGCGAACGCCACCGGCAGAATCACGATCAGGGCGGCGATGCCGCCGATCCAGATCTTGACCCGGCTGTCCCTGGCCCGGCGGGTGGCACCGGCGCGGGCGATGTCACGGGCGGTGACGGCCGACGGGCGCTCCTGGGCCGGGGCCGGATAGACGGTGGTGGCCGGCGATGCGGTCATGTGGTGGTTCCCTTCCCGAGCCGTACCCGCGGATCGAGCACCGGATAGCAGAGGTCGACCACCAGCTGCACCAGCACCGCCAGCACGGCGGTCACCAGCACGGTGGCCTGGATCAGCGGATAGTCCCGGGTCTCCAGCGCGCGGACCACCAGCGAGCCGACACCGGGCCAGGCGAAGACGACCTCCACCACGACGACGCCGTTGAGCATCGACGCGAATCTGGTGCCGAGCGCGGTGAGCACCGGGATGGCCGAGTTACGCATGGCGTACCGCCAGATCAGTTCGCGCTCGGAGACCCCTCGGGCCCGGCCCACGATGATGTAGGGCGAGTTGAACGCGCCGACCATCTCACGGCGCACCATCCGCGAGATCAGCGCGACCTGCAGCACCGCGATGGTGACCGTCGGCAGCACCAGGCTGGACCAGGTGGTGAAACCGGCGGCCGGGAACACCGGGATGAGCACGGCGAACAGCGTGATGAGCATCAGCCCGGTCCAGAAGTCCGGCATGGACTGCCCGGTGATCGTGACGGCGTTGGCGGCCAATTCGCGACGGGTGTCGGCCCGCCGGGCCATCCACACCCCCAGTGGCACCGCCACCGCGGTGGTCAGCAGGATGGCCGCGACCGACAGCGTGATGGTGTACGGCAGCCGGCCCAGCACCACGTCGAAGGCGGGGGCCTGGAACGAGTACGAGGTGCCCAGGTCCAGGTGCAGCAGTCCCTGCAGGTAGCGCAGGTACTGGATGAACACCGATTCGTCGAGCCCCAGATCGGTGCGGATGCGGGCCAGGTCTTCGGTGGTGGCCAGCGGCCCGGCGATGGCGTCGGCCGGGTCCCCCGGCGCCAACCGGATCAGGACGAACACCGTGGTGAGGGTGAGGAATACGGTGAGCAAGCTCTGCCCCAGCCGCCGGATGATGTATCTCGGCATGGCGGCGGTGAACCAGCGGCGCGCGGGCCGGCGGGCCGGTGCGTCGAGCTGTTGGGTCATCGAGACGTCCTTCGTCGAACGAGGAGGTGCTGTTACTCAGCTCACAATGTCACGCCTGCGTGTTTTGCGCAAGTATGCGCAGTCGATTGCGCGTTGTGCGCATTAGGGCGTAGAGTTCGGTTGTGTCAGCCGTCACAGCAGAGTCTCGCCCGGAGGGTCGATGATGACCAAACCCGTTCTCCAACGGCAGTTTTCGCGCCGCAACCTGCTCCGGTCCGGGGTGTTGCTGGGTGCGGGCCTGGCCGTCGGTTCGGCCGCCGCCGGGTGCGCCACCCCCACCGGCCGGCCGGGTCCCACCACGATCAGCCTCGCCATGAACCGGTCCATGACCACCCTGGACAACAAGCTCCTGCAGTACGACGCCGCGCTGACCGTGCAGCGCGCCGTGCGCCAGGCGCTCACCGAGATCGACGAGAACCTGCGCCCGCGGCTGGTGCTCGCCGAGGAGTTCCGGCTCACCACACCCACTCAGTGGTTCGTCCGGCTGCGCCGCGGTATCCGCTACTCCGACGGATCGCCGGTCCAGGTCGAAGACGTCGCGACCGCCCTGCAGATGTACAGCCAGGTGCACGGCGGGTTCGTCGGCGGCTTCTTCCCCGAATGGCCGACCGTCGCGAAAATCGACGCCACCAGTTTCACCTTGAACACCCAACGCCCGGTTCCGGTGCTCGACTACCTGATGTCCAACATCCTCGTCACCCCCGCTGCGGCCAACCGGCCGGAGGATCTGCAGGGTGGCGTGGGCACCGGGCCGTTCATCGTCACCGCGGCCGACCGCGGGCTGGGCAACTACAGCCTGGAACGCAACGTCAACTACTGGGGTCCGCGCCCGTCGGTCGAGTCGGTCCGGGTGCGGTTCATGCCCGACGAATCCAGCCGCGTGGTGGCGCTGCGCAGCGGCGAGGTGGACGTCATCGACTCCATCACGCCGGACTCCACCGATCAGCTGGCCGGATTGACCGGTGTCGCGGTGGATCATGCCGACGGGGTGCGGCTCAATCAGCTGTTCTACAACTTCCGCAAGCCGCCCGGCGCGCCGACCGCCGATGTCCGGGTGCGCCGTGCGCTCACCTACGCCATCGACGGCACGTCACTGATCGACAACGTGCTGCAGAAATCGGCCACCGCCTCCAAGAGTGTCATCCCGCTGAGCCTGGACGGCGCCGTAGAGACCGGCGAGTACACCTACGACCCGGACCGGGCCCGGCACGAGCTGGACGCGCTCGGCCTGCGTGACTTGTCGCTCAAGATCATCTGGGAGAGCGGGGAATTCGCGGCCGACACCGACATCATGGAATCGGTGGTGCAGATGCTGTCGGCCGTGGGTGTGCGCGCCACCCTGCGCCAGTTCGAACCCGGCGGCGATATCGCCCAGTGGCGCCAGGGCCGTGCCGGTGACTGGGACGTCCTCGGAAACGGCTTCCCCAGCCCCACCGGGTTGGCACTGACCATCATGCAGGGCATGTACGCGGGCACGCAGGAGAAGGAGAAGACCCGCGATACCTACCACGGTTACCTGTTCCCGGAGATCACCGCCCAGATCACCAGAGCCTCGGAGGAACCGGATGCGAAGCGCCGCGCCGAACTGCTGGCCACGGCGCAGCACGACATCTGGAAAACCTGCCCGATGCTGTGGTCGTTCGTGCCGAAGGCGGTGCTCGGCAGGCGATCGCGCATCGACGGGATTGCGCTGCGCCCCACCAACTCCTACAACCTGGCCACCGTGTCACTGAAGGGTGACTGACCGTGGACACCGTATCGCTGCGCACCGACGGGATCGTCCGCGCGACCGCCGAGCCCGGCCGCCGTGACGCCCTGCTGCCCGCGCCGCGGGTGCAGAACCATGCCGCCAATCTGGCGGTTCTGCCCGACGGCACGCTGGGTTGCGTGTGGTTCGCCGGCACCCAGGAGGGTGTCCCGGATATCGGGGTGTGGTTCTCCCGGCTCGCCGACGGGGTGTGGTCACCACCCGTCGCACTGTCGGACGACCCGACCCGGTCGGAGCAGAATCCGCTTCTTTACGTGCATGATTCGCGCCACGTTTGGCTGCTGTGGACCTCACAGCACGCCGGTAACCAGGACACCGCGCGGGTGCTGCGCCGTATCTCCTCCGACGGCGGGCACAGCTGGGGCGAACCGCATGTGCTGCTGCCGGAGACCGAGGAGGGCGGGGTGTTCGTCCGCCAACCCCTGGTCCGGTTGCCCAGCGGACGGCTGCTGCTGCCGATCTTCCACTGCGTGCGCGTCCCGGGACAGCGCTGGGTGGGGGACCGGGACTACAGCGGCGTGATGATCTCCGACGACGACGGCGGCACCTGGCGCGAGGTGGTGGTGCCCGACAGCACCGGGGCGGTGCACATGAACATCGGGCGGCGCTCCGACGGCAGTCTGGTCGCGCTGTATCGCAGCCGCTGGGCCGATTTCGTCTACCGCAGCATCTCCACCGACGACGGCCAGACGTGGTCGGCACCGCAGCCCACCGAACTGCCGAACAACAATTCGTCCATCCAGTTCGTGGTGCTGTCCGATGACCGGCTGGCCCTGGTGTGCAACGAATCCAGCGCCGCCGATGCCACCGCACGGCGCACATCGCTCTACGACGAGATCGACGACGACGGCCTGGCCGCCGACGGGCCCGCCCCCGCGGCGCAGGTACCTGTCGACGGCGACTCCCGCGCCGCGTTCTGGGGTGCACCGCGCGCCCCGATGACGCTGGCGCTGTCCGACGACGGTGGACTGACCTGGCCGGTACGTCGCAATCTGGAAGTCGGTGACGGGTACTGCCTGTCCAACAATTCCCGGGACGGCCTGAACCGGGAGTACTCCTACCCGAGCATCACCACCGCCGGCGACACCCTGCACATCGCGTTCACCCGGTTCCGCCAGGCCATCGAGTACGTCGAGGTCGGCCCGGCATGGATGCCGACATGACCGGCATGGCGGTGGTCACCGGCGCCAGTTCCGGTATCGGCGCCGCCGTGTCGCGCCGCCTACTCGACGACGGCTGGCACGTCATCGGGCTGAGCCGTCGGGTGCCGGATATCCGGCACACCGGTTTCGATTCCTTCACAACGGATCTCGGTGATCTCGATGCGCTGCGCGGGTGGGCGCGCGACCTCGGCGCGGTCGACGCCGTCGTCCACGCGGCGGGGTTGCAGTACTCGGCGCCGCTCGGTGCACTGGATCCCGACCACGGGCTGCGGATGTGGCGCATCCACGTCGGTGCGGCCGAGGCGCTCGTCGACGCGCTGGCACCGATGTTGCCCGACGGCGCCCGGGTGGTCCTGATCGGCAGCCGCACCATGACCGGGAATCCCGGCAAGAGTCAGTACGCCGCAACCAAGGCCGCGCTGGCGGGGATGGCGCGGTCCTGGGCGGCCGAACTCGCCGGCCGCGGCATCACCGTCAACGTCGTCGCCCCGGGTCCCACCGACACCCCGATGCTGGCCGACCCGGCCCGCTCGCACACCCCACCGAAACTGCCGCCGCTGGGCCGGTTCATCGATCCGGCCGAGGTGGCCGGACTGGTCGCGTTCCTGCTCGGCCCGGACGCCCGCAGCATCACCGGCCAGACCATCGTGCAGTGCGCGGGGGCGTCGCTGTGACCGGCACCATCGCCGTGCTGGCCGACGACCTCTCCGGGGCGGCCGAAACCGCCGCGGCGTTCCTCGACCGCGGCATCCCGGTCACCTTGTGCCTCGCGGCCGGGGCTGTCCCGGCCACCGGGGTCACCGTGTTCGACCTGAACACCCGCACCATGACGGCGCAGGACGCCCGGCGGGTACACCGCGCGACCCTGACCCGGCTGGCACCGGATGTGTTGGTGGTCAAGAAGATCGACTCGTTGTTGCGCGGCAATGTACGCGCCGAGGTCGACGTGCTGGCCGAGCGCGGCCCGGTTGTGGTCGCGGCCGCCCTGCCCGCGCTGCGCCGCAGCGTGATCGGCGGGGTGTTGCACGTCGACGGGGTGCCGTTGCACCGCACCGACGCGTGGGCGGCCGAATCCGGTGCACCGCCGCGCTCCCTGGCCGAGCTGCTCGGGCCCCATGTCACCGTCCGCGACGCCACCAGTGACGCCGACCTCGACACCATCGTGCGCTCGGTCGCACCGGGCACCCAGTTGGTCGGAACGTCGGCGCTGGCCGCCGCGCTGGCCCGCACCCTGCCGGAGCAGGCACCTGCCCTCGCGTGCCGGGCGCCGTCGGCCGGCCTGCTCGCCGTGATCGGCACGGCGCATCCGCACGCGGCCGAACAGGTTCGCCGGCTGGTCGGCACCGGTGTGCGGCACGTGCCGCTGGCTGCCGGTGACTTGCTCAGCGGTGCCGCCGATCCCGCCGATGTGTGCCGCGCCCTCGAGGCGGGACCGGCGGTGGTCACGGTGGACGGCGAAGTCCGGCCCGAACACGCCAGCGAATTATCCTGCGTCATCGGGCGTTTGGTGGCCTCTGCCCTGCCCGCCCTCGGCGCTCGGCGGCCCGACCTGATTCTGACCGGTGGGGAGACCGCCCGCGCGGTCGTCGATGCCCTCGGTCTCACCGATCTGCGGCCCATCCACCAGGTGCACCACGGTGCGGTGGTGTCGGTCGCATCCGACGGGCGCAGCGTCGCCACCCGTCCTGGCAGTTTCGGCGACGGCGACAGTCTGGTCGCCATCGCCGACTATCTGGCCAGTCCCCAGCATGTCCACCCCCAATTGAAGGACAATTCATGACAGGACTTCCCGTTGTCGCCGTCACCATGGGCGACGGTGCCGGTATCGGCCCGGAGGTGATCGTGCCCGCGCTGCTGGAGCCGGCCACCCAGGCCCGCTGCAATCCCGTCGTGATCGGCGATGCCAAGCGGCTGGCGCAGGCGGCCGCCCTGCTGGGCAGCACGGCCGAGATCGTCACCGTCGCCACCGTGGCGGACGCCCGGCAGGTGCCCGGCCGCATCAACGTCATCGACCTGGACCTGCTGCCCGACGACCTGCCGTGGGGACAGTTGTCGGCGGCGGCCGGGCACGCCGCCTATGAGTACATCCGGGTGGCCAGCGAATTGGCGGTGCGTGGCGAGGTCCAGGCGATCTGCACGGCACCGTTGAACAAGGAGGCGCTGCACGCGGCCGGGCACGTGTTCCCCGGGCACACCGAACTGCTCGCGCATCTCACCGGCACCGAGGAGGTGTCGATGATGCTGTCCACGCCCAAGCTCAAGGTCATCCACGTCACCACCCATATCGGCCTGATCGACGCCGTCCGGCGGATCGAGCCGGGACTGGTCGAGCGCACCGTGCGCCGCGGCCACGACGCCCTGGTGCGCGCCGGCAACCCGGACCCCAAGATCGGGGTGTGCGGCATCAACCCGCATGCCGGGGAAAACGGCCTGTTCGGGTACGGCGAGGAGGAGGAGAAGATCATCCCCGCCGTCGAGAAATTGGTCGCCGACGGGATCGACGTGCACGGTCCGCTGCCCGCCGACACGGCGTTCTTCCTGGCCGGACGTGGCGATTACGACCTGATCGTGGCGATGTACCACGACCAGGGGCACGGCCCGGTGAAGGTGCTCGGCATCGAGGCCGGGGTCAACATCACCGTCGGTCTGCCCGTGATCCGCACCTCGGTGGATCACGGCACGGCTTTCGATATCGCGGGCAAGGGTATCGCCGAGGCCGGTAGTATGGTCGAAGCTCTTCGGCAGGCCGCCGAATTGGCAAGCAGCACAACGACTGTCAAAGGATAGGGATTTGCCGGTACGCGGGTCGCAGGCACGCCGGGCCGAGATCGTGCGGCTCGCGCGGTCCAGCGGGCTGGCCAGCGTGGAGGAACTGTCCACACAGTTCGGCGTCACCGCGTCCACCATCCGCCGCGATCTGGGCCAGCTCACCGAACAGGGGTTGATCGCGCGCACCTACGGCGGCGCCATCGCGCTGGATCCGCATCCCGAATCATCGTTCCGGCAGCGCGCCCAGGAGGGCTACGCCGCCAAACGGCAGATCGCCCAATGGGCCGCCGCGCAGGTGCGCCCCGGCGAAACCATCCTGCTCGACGCCGGCACCACGGTCGGTGCGATGGGGGAATTCCTCTGCGATATCCCCGGTTTGACGGTGGTCACCGCCGGACTGAGCGCGCTCGAGGAGCTCGCCGACGCCGACGATGTCCGGGTCGAATGCATCGGCGGCACGCTGCGCCACCTCAGCCAGGGGTTCGTCGGGCCGCTGGCGGAGGCGACGTTGGCCCGGCTGACCTTCGACCGGGCGTTCCTCGGTGCCGACTCGGTGCATGCCGAGCTGGGCATCTGCGAGGCCGAACTGGACCAGACCCGGCTCAAGGAGCTCATGATCGAGCGGGCCGGCACGGTCTACATCCTGGCGCACGCCGCCAAATTGGGCCAACGGCAGTTCCATGCCTGGGCCCCGATCCCGCCCGGCGCCGTCCTGGTCACCGACGAGTCGGCCACCGAGTCTCAACTCAAGCCCTTCCAGGCCGCGGGTGTGCTCACCCAGCGCGCCCCGTGACGGTCACTCGCCGGGTGTGCGCACCCCGCGGTAGATCCCCCGCTTGACGATCAAGGGCTGCAACACGTTCCGGACGGCCCAGGCCGGGAATCGGACGGCCTGGCCGCCGGGAGTGAACACCTCCAGGCCGTCGCGTTGCGCGCCGAGCACCGAACCCCAGCGCCGGGTCGGCGGACGGTACTCGCGCAGCGGTGTCCCGTCGACGAATGCTGCGATGTTACGGGCCACTAGGGCGTCGGCTCGGCTGCGGGCCGAGGCGCGCAGCGGATCGGTGGCCGCGACATCACCGATCGCGAAGACCTCCGGGTGGCCGGGAACCTGCAGATGCCGGGTGACCCGCACGAAACCGTGCTCGTCCAGCAGCTCGGCGGGCAGCCAGCCGGTGTTGGGCCGCACCCGCCCCACCGCCCAGAGCACCGCATCGGCGTGCACGGAGGGTTGTCCGGTGCTGAATTCGACCGGGCCGGTGGTGATCTCGTCGGCGTGGTCGGGCACCACCGCCCGATGGCCGCCGTGCAACCCCACCCCGGCCGCGGCCAACCGGCGCTCGACCCGGCGCCACACCCGTCGATGATGTTGGGGCAGCGCGTGTTCGCGCGGGTAGTACAAGTCGACCGCCGCCCTCGGCAGCGCCGACGCCAGGTTGGCCGCGGCGCTGACCGCTGCCGCCCCGCCGCCGATGACCGCGATGGTCGATGCTGCCGCGAGCCGGGCGTGTACCGCCACCAGCTGCGCGTCGATCTGCTCGGCGGTCTGGCGGTCCGGCCGGCGCCAGAAACCGTTCGTCACGCCGGTGGAGATCACCAGCACGTCATAGGGTTCCGGGCCGGTGTCGACATCGACGGAGCGGGCGGCCAGGTCGACACCGGTGATGGTGCCGTGCACGGTGCGTACCCGGTCCAGGCCGCGGAACCGGTCGAAGGTGGTCCAGTAGTCGCGGGACCAGTCCTGCGGTCGGGCCACCCGCACGCCCAGCTCCTGACCGCTGAGCAGGCCGGGTTTGGCCGAGATGCCCACCACCTCGAAACGCCGCGCCAGCCGCAGCGCGGTCAGCACGCCGGTATCCCCGAGACCGGCGATGACGACGCGCTGCACCCCGACACGCTAACCGGTGCGGGCCTCTTGACCCGGCCAATTCGTCGTCGTACCGTCGAAGAACGGATCTACTACAGGGGGTAGTAATGACCGAACCCCGTCGTGGCTGGACTTTCGCACAGTGGGGCCTGCTGATCATCTGCGTCGTGCACCTGGCCCAGGCGGTCATCGGCTTCATCGCCGAACCCAGCTTCGCCACCGGCCCCGGCGCGTCGACGGTGCAGATCCTCGGCATGGACTACAACGGCTGGCACGCGCTGGCCGGCGCGGCCCTGTTCGGACCCGGGCTGGTGTTCTGCCTGCGCAATTCCTGGGCGGTGCTCTACCTGCTGGCAGCCGCGGTCGCCGGCGGCCTGCCCGGCGTCTGGGCGCTGTTCTCCCAGCAGGTGGCCTACGTGTTCACCTTTCCCAACAACATCACCGACGCCGTCGTGCACTTCATCACCGCCGCGGTCATGGCGGCGGTCGCCGGCATCCAGATCCGGCGCGACGGTGGCCTGCGCGCCAGCCTCGCCGACCTGCACCGTTGAGCAGGGCCGGTCAGCCGATCGCGTCGATGGCCTTGTAGATCCGCTGTTCGCTCACCGGGCGGGGCGTGCCCAGCCGCTGGGCCCACAGACTGACCCGCAGTTCCTCGATCTGCCAGGCGATATCGCGGATATCCGCGGCCCGCGCCCGGGTCGGCGAAAGTGCTTGCACCACGGCGTCATAGGCGTCCTCGACGGCATGCACCCGGGCCATCCGCTCGGCGTCGGCGGCGGGGGCGTGCGGCAGCCGCTCCAGCCTGCGGCCGATGGCGGTGACGTATCTGGTCAGGTCGGCCAGCCGGCCGGCCCCGGCATGGGCGACGAAGCCGTTGGGTAGCAGCCGATCCAGCTGCGCGCGGATATCGGCGATCGCCGCCGCCTGTACCGGGCTGGGACGGTCGGGCAGGGCCACCTGCACCTCGTGGTACACGGTCAGCACCTTCTCCGCGCGGCCGACGATGCCGCGCGTCATCGCACCGAGCTCGCGGGCCACCCGGTCCCGCAGCGCGCCGAACTCCGCCGCCGTCCACACCGGTGCGCGTACCAACGCATCGACCGCCGCATCGGTGCAGTCGTCCAGCAGCGCAGCCAACGAGCCGTCCGGATTCGCGTTGAGCGCCAACCGGGTTCGCATGTCCAGGCCGCGTTCGATCGCCTTCACCGGCGATGGCACGCTCAGCCGCAACAACCGCCGGGTCCCCGGGCCCATCGCGGCCTGCTGCTCGGCGGCCGACGCAAACACCCGGATGTCCACCGACGTTCCGCGGTCGACGAAGGCGGGGTAACCGCGGACCGGGTGGCCACCGGTGATCCGCTCCACCGTGCGGGGCAGCTCGTCGAGATCACCGGGCCAGCCCGTCAGACCGGACCGCTCCCATTCGCCGGCCACCGCCGCGGTGACAGCCCGCTGGATCGGCGCGGCCAGTGTTTCCTGAAGCGCGCCAAGGTCTTTCCCCCGCGCCACCTCGGTTCCGTCGTTGTCCTCCACCGCGAAGGTGACGCGCAGGTGCGGGGGCACCTTGGTCAGGTCGAAGGCGTCGATCGGCACCAGGATGCCGCTGATCCGCCGCAGTTCTCGTTGCAGCGCCTCCAGCACCGAGCCGGCGCCCGGCTCCAGCCGGGGCAGGACGGCGCGGGCGGTGTCGGGGGCCGGCACGAAATTGCGGCGCAGATCCTTGGGCAGCGACTTGATCAGCGCGGTGACCAGTTCTTCGCGCAGAGCCGGTACCTGCCAGGCGAATCCGTCACCACCCAGCCGGGCCAGCACCTGCACCGGCACGTGCACGGTGACGCCGTCGTCGGCGGCGCCGGGCTGGAACCGGTAGGACAGCGGCAGCTCCAGGTCATCGGTGCGCCAGGAGTCCGGGTGGTCGGCGGAGTCGTCGACCCGCATCAGCTCGTCGCGGGTGAAGGTGAGCAGATCCGGTGTCTTGTGCCGCTGTTTCTTCCACCAGGCGTCGAAATGCCGGCCCGACACCGCCGTCGCGGGTATCCTGGCGTCGTACAGCGCGTAGATCTCGTCGTCGGTGATGAGCAGATCACGACGTCGCGACCGCTCCTCCATCTCGGCCAGTTCGGCGCGCAGGGCGGCGTTGTCGCGGAAGAAGTGGTGCCGGGTCTGCCAGTCGCCGTCGACCAGGGCGTGCCGGATGAACAGCTCGCGCGCCACCACCGGGTCGACGGCGGCGTATCCCACCCGCCGGCGCGGTATCAGCGGCAGGCCGTACAGCGTGACACGTTCGTAGGCCATCACCGCCGCCCGCGCGGCATCCCAGTGCGGTTCGCTGTAGGTGCGCTGCACCAGGTGGGCGCCGACGCGTTCCAATGTCTCCGGGTCGATGCGAGCGGCGGTGCGGCCGAACAGCCGGCTGGTCTCCACCAGGTCCGCGACCACGACCCAGCGGGGTGGCCGCTTGGTCAGCACCGAGCCCGGCGCCAACACGAACTTCGTGTTCCGGGCGCCCTGGTAGTCCCGGGAATCGCGCGCCTTGGCCTCGTCGCGCAGGCCGATGTGCGACAGCAGTCCTGCTGCCAGCGCGGCGTGGATGCCGGCCGGGTCGGCGGGCTGATCGGATTCGTGGATACCGATATCCCGCGCGATGCTACGCAGCTGCCCGGCCAGATCCTGCCATTCCCTGATCCGTAGGTAATGCAGGAATTCGTCGCGGCACATCCGGCGAAAGGCACTGCTGGAGCGGTCCTTTCGCTGCTCCCGCAAGTAGTTCCAGAGGTTCAGGTAGGAGACGAAGTCGGAGTGCTCGTCGGCGAAGCGGGCATGCTTGCCCCTGGCCGCCTCTTCGCGGTCGGCGGGGCGCTCCCGCGGGTCCGGGATGGACAGCGCCGCGGCCAGCACCAGTACCTCGCGGACACAGCCCTCGGTGTCGGCGGCCAGGATCATCCTGCCGATCCGCGGATCCAGCGGCAGCCGTGCCAGCCGGCGCCCGATATCGGTCAGCGCGCCGGTGCCGTCGAAGGCACCGAGCTCCTGTAGCAGGCCGATACCGTCGCGGATGCTGCGGGCGTCCGGCGGATCCAGAAACGGGAACCGTTCGATCTCACCGAGACCCAGGGCCGACATCTGCAGGATGACGGCGGCCAGGTTGGTGCGCAGGATCTCCGGGTCGGTGTAGCGCGGGCGAGCCTGGAAATCCTCTTCGGAATACAGCCGGATACACACGCCGGGCGCGGTGCGGCCGGACCGGCCGGCCCGTTGGTCCGCCGACGCCTGCGAGATCGGTTCGATGGGCAGCCGCTGCACCTTGGTGCGCCGGCTGTAGCGGGAGATGCGGGCGGTGCCCGGATCGACGACGTACCGGATCCCGGGCACCGTCAGCGAGGTCTCGGCGACGTTGGTGGCCAACACGATCCGGCGGGCGGTGCGGCTGGGGGTGAACACCTTCTGCTGCTCGGCGGTGGGCAGCCGCGCGTACAGCGGCAGCACCTCGGTGCTCGGGCCGACCACGCCGCGCAACGCGTCGGCGGTGTCGCGGATCTCGCGCTCCCCGGACAGGAACACCAACACGTCGCCGGGCGGTTCGGCGGCCAGTTCGCGCACCGCGTCGACGATGGCCTCGGTGGGGTCGCGTAGCTCGGATGAGCCGCTTGCGCGAAGACCGGCAACGGGGGTGCGGACGATCTCGTGGTCGGGATCGTCGGGGTCGTCCGAATCATCTTTGCCGACAGGCACTTCCAGGGGTCGGTACCGGATCTCCACCGGGTAGGTGCGCCCCGACACCTCGACGATGGGCGCACCGCCGAAATGCTGCGCGAACCGACCCGGGTCGATCGTCGCCGAGGTGACGATGACCTTCAAATCCGGCCGGCGCGGCAGCAATTCGCGCAGATAGCCGAGCAGGAAGTCGATGTTGAGGCTGCGTTCGTGGGCCTCGTCGATGATGATGGTGTCGTAGCGCAGCAGCCGGCGGTCGCGTTGGATCTCGGCGAGCAGAATGCCGTCGGTCATCAACTTGACCAGCGTGGAGTCATCGGCCTGGTCGGTGAAGCGAACCGTGTAGCCGACGGCCCCGCCGAGCGGCACATGCAGTTCGTCGGCGATGCGCTGCGCGACGGTGCGGGCCGCCAGCCGGCGCGGCTGGGTGTGCCCGATGGTGCCGCGGATGCCGCGGCCCAACTCCAGGCAGATCTTGGGCAACTGGGTCGTCTTGCCCGAGCCCGTCGCCCCCGCCACCACGACCACCTGATGCTCGCTGATGGCCTTGGCCAGCTCGTCACGATGTGCGCTGACCGGCAGGTCCGGGTAACTGATCTGCGGGACCGCCGCCAGCCGGGTGGCGATCAGGCCTTCGGCGGCGGCGAACTGCGCCAGCAGTTTCTCGTCGGGAGCCGAGTGCAGATTCTTCAACCGCCGGCCCAACCGCGACGCATCCCGGATCGTGAGGCCGTCGAGGCGCGCGCGCAGCTCGGGGACGGACGCTGCAGACAATCCGGACATTTGGTCAAGGATAGGTGCCCGCACCCGTTGACCCGCGGCTGCGCCCGGGTGCAGGCTCGAGGAATCGACCCGATGGGAGTGTCGTCATGAGCGATCGGTGGTTCGACGATCGGTGGTTCGACTACGTGGGTGCCACGCTGTGCGCCTGTCTGGATTGCGACCCACGGTCGTCGCCACGGATCGGTCCCACCGATTACACCCGGTTCCTCACCGACGACGTCCGGCTGCACGCTTTACAAAGCCGGCTGGCGGCCGCGGAGTGGGGTGTCGAGGAGACGCACGAGCGCCCGGTCCAGGTCGTGGCCACCCATCTGGTGATCACCGAGCACGGGTTGCTGTTCGGCGCTGCGGTGGCGGGACCCCAGCCGCTGTATTACCTGGCGGTGCCGCGCAGCCTGCTCGACACGGTCGCCGACCACGTCGCCGACTGCCCGCCTCCGGCGGGAGCGGTGGCTGCGGTGGACTGCCGGCTGGACCACGATCTCGCGTCAATCTGGCAGTTCGAGAAGGCCCTGCGCGAGCGGTTGGACACCGATCCGGTGGTGCGGGTGCAGCTCACCCCAGCGTTCGCGGCCTGACGCTCAGGCCGGCGACCAGTAGGCCAGCATCTCTGCGAACGTCTCGAAGGCCGGCTTGGACGCCCCGTAGGCGACCTCGAAGTGCACGCTGAGCGGGAACCCGAGATCGGCGACGCCGTCGATGACCCGCTTGTACAGATCGAGCATCAGGATGCGCTTGTCCGCGGGCTCCAGGCTCGCCAACCTGGACACGAACTCCTGCTCGGCCGCGACCGCCGCGTTGCCGGGGTCCTGGATGAGCCAGGTGATCAGCCCGACCTTGGACTCCATCTTCGGGACGAAGCCGAAGGACAGCAGGATCTCCGGGCGGTGCTCGGTGGTCTTGGCGAACTCGGTCAGGAAGCCCACGATGGCATCGGAGTACAGCAGCTGCGTCATGCCGTAGGTGGCGCCCTGCCCACACTTGAAGGTGAACCGGCCCTGTTCGCCGTCGCGGGTGGGGATCAGGATGGCGCCGCGGTTGGGCACCAGGTCGGCATAGATGGACAGGGCGTCGGTGGGGGCCACGCCCTCGCCTTCGCCGTCCTTCATGGTTCGCGGCACACCCACGAAGGCGATGCCGTCGAACCCCGCGCCGCTGAGATCGGTCAGCCGCCGGCCGAGGGCGTCGCGCCCCAGGAACGACGTGACCTGGGTGCACAGGCCGCGCATGCCGGGCAGTTCCGGCCGGATGAGCGTCCAGTATTCGAGCACGTCCATCTTGGGCTTCATCTCGACCGGGCGATCGTCGTCCTCGTCGATCATGCCGGGGATCATGATGTGGCCGAACCTGCCGGTCAGGCCGGTCGCCGCCGCCAGCTCGAGCACCTTGTGGGCCTCGTCGACGGCGTACTGCGGGCCACGCTCGACGTTCGGCGGCACCAGTTCCAGCGCGATGGTGTTCAGAGGCACCCCCACACCCTACGGATCACGCACCTGGTCGTGGTAAACCTCCCCCATGGCTGAACGGGTGACATTTCCCAGCGCAACCGGCCCGATGCTGGCCGGCGTGATCGACCTGCCCGACGGCCCGGCGCGGGGCTGGGGCGTGTTCTCGCACGGATTCACCCTCGGCAAGGACTCGCCGGCCGCGGCACGGATCTGTAAGCAGCTGGCCTCCGACGGCATCGGCATGTTGCGTTTCGACGCGCTGGGGCTGGGTGGTTCCGAGGGCGACTGGGGTGACGGGTCCTTCACCGTCAAGGTCAACGACATCATCGAGGCCTGCAAGTTCATGGCCGAGCGCGGTACCCCCGCCGATATCCTGGCCGGCCATTCGTGGGGCGGGGCGGCGGTGCTGGCCGCGGCACGTGAGTGCCCGGGCGTGCGTGCCGTGGTGACCGTGGGTGCCCCGATCGATCCGGCGCACGTCGAGCATCAGTACGACGCCTGCCTGGAGCAGGTGTTCGCCGAGGGCAGCGGCCAGTGGATGGTCGGCGGTAAGACGCTGACCCTCAAGCGCGCCTTCGTCGAGGACGTCCGGGAGGCGAAGCTGCACCACAAGATCAAGGGCCTCAAGCTGCCGCTGCTGATCCTGCACTCCCCGACCGACAACACCGTCGGCATCCAGAACGCCAGTGACATCTTCCGCACCGCTCGGCACCCCCGCAGTTTCGTGTCGCTGGAGGGTTCCGAGCATCTGCTGACCGGGCCCGGTCAGGCGCACCGGGCGGGGCGGATCATCGGCGCGTGGGCCGACGCGTACTTGGGTACGCGCTGAGGCACGGCGTACCTCGGTACGCGCTGAGGCAGGGCGTACCTCGGTACGCGTGAAGCCATTGGTCGCGCGGGTACATTGACGGACCGTCGTATTACGGTCACACTGTATCCATAACAATTCCGCGGGACAGGTGGTGTGATGGCGCACTCGCAGCCAGAAAGCAACGCGGCAGCGGTCGCCGGCGACGAGCGGCCGCTGTTGCTGCGGGGAGCCCATGTGGTCACCATGACCCCGGGCCGCCCCGACTGGGAGACGCTCGACGTGCTGGTCGAAGGGCAGCGGATCACCGAGATCGGCCCGAGCTTGCCGGCCGAGAACACTCGCGTGCTGGACATGTCCGGTCGCATCATCATCCCCGGACTCGTCAACGCCCATCTGCACACCTGGCAGACCGCCCTGCGCTTTCTCGGCGCGGACTGGACGCTGCCGGAATACCTCGCCAACGCCCATGGCGGCGTCGGCCACCACTATCGTCCCGACGACCTGTTTCGCGGCACCCTGGCCGGGGCCCTCAATCAGATGGACCACGGCGTCACCACGATTGGCGACTGGTCGCACAACTGTCTGACCCCCGAGCACGCCGACGCGGCGATCGAAGGCCTCACCGGCACGGGTATCCGTGCGGTCTTCCTTCACGGCACCCCGTACGGTCTGCGCGATCGGCCCCAGGATGTCCGCGAGATCGACCGGTTGCTGTCGGGGCCGATCGCCAACACCGACCTGGTGTCCCTCGGTCTGGCCATCAAGGGGCCTCAGCTGTCCAAGCCGGAGGTTGCCGTCGCCGACTTCCGCACCGGCGCCGAGCGCAACCTGATCGTGTCGATGCACCAGAGCGCAGGTTCACCCGGGCCGGGATGGCAGGCGATCACCGAGGCAGGCCTGTGGGGCCCGCTGGTCAACATCGTGCACGGCACGGGGCTGGGCACCGGTCACGTCGAAGCGCTGCTCGCGCAGGGCGTCACCTTCACCTCCACCCCGGAAAACGAGCTGGGACAGGGCCACACCACGACCCTTCCCGATCGGCTGCTGGCCCTGGGGGCCGCGCCCTCGCTGGGCACCGACACCGAGACCGCCACTCCGGCTGATGTCCTCTTTGTTGCGCGCATGTTGTTGGCGTTGCAGCGCGGTGTCGGTCACGACGCGGCGGTGGCGTCCACCGGTCTCGGTGCGACCACCATCCCCGTCACGGCCAAGCAGGCGCTGTCATGGGCCACGGTCGAAGGGGCGCGGGCGCTGGGTCTGGCTGATCGCATCGGCCAGATTGCGGCCGGGATGTACGCCGACCTGGTGGTCATCGATGCCCGAGCCCTCAATCTGTGGCCGATGCATGACGCGGCCGCTGCTGCGCTGTACGCCCACCCCGGCAATATCGAAGCGGTCATGGTCGGCGGTGTGTGGCGCAAGCGCGACGGCCGGCTCACGCACGGCGGGTTGGACGCCGTCAAAGACGAACTCCATGCGAGCGGGCAGCGGCTGGCCCACCAACTCAAGTTCCCCTCCATGGTCGGCAAGGTGCGCCAGCGTGTGGTCCGCCGCGTCGTCAATCGCCAACTGCGCCAGCAGGTCCGGTGACGATGCGCTCGGAGGACGGGCACGTTCGTCCGTCTCGGTTCCAGGGGTGCGCCGACACCGCCACCGGCCATGGTGGGGAATCGACGCCTGGACGAACACTATGCGACGGCGCCCTCGGCGGCAGGGGTCAGCGAGTCGATGACGGCCTGCGTGCTGCGCGTGAGGTCGTGTCGGGCGATGTGGCCGATATAGCCGTCGGGCCGGATCAGGAGCAGCACGTCGCCGCTGACGCCGTAGGCCTTACGGAATCCTCCAGAGGCGTCGATGAGATCGTCGGTCGCCGGCCCTTCTTCCCGCGGATCCACTGACGTTCCGGTCGTCCCGGCGTCGATGTTGAGGCGCTGCAGCGGCGCTCCGGTAGCGGGCCAGCGCAGAGCGGCCAAGGACGTGGCGGCGTGCGGCCCATAGGCGATGGCGGTGAAATGTGTTCCGCGGTAAGCATCGAACAACCGGACTCTGTCGCCGTCACGGCTGAGCAGATCGGCATCGGGTGCCCGGTCGCCGACCCGCAGGGTCGCGGTGTGGTCGGCAGCCGATGGTGCCAGCGGACCGCCCCGGTAGGTCAGAGTCAGTTGCTTTTCATCAGAACCGCGACGGTAGCTGCTGGGGTCGAGCTTGCCGATCCCTTCGTACTTCTTGGTGGAGAGCCCCAGCACCCCGGCCGCGATCGGGCGACGCTCCTGTTCGTAGGTGTCCAGCAACGATTCCGGTGCACCTGCCAACACCTGCGCCAGTTTCCAGCCCAGGTTGTAGGCATCCCCGATGCCGGTGTTCAAGCCCTGCGCACCGGCGGGTGGATGCACGTGGGCGGCGTCTCCGGCCAGCAGGACGCGGCCGTGGCGATAGCGCGCGGCCAGTCGGATGTTGGGCCTGAAAACCGATTCCCAGGAGATGCTCGTGATGCTGAGATGCTTGTCACGCGTGTGCGATTGGATACGGGCATTGATGGCGTCGATACCCGACGGCGCCTCTTCGTCTGGCGCCAACCGGATCATCCACTGGAACAGATCGCTGTGGGGCAGTGGACAGGCACCGATGAAACGTCCGCCCAGGCCCGGCCAGATGTGCCAGTACTTGCGCGACAGCTTGCCGGCTACCGGGGCGTCGATGATGAGGGTCCGGTCGGCGTCATCGGTGGATCCGGTGAATTCGATGCCGGCCTGTTTCCGTACGGCGCTGCTACCCCCGTCGGCTCCGACGACGTAGCGGGCGGTGACCTCCTCGAGGCCCCGCGGTGACACGATGTGCGCGATCACCGAGGTGCCGGAGTCGCTGAAGTCGGCCAGTTCGCTGCCCAATTCGACGCGTACCCCGTGTTTTTCGAGAAGGTCGTGCAGGGCCTGGTTGGTGCGCGACTGCGGGATGAGCCAGGTGTCGGGGAACGGGACATCCGGCCCGCGTTGACCTTTGGCCATCATGCGCAGCGGGACGGTCACCGGGCCCAGGTGTAGGCCCATGGGCGGGTAGAGGGAGCCGCCGGCGGTGATGTCGGGCAGGGCGCCGAGATCGTAGAGCACCTCCAGGGTGCGCGGCTGCAGGCCCTTGGCCCGCGATCCGGCGAAACCGTGGGTCGCTTTGTCGATGATGCGCACCGAAATACCGCGGCGCGCCAGGTCGATGGCCAGTGCGGAGCCGGTAGGGCCGGCGCCGACGATCAGAACGTCGGTCGTCGAGGACGTGGAAGGAGTCGTGGTGGTCATGATGTGAGCCGTTCGGTGTGTGTGGCCGCGAAATCCGCCAGCACGGTGGCGACTTCACGTGGTTGTTCGAAGGGGGCCATGTGGCCGCAATTGTCGATGATGCAGGTGTCTTCGGGGCGAAGCATGGTGACAACGCGGTCCAGCGCGGTGATCGGCGTGACCTCATCGTCATCGCCCCACACCAGCAGGCCGGGAACCGCCAACTGTCCTGTGCGCCGGTACAGTTCGCCGCGATCGAAGAGTCCGAAGTTGCGCAGGGTGGAAAAGAACGCGTACAGCGAGCCCTCGTAGCGGAAGGCCTGCCCGACCATGTCGCTCAGCGCGGCGGCGCGGCCAGGTTCGCGCACATTGTGACCGAGGTGTTGATCGAGGACCCGGCTCCCGATCGTGCGCGCCACCACGGTGGTCATCAGGTCGCTGCCCAGGAGCAGGCGCTGAGTCAACGGCGGTCGGCTCAACCCTGCCGGCCCCACCAAGGTCAGGGTCAACGCGGTGTTCGAGGGGACCGCCTGCAGGTAGGCCATCGCCACCAGGGCACCCATGGACGTGCCCACCAGGTGGTGGGGGCGGCCCTCGCCCACCATGTCGATGACCTCCGCAAGCTGGCGCACGAACAGCTCTTGGTCGTAGGCGGTGTCGACACGGTCGGAATAGCCGCGGCCGTAGGCGCTGTAGGTCAACGTCTGCAGCCCTCGGCCGTGCAGGTGAGCCGCCATTTCGTCCCAGTAGAACAACGGGACGGTCAGCCCGCCGGCCATGACTACCAGCTGCCCGTCTTCGGGGCCGGACAGCTCATAGTGGGTGACGCCGTCCGATAGTGCGATGAACTGCCCGCGTAGCTCTGCGCGTGCGGCCGGGGTGAGACGCCGATCCTCCCCGGATGCGACGAAGTACTTCATCGGATGCCGCCGACCCTAGTGCTGACGAACCGGGTGATGGCCGCGGCCACCCAGTCCGGATCCTCTTGCGGCAGAAGGTGTCCGCCGCGGGGGTGCACCTCTTCGATCGCGCCAGGGATATCGCGGGTGAAATATTGCCCGCCCATCCCCGCGCTGCGCAGCATCAGGGTCGGCGCCGCGATGGAGCAGATCTCGGCGCTGTGGTCGGGCTGATCGGTGCACACCAGATCCACAAACGCCGCCCGGTTGCCTGGCCGGTTCCACAGCCGGTGCGCTCGGTCCACCACCGCTTCGGTGATCACCTCGACGTTCGGTGCTGCGGCTTGGCGTAGGCTGCGTTCGACTGCCCGCCGGGGCATGAATCGTCGTAAGACGTAACCGGCGATCGGATTGCGCGCCAACCGCATCGACGCGGGCAGCTCCTTCTCTGGGTAGCCCGTGGCATTGATCAAGACCAATGCCACGACCCGCTCCGGCCGGATCACCGCCAGATTCCAGGCGATGTTGCCGTCCAGTGAGTTACCCACGATCACCGCGCTGTCGACGCCGATCGCACCGAGAAATCGGTCCACCGTGCCCGCGTAGGTGCGCACCCGGTAGTCCCCACCGCTGCGGGGGCCGGTGACCCCATGCCCGGGCAGATCCGGGCGGATGACATCGAAGAAGGGTTCCAGGCGGCGCGCCACATCCTCTACGCCCCACAACGAGGACGCACTGCCGTGTAGCAGCACCAACGAGGCGCCCTGCCCCGAGCGCTTGTAGTGCACCCGCATCCCGTCCACCGAAGCAAAAAGGGAGTCGGGCTGCACGTCGTCGTCTTCCAACATAATGGATACAGTGTCACCATTAATTTGTGGGCTGTCAAGGTGTCGGTAATACTGGGGCTGTGACCACTACTTCGTCGCCGGCGCGGGGCCGCGGCCGCCCACCGATGCCACTGGAGCGGATGATCACGACCGCGATTGCCATCGTCGACGAACATGGCGCCGATGCGCTGTCCATGCGGTCTTTGGCCAGCGCCCTGGGATCGGGCACCGCCACGCTCTATCGACACTTCGCATCCCGCGCCGAGTTGGTCGCCGCCGTCGTCGACGCCGTGCTCGGCGAGGTGTCTGCCGAGGCCCCCGCCTGGGCGGACACCTCATGGCGCCACGCGTGCGAAGGCGCCGCACACACGCTGTTCACCGTCTTCAACCGGCACCCCAATGTCGCACCGCTACTCATCGACCAGATCCCGTCCGGGCCCCATGCCGCGGCGGCGCGCGAACACCTTGTCGGTGCTTTGCTCGCCGGCGGCTTCAGCCCTCGCGATGCGGCCAAGACCTACACCACGTTGAGCAGATTCGTCCTCGGCTTCGCCATCCAGGCTCGCGGCACACACGCGGACGACGACCCCTCGGCCGCTGCCGCAACCATCGATCCCGACACTCACCCGCACACCGCCGCGGTCGCCGAACACCTTCCCATCCCGCTGGCCGAAGAATTCGCCTTCGGGCTCAGTCTGCTTCTCGACGGGCTCACCGGCCTCGCTCCGGCGACACCGCCACGCCGGAAGCGGTGAGTTCCCGCCGGCCGTCCGATGCATTTACGAGTTGATGTGGCGCAACGCCCGGTGTGCCGTTGGCGGTCAGAGCTTGAGAGTGTTCAGCACGATGATCGCCAAGGCGGCGGCAGCGGTCAGTACCGCCGGCAGCATGGCGGTGAAGTTGTCCTGCACCCGTGCGTGGTAGACGATGGCGCCGATCAAGAGGATCAGGACCGCGGTCGCGGTGATGATGCCGAGTGGGACGACGATGATGCCGAGGATGAGACCTGCCGCCGCCGCGATTTCGGCGAGGCCGATCGCGCGGCTCAGATTGGAACTGATCCCCAGGTGATCCGCGTTGCCGCGCGCGGTGGCGTTGTTGAGCAGTTTCATCGTGCCCGTGGTGATCAGCAGGAGCGCCGACAGCCCCATCAGGATGGTCGTTGTCAGATGCATGTGCGTCCTCAGCCGGCGGTCGTGCAGGGGTTGCGGAGTCGGCCCAGGCCTTCGATGGCCGAATGCACGATGCTGCCGGGAGTGAGGTAACGCGGTGGGGTGCGCGAGTATCCGACGCCGGACGGGGTGCCGGTGAAAATGAGGTCGCCGGGCATCAGTTCACAGATGCCGGACAGGTGACTCACGAGGTCTTCGACGGTGAAGATCATCTCGCTGGTGCGGGCCTGCTGTACGACCTCGTCGTCGAGCGTGGTCATGATGGCCAGGTCGCTCGGGTCGGAGAGTTCATCGATGGTGGTGATCCACGGGCCGATTGGACTGAACCCCCGATGGCTTTTGGCGAGACTGAATTGCGGTGGCGTGCCTTTCATCTGGGAAGCCCGCTCCGAAATATCCTGGCCAACACAGTATCCGGCGACATGACTCATGGCGGCCTCTGGCGGGATGTTGCGGCCGCCGCGGCCGATGACCGTCACCAGCTCGACCTCCCAGTCACAGGTGTGTGCGGGCAGCGGAATGGTGGAGCCGGGACCGGCCAGTGAAGAGGCGAATTTCGTGAAGATCAGTGGTTGGTCGGGAACGGCAAGGCCGGTCTCGGTGCTGTGGTCGGCGTAGTTGAGGCCGACGGCGAAGATCTGCCGGGGAGCGGTCACGGGTGGCCCGAGCAGCCTGAGATCTTCGAGCAGGTCAGCCTCGGTGAGGGTGACGTCCGGTTCCGGCTGCGCGGTCGCGTAGAACGTCCGGATGTCGTCGAGATTGGCGATCGCCGCGTCGGGTTGACTGGGTAGAGACCCTCCGGACGCTTTGGCGAGATCGACAATCCCGGCCGGGGTGATCAACACGGCGCGGCCGGCCAGGTTGGCGAGTTTCATGGCATTCCTTTTCAGGCGACAGGGGTCCGGTTCTGGTGCGATGAGCTGAGCTGCTCGGTGCACCAGCCGCGCACCACGTCGGCGTAGTCGCGGGTGTGGAAGAGCATCAGCTGATGGACGGCGTCAGGGTGGATGTGTAGCCGGACCGGTCCGCCGGTGGCATCGGCGACCATCTTGGCGATCTCGGGTGTGAAGATGGGGTCCTTCTCCCCGACGGCGAACAGGATCGGTTTGGTGTTGTCGGCCAGCGCGACGGCCGGGTCGTAACGCAGGATCGACCCCCAGGCGGCGAGGTCATAACTCCAGGTGTTGAGGGGGTCATCGTGTTTCTGCACGCCCGCTCCACGGAACCCGTAGTCCTCGTCGAAGTTGATGTATTGGTCGATGTCGAACCGCAAAGCCGTGCCGAAGAAGGCGGTCATCTGCTCGAACGCCTCGGAGCGAAAGGGGTTGTCGGCGGGAATCAGTGGCGAGGACGGTATGGCGAATCCCATCAAAATGGCGCCGGCGTGCGAGTCGGACGCCGCGTAGGCACAGTAGGCGGCGGCTGCGCCCAACGACGAACCTTTGATGAACACCGGCAAGCCGGTGTGGGTGGCGATGTGCTCGGTCACGTCCAGCGCGGCGTCCACCCACTCCTGCAAGGTGAATTGGCCGGCACGACGATCGACACACGATCGGCCATGGCCGGGAGCGTCCATGCACCACACGTCGGCACCTTGTTCGGCGTAGTGTGCCCCGAACTTGTCGTAGATCCCCCCGTGGCCTCCGATCCCGTGCTGCACCAACAGGGCGTGGTCAGCCCCGGGTCCGGCATACCGGTAGGCGAAGGTGTCGCCGATCATGTGTTCTTCGCGTTGCATTTCGCAGCTCCTCGTCGCGTGTCTGGCAGCAGATTCATCAGTGGGTCAACGTGTTTCGGCCTTCTGAGTGGCGCGTGAGCTCTGCCGACGCGACGGCGCCGCCGACTCACCGGCGGAAAACACCGAACTCCACCGGCCGCTTGTGTCCTCGGCAGCCTGCTCGCGCGCCCACGTGAAATGGTGCCGGGCCGATGCCAACAGCAACGGACCGGCGACGAGTCCGATCACGGCGTATTTCAGGTCGGCACGGCGGGTCTCGAAGAGGATGCTGCCGGCACCCCCGACGCCCCAGACCCACAACACCGCGTTATAGGGGCCTACCAACTCCGGCGGTAGGCCTTCGGCCTCGTCGAGCCACGGGAACAGCCCGAGCCGCCGTGTCCAAGGCCAATCGATGAAGTGCACGACCACCGATGCCAGCGAGATGCCGGCGTTGAATGCCAGCGCCGCGTCCTCCCCGCGCGAGCGACCCCGCGCGGCGCTGCGCAACAGCAGCGGTGGCGCGGCCGCCCACAAGACGTTGGTCACCCGCCGGCCCAGCCAAGGCTCCAGGAAAACCCCGAGACCTGCCCACCGCTCGAACCAATTGTGGCCTGCGCCGCCCAGCGTGGCCAGGATATTGAAGACCTGGACTGACGAACGCGTCCCTGGTTTCCGCGCCATTGCATCCTCCCGCAAATTGTTGATGATCATCAACATGATGGACCGAAGGCTATCGCCTGATGTTGATGTTCGTCAACATCGACGGTTATGCTGGGTGACATGACGACTGCCAAACGACAGGGCCGGCCTCCGGCCGCCGAGGCCCCGGCGGCATTGCCCGATATCTTGTCCAAGGCGCTGAAGATGTTCGCCGAGAACGGTTTTGACGGGACGTCGGTCGCTGCGCTCAACCGCGAACTGGGCGTCAGCCACAACCTGATTCATCAGAGGTTCGGATCCAAGGAGGGTCTGTGGTACGCCGCGGTGGACTTCGCGTTCGGCGAGGTGCACGAGCAGATCAACGTCGACACAGAGTTGGCCGAGCGGGACCTGATGGAGGCGGCACGTCAGGCCATTGTGCGGTTCCTGGTGAGCCACGCCCACCACCCGGAGCTTCTGCGGTTGGTCACCGTCGAAGGCGCGACCCCCAGCGCCCGGCTCACCTACCTCCACGAGGTTCATGTTCAGCCGCTCTACGCTCGCCTTACCGAGCCCCTGAAGGTGCTCGTCGACTGTGACGTATTGAACGCCGCTGACGTGCGCAGCCTGCACTTCCTGGTTGCCCACGGGGGCACCGCGCCGTTCAGCCTGGTGCCGTTTGCCCTCATGCTCGATCCCGACGACCCGACCGAGCCTGCCGCCATCGAGCACCACGCCGAGTTTGTCGCCGACATGCTCATCGCAGGCCTGCGGGCGCGTGTCGCGGCAAGGGGGACGTCATGAAAGTGACCCTCACCTTCGACAACGGCCCTACCGAAACGACCGCCGAGGTTCTCGACATCCTCGATCAACGAGACGTCAAGTCCACGTTCTTCGTGGTCGCCGGCCAACTCACCGAGCCGAGTGCGCGTGCCCTGTCGGAACGAGCAGCCTCCGAAGGCCACTGGATCGGCAATCACACCCTGACCCACAGCGTCCAGTTCGGTGATGCCCCAACAGACCTGGATCTGGTCGCCAGTGAGATCGGCGAGGCGGAGAAGATCATCGGCACATTGGCCCGACCGGTGAAATTGTTCCGGCCTTACGCCGGTGGCGGCGTGCTGGGCCGACGCGTCTTCAGTCCTGCTGCGATCGACTACCTGCAACGGCAGGACTACACCTGTGTGCTGTGGACGAGCGTGCCGCACGACTGGGACCAGCCCGACCGCTGGGTACAACGATGTCTCGATGACATTGCCGGCCAGGATTGGAGTGTCGTGGTCATCCACGACCTGCCCACCGGAGCTATGCAGCACCTCCCGAGATTGCTCGACGAACTTGCCGAACGCGGGGCCGATATCGTCCAGGACTTCCCCGAGTCATGCACGCCCATCCGCAACGGAATCCGAACCGTCAACCTCGACCATCTGACAACGAGCGACAACTAGCCGCGCCCCGCGCGGATCATGTCCTCCCGGGGAACCACTTTGACCCGCTCCCGGCCCTGTGCCGCGCCGAGCGCGATCTCGTGGGCGTCCAGGCGTTCCCATTCGGCCCAGGTGGTGTAATCGACACCGGTCGCGGACAGGTGTTCCAGGATGGCGTCCGGATCGGTGACCTCCGGCGGGCGGAGCCCGGGCAGGTCGGCCAGCAGACTGCTGATCGTCTCGGCCGCATCGGATTTGGTGTGCCCGATCAACCCGATCGGACCGCGCTTGACCCAACCGGTGACGTAGGCGGCGTCGACCACCATCCAGTCCGCGTCGAGCACCCGGCCGGCGTCGTTGGGCACCACACCGGCATGGTGATCGAACGGCAGATCGGCCAGGTGTGATGACAGGTACCCCACCGCGCGGTAAACGGCCTGCACCGGCCAATCGGTGAATTCCCCAGTGGTCCGGACGGTTCCGTCACCGACCAATTCGGTTCGTTCGGTCCGCAGCCCTTCGACCCGGTCGGTGCCCAGCACCGCGACCGGGGCCTGACACAGGTGGAGGTGGATGCGGTGCGGCGCCCCCGTGGGTTCCTTGTCCATGTACCGCATCATGGTGTCGACGACGAGCTTGACCGATTTGGTGGAGTTGATGGCCTTCTGACTGGCCTCGTCGATCTCGAATCCCTCGGGATGCACGATCACGTCCACACTCGGCGAATGCGACAGCTCGCGGAACTCCATGGGTGAGGACTTGATTTGGGCCGGCCCACGCCGGGCGAACACGTGCACATCGGTGGCCCGGTTCATGGCCAGACCTTGATACACGTTGCCGGAGATCTCGGTGGTCAGCTGTTCGTCGGCGGGCTTGGCCAGCATCCGGGCGATGTCCAGTGCGACATTGCCCGCGCCCAGGACGGCGACGCTTTCCGCCTCCAGCGGCCAGGTGCGCGGCACGTCGGGGTGGCCGTCATACCAGGACACGAAATCGGCGGCGCCGTAACTACCCGGCAGGTCGATACCTGGAATGTCGAGCGGGCGATCGGCCCTGGCTCCGGTCGAGAAGATCACCGCGTCGTAGTGCCTGCGCAAATCGGCGAGCGTCAGATCGGTTCCGTAGTGCACGTTGCCGATGAACCGGATCTCGTTGCGGGACAGGACACGACGCAGAGCCTTGATGATCTCTTTGATCCGCGGGTGGTCCGGTGCCACGCCGTAGCGCACCAGCCCGTACGGTGCGGGCAACCGGTCGAACAGGTCGACCCGGGCACC
This sequence comes from Mycolicibacterium canariasense, assembly GCF_002101555.1. Lineage (GTDB taxonomy): Bacteria > Actinomycetota > Actinomycetes > Mycobacteriales > Mycobacteriaceae > Mycobacterium > Mycobacterium canariasense. The sequence continues at coordinate 339,840 of NZ_LQOL01000042.1, forward strand.
GGGATGTTCCCCGGCCAGGATGTCCGACGCATAGATCCCGGCCGGACCGGCCCCGACCACTGCCACACGGATGTCACGCACTCAGCACCTCACTCCAGTAAGTAAGGCGAGCCTAATTTGGCGCGGCGGCACCGCAAGGCCTACCTCGGAGATGCGCGTCACACGACAACGGTCACCGCCCGACCGTTGATGCCCGATCCCGCGGGCCGGGGGACAATGGTGGCCATGAGAATGCCCGTCGCGTTCTTCGGGCACGGCAGCCCGATGAACGCCTTGGAGAGCAACCGATACACCACTGCCTGGCAGCAGTTCGGGACATCGGTGCCGCGCCCGCGCGCCATCCTGGTGATCAGCGCGCACTGGTACATCAACGCCACGGCGGTGACGGCCATGCCGCGCCCACGGACCATTCACGACTTCTACGGTTTTCCGCACGAACTGTACGAAATGGATTATCCCGCACCGGGTTTGCCGGAGCTGGCCGGGGAGATCGCCGATATCGTCGAGCCCACCTGGGTGGGTGCCGACGTGGACAGCTGGGGTATCGACCACGGCACCTGGTCGGTGCTGGCACACGCGTTCCCGGATGCGGACATCCCGGTCGTCCAGCTGTCCATCAACGCCGAGAAACCACTGGACTACCACCTCGATCTGGGCACCCGCCTGGCCCCGCTACGCGAGCGCGGCGTGCTCATCGTGGGCAGCGGCAATATCGTGCACAATCTGCGAGCCATGAGTCCCGGCACCCCCGACGCCGGATTCGACTGGGCTCGCCGGTTCGACGACGCGGCACACGACCTGCTCGCCGCGGCACCGGCGGACCTGGTGCGGCTGTCCGAACATCCCGACTACGCCGCGGCGGTCCCCACCCCGGACCATTTCATTCCCGGGCTGTACTTCGCCGGCCTGCTCGCCGCATCGGACACCGCCGCTTCCCGCCTGGTCGACGGCTACACCTACGGCTCGCTGTCGATGTCGTCGTACGCGGCGTGACGGGCGGCTACGGTGTGCGCGTGAACCGTCTCGTCCTGATGGTGGCCACACTGGTGACGCTCACCGGTCTGCTCGCGCCGTCCGCGCGCGCCGCGTGCACCGACGCCACCTGTGACCTGCGGGCCCGTATCGCCGCCGCGGACAGCTACCTGATCGGGCGGCCCGGTGTCATCGGCTATGTGTTGCGCGATCGATCCACCGGGCTGCGGTATGCCAACGCCGCCGCCGACAGCATGATCTGGACGGCCTCCACCATCAAACTCGCCATGGTCGTCGACCTGCTCACCCGAGAACGTGCCGGCGCCCTGCGGCTGTCCGGCAGCTGATGGTCGCCATGCTGCGCAACTCCGACAACGATGCCGCCGACACGCTGTGGTCCCGTTACGGCGGACCCGATCACCGGGCGTTCAACGCTGACTTCCCGCGCTACGGCATGACCTCGCTGGCGCCCCAACCGGGATTCGGGGACATCTTCCCGTACTGGGGGTTCCAGAAGGCCACGGCCAACGACCTGGACCGGTTGATGAATTACATTCTGGGCCAGATGAACTCCGCCGACGCGGCGGCGATCGCCGGCGAGATGCAGCGGGTCGCCCCCGACCAGCAGTGGGGGGTGTGGGGCGCCGGGCCGGCGATGAGCCCGGGTAACAAGAACGGCTGGTCCCAGGAGCAGGGCGGCTGGGTGATCAACTCGGTCGGGTTCGCCGGCCCCGATCAGCGGTTCACGCTGGCCATCATGAACGCACTCGGCGGCGAGGGCGGCTACGACGACGGCGTCGCGACGACCACCAGGCTGAGCCAGATCCTGCTCGGCTGAGGGCCGATCAGAGGAGGCGTACCGCCCGGATGGCCGGTGCGTTCGAGGCCGTCAGGAAGTTGCGCATATCCGCCGGATACCGCACCTGCAGTTCCACCGATTCGGCGAACCGGTACGGCTGCGCCGCGATCACCCCGACGAGTTGCTTTCGGAGGCGCGACATCTCGGCGCGTACGGTGACGACGCGGGACCTGTCGCCGTAGAGATCCTCGGCCAACTCCGGCGCGGAGCGCCCCGACCGCCGGGTGGCCAGCACGTAGAGGATCTCGGCGTGCCGGGGCGAGATCTCGCGCCGCCACGAGCCGAATTGCCCGGTCATCTCCAGCGTCGGGGCGTTGGTGTCGCGCAGATCCAGGACGGCCCGGGTCGCCGCCGGTGCGGTGTCCTCGTCGTCGACCGGGCGTACCAGCCAGCCACCGCTCAGCGGTTCCAGATCACAGGGGCCCAGCGCCGGAACCCACGCCCGGCCCGGTGCCACGTTCTGCGGCAACAGAATCCGATGATGGGGCGGCAGTGCGCCGACGGCGGCCACCCAGCCCTCCGCGTCGACGGCCAGCGCAGGCGCGGCGATGCGGGCCAGGATCGGTGCCGCGACCGCGCGCAGCTGGTTCAGCGTGCGGTCGTGCGCCTCACGCAATTGGGATTCGGCAAGGCGAGCCACCAGGTCGACCAGCGCGATGGTGGTGGGATGCACCGTGGACGCCGGCCCCGAGACGTCGACCGCCCCGATGACCTGACCGGTACGCGGGTCGCGGATCGGGGCGCCGGCGCACGTCCAGGAGTGGTGGCTGCGCAGGAAGTGCTCGGCGGAGAAGATCTGCACCGCGCGCCGGGACACCAGCGCCGTGCCGATGGCGTTGGTCCCGACGGCGGTCTCCCCCCAGTTGGCGCCCTCCATGAAGCCGAGCCGGTCGGCATGCATGAGCACGCGTGAGGCGCCCGAGCGCCACAGCACCCGACCGCGCGCGTCGGCGACCACCAGGATGTTGTTCCCGTCGGCCAGCACGGACTCCAACCCGCGGGAAATGTCGTCGAGCACCGACAGCAGCCCCGACGACTGCCGCAGCAGATCCAGCCCGCTGCGGTCGACATCCGGCGGGCTGTGGTGTTCGGGGTCGATCCCCTTCCCCAACAACCTGTTCCAGGACTCTTCGATCACCAGACGCGGCTTGGCGGGGGCCCGTCCGCCCGCCATGGTCGCGTCGTACACCTCGGACAACAGCAGCGCGTAGCTCCGCGGGTCATCGCCGAGTGCGACCGCGGGTTCGGGAACCGACGAACCGGGCATTGCCCCGATTGTGCTCCCCATCACAGTTCGTGTCACGCGCGGGGCTCAGCGATAGACCATACCCCCGTCGATGAGGCCGGCCTGGCCGGTCATGTAGTCGGCGCCGGGACCGGCCAGGTAGGCGACGAAGCCGGCGACGTCCTCGGGTGTCTCCGGCCGGCCCAGGGCGATGGTGTTGGCGAACTTCTCGAACGTCTCGCCCTCGGCGGCGCCGGTGAGCTCGGCGAACCTCTTGTCGATCTCCACCCACATGTCGGTGCCGACCACACCGGGACAGTAGGCATTGACGGTGATGCCGTCGGCTGCGTGCTCCTTGGCGGCGGCCTGGGTCAGGGCCCGCACGGCGAACTTGGTGGCGCTGTACGGGCCCAGCATCGCGAACCCCTCATGCCCGGCAATCGAGGAGGCGTTGATCACCTTGCCCCGACGACCGAGCTCCTTGAACTTCGCGACGGCGGCCTGGGTGCCCCACAGCACCCCGTCGACGTTGATGGACCACAGCCGTGCGAGCTGCTGCGGGGTCACGTCGGCCAGCGGGCCCACCAGTGCGATGCCGGCGTTGTTCACCATGACGTCGAATCCGCCCAGCGCCGTGGCGGCATGCTCGACGGCGGCGAACACCGCATCGCGGTCGGACACGTCGGCGACGAACGTGGTGGTCTTCGAGCCGATTTCGGCGATTTCGTCGGCGACGGCGGCGATGCCGTCCAGGTTGACGTCGACCAGGGCGATATCAGCGCCCTGGCGGGCCAGCTCGAGGGCGACGCCCCGGCCGATGCCGCGGCCCGCGCCGGTGACCAGCGCGACCTTGTCCAGCAGCGGGGCTTCGATGGTGCGTGTCATGTCTTTTCCTCTCAGTTGGACGGGTCGACGAGGACCTTCATCTTGGCGCCGGCGTGCAGCGCCTCGAAGCCTTCGTCGACGACGTCGTCGATTCCGATCGAGGTCACCCAACCGGTGGTGTCGTAGGTGCCCTGTGCCATCAGGTTGATGACGGCCTCGAAGTCCGCGGAGGTGTAGCACAGCGATCCCTGAATCCGGGACTCGTTCATCACCAGCCGCAAAAGCGGTGTGGTCAAGGGCTTTTCGTAGATGGCGACGCTGACCATGGGGCGCCGGGCACCCACACAGGCCAGCGCGGTCTCCACCGCGGGGGCCACCCCGGCCGCGTCGTAGACGGCGTCGGCGCCGCGCCCGGACGTGTGCTCGGCGATGAAGGCCGGCACATCCATCGCGGTCGGGTCCAGTGTGCGCGCACCGAGCGCCTCGATGGCCGCGCGGCGGGTGGGCGCCGGTTCGACGACGTAGATGTCTTCGATCCCCTTGCCGCGCAAGGCAAACCACAATCCGATACCGATGGGGCCGGCACCGAACACCATGGCCGTGCCCTGCGGATCCGGATCGCCCAGGGTGGCGGCGTGGTAGGCCACCGACATCGGCTCGACCAGCGCGCCGAGTTGCAGGGAGACGTTGTCGGGCAGCTTGTGCAGCATGTTGGTGGGCACCACGGTGTATTCGGCCATTCCGCCGTCGGACATCAGGCCGTGGAAGCCGATCTGCGCGCAGATGTTGTAGTTGCCGGCCTGACACGCGCTGCACGTGCCACACCGGTAGATGGGCTCGACGGCGACCCGGTCGCCTTCGGCCCAGCCCGCCACCCCGGGGCCCACGGCGGTGATGGTGCCGGCGAACTCGTGGCCCATGACCAACGGCAACTGCTGACCGGTCAGCGGGTGCGGTGCCGTGGGGACGAAGATCGGTCCGGCGAAGTATTCGTGCAGGTCGGTGCCGCAGATACCGTTGAATCCGACCTTGATCTGGACGGTGCCCGGACCCGGTTCCGGTTTGGCCACCTCGGTGACGTCGAGCTTGTTCGGTCCGTAGTACACAGCTGCTTTCATGCCACGGTTCTATGTGGCCTGGACCACAGCGGAAAAGAGTTGCAGGGGGTTGCAGGCGTCCTGACGTGGGCAACGGTGCAACCCTCTGCAACCCTTGTGACGTGCGCCGCACCGGGTGTGTGCTGCCTCACATGACTCAAACTATCGACGCACCGGCACCGTCTTCCCCCGAGGAGGCGTCGCCGCAGCAGCGGGTCGACGCGTGGCTCGCCGATTTCGAGCACGCGCTGGTCACCCGCGATATCGACCGCGTCGTCGGCAAGTTCGCCGTCGACAGTTTCTGGCGTGACCTGGTGGCTTTCACCTGGAACCTGAAGACGCTGGAGGGCCGCGAGGCCATCGGCGCCATGTTGACGACGCGGCTGGCCGGTACCGATCCGTCCGGTTTCCGGACCCGCGAGACGCCGACACAGGATGGGGAGGTGACCACCGCGTTCATCGAGTTCGAGACCGCGGTGGGCCGCGGGGTCGGGCATCTGCGGCTCAAGGGTGATCAAGCGTGGACCCTGCTGACGACGCTGCAGGAACTCAAGGGGCACGAGGAGGGCAAGGGCACCACCCGGCCGCTGGGTGCGGTGCACGGATCCGATCCCGACACGCGGTCCTGGGCCGAGAAGCGACAGGACGAGGAACGCACCCTGGGCTACTCCGAGCAGCCGTACGTCCTGGTCGTCGGCGGTGGGCAGGGCGGGATCGCGCTCGGGGCGCGGCTGCGTCAACTCGGCGTGCCCGCGATCGTCGTCGACAAGCACGACCGCCCCGGCGATCAATGGCGCAAGCGGTACAAGTCGCTGTGCCTGCACGACCCGGTGTGGTACGACCACCTGCCGTACCTGCCGTTCCCGTCGAACTGGCCGGTGTTCGCACCCAAGGACAAGATCGGCGACTGGCTGGAGTTCTACACCAAGGTCATGGAGGTGCCGTACTGGTCGAAGACCACGTGCCTGTCCGCCACCTACGACGAGAACGAGAAGCGCTGGACCGTCGAAGTGGACCGTGACGGCGAGTCGGTGACCCTGCGGCCGGCGCATCTGGTGCTGGCGACCGGGATGTCGGGCAAGCCGAATGTGCCGTCGTTCCCGGGGCAGGACGAGTTCCTCGGCGACCAGCACCATTCCAGCCACCACCCCGGCCCCGACCAGTACGTCGGCAAGCGGGCGGTGGTCATCGGCTCCAACAACTCCGCGCACGATATCTGCAAGGCGTTGTACGAGAACGGTGTCGCCGTGACCATGGTGCAGCGGTCCTCGACCCACATCGTGAAATCGGACTCGTTGATGGAACTCGGCCTGGGAGACCTGTATTCGGAGCGGGCCCTGGCCGCCGGCATGACCACCGAGAAGGCCGATCTGACCTTCGCATCGCTGCCGTACCGCATCATGCACGAGTTCCAGATCCCGATCTACGACGCGATCCGCGAGCGGGACAAGGACTTCTACGCCCGGTTGGAGGCCGCCGGTTTCGACCTGGATTGGGGCGACGACGGCTCCGGCCTGTTCATGAAGTACCTGCGCCGCGGCTCGGGCTACTACATCGACGTCGGCGCGTGCGACCTGGTCGCCGATGGCAGTATCAAGCTGGCGCACGGCGACGTGTCACGCCTGACCGCGAATTCCGTTGTGCTGTCCGACGGTACCGAGCTGCCGGCCGACGTGGTGGTGTACGCCACCGGGTTCGGTTCGATGAACGGCTGGGCCGCCGATCTGATCGGTCAGGACGTCGCCGACAAGGTCGGCAAGGTCTGGGGCCTCGGCTCGGACACCACCAAGGATCCCGGACCGTGGGAGGGTGAACAGCGCAACATGTGGAAGCCGACCCAGCAGGAGAACCTGTGGTTCCACGGCGGGAATCTCCATCAATCCCGGCACTACTCCCTGTATCTGGCGCTGCAGCTCAAGGCCCGGCACGCGGGGCTGCCCACCCCGGTGTACGGCCTGCAGGAGGTGCATCACCTGTCCTGACCCGCGCCGGTCAGCAGCCCCCATTCACGGTGCGGTTGGGCCTGCCCTGGTCGTCGACAACGACGTCGACGGCCCCGGCCCGGGACAGGCCCACCCGCACCGTCCGGGGACCGATCCACTGGATGACGTTCAGCGCCATGACATCCGAGTTGACGCAGCCCAGATCGCTCTCCCGCGAGAGCGGGCCACGGCGGGTGTGCAGGCGCAATTCCCAGGTGAGGTCGGGCGCCAAGCCGGCCGTGCTCTGGTAGACCACCACTTCCACGCCACCGTCGGGTGCGCGATACGTTCCCACGGCATTCATGGGGTTGGCGTATGCCGTGGCGAACCAGCCGATGAAACCCAGTGCCGCGCCGCAGAGCACGCATACGGCCACGCCCGCCCATTTCACCGCGGCACGGCCCAGCCCCAGCCAGCAGGCCAGCGCCAGCAGTAGGAAACCCGGCACGCCGAACCACACCGGATGATAGATCCACGGCCGCAGCAGGTAATACGGGTAGAGCAGGAATCCGCCCACCGCCAGGGTGCACAACACGGCACCGATCAGGGTCAGGATCGCCACGGTGGTGGCGCTCGATCGTTTGCGACGAGCCACCCGGTCAACCTAGTCCATGCTCGGGCGTCACGGATTGATGGTGCGTTCCCCCACTTGGCGGCCCCACACGTACTCGGTGGCCAGCGGCTGCCCGAGCTCGAAGTGGTTGTACGGCGCGATGCTGGCCCCGGTGTCCATCACCAGATACGGTGCCGGCCACAGGTCCCGGGTGATCGGCTGCCAGCAGCCCGGCCGCCCTTCCGGCCCACCGCGGGCATTGACCCTCGGCAGGTTGTCCGGGTACACGTAACCGTTTCCGGCGCCGACCAATTCGTCGGCAAGCACCAGCGAGTACCCGTTGCCGCCCAGCATGTCGGCGAAGCGCGGCGCGACGTCGTGGAAATTGCGCAGCGTGCACAACAAGGCCGGGCTGTAATAGTCCAGCAACTTGCTGGTGGGCAACAGATCCTGGGCACCCCGCACCAGATACGGCCCACCCCGCTCGAAGACATCCCCGGCGTTGTTACCGAACCCCACCGCCGACATCAGCGCCGCATCGATGGTCCCCCGCTCGGCATTGAGCGTGCGCGCCGTCACCACCGCACTCTTGAGCCCGTCGAACAAGTCTGGCGCCGCATCGGCATACACCGTCGACAGATCCGCCAAACCCTGCGTGTCCCGGCGGATCTGCGGCATCCGGGCATTGAGCTCACCCAAGGTGTCGTTGCCGTTGACCAACGACTGACCGAACTTGTCCCCCAACCCGTCCAAGGCCTGCGCCGCCGCGGTCAACGTCTGATTCAACTTCACCGGATCCACCTGCTGGGCAATCCCCATGATCGTCTCGAACAACGTATTGAACTCCGTCGTCGTACTCGACGCAGTGATCACCGCACCCGACTTCAACTTCTCCGCAGACGGATCCGCCGGCGACAAGAACGAGATGTACTTGTTGCCGAACACCGTCGTCGCCCGCAACTCGGCATCCACATTCGCCGGAATCATATTCAGATACTGCGGCTGCACATCCAACGTCAGCTTCGCCTTCGAACCGGTGCCGTCGGCGACGACCTCGGCGGATTTCAACCGCCCGATCGGCACCCCGTTGAACGTCACCTTCGACCCCGGATCCATCGACAACCCGGCCCGCTCGGCCATCACCACCACGGTCGACTTCTCGTCGAAATACCCACGGAACTGCGCCCAGGTCAACCCGAAGACGAGGACCACGATGGCGAGCAACACCGCGCCGGCAATCCGGTACGGGGGTTCCTTGGCATCGTTGAAAGGACCCTCGTCAACGAGTTCCGGACCACCGGTATCGGGTACTGACACCTGTCGATTTCACCATGGCGCAACAGTTTTCCGCGCATGCGGACAACTGTGATACTCACCGCCCAGCGCGGCCCGTTGTGACTGCGGTAACAGTGGTGAGGCTAGTGCCAGTCCCAGACAGACATGTCGTTGGGCGGGTAGTTCTGGCAGATGTCGGTGGTGTGGGCGGCTACGCCTTTGTTGTTGAAGAACAGTTTGGCCCAGTTGGGCCA
>NZ_LQOL01000043.1 GCF_002101555.1 Mycolicibacterium canariasense
TCGTCCAGGCTGCCCGCGGGCAGGCCCGCCGTCACCTGGGCGCGTTCGGATTCGCGGATGTCGTCGACGCCCAGAAGCGCACAGTCCAGGTTGTCCTTGGATTGGCCAAAGCTGATCAGCGACAACTCATTTCGTGGGTTGAGGCAGCCGACCAGAAACGGTTCCTGCAGGTTCATGCCCAGGAAGGAGCCCTGCACGCCCCGCATGATCGAAACGGTGCCGTCCCGCTCACCGACGTAGTAGTTGTTGCGGATGATCTCCCGTGCGACCGCCAAGCCGGCCAGCACGACCAACAACACCACGACTCCCGCTATCACCAGACGCCGCTTGGAGCGGTGTGCTTTTGGGAGTTCCTCCTGCTGCGTCACAACCCTTTTCGGGGCGATGCGGCGGGGGTTGAATGCCGATGCCCGCCCCGCCGCGGTATTAGGGGGGAGCGTGTCGTCATCCTCCCCGGACACGGCCCCGGCCAGGATCGGCTGGGTCTGGCCGTAGTCGTAGTCGACGACGTCGGCGACCACCACGGTGACGTTGTCCGGGCCGCCGCCGCGCAGGGCCAGTTCGATGAGCCGGTCCGCGCTGTCCACCACATCGGGTATCAGCAGCGCCTCGTGGATGGTGTCGTGGCTGACCGGGTCGGACAGGCCGTCCGAACACAGCAGATACCGGTCGCCGGCTCGGGCCTCACGGACGATCAGGGTGGGCTCCACCTCGTGCCCGGTGAGGGCGCGCATGATGAGCGACCGCTGCGGATGGCTGTGGGCCTCCTCGGCGGTGATGCGGCCCTCGTCCACCAGGGTCTGGACGAACGTGTCGTCCTTGGTGATCTGGGTCAGCTCGCCGTCGCGCAGCAGGTAGCCGCGGGAGTCGCCGATGTGCACCAGGCCCAGCCGGTTGCCCGCGAACAGGATCGCGGTGAGCGTGGTGCCCATGCCTTCCAGTTCCGGGTCGGCCTCCACGTGCGCGGCGATGGCCGAGTTGCCTTCGTGCACTGCGTCGTTGAGCTTCTTGAGCAGATCACCGCCCGGCTCGTCGTCGTCCAGGTGGGCCAGTGC
>NZ_LQOL01000044.1 GCF_002101555.1 Mycolicibacterium canariasense
CTCATTTTCGAGAGACCTCGACCTCTATCCCGGCAACGACGCGCCAACCACCTCTACACCCTCATCTGTGAAGAGCCGTCAATGCATCGAACTACAAATTCTGTAGCAAATGCGGGTCGCCGATCGGTGTCGTGCCGTTTCCGGGCGACGACGACGTTCCCGATACGGCGGACGGTAGGGGTAGCCGGCGATCGTTGCTCGTAGGCGGGATCGTGCTCGCGCTTGTTGTCGCGCTCGCATGCGCCGCCGGAGTGACGCTGCTTTTCCGGTCCAATGACGAAGGATCAACAGAGGTGTCGCGAGGTGGGTTCACGACACCTAGTGCGGCTAGCCCGGCGACGCCAGCTGTCTGCTCGGAACCTCCGATCTTGGAGGTGGAATCGTTCGATATGACATCCGCAGGACTCGCGATTGGCACTGCGTTCTTTCCTGGCTGCGCGGGGGTGGAGGTGGAAGCGGGCAACGCGGTACGGGTGACGGTTGCAGACGGGCAGCGCGACATCGCGGCCGGAGAATTCGATTTCTCGGCGGCTCCGGTGGCCATGCAGGGCGGTGCGCCCGGTCATCAGACGCTCGTCTTCCCTGCGGGCATGTACTGGAGAACTCCTGACATGGTGGAGGGAGCTCCGACTCTGGTTGCGCACCGTGGGCAGGGCCGAACTGCAGCTGCCGCCGCGCAGCCCGGGGCGACGAGTGTGGTCGCGTTTGCGCCCGCGGCCCCCGAGCATGGCAGCGTGGACGGCGTGGCTGAGGCCGTGCTCAATGAGCTGCGCGACGCGGACTACCCATACGTCCGCAGCGTCATCGCCAACAGCTGGGTGCCACAGATCAGTTCAAAGCGAGCTGGACTGGTCATCAAGGGGCGAACGCTCACAGATGCCGACGTGCTGGCCGATCATCTCGCATTGCGACAGCGCTACAGCGGCGCACGCTTGGTGTACTCGGGTCAGTGGTCGACCTTCAACGCGCCTGACTGGTGGGTCACCGTAGTTGGCCCGTCATGGTACTTCGCGGCGGATGCCAATCGTTGGTGCGACTCCGAGGGATTCGACGTCGACGACTGCTTTGCAAAGTTTGTCAGCTCCATGTTCGGGGCTGAAGAGGGCACCACCGTGTATAGGAAATGAGTGCGAAGTCATGGGATTCTGCGTGTTCTGTGGAACGGCACTGATTGACGAAATGTCTTGCCATTCCTGCGGTGCCATCAAATCAGGTGAGACGTGGCATGAGGCGGGCCATGACAAGGTTGCTGCGCCGTATGGCGAAACAGGTTGGCGGCCAGACCCGACAGGCCGACACGAGGGGCGCTATTTTGTTGGTGGTCAGCCCACCGACCTGATACGCGACGGAGGTGCCGAAGCGCTGGATCCAGTTGGCAAGCAGCAGCTGGAGGGTTTTGGTGGTGAATCCGCCGCAGATGGAACACAATCTCGTACCGTCCGTCGACGCAAGGTTTGGATAGGCATAGCAGCAGCGATCGGAACCGTCGGTGCGGTCGTTGGAACATATTTCTATCTGCACCGTGATCGTGATAATCCCGAGGACCGATACCTTGCATCTCTGCGCGAGGAAGGCTTCGCGACGGACTTCAACTCTGACGCCAATGCAGTTGCACACGGCCGGCAGGTCTGCCGAAAGCTGGGCGAGGGTAATCCCCAACAAGGGATGCCGGCGGATCAGATTGCGGTTCAGAGCTTCTGCCCAGAATTTGCGAAGGGTTTCCACGTTCTTGAGACGGTGACCATCCACGGCACATTTACTCTCAACGACCCTGAGCCGAGTGCTTACTCGCAAGCCATAGAGGTGGATGGCTCGTCGTGTGCAGGCTCCGGTGGTTACGGTGATGTGGACGCCGGAACCCCAGTAATGGTGAAGAATGGCAAGGGTGAAATCCTCACGACCTCATACCTTGAGCAGGGTAGGGGTGGCCGCTACATGTGTACCTTCGGAATCACGTTCGACATAACTGAAGGTGAAGACCGCTACGTTGTGAGCGTCGGGCGCCGAGGTGAGCTGAGCTACTCGTTCGCCGATCTCAAGGCGGGCGGTGTTGCGATGGTACTGGGCGGTTGACTGTTTGCTTGACTCGTGTCTGTGCGGTGTCATCCGCGACTCGCCGTCGTCGGCGGATGACACCGCACAACCGCGATCAGACTTGAATCAGCCCACCATCGATGGGTAACTCGGCTCCCGTCATGAAGCTGCTCTGATCCGACGCCAGGAACAGCACGGCCGACGCGATCTCCTCGGGGCGGCCGAGCCGCTTCATCGGCAGCTGAGATGCCATGCCGTCCAGCAGATCCTGCTGTTGGTCGGCCGGTGCGAGGCCGGCGAGCCCGGGCGTCTCGATGGGGCCGGGCACGATGGTGTTGACCCGGATCTTGCGGTCGGCCAGCTCAGCGGCCCAAGTGCGGCCCAGCGACCGGATGGCCGCCTTGGATGCAGCGTACAAGCCGAATGCGGGTAGGCCTTCCGATGCTGCGGTGGACCCGGCCAGGATGATGGACGCACCCTCATTGAGCAGCGGCAGTGCCTTCTGGACGGTGAACACCGTGCCGGCCACGTTGCGGTCGAAGTTGTCTCGGTAGTGCTGGGGCGTCACGTCGGCCAGGTTGGCGAAGTCTCCTCCGCCGGCGTTGGCGAAGACGATGTCGAGTCCCTTGCCGTGCTGGGCGATCTCGGCCGCCAGCGCGTCGAGTTCTTCTGGCTTGCTGATGTCGCTGCGCACACCGTGGGCGCCGATCTTCTCGGCCGCCTCAGTCAGGCGGGTCTGGTCACGGCCGGTGATGAAGACGTAGGCGCCTTCGTCGGCGAGCCGCTGCGCGGTTGCCAGGCCGATACCTGACGTGCCACCGGTGACCAATGCTGTCTTGCCGTCGAGCTGTCCCATGATCCGACTCCGTTCTGATGTGGTTCTAGTGAGTTCGACGGCTACAACATAGGTGATGTGTCACCTATTCCGGGGTCAGGATGGTCCACAGTTTCGCAATCCGGCCGTCGACGATCTCGGCGACGTCGAAGCCGGAGGCGACGGTGGTGTCGTCGGGGGTGCGCACTTCCCAGGCGAGGTAGCCCAGGCCCCGGGTCTGGCGCACCGGTCCTGCCTTCACGAAATGCAGACCGGGCAGCTTCTCCTGCAGCTCAGCTGCCTTGGCATTCAGCTCGTCGGGGCCAGTCGCGATGCCCTCGTCATCGACCCACTGCACGTCGGCCGCGTAGGTCTGCGCGATGGCGGCGGCGCGGCGCTGCGGGTCGCGTTCGTTGAACACGGCCAGCAGGTTGGCTTCCATCAAGTCGGTGATGATGTCGCTCATAACACTCCTTGTAGGTGATTAATCACCTAATCCTAGCCGGGAGCTGGCGGCAGCGAGCTGTTGTGATTGAGGTTGACGTGGATGTGTTCCAGTGCCGCGGTGAAAGGGCCGAGCAGGTTCTCGGGCAGTGGGTCGAAGAACAGGCTGCGCACCAGGTCGACGTGTCCGGGCGCGGCCTCGATGATCGCCTGTCGACCGCTCGGGGTGAGCACGACGTTGGTGGTCCGGCCGTCATCGGTGCTGGGCTTGCGTTCGGTGAGGCCGCGTTCGTCCATGCGGCGCAGTTGATGTGAGAGCCGGCTGCGTTCCCAGCCGATCTGCGCGGCCAGGTCGCTGACGCGCATGCCGTCGTCCGTGGCACCGCTGAGGGCCACCAGGACGTCGTAATCCGCCAGCGACAATCCCGAGTCGGCCTGCAGTTGACGGTTTATCTCGTAGTTCATCCGCAACTGGACGCGCATGTACGCGATCCAGGCCCGCTGCTGCTTTGGGCTCAGCCACCCGCGTTTCGGTGATGTGTCCCGCACTCTTCTTGGCGCCACGGTGTGAGTATGCCGGGCCGATACCCGGTTGCAAACCGACGTTGGCAAACGAACGAAGCGAGACCGGGCCGACCGGTTGACACCAACAGTTCGCCGAGCTACGTATATTACGCGCGATAGCGCAACTGTAACGCCGACGAGCTCACGATGGGCGATGCGGGCCTGATCGGGAGGGTGCTGTCGGTGCCGTTGGTCGTCGGCTGGGTCTTGATCAACGTCGCCACCAATGTGCTCGTCCCACCGCTGGAGGAGGTGGGTGAGGCGCACACCGTCGGCCTCAGGTCACAGACCGCGCCGGCGATGATCTCGATGAAGCGCATCGGCGCGGACTTCGACACCATGAAGAAGATGCAGTCGTTCACTGCGCAGATGGCCGATACCACCCATTCCATGGTGCTCAAAACCACCAACATGACGGTGGATATCGCCGAATTACGGGACCACATCGCCGGTTTCGACGACTTCCTGCGCCCATTCGCAACTACTTCTACTGGGAACCGCACTGCTACGACATCCCGGCGTGCTGGTCGATCCGCGCGGTGTTCGACACACTGGACGGGATCGACACCATGACCGACGACATTCAGCAGCTGCTTCCTGATCTCAAGCACCTCGACACGCTGATGCCACAGATGGTGGCGTTGTGGCCCACCAGCATCGAGGTCATGGAAAGCATGAAGACCAATATGCAGACCATGTACCAGACCCGGAAGGGCATGCAAGATCAGGGCTCGGCCATGCAGGACAACTCCACCGCAATGGGGGAGGCATTCGACAAGTCGCTGAACGACGACACCTTCTATCTGCCGCCGGAAGCGTTCAACAACAACGACTTCAAGCGCGGGATGGGTAACTTCATCTCGCCCGACGGCAAGTCGGTGCGCTTCATCATCAGCCACGACGGTGATCCGGCCACGCCCGAGGGTATCTCGCGTGTGGACCCGATCAAGCAAGCCGCCCGGGAAGCGATCAAGGGCACGCCGCTGGAGGGCTCCAAGATCTTCCTGGCTGGAACGGCGGCCACCTACAAGGACATGCACGACGGCGCCCAGTACGACCTGATGATCGCCGGAATCGCGGCGGCCTCAATGATTTTCATCATCATGCTGTTGATCACCCGCAGTCTGGTCGCCGCGGCGGTGATCGTCGGCACCGTGCTGTTGTCGCTGGGGGCTTCGTTCGGAATGTCAGTCTTGTTGTGGCAGCACATCCTTGGCCTGGAACTGCACTGGATGGTGCTGCCCATGGCGGTGATTCTGCTGCTGGCAGTCGGGTCGGACTACAACCTGCTGTTGGTCTCGCGATTCATGGAGGAACTGCACGGCGGGCTGAAGACCGGGATCATCCGCGCGATGGCGGGCACCGGTTCGGTGGTCACCTCGGCGGGCCTCGTGTTCGCGGCGACCATGGCCTCGTTCGCGTTCAGCGATCTGAAGGTTATGGCTCAGGTGGGAACGACGATCGCGCTGGGACTGCTGTTCGACACGCTGGTGGTGCGCTCGTTCATGACGCCGGCGGTGGCAGCGTTGCTGGGCAAGTGGTTCTGGTGGCCGCAAGTGGTGCGGCCGGCGCATTCGGATCGACGGCTGGCCGCGGCCGGGATCGAGCCGGCTGCAGCTCGGTAGGCCGGGGCCGTTCGGCCCCGGCCACGTCCGCTACGGGCTGGAGCTGATGGTGACGTGCGGGGTCACCTGCGGGATCTGATCCTCGGACAGGCCGATGCAGGCCCCACTGTCGGCGCCGGTGCACGGGATGCCGTCGATCTCGGGGATGTCAGGGTTGGCTGCGGTGGTGGTGAAGCCTTCGGAGTCGGGGGAGTTCGGCACCAGGAACGGCGTGCACTGGGTGGTGAACTGGTCCTCTTCTTCCCCGTTGCTGCAGGCCGCTTGGGCGACCGCGGGGTTGATGGTAACCAGGGCGGCCGGAGTGCCGAGCGCGGCCAGGGCGAAGGCGGCGGCTAGCGCGCGCTTGGTCAGATCGTGCATGGGGGCGGCTCCTCGTTCTTGAATCAGTCGTCAGGATTGTACGGCTGAGTCACAGAAGCCACACGGGGAACTGACGGGGTTCATGCCGCCTGCATGATGGAGCCATGAAGTTTCGTGTTCTCACCGGCTTGGTCCTGACGTTGCTGATGTTGTTCCCGGGGGTGGCGTCGGCGGCCGTGGCGACGCCTTCCGGAGACGTCGTGGAGATCGGCGATCCCGACGCGCTGGGGCAGATCGATCTGTACGTGGACCCGCTCTGCCCGTACAGCGGAAAGATGATCCGCTCGCAGGGCTTGGAGATCGGCAAGCGCATCGAAGACGGGTCGCTGCGGGTGAACCTGCGATTCGTCTCGTTCCTCGAGAAGTACTCGGCCAGCGGCACTTACGATGCGCGGGCCATCTACGCGACGTTCGTGGTGGCCGGCCAGTCCGGGGCCAGCGACGTGGCATGGCGGTTCGTGCAACAGATCTTTTCCGCAGAGCGCCAGCCGCACGAGGGTGGGGCGAGCGATCTGTCGAATGACCAGCTGGCCGATGTGGCCGCCTCGGTCGGGGCGCCGGGCTCGGCGGTCGACCTGATCCGGTTGGGCGTGTTCTTGGGTTACGACCCGCATGCCATTGCCGCGTCCAACCTTGCGGTGTTGCACACGTTCCCCGAGCCCGGGGTGCCGACGGTGGTTCTCGGCGGCGAACCGCTGGACGGGGAGTCGGACTGGTTGGCGCGGTTGCCGCGGTGACGGTGTGCCGGCTGCGGGATGGTGGTGAGTGCCAGGCTTCGAGCGGCAAACGAGCTGTCGGTGCCCCGTGCAACGATCTGTGGCCTAGGTAGATTCAGTAGCGAGGATGTCGAAGAGACGACGCATTAAAGGTTGGGATCTGTGGCGGCGTCCAGGAGCTGCTGCACGCGAACAAAGCCAAATCCGGGAGTTGTTCATTTGCAAGAGCACTCGACGTCCCGGCGTGCCTGACAATCTCCTTCATTCGGTCGAAAATTGGCTGGTTGGTGAGCGCTGGCGTAGCGAAGTAGATGCTTCGTCGGCCACCCGTACTCCGGCGTGAGCGCGGTCCTGGACTACTCCGCCCTTCGGCCCCAACCTTATTCTTCCTGGCAGCATGGCTTTCTAAGAGCCTCTCGGACTGTATTCCGCCACTCTAGTTGGGCATCCGCTCGATTTAGAGTCCTCATAATCGAGTACCGCCTCGTTATCGCTCGGGTTGACGTCGGCCAGGTAGACGTACCGGTCCAGCAGAAGGTCGCCGACACCGGTATAGATGTCACATGGATTCTCGAAAGTCTAACGAGCTTTACATCTCTCGGACTTCGCTCACAGGACTCCATCGCCAGTTTACCGAGTCACCGTTCTTGTCCCGCGTTGCAGTGAGCCGCACAAAGCGAACGGTTGAGTCTGTGGCGGCGGTCAACACCGAATCCGGGATGCCACTTACCCATAGGTCGCCGCCGCTCGTCTGTAGCTGCGCCGCCACCAGCCCGTTCGCGGCGTGCTCCGTATGCGTGAGCCGACCTTCCACGCAGTCGCGGCCTAGCCAAGCAGCAGCGGCGTCCCAATGCGGTTGACAAATCATGCGCCGTCGGCAAAAGAAGCACGTCTCGGGAACGGGCTTCGCGATCGATCGATCGGCCACGTGAGCTGCTCGCAGTTCAGCTCGCGCGGCGTCGACGTCGGCCCTGGTTACCTGGACCGGGAGGCGCCCGCGGTTGGCGCTGAAGATTTCTACCCGTGACGGCAGACGACCGTAAGCGATCTCGACGAGATGCGCGTAGACCCGTAGTTGGAACATGGCCCACTGTGAAACCTCGTCGTTCTCCATCTCCTCTGTCTTGAGGTCGAGCAGCGCAACCCTGTCGCCGATGACAACGACGTCAGGCGTGCCCTCAATGCCCAGTGCCGTGTCGACGATTCGCTCTTCGGGGATGACCTGTGAGGTCGCCGACCCTTCCAAGGCTGCAACCAGCTCGCCCGCCCGGGCGCGGAGTCGCGAGCGGATCATCGTCCAGCGGGGCGGGGCAATGCCGCCTGCGGCCGCGAGCGCGCCATCGAGGGCGCGGGCCAGCGCGGCCTTCGGGTCGCTCTCGCGGAAGCCTTCGTCCTTGATCCACAACTCGAGCGCATCGTGCGCCAGCGTGCCTGCATTGCGCTGAGCGGTTGCCGGCCCGTTCCGCGGGCCGCTCGGGCCGCCCGAGGCGGGGCACTGCGTGAGGCGCCACGCGCGGCTCGGCGACAACAGTTCGACGCTTGGCGTAGTCACGGCTGGGCGTCGATCTTGTTGCACAGCTCGAACACGATGCCCGGCGAGCGATCAAGGGTGAAGGCATCCACGAACAGCGTCGCCCTCGTGCCGGCTGACGCCACCTCTGCGTCCGCGGCGATGTCCGCCAGGCGTTCGCTCATCAATATGTTCTCGGTCGCTTCAAGCGGGTGCTTGGCGACGAGCAGGTGGTCGCCCAGCTGCGGGTGTGTGAAGCGCAGGGCGCCGGGGACGCCCGGGACAGCAGTCGAGTCGTAGCCGCGTCCCCAGTTCGCCAGTGCTCGTTCCAGCGCCGACTCGTCGATGGTCAGACGCCGCTCGCGCAGGACCTCCAGGAGGTCGCCAGCGAGTCGCCAATCGAGCAAGGCGTGGTGCGACATGTTTCCGTAGTCGCGCAGGCACCGGTAACAGGATGCCGAGCATTCGGTGGCGTGCTGGGGATCGCCGAGATGGCGGAGGTACTTCTGGACCTCATCAAGCAAGGACTTGAATACGCCGTCCTGGCCGAGGTAGGTGCTGAACCCGGCGCCGTTCTCCAGGCTGTCCGCAAGGAACGCGTAGGGCGCGGGTTCGCCGTCGGACTCGCCCGCGAAGATGCCCGCGACCAGTTCCAAAGGCTCGACATCCAGCATGGCCGACGCAACCTTGCGCAGCAGGAAGGCGAGGGAGTACCATGCTCCGCGGCGACCGTCCGAACGATCCGGAGCGCCGCTCGGCTGCGATCCGGCCAGGAAGTTCAGCCGCAATTGCTGGGCGGCGATGATGTTCTTCTCCGCACCGACGAACAGGAAGTCGGTCGGGCGAACCGAACCGAGCGCGGCGCTGAACGCGTCGCCGGTGGCATCCCACGGGCCGACAAGGTTGCGGTCGTCCTTATCCAGCGCCTCCACGGAGACGTAGCCGCCCCAGAACGGCGCTGTGTCCGCTGCTCGCCGTAAGTTGAACAGCCGCCCGCCGTTGTCGTTGATCACGTACCGCATGCCGGTGCCCGAGTAGGCAACGGCGCCGCCGTCCTGACCCGGGTCGAGCTTGGACAGGTCCGCGAACGCTCGCGCAGCCATTGCCCGCGCGGACCACGAGAAGTTGCCATCGAAGTCGTGCGGGCGACGGCCAGCCCGAAACCCGGTTGGCTCGCGAAGCGGGAACCGCGCGAAACCCTCCGGGCCGTTGCCGCACTGCGGGCAGGTCGATTGTCCGTTCAGGTCTTCGGACGTCAGGTACGAACACGACCGACACAGGTAGATCTCGTGGCTCACGCCAAGCGCCTCGCCGACAGTACGGGGCCGGTTACCGGAGGGCTCGAAGCCGACGATGCCGACCGACGTGTAAACCCGGCCGTCTCGCACGACCTCGCTGAGCGGCGAGAACTGGCTCGATGCCATGGCCAAATCGCGGTCGATCACCTTGGACGGTGGCCATGGGTAGTTCGAGCGTGGCCGGTCGAGGTACAAGTACCGGACGCTTGTCGGGAAGCCGAACATTGGCAGCACGCCGTGCTCTGCCAGCAGCTGGCTGAGAGCATCATCGCCGGGCGACGCGACCGCCTCGGCGATTCGCTCCGGCAGCTGTGCCACGCACGCCGCCGCCAATTCAGCGGCCCGGGCAGCGAGCGACGTCCGATCGGTCAGTGAGGCTGCCGCCTCGTCAATGGCTGGCTGGTTGCTGGCGAGCCACGCATCCAGCCGGGGTCCGACGTCGTTCCACGCGGTACGGCTGCCGAACGGTCCGTGGACATTGACGCCAGGCTCCCAACTGCCACCGTCTGCCACGATAGCATCGCCGATTGTCGGCATCGCCATGCGCAAGATTTCGGAGTTCAGTGAGCGGCTCACGATTTCGGGCCGACCCGCCGCCAGGTACGGCTCAGGCGTGGGGTCGTTGGTGATCCGCTGCGGCTGGTCGAAGTAGTACTCGTCGTGGCTGCGACCGCGACAGACCGTCAGTGCCACGGCAACCGGCGTTCCGCGCCGGCCGGCCCGGCCGACCCGTTGCTGGTAGTTGAACCGGGTCGGCGGCATGTTCCCAAGCACGACCGCCGACAGGGAGCCGATATCAACGCCAGCCTCCATGGTCGTCGTGACACTCAGGAGGTCAATGCCGTCAGCGCGGGGGATCTCGGGGTCGGGCCCCGAGTCGAGGAACACGTCCTGGAACCGGGATTGCCGCGCCTGGGCATCAACACGGTCCGTCTGACCCGTTAGCTCCTCGCAGTTCAATCGGAAGCGTCCGGACCGTGTTGTCGCCTTCCACCCGTAGTAGTCCTGTTCGGCATTCACCGGTTCGGACTCGACTGGCAGCGGCCCGAAGCAGTTGGTGCAGAAGCCGCACCCGCGGGTCAGGTGCCGGCGGCGGCAGTTTGCGCAGGTCCACCACTCACCGGAGCCCCGGCGCAGCACGACCCGAGTCGGATCGATGAGGTATTGGCGGACGGCCGACCCGCAGCGAGTCAGGAACATCTGCTGCAGGTCGACCTCGGTCGGGCCACCAGCTTGTTCGATCGTCCGCCAGAAGCCCCGGAGCTTGGCGGGCGCGTTGTCGCTCGTCTCGCGCAGGCCGAAGAACCGGCGCTTGTGGGCCAGCACGCGCAGGCTGGCGCGGGCGTAGGCCAGGTCGCTGCCTGGCGGGATGTCGAGCGGCTCCGTGTCGTTCGCGAGTGCGAGCCAGCCGAGGCCGAGGGATTCGAAGTCGCGGCCTGCGCCGGAGAACAGACCCTCGAGCAACTCCGTGAGCAGGCTCTGATCAATCGACCGCTGGAGGTCATTTTGATCCGGCCCGAGATTCGCTCGCCGCGATATCGGGCTGGCGCCCCAGTCGTACAGGCCGGTCCACGGCCGCGTCGGCTGGTCCTCCGGTGGGTCCGTCTGCTGCAGGCTGGCCCGCGGACCGCCGGGATTCATGCCGAGGTCCAGCAGCTCCCCAGCGAGCGCGCCAGCGACCACGTCGAGCGTCGGCCCAGCATTGAATCGTGCAAGCAGCGCGGGTTCGTCCTCAGGCTTCGTCCCGGGGCGTCCCTGCCAGATCTCGACGAGCTGCCGCAGCACGTTCAGGTCGCGCACTTCGAGCCGCCCGATTGCATCCCACGTGCCTTCGACCCGTTCGTTTTTGGCGTAGAACCGCCGCGCAAGGTCGAGGTCGGCATTTGCATCGCCGCGGGCGTCCAGGTGCTCGTTGAGGAGCAGGCGTAAC
Organism: Mycolicibacterium canariasense; assembly: GCF_002101555.1. GTDB lineage: Bacteria > Actinomycetota > Actinomycetes > Mycobacteriales > Mycobacteriaceae > Mycobacterium > Mycobacterium canariasense. The sequence goes on from NZ_LQOL01000044.1 coordinate 11,296, forward strand.
AGGTCCTGGTAGTGGCGCAGGCCGAGACCGGAGGACAACTTCGCCGCATCTTGCCGGCTATCCGTGAAGAGCACGACCTTGCGGTTCTGGTCACCGAGGTCGGTCGCCAGCTCGGTCGTGAGGACTTGGTTGACCTTCTCGAAACCGGTGCGCATGCCGCGGATCGGCGAGCGCTGCGTCAGCGGGTCGGTGGCCGGTCGTCGCCCACTTGGGCCGTACAAGATCGCCCAATCGTCGCCGCACGACGGGCACACAGTTGGGAAGGGGCTGACGTCGGTGATTTCGCGATCTCGGCGCCGGGCGGGTGGCAGGTAGGCGTGGAAGGACCATCCGGTGTGGTTGCCTGGCCCGCCGGTGTTGCGGATCTCGCCGCTCGCTGGGTTCAACGCGCTGCGGCGGAAGGCGTACTGGACGTTGCCGCTGTTCCAGCTCGGCCGATCCGGTGCTGTGAGCGAATCGACGGGGTTCGGCCAATAGACGAGGTAGTTGGCGGCGTTGCGTTCCAGCCGCACCTGGTCGGGCAACTTGGCGAGTTCGGGCACGTCTGCCAGCAGGAGTGTGCGCACTGACTGCCGTTGCGTGTCGCCGTCCGGCGTGAAGCCGCCGAGCATCACGTCGCCGCAGCTCTGGCAATACAGCAGTTCGAGGACGCGTGAGCCGCAGCCGCAGCGAGTCATGGGTTCGCCGTACAGCTTCCCGACGGGTCGGGGAGTACCGTCGGCGGGCACTTGGTCGCACGCGGGATCGGTACATGCCCAGACGCCGGGCACGTTGCGGAAGAAGTAATGCGCCCGCAGTTTCGGATCGGCCTCGGCCGGGCTGGCGCTCATGCTGCCGAGCAGTCGCGCCAATGCGGCGCCGCCGGTGGCGACGCCGGGGAACACACGGGCAGAGAGATCCGGTAGGAGCTTCGCCGACGTGGACTCGTGGCCCCCTTGCAATACATCGAGGAACGACCGACGCAGCGAGTCCATCAGGTTGCGATCACGAGCCAGCGCGACCACGTCGTCGTCGGACGAAGCGGTCTGGATGTCTGCGGCATCCTGCGCGGTTCCCGCAGGCGCGGCGGGCGGCATCGCGAGGCTGCCTTCGACGAAGTCGAACGAGGCGGCATCGACGCCGAAGAAGGTCTCTAGGTACGCCTGGTCACGCAGGGCGTCGATCGATGCCGAGGCTGCCAGGATTCGCAGCTGGTCGGGCCGGTCGTTGAGGCCGAGCCGGTGCTTTAGGTTCCGCAGCAGGAAGGCGACCTCCGTGCCGGCGGTGCCGCGGTACATGTGGAGCTCGTCGATAACCAGTGTGAATCGGTGAGTGGGGCTGGCGTCCAGCCATGCCCGAGTCTGATCGAAGAAGCTCCGCTCGCGTTCGCGCAGCAACATGATGTTCAACATCGAATAGTTGGTGACGAGCACGTCCGGCGGCGCCGCGATCATGTCCCAGCGCGAACGCATCTCGGCACCATCAAGACGAGGCACGAAGTACTGCACGTCCTCGTTACCGGTGGCGGCCGCGACCTGCGTGGCCCGTGCTGCTCGCCGTTCGGTTTCAAGCAGGCCCATTTGCAGGCGTTCGATTGCCCGCGGGTTCTCCGAGTTGCCGGTCACCGGCGTTGCACCGGTATAGCGGCCGAAGTAGAACCGGTGGCCCCGGCGATTCCGGTCGAGCCAGGTCCGCGCTTGCTGACTATCCAGGGCGCGGCGCATGCGCATCAGCTGGTCATCAACCAGCGCGTTCATCGGGTACATGATCAACGCGCGGACGGCCGCGCGTCGGCCGATCTCGCCGTCGCGCTGGGGCCGGAAGGTCCGCGGCGATGTGCGCCACCACGGAACGACTGGCGCGGGCGCGCCGCTCCACGTGCGCGATTCCTCGAGTAGCGACGCGAGGACCGGCAGCAAGAACGACTCGGTCTTGCCTGAGCCGGTGCCCGCGGTGATCACCATGTTGCGTCCGGCGGTCAATCCGGCCTGCAACGCGCGTTCCTGGTGGAGGTACAGTGCCCGTCCTTGGGGGATGAGGCCCGCCTCGGCGAAGGCGGCCAACTCCTCTGGTGCGGCGCAGTGCGCGACCGATTCGGCGATCGTGCGCGGCGCGTTGACGTACTCGGGCCGCAGCTCGATCAGCGGCTCGCGGTACACGCCGTTGTCACGGTCAAATAACCCCTGCCGCTCGTCCTGCAACCGCCTATCGGCGAGCCCGAATGGGGTGTTGTAGTACCGGAAGTACGCGTCCTTGAGACGGTCAAACGTCCCCGCGACATCGAGGCTTCGTTGCACCGGAGGAATGGGTTGCATGGGAGCTCGGACCTATCTATTGAGAAGCGATGCGTTGGCGGATGGACTGGGTGACACGGTCGGCAACTGACCGCGGGACGTTGTCGTAGCGGGCAGTCTCGGCGAGGTCGCTGAACTTCGCGACGAGACCGCTGCACAGCACGAGGGCCCGCGCCTGCAGCGGTGGCAGCGGGGCGCCGTGGTCAACAAACACCGTGCCGATTTCCTCGCCGCTGACGGTCCGCTCGTGGCGCCACCGGACGACTGACTCGCCCTGATCCGCGAGCGCCCAGAGCACACCAGTCGCGTGGTCCGTCTGGCGCCAGTCGTTACCGGTGCGGTAGGCGAATCGGGGCCGGTTTTCGACCTTCCAGCGGTAGAGGCCGTCTCGGTCTGGCTGTGCGGTGACGAACTGGATGCCCTGTGTTGGATCGACTGACAGCCGCTCAGTCGTTGCCGCCCACGACGGGGGCGCGGCAGGCGCTCCGAGCTCGATCTGAGGGATGAGCGCGGCGATGTGCCGAGCTGCGTAGCCTGCGTACTGCACGCCGATCTGGTCGAGGGCGGTTGTCATGGCGGGGACCGATTCGGTTTGGAGATAGACCGTCGGCGTCACCGCGAGACGGTTTGTCCCTTGGCAAGCCTGATCGACCACTTGATACGCGATCTCGTGCTCGTCGAGCTGATCGAGCAACGTCAGCGGGCGCGCACCGGTCAAGACCGCCGTGCCGCCGCCCATCGGCAGCAGCGCCGCCGCGGGAGGCGTCACTGCCCATCGGCCACGCCGCCAGTCCACCTCGACGTGCCCGAGGGTTGCCATGTCGCGCAACCATCGACCCGACTCATATGCCTGCGGGTTGTGAGCGGTCGTGCGGAAGAACCACTCGACCCGGCCGCGAAGGTCGCGGATATCGCCAGCGCCGGTCTCACTCATCCAGGCCAGGAGGATCTCAGCGCCCACGTGCCCGCCCCCATGCCCGTGCGTACAACTGCCAGAGCGGGTCAGCGTGCGGAACCGCAGCGCAGACCTCCGTCCATACCCGTTGCTCATCCGGCCCGAGCGACTGGAAAGCCGGCTCCTGGGCCTGCAGCCGGATCGCACACCAGCCAGTCGCGCGCTTCTGTACCAGCCACACCGCGCCCTGCGGCGCGATCTCGAACATGCTGAAACGCAGTTCAGGCAGTGCGGTCGGTTCCGGGGGGTCGGCCAGTGGCAGCACGCGGCCCGTGCGGAAGAGGAGCCAGCTCTCGATCGATCCGCGGCGAGCGAGGACCGGCGTATCGGTCGGGCCGTCAGTCGTAATCGCCCCGCAGATCTCCGCTGACTCAACCTCCTGAAGATGACCGCGTGACCACCCGATGCTGCCGGTACCCGGTGGCATCCGATCGTCGTCGGACGTGCGTACGACCTCGAAGGTCAGGGTTTCACCGTCGGCGCTGATGGTGTGCGCGCCCTCGGTGAATCCGCCGGTGAAGTTGTGGAACGGAACCGAGAAAAGCGATGCCTTCAGCTTTCCGTGCCGATTGTCGAGCGCCACGTCCACCATCCGCGGCGTCTCATCGAAGGGGAGCAGCAAGTCAGGCTCACCGCCCGACAGGTACAGCCGGTTGGTGAGGTGGCGCATCAACGGCAGGCCTTTGATCAAACGCGGGCGCAGCGTGGCACCGAGCCGCAGGCCCGCGGACACCGTGCTGGGCAGTGCCTTGAGCAGCGCATCGAGCCGGTCCTGGTCGGAGAACACCAAGCGGTCGAACACCGCGAAGCCCGGGCCGATCAGTCGCTGCGCGAACGCGCCCGGAAGTCGCCGCCAACCCTTGTCGGCTGCCGCCTCGACCGCTGCGCTGATCTGCGCGACCGCGTCCGCGGCGATGATGAAGGCGTGCTCCTCGTACGGCTGGATTGCATCGACGGATACCCAGCCACCTGCGTCAGCGCTGAGCGTCAGCACGAACACTTTCCGCGGTTCGAACTCGGCCACGGCTCGGTCACCACGGGCAGTGAATCCGGCGGTGAGCGTGGACCGCGTGACCTCCGGGAGGTTCTCGGCGTGATACATCGAGGTGTGGGGATCGGTCGCGATGATCGCCTCGAACGGCACGCCATTCGCAGTGCCCCGGAGGAGGTCGGCAGATACATCGTTGACGGACGGGATGACCCACCACGCCCGAGCATCGTCGAGATCGACTGCTAGGCGGATATCCAACGGGCGAAGTCCCTCAGGCGTGATGATCTTGCCGTCCCACGCCGTGGCCAGGTCATGAACCAACTGAGCTAGGAACGGACGAAGCTCCTCGTCGCCAAGGGCCGCCTCGAACTGCTCGCTGAGCCCGTGACTTCGGTAGCGCATCCACCGCTCAAGCCAGCTCAACACGGTCTCGGCCGCCGGCACGTCACCCGGCCGCAGCCGCGCCTGGGCGAAGAACTGGGACAGAGCTGCCCGTTCACTACGCCGCACCAAGGTCTGGGACAACGGATACCCGCGCCGCTTGTCGCGTTCGTGGCCGCGCACCGTTGAGGTGCCGTACGCACCGTCAGCTTCGTCGAGCCAGACCGCGAGGTACTCCCACATCGCGACGACCGGGAGGAATGCGCTGCCCTCGCGGAGACGCTGCCGGAGCATCCGGACAGCACTGTCGGTGCCGTCCGGCAGCAGAACCTCGGCAAGCCGGATGTAGTACGAGTTGCTGCTGTTCTGGCTGTCCCGGCGCATTTCTGACGCAGCCAGCACGCTCACGGCCAGCACCGGCAACGTCGGCGGGGGACCGTCGCACCCGGCGGCGAGCCACGAGTTTTGCAGCATTTCGACCTTGGCAAACATGTGCGCTGTGCTGCCGACATCGACAAGATCCCGCACCGCTGCGGCGAGAGATCGCGCGCCGTCCTCGTCGGGCGCACTCAGCCGGGTGAGCTCGTCGCGATCGACAAACAGCACCACGGGCTCGTCCGCGTGGTCATCGAAGAATGCCGACTCCAGGCGCTGCTGCCATTCTGCATAACGGCCTGACAGCACCTCGGTCTCGGAGTGGACGCTCACTTGCATCCGGCCATATTCGTCGCGCAAGTGCGCTGCGGGATCGCCCGTCCCAGCCAGATCGCCCCGACAAGATCTGCTTTCGACATGCAGCATCCAGCAAATGTCCCGGCACGAACGCCCGTTCCAGCGGCAGCGGTGTTCAAGATGTTCTGTATCCCCCGACAATCGTGTTCAGAAGCATGCCACGAGGTGCCGACAAGTTTGGGTCGAACGGCCAGAGCGTGTCTGGTTCGTGGTAATCATGGGACGCCATTGCCAGATCAGGATTGATTGCAGATGGGCAGCTTGCAGCCGTAGAACCTAATGAGTGAGTGCGGGCCCCAGCCATGGCTTGTTATCCAGTCGGGTCATCACGAGGTATGGCGCTTCCCGAAATAGCAGTGGGCGACGCCATGCTCTCAGCCACGTCCGGTAAGTTCCCGCGAGTGACCGAGGATCAGCACGTCGATTCGGCCGTTGAAGAGGTAGCCGCAGAGATTCTTGGTCTCGATCCAACGGGCGCGCGATGGGGCGCAGTAATACGGCATACGTACGACATGATTTACAACGGCCCCGAGACGGGCCGCTTCCGCTGGTCCCAGTTGATGAAAACTGAGAAGACCCACTTCGGTACGGTATTCGAGATCAATGCCCAGCGCGAGTTTGGTTTCGACGGAGGCGACAAAACTGACTATCGCATCGCGGGTCACCAGGTGGATGCCAAGTGGAGCCAGTCTGAAGGGGGCTGGATGCTTCCACCGGAGGTTTTCGATGAGATCGCTCTTGTCGCTACCGGAAGCGATCCTGATGCCCAGTTTTCACTAGGACTCATTCGTGTCGTCGAGGCGTATCGACGCGAAGGTGCCAACCGTGACAAGAAGAGTTCCCTAAACCCTGCCGGACGCCGGTCGATTAGATGGCTGTGGCGTAACGCACCGATTCCCGCGAGCATATTGTTGCAATTGCCCGATGAGGTCGTCACGCACATCTTCGCTAGTCGTTATGGCACGCAGCGCGTCAATCGATTGTTCCGCGCAGCCGAGGGCCGACTCGTGCATCGCAACACTGTACGAACCGTCGCGATGCAATTGGACGATCAGAAGCGAGTACGCATGAACGGTGGTGCCCGCAGTGCGTTAAAGCCGGAGGGCTACATCATCCTGAGCAGCTATCACACCCATCTCGCCAAAGCGCTGGGCGTTCCGCAGCCAGATGACAAGCACTACATCTCCGTTCGAGTAACACCTGGTGGCAACAACGATCCGCTGATCCAGGGATGCCGCTGGAAGCGGGCAAGCCCTGAGGATCCGATCTGTGAAGCACCCACATTGCCCGACCGAGGCGTCAGGGAGAACTAGACGGTATGGAGGCTGACTCGAGGCGTCGGGCTGCAATCGGACGTGGGTTGCCGGTGTCGAGTGAACACTCGCACCGGTAGAGCCCCAGTTGCAGGCCAGGAGGCCTCCGCTGTGTTTGAACGGTATGTGTGTGGTGTTGGACCTGCACGTGCTTTCGGTGGTTGCGCATACCGTGGATGAAGAAACGGGTCAGGTCGACCAGCGCGGATGAGCTACTTGCTGGGCATTCATCCCTCCACCGGCCTGGCCAGACTGTGATGGATTGAGCGACCGGCCCACCGGCGGATGGAGTTGGCTTATCCCGGTGATCTTGTGCACGTAGAGTTAAGAGGCTGGGCAAGATCCGCGCCGCCGGTGGTTGGCACTTACTCGCCCGCAGCGCCGGGAAGCGCAATTCCCGAGCGGACCGCAGCCCTAGCGTCCTCGATAAGCGCTAACGGCCTGCGCGCGGCTATCACTTTCTGCACCGCGATCGAGGCGCACCCGCCGCTGGCCTACAGCGAGCTGTTGACCGACGAGCGCAAACAAACGGCTGAGGCGTTCTGGTCACGCGCCAATAGTTGGCTCGCCCAGTGCGGCATAGCAGTGCAGAAAGTGTTGATTGACAACGGCTCCTGCTACCGATCGTTCGCATTCCGAGATGCCCTCGGCCTCATCGAGCACCGGCGAACCCGACCCTATCGGCCACAGACCAACGGGAAGTGGAGCGCTTCCACCATACCTTGACCGATGAGTTGGCCTACCCCCGGCTCTACCGCAGCCATGCCGAACGCTGCGCCGAATCTAGCGCTGGCCGCATACCTACAATTTTCACCGCGGCCACGCCCGCACACGGTCAAGCACCCGCTAGTCGCGTACCTAACGTCTCAGGTCAGAACAACTAGTCTCACCGCCGGGTGAACCGGAACGTAAGAGCTCATCGACAGCGTTGGCCACCAAGTCAGCGGGGTTGTGCGCCCAGAACCGCAGGACCGTCCAGCCGGCAGATCTGAGAGCTCCCGTTTGTTCACGATCCCGTTTGACGTTGCCTTCTAGCTTCGGAGACCAATACGCGCCATTAACCTTTGGCCGGTGGCCGTGCTCTGGGCAGCAATGCCAGAAACACCCGTCCACGAAGACCGCGACTTTGTGCTTGGTGAAGACGATGTCAGGACGGACGAGCCGCCCATCAACACGCAGCGGTAAGTCTTTCCGGAAGCGATAGCCACGGCGATGAAGCGCGGACCGCACAGCGACCTCGGGTTTCGTGTCGGTACGGCGGATTGCAGCCATATTGCGCGATCGACCTGGCGACGTCGTGTAGGCAGGCATCGTCGGCGTGGGTGCGCCACGTTTGGCAATCACCCGACTAATCTACGACGGTGCTAGCACTTGTCGGTGGGGTAAGTCATGATCGAGCCAAATCGAACATAGGTTCGATCCCTCACGGAGGTAACAGATGATGGACACACTCAGCTGCTTAGAAATCTGCGCAGGAGCCGGCGGACAGTCTCTCGGACTAGAACAAGCAGGTTTCGCGCACGAGCTAGCAGTAGAGATCGAGCCCGAACCTTGCGAAACGTTGCGGATCAATCGGCCGCAGTGGAAGGTCCACGAGGGTGATGTGCGCGAGATCGACGGTCGTCCGTATCGTGGGATCGACTTGCTTGCGGGCGGCGTGCCTTGCCCGCCTTTCTCGATCGCTGGCAAACAACTCGGGAAGGACGACGAGCGAGACCTGTTTCCGGAAGCACTCCGACTGGTGTCCGAAGCCAAACCGGCTGCGGTGATGCTTGAGAATGTTCGCGGGTTGTCGACTGCAAAGTTCGACGGGTATCGGCAATGGGTCCTCGACGCATTGGCTTCAATGGGTTATCGCGCTGATTGGCAAGTGCTAAATGCCAGCGATTTTGGCGTGCCGCAGCTACGACCGCGCTTTATCCTCGTTGCTCTCAAGAGCGCGTATTTCGACAGCTATCAATGGCCAACACCACATGCAAAAACTACGACGGTCGGTGAGGTGCTCAAGCCTTTGATGGCGAGAGACGGCTGGCCAGGCGCGGCAGCTTGGGTGAAAAGGGCGAACGATATAGGCCCAACGATTGTTGGTGGTTCGCGGAAGCATGGCGGGCCAGACCTCGGGCCGACTCGAGCGCGCGCGGCTTGGTTGGAACTCGGAGTCGACGGCAGGGGCCTCGCGAACTCCGGGCCAGACGCAAGTACGCCGTTTCATCATGTCCCGCGCTTAACTCTCGAGATGGCTGCGGCGATCCAAGGTTTCCCGAAGGATTGGGTGTTCTATGGACGAAAGACCGCCGCCTATAGGCAGATTGGCAACGCGTTCCCGCCTCCTGTCGCCGCAGCCGTCGGTGGGAGCATTGCCCAGGTGCTCGCGGGGCGACAGGCAAAAGCGCGCCAAAACAGCTCCTTGGTGGCGCGCAGCGCTTGAGAAGCTGAAACGGCGCGTCTGGACAGCCCAGAAAGAGTCACGTCGTATACCGATATGCGCTGTGGCCGTTGGGCACTGCACGCGGCGTCGATGACCAGATGTGCTGGTGCTGTTCGGCCTAGCGTCCAATCAATGCGGGACTGACATCCAAAGTCTTACTTCGTTTGACACAGAGTCTTCGCTACGGAGCCGGAGGTGACTGCGGTGGAGAAGGTTCCGTTCGGTCAGCTGGCGGCGGCTGACCTCGTCCTGGACCGCGTTTACTCGGGCGGAACTCACGGTCATGCGGGAGACGACGCGATCGGAAAACTCCTGCCGGTCGGCAACCAAGGAGGGTTTCGCTTCGCAGGAAGCGTAGTGAAAGAGACCGTGCGGCTCGTGGTGCTGTATACGTCGAGGGCGGAGGTTGACTGGCCCGACCAGATTGATCCTACGACAGGTGATTTCACTTACTATGGGGACAACCGGAAACCTGGCAGGGTTATTCACGATACCCCGCGAGGTGGAAATCTGCTGCTACGGAATATTTTTGCCGCATCTCGTGCAGGTGCAGACGAACGGCGAAAAGTGCCGCCCGTACTTCTTTTTGAAAAAGTCAGCGGCCGAGATGTCATTTTCCGGGGATTGCTTGCGCCTGGGTCTCCGCGCCTAACGAGTGACGAAGAACTTGTCGCGGTATGGCGTACTACGCGCAATCTGCGATTCCAGAACTATCGTTCCCACTTCACCGTTCTGCAGACGCCGATCATTCGGCGAGAGTGGCTCGATGAGGTTGTCGCGGGAAATCCACTCGGGGAAACTTGCCCCGCCGAATGGCGGCCCTGGTCAGAGCGAGGATCTACCGAGCGCTCGAAGCACCACGCAGCCTTACTGTGCGCAGCAAGGAAGAACAACGGCCGAAACCTAGTGATATGTGGATGATCCGTGCAGTCCACAGATATTTCGCCGACTCCCCATTCCAGTTTGAACACTTCGCGGCAGATATGTGGATTAACTCCGATCCGCATGTCGCGTCGGTTGAAGTAACACGGCCTAGTCGCGACGGTGGGCGGGACGCCATTGGCGAATTCCGTATCGGCCCGAATGAGGATCCCGTGCGGCTGCAGTTCGCCCTTGAGGCGAAGTGCTACGCCCCCGACGCTGGCGGTGTTGGCGTCAAGTTCGTGAGTCGGCTCGCCCGGATCAAGCACCGAGAGTTCGGGGTGTTCGTCACGACGGCATTCGTTGCCGCTCAGGCCTACCAAGAAGTTCGAGAAGACCAGGACCCAATCGTTTTCATGACGGGCAAAGATCTGGTTCAGGTCTTGCGCAGGATGGGTTTGTTCGACGAGAAGTCACTTGCCGCATACCTTTCGATGCAGTATCCGTTGGTGCCGACCGAGCATCGAGTAGGAGGCGTAGATGTTGCATGGCCGGAGGAGCCGATCCCCGTTGACAGCGCGTCAGAACTATCTGGGAAGCCAGAGGGGACACCTGCTAATGAGGCTAAGTTCTGAGGCGATGGAAGTGACTGTGCCAGTGCCGGAGTCCTATGTGCTGGCAGTTTTTAGCTGGTTATGGCCGATTAAGAACTGCGTACGTCAGGAAATCTGCGGCTGGCGGCAGCATTCACCGCAGCTGAGCGAATTTATCCTCGGGATGGGAGGAGAGTGGCTGTCGGCCGATACTGCTTCGCGTAACGCCGTGACTCGGTTCATCGATCGCGTACCGCGCCCGAACGTGTAAGCCGGGCCGCTGTGCTGACGATTCTGACTTCGAATGTCGCCTCCTCGTAGTTCAATCACCTTGTGGCGGAAACCGAACGTGATCCTGTTGACGACGCCGAGCAGTCCGTCCAGGACGCGATCCTGCAGTTATTAGACGCGGATAACGCGCTCGATGCGATGGCACGGGAAATCGTGTTGAGCGCCCTCGCCGACGTCGTTGACGAAACCGACGGCACCGCACAAAGCGGCTGGTCGGCGACTTATCTGACCAACATCACGGTGTCCGGTTTCCGCGGCATCGGCTCCACCGCCAAACTCGATCTTCACCCGGCCCCGGGCCTGACGGTCATCAGCGGCCGCAACGGTTCCGGAAAGTCCAGCTTCGCGGAGGCTGTCGAGCTGGCACTGACAGGAAGCAGCTACCGCTGGCGCGGCAAGCAGGCTCTGTGGTCGGAATCCTGGCGCAATCTGCATAAACCGAACCCCTGCGCGTTGCGGGTCGGGTTCACCCGCGAGGGCAATGGTCCGGTCGTGGTCGGGGTGGACTGGGAAGCAGACGCAGACCTGGCGGATCGCACGCTATGGACACAGCACGACGGCGGGCAGGCCATCGACGGGATTGACAGCCTGGGCTGGGCGGACGCTCTCGAGCTGTACCGCCCAGTGCTGACTTACGAGGAACTGGGCCGGCTCTTCGACGGTGGACCATCCGCGCTGTACGACGCGCTGGCCCAACTGCTCGGCCTCGAAGCCCTTGCTGCCGTTGAGAAGAAGCTCGCCGCTGACCTGAAAGACGTCAAGTCGGTACGCGACACGGCTGATGCCGCGCGCAAGCAGGCCATCGTCGCACTGTCGGCAGCCGACGACGAGCGGGCAGCCCCGCTGGCCAAGTTGCTCAAGAAGCATGTGCGCCCGCTCGACGAGATCGTGGCCGTAGTGACCGGATCTGGACCCGCAGAACAAGAAGTGATCCGGCCGCTCGAAGCGCTGAGCGAGGTTGTCCTGCCGCAGATCGCGGACATCGAGCGCTGTGTGACGCGGTTACGTGCCGCCGCGGAGGCGCTGCGACGTAGCGAGCAGGATATGGTCGCGCTGACCGCCGAGCGCGTGGATCTGCTGCACAGCGCTCTGGACTATCACGCCCGTGCCGGCGATACCGACTGCCCGGTATGCGGGGACGGACGACTCGACGACAGTTGGGCAGACCAGGCGCGGACGGCCGTCTTAGAGGGGGAGCGTTCGGTCGCCGAGTACCGACGCGCAGTAGCCGAACTTAAATCTGCCCGTGCTGACGCCGACGCCATGGCTAGGCAACTGCAACCCGCGCAGGCGATCCGCGGCGTGGCGCTGACCACCCTCGAGGCGTATAACACGGCCGTCGAGGGGGCTCGGGTGCTACCTGTCGATCACCTAGCATGCGCCGCCTTCCTCGAAACGGCTTTGCTTGAGGCAGTGGCAGCCGCCGAGGCGCTACGAGATGAGGCGACCAAGGCGCTGGCGGAACGCGAGGATGCCTGGGGCCCGGTGGCCGAACAGGTTGCGGCGTGGATCCCAGCGGAGCGCCGGGCGCAGGAACTCGACCATCACTTCAAGGCGATCACCGCTGCGCGGAGCTGGGCCACCACACGGGGCGCCGAGTTCCGCAATCTTCGTCTCAAACCGATTGCGGCGCAGGCCCGTCAGATCTGGGCCGAGCTGCGACAGGAAAGTAATGTCGACCTAGGTGAGATCAGCCTGACGGGCACCGCGACCAAGCGCAAGGCCGTCCTCGGCGGATCTGTCGATGGCGAGCCGACGCAGGCACTGTCGGTGATGAGCCAGGGGGAGCAGAACGCAGTCGCACTGGCACTGTTCCTGCCACGCGCCACCTCGGTGAAGAGTCCGTTCCGCTTTGTGGTGCTCGATGATCCGATCCAGGCGATGGACCCGTCGAAGATCGATGGATTCGTCCGAGTGCTCACCGACATTGCCCGCACTCACCAGGTCGTGGTGTTCTCCCACGACGACCGGCTGGCCTCGGTCATCAGGGAAACTGGGATCGACGCCCGACTAATCGAAGTCGTTCGCGAAGTGGGGTCCAAGGTCAGGGTGCGCCCCAACATCGACCCTGCCCGGCGCCTGATCGACGATGCCTTCGCCATGATCCAGGATGACAAACTCCACGACGACGTGAAGGGCCGGGTGGCGCCGAACCTGTTCCGGATGGCGCTGGAGTCCGCGGCCAAACAGGCGCACTACGCACGGCAGTCGATGGCGGGGACGGAACGTACGGTCGCCGAGGAGCAGTGGCAGGCGGCCAAGACCACCCGCCAGCGCCTCGCGTTGGCGGTTCTGGGCGACGCGAAGGCCGATGTGTCGGGTTGGCTCGCTGCGCAACCGGGCCGAAAGAACGTGCTGGACATCGGAAACGTCGGCGCGCACGGGAAGGTCGGCAAACTGTCAAAGGCGGATGTTCGCGACCTGGAGCGCGCGGTCAACGACCTTGTGGGCTCCTAGTGAGCGCCGTTGAGCTGCTCGGTCAGGCGCAACGAATTCTGAACGATCCACGTCCGGATGGCCTTTCATCGCGCATGGCGGCTTTCCTGGCGCGTCAGGCGCTGGAACTAGTTGTCGACCAACGGTGTATCGAAGTCGGTGCGCCGGCGTCCTGGGCCAGCATGCGCAGCAAGCTGGCGGTGCTGCGCTCGTTGGATACTGCGGAGGCGGCCGACTCGGCGGCGATCGCCTGGAACCGGCTCAGTGCGGCCTGTCACGTGCATGCGTTCGAGTTGCAGCCGTCCGCAGCCGAGGTCACGCATCTGTGCAAGGTCGTGGCGTCCCTGCTACCGGCGTGATCGGTCAGGAATCGATTCCGGCGTTCCGCCTTGCGGCCTTCGCATTCCGTGACTGACTGCACCGCATCCACACCGCCGCATCGAGCAGGCGAAGTGTCGAAATCGACTCCGCGGGTGCGTTATCTGGACGACTGGCTTCGATCGAGTCCCGGACCGCGGGGTCACTGAGGCAGGCACGCAGCGCTATCCAGGAATCGTCTCCGAGATGCAAGGCCTCGATGATGACGCTGTCGACCACCGGGATGAGGCGGGGCCGCTTACGGGCCATCAGCTTGCTCGCCCGGGTTCGGCCTACCTTGGGAAGTTTGCGCAGCGCCCAGTAGAGAGCTTCGGCATGGGCCAGGTCCTCGTCGGACGCATCCCACAGGTCCACATCTCCGGGCACGGCCGCGAGCAGACCGTTGAATTTGCTGGCGTCGCTTTCCAGCAGGCTGCGGACCGAGGATGGCGGGAGTGCGACGTCGAGGAGAGTCACCGCCAGTAGGTCTGTCGTGGTGAAGCGGATGCGGTCGTTGTCGGGCAAGGTGTCGAATGTCGTGGCGGCGAACGAGCCTTCGGTGTCAAAGAACTGCTCAATCAGCCGCATGGCGGGCTCGGCAACGAAGGACAGAACCCGCTGTTGCAGATCGCTCATGGCAGCCGCTGCCGGGCCGGGCGCGCGTAGTGTTCGTGAACTGCTTTGATCTGCCTCGACCAGAACGCCAGCTTGTCGTCGGCGGTTGCCGTGTTAGGCAGCAGGCCTAGTTCGGTGGCGAACTTGTAGAACCCCGGGCCGGGATCGTTCTGGCCGATGTACGCCACGATGGCCGACAGCATGACGCCGGACTCGCCAATCGTGCGGCGCACGGCATCGCCGAGCACCCCTCCCACAGCGGCACGGTCACGCTCCAGGCCGAAGTCGAAGGGGATATGACCGGCGGCGCGGGCCAACGCCGAGTTCAGCTCGCTGTAGCTGACGGTCCGCTTTAGGCGAGCCTGGTCAATCAGAAAGCCCACCGCATCGTCGACTATGCGATCCCACTCGTCGTCACTGCGTCCGTACACCCGTGCATCCTCCCCACGATCAACGGTCCATCACATCTCGCAAACCGTAGCCGGGCAGTCCGACACGGTCCGTCCGATTGCGTCGACCGAACTTGTCGGTGGCATGTGCGAATCTGTCCGGCTCGCCACCGGCGGCCCTGGAACCCGATGAACGGAGCCTCAAGTGGTCACCTCCCGCCACGACCGACAGCAAATTGACCCATACGCATATATTGCCGCGGGCTTGATGTCATGGTTACATGTATGGGCCTTTGCATCGGGTTATGCCACAAGGGCATTCAGCGTACGCGCTGATTGGCAGCAAACTCGTTCGAAGGTAGGGGTGTAAGCAGTGAAAGCCGTTGACCGCCATCAACTCGTCGGGCAGACACTGACCACGCTGGCCGGCGGCCTGTCGCCGTTCGTCAGCCAGGTGCTCAACCGCCTCTTGCCTCCGGGCACCGACTGGGCTGAACTGCTCCGGGCCAAGGATGCTGCGAACGGGCGCGGAGGCGGGGAATATCGCAGCCGCGACGTTTCGCTCATGCTGCGCGCGATGACCGAACGACTCGGTGACCTCGGCTATCCGTTCAACAAGGCCATGCCCAGACAGGCCGAGATCTACGCCAAGGAGCTGCGCGAGGTCCGCAACAAGTGGGCGCACACCGGCGAGTTCAGCGACGCCGAGACCTACCGCGCCATCGACTCGGCCGAACTGCTGCTCCGCGCCATCGGGTTCACCGACGTCGCGGAGCGCGTCCATCAGCTCAAAGCCGCGGTCGCGCCAGCGGCTCCCGTAGGCAGGCACGCCCTGGCAACCGCCGTCGAGCCCACAACCACGACCGCTCCGCCACCGCCGGCCGAGGACGCGCCGCGCATCGACATCGTCGCCATCAGCGACTTGAGCTATGCGATGGCCCATTGCCGCATCCCCGTCGTCGAGCACATCACCGTCGATAACACGGGCGGTGACCGACACGGCGCGGTCCTAGAGGTGAGCGTGGTCAGCGCCGACGGATCGCACGGTGACCCCGCCGAGATCCACCTCGACCTGCTCGCTCACCAACCCACCGTGTTGCGCACCGTCGACCTCAAACTCGATCCGGCGTCGATGCTGCGCGTCGATGAACAGCGTCCGGGTGAGATCCGTGTCGTCCTGCGGGACAACGCCGGTGCGGTCCTCGCCGAGGCCACCAAGGACGTCAACATCTTGGCCGCCACCCAGTGGAAGGCCACCCCGCCGCAGCTCGCACTCGAGATGCTCGCGACCTACATCCAGCCCAACGCCGCGACCGTCGCCACGCTGATGCTCGATGTCTCGGACCGGCTCAAAGCAGCGACCGGCAACTCGTCGTTGGACGGCTATCAGAGCGAGAGTCCCGAACGGGTCGATGCCATCGCCAGGGCAGTGTTCAACGCCATGAAGGCCCGCGACATCCGCTACGCCGAACCGCCGGCCAGTTGGGGCGACATCGGCCAGAAAGTCCGTACCCCGGCCGAGGTGCTCGACGGGCGCCTGGGTACCTGCCTGGACACCACCTTGGTGATGGCCGCGGTCTTCGAGCAGTGCGGCATCAACTCCACCATCTGGCTGCTGCGCGGTCACGCCTTCCTGGGTTACTGGCGCATCGACGGCGCCATGTCGAACGTCTCCACCACCGAGCCCATCGAGGTCATCAACCAGGTCGACCTGGGCCATATCGGACTCGTCGAGACAACGATGGTGACCCAGTCCGCCGCCGACCCGACGTTCGACGATGCCCGGCGCGCGCCGCGCAACCGGCACCTGGCAGAGAACCTGACCGACGTTCTCGGCGTCACCGACGTGCAGCAGGCTCGGCGGGCCCGGGTCTTCCCGCTGCCCAGCCGCAGTGTCGATGCTGACGGCAATGTCGTTGTCTCCGAATACAAGCCGGGAGCCGGCCCGGTCATCGCCCCATACACCCAGAGCGAATCCCGGCACGCGGCACAACCGGACGCGGTGCCCGCCCGCATCAGCCAGTGGAAGAACGCACTGCTGGACCTCAGCCTGCGCAACAAGCTGATCAACTACACCGACCGCGCGGGCTATCGGCTCGACGTGCCTAGCCCGGCACTGAGCCGCTTCGAGGACGCCATCAACGCCGGCGCCCAGATCTCGCTGCTGGGCTCCGACGAAGTCCAGAACGTCGACATCGCCCGCGGAATCCGCTTCGGCCGCGACTTACCGGAACCGGCCCGCGAACTGCTGCTCGCCGACAAGCACGGCGCCTACATCGACATCACGACGGCGTCCTACAAGAGCAAGCTGCGCTACCTGGCCAACAAGGCGAAGACCATCGTCGAAGAGACCGGCGCCAACAACCTCTATCTCGCCTTCGGGATGCTCAGCTGGGAACTGGCGGACCGGCCGCTGAAGTCACCGCTGGTCCTGGTGCCGGTGACACTGCGCACCACCAACCGGGGCGAACGCTACGTCATCGCTATGGACGAAGCGGGTGCGTCGACGCCGAATTACTGTCTCGTCGAGAAGCTGCGCACCTCACTGGGTCTGGAGATCCCGGCGCTGGCCCAGCCCGACGAGGACGCCTCGGGCATCGACCTGACCGGCACGTTCAACGCGGTCCGTCGGGCCGTCGCGGACGCCAAGCTGCCGTTCCTGGTCGAAGATACCGTCCACCTGTCCATTCTGCAGTTCGCGAAGTTCCCGCTGTGGAAGGACCTCGACGAATCGTGGAAAGAGCTGTCCCGCAATAGCTTGGTGCGCCACCTCATCGAGAACCCGCAGCGCCCTTTCGTCGATCCGGTCACCGACCGCGCTGAGCCGAACCTCGACGAACTCGGCACGACCGTGCCGGTGCCGGCCGACGCATCGCAGTTGCGCGCCGTGGCCGACGCCGTCGGCGGACGCACCTTTGTGCTGGAAGGGCCTCCCGGAACGGGCAAGTCGCAGACCATCACCAACCTGCTCGCGCACGCAATGGCGTCTGGGCGGCGGGTGCTGTTTGTCGCCGAGAAGCGTGCGGCCCTCGATGTCGTGAAGAAACGCCTGGAAAGTGTTGGGCTCGGCGAGCTCTCCCTTGATATCCACGACAAGTCCGCGCGGCCGGCGGCGGTGCGTGCGCAGATCAAACATGCGTTGGAGCTACGGCTAAACCACGACGCCGACTTGCTGAAGACCAAGCTGCAAGTCGCCGAATCAAGCAGGCATAGCCTTGCGCGCTACGCAGAACGGCTGCACGAACCGAACGCGGTGGGCCAGTCGCTGTACACCGCCCGGTCCTCGGAACTCGCCGCCGATCAGGACGTGACACCGCTTTCTGTACCGAAAAGCCTGGTCACCAACGCTGATCCGACGGTCTTCGACGCCGTCGCCCAGGCCCTTCGGACGTTGCCAGAGAAGGTGGACGATGCGCGTCCACGCCCGGATCACCCCTGGGCATTCGTCGATTCCGTCCCGCCGACCGGTCTTGACCCAGCCCGGATTCACAGCGCAGCGGTGATGTTCGACAACGCACTCGCCGAACTGCAGGCCGGTGGCATCGCGTTGGAAGTTCTCACCAGGTATCGCCACCCTAACGATGTCGATGTCTGGGCGGGACTAACTGCGGAACCGCGTTATCCGTTGGCGGGCCTGGATCAGCTGCACACACCACAGGGTCATGCACATTTGACCGGCATCGAACAGATGCTGGCCCATCTGCGCCAAACCACGCCGGAGTGGCTGTCGACCGTCACGCCCGCGGTCGTGGACCTTGATGTGCCGGCCATCCACGCCGCCGCGCTGGCCGCCGACCAATCCGGCTTCTTCGGTCGCAAGAAGCGCCGCCGTGCGGTGCTTGCGCAGCTGGCCGAGGTGCTGACGGTAGACCAGGCAGCGGTCGACCTCAAGACATTGTCGAAGCTCACCGAGCAGTTGCAGCAGGGGCACGCCGTGGTAACTGATCTGCGGCAACGGGTTTCGGCTCTGCCGGTGCCAGTGTTCGACCGGGCATGGAATCCGTTCATCCATGCGGATGCCACGCACCTTGCGGCGACGGTGAGTGCGGTGCGACGGGTCGGCGCGGTTCTGTCGACCGATCCTGCCCAACCGCGCCTTGCCGATTTGCGTGCGTTCTACAGTGCGCATGCCTCGGGAGCGTTCGCGTCGGCGTTGCAGGCTTGGTCAACCGGCTGGACGCAGTTGGCCCACGCGACGGGCGCCGACGTGTTCGGAGAGGGCTTCATCGCCCGGTGGTGGTCGGGCCGCGATGGGCGCAAGCTGGAGTCACCGGTGACGATCGAACGCTGGGTTGCCCTGCTGCAGCACGTCGAACCGCTGGTTCGCGCGGACATGCCGGACGCCAGGGCGCAGATCCTCGCCGGCAACGTCGCGGCCGAAGACGCCAGCCTGGCGTTCGACCGCGGGGTGGCCGTCACGTCGATCTCTGAGCGTCTCGACGCCAGTGGGCTCAGCGAATTCGATGTGGCCGCCCACGGCAAGGCGATCGACCGGTTCACCAGCAGCGCCGCAGCGATCCGCGACGAGTTGTGCCGGTCGATTCCTGCCGGATTATTGGCCGCGCGCAGATTCGACGCCTACACCGAGAGCGGGCAGGTTGGTCTGCTCAAGCGCCAACTGGACCGCAAACGCGGCGGGATGAGCGTCCGGGGCTTGATGGACAACTTCGGCGAACTGATCACCCAGATCATGCCCTGCACGTTGATGAGCCCCGATTCGGTGGCGCGGTTCTTCCCGGCGCAGCCGGACATCTTCGACATCGTCGTGTTCGACGAGGCGTCACAGATCCGGGTCGCCGACGCCGTCGGTGCGATGGGTCGTGCGAAAGCCGTTGTGGTGATCGGGGACAGCAAGCAGATGCCACCTACCAGCTTCGCCGAGACCAACGCGGCCGTCGACGAGGAGAAAGTGGATGCCAACCCTGAGGTGGTCGCGGACGAGGAATCGATCCTCAGCGAATGCGTGCAGGCGTTGGTGCCGCAGCAGTGGCTGTCCTGGCACTACCGCAGCCAGGACGAGGCGCTCATCGCCTTCAGCAACATCCACTACTACAACGGCCGGCTGGCATCGTTCCCCGCGCCACGGACGTCCGCGTCGGGGCATGGCATCTCGCTCGTTCGAGTCGACGGGCACTTCGAGCGGTCCGGCAAGGGAAAGACACTACGCACCAACCGGGTCGAAGCTGACCGCATCGTGGCTGACATCCGCCGCCGGTTCGCCGAATCGCCTGACAAGGCACCCTCGATCGGTGTCATCACCTTCAACGCGCAACAGCGCGACCTGATCGAAAACCTGTTGCGTGACACAGGGGATGAGCGGCTGCTGCAGGCGTTGGACCATCCGGATGGGCTATTTGTCAAGAACCTGGAGAATGTGCAGGGCGACGAGCGCGACACCATCTTGTTCTCGGTCGCGTTCAGCAAGAATGACAAGGGATTTGTGCCGCTGAACTTCGGTCCGCTGTCGCGGCCGGGCGGAGAACGTCGGCTCAATGTCGCTATCACCCGCGCCCGTTGTGAGGTGGTGCTCTATGCCAGCTTCGACCCGGGTGATCTCCGTGCCGAGGAGACGACGCAGGTCGGCACCAAGCATCTGCGCGCCTACCTGGAGATGGCTCAGCGGGGCGTGGAGACCATCACCCAGGGCGGTCGGCGCAATGCCGTGATCGATCGGCACCGCGACGACATCGCCGTCGCACTGCGTGCCGAGGATCTTGTGGTCCGATCCGACGTCGGCCTGTCCGACTTCCGCGTCGATCTGGTGGTATCCGATCCGGACGAACCCGACCAGCCGTTGGTGGCGATCCTGCTCGACGGCACCGAGTGGTACGGCCGCCGTACGGTTGCCGATCGCGACGGACTCCCGGTCGATGTGCTGTCGAACCTGCTGCACTGGCCAGGAGTCGAGCGAATCTGGTTGCCGGAATGGCTGAGTCAGCGCGAGGCCACGATAACGCGTATTCGTGATGCGGTGGCGGCTGCGAAGCAGCGGCGAACAAAGCCGCCCGTTGCCCAGCCCGTTGAAGTGCCTTTCCCGCCGGCTCAACCAGAGGTTGTGGCATTCAAGTCGGCGTCTGCCCTTACGTCGCAGCCCCGCCCGACAGATGCACCGCGGCACTTCAACCTCGCTGACTACACTGGGTGGACGGCCGTCGTGATCGGCGGCGTGAGCGTGCTCGACGAGATCCACACCAGTTACAACCGCTCTCACGTCTTGAAGATCATCGAGTCGATCATCGAGGCGGAAGCACCGGTGCACAAAGATCGGTTGGCGAAGCTGGTGGGTGGCGCGTTCGGGCTTTCGCGGGTCAGCGAGGATCGCAAGCGGGTCATCCAGAGCATGGTCCCGGATGAGTTCGCCCGGGCCGAGGACGCGGACTTCTACTGGCCCACAGGAATTCAGCCGCAGACATGGCAGACGGTCCGAGTACCCAAGGCGGGGGAAAATCGCCCGATCGACGAGGTAAGTCTCGTGGAGATCGGCAATGCAATGGTGGTCGTCGCTGCGCAATCCGGTGGCGCTGTGAAGGACGATCTCAAACGCCAAGCCATGGCCTTGTTCGGAGTAAAACGGATGGGCGCGGGTGTGGCGGTGCGCCTCGACGCTGCGCTGGAACGTGCAGTTGCCGTTGGGAAGTTGAGGGTGGCGCCGTCGGGTGTTGTGGTGACGGGGGCAGCATGAGTGCCAGGCCGGAACATTACGAGCTCTGGAATCAGCAGCGTAGTGACTGGTGCAACTATGACATCGTCGGCGAGAAACACTATGGTGCAACGATTCGCAGTTTGCTTCCCGAGGACTGGCCGCGGGACGGATTCGAGCTTCGGCGAAACTTCGAGCTGGTTCCTGAGCCGGATAACGAGCATGATCGCTGGGCGATCTCGGTACGGGCGGATGGTCGTACCGTAGGGTACCTGCCTCGCGACGACTGCAAATCGTGGGCCAACGCGGTTCGTCGAGTGATTGCATCCGGCTTCATTCCGGTCGTGCCGGGACGGCTCTACGCGTTCGACGTAGTGCGCTGGGACGACTGGGACGGGCGAGGCGGTTTGGCGGCGGACTTCGCGGCGAAAGTGCAAGTCAAGCTGGGTGATCCGCAGTGTGCACTACCGATCAACGACCCGCCGTCAGTGCCTTACACGATCATTCCCCGTTCGACGATTGTTCAGGTAACGAAAGAAGACGAACACTCGGATGCTCTGCTGAAGTTCGTTCCGACTGGCGGCCACGGGATGTTGTACGCCTCGCTTCATGAATGCGCGTCGGCCAGTGCTGGGGCTGCGAAGTCGGTGGTGGAAGTCCGAATCGACGATGAAAGGATCGGTCAGCTGACACCGCAAATGAGTCAGCGATTCCTACCGATGATTCGTCACCTCGCATCGCGAGGATTGGTAACGGTTTGTTGGGGGGACATCAAGGGATCAGCGGTCGCCGCGGAAGTCCGCATCGACGGCATCAAGGCGAATGAGGCGGACAGCGCCGTTCTCGATGGTGAGCTCGTCACGCTTCCCAGATTGGTGGCGGTTGAGGTGGATCCATTGGATTACGTGCTTTCCGGGGAAGTCGAGAGTTCGGTGCAACTGCCGGCCCGGTATGACCCCGAGCCCGAACGGCCAGCTCTACCTACGATGCCGGCCGCAGCGCCTCCGCTGCCGCCAGCGTCGTGGTACGAAGATCCTGGTGATCCGCGAATGTTCCGCTACTGGGACGGAAACCGATGGACCCGAGCACGTGGCGCCTAAGGTCAACTAGCCGGCTCCTTTTCGTCGTCCCTAGTGTCGGACGCCCGCCACGGCCAAAACCGTGCTCCGTCTGAGCCGCGCACTCCGCGGGTCGGTCCGAGCCCGAACCAAAGCAGTCGATGTCGCCGGGCGCTGATGAGTAGTTTTACCGATGTGCCGCAGTGTCCTTTGCCGCAGGGTGGCGGTATGCCCGCTGAGTTCCCCGCTTACACCGCTCGCGAATCAATCTCCCGCCCAGCCGGTCTCGGCCTGATGCTGTGTTGCTGCTCAGCCATCTGCCTCGCAGTAGCTGCGGTGCTTACGTTGACGGTCTGGGGCAGCCCAGAGTTCGCCGCAGACTTCGATGGCGGTACCCGTACCGCGCAGGTTTCCGCAGATCTTCACCTGGCGACCGGTTTGCTCATTGGTGGCGTGCTAGCTGCGACTGGCGGCATCATCTGGGGCGGTGGCCACAATGTGCGCGCCGTCGGCATTCTGCTGCTCTTGTTGGGGGCGCCGGGAGTGGCGATCCTGACGCTGCCCCTGCTGGACTACTACGGCTGATCCGCCGTGCTGTGCTCGACCACACACGCCTTCACCGCCAGTTGTGATTAAACCCCAGGCAGACGGGGTATCAGCGTCCCGCTGGCACCGATGCTCCCTCCAGGAACATGGTCCCGCTCATCGTTGGAGAACGTGAAGGAGTGCTGACGAATGTTTGCCCAAGATGCCAGGTCGGGTGCAGTGGTCGGATCGGACGAGCAGCGATTGCTCGCCGCCGCTGAAGGTGTGTTGTTGGCACTTCGTCGCTATACCCCACAGGCCGCGGCCGATGAGCTGCGTACCGCCGCACGCCGGCACGGTGTGCCACTGTCGACCATCGCGCTTGCTCTGGTCGATCTGGCGTCCTGCCGCCAGGTGGAGGGGACGCCGGGTCCGGCCCATATTGCGGCGCAAGAGGAATGGGGCTCGTTGCTTGGCAGTTCCGCGGCGGCCGCAGCCTAGGCTGCGCGCGGCGCCGGCGCCCGCGGCAGAATGACTCTCATGCGAGTCGCGGTTCTTGGTACGGGCGCCATGGGCGCCGGCATGGCGCAGTCCCTGCTCCGCGAGGGGATCGACGTCGTGGTGTGGAACCGCACACCGGAGCGCGCGCAGCCGTTGGCCGCCTCAGGTGCGGAGGTGGCGTCCGATCCCGCTGAGGCCGTCGCTGGAGCGGACGTCGTCGTTGCCATCCTCTTCGACACGACGGCAACCCTGGAGGTGATGGGGACCGCGCTGCCTGCGATGGCCGACGGCGCCGTCTTCGTACAATGCGCCACCGTCGGTATCGAGGGCGCCGCCCAAGCTGCGGCCGCCGCCGCTGAGCATGGTGTCGCCTTCCTGGACTGCCCGGTGTTGGGCACCAAAGCGCCGGCCGAGCAGGGCAAACTGGTGATGTTGCCGTCCGGTGATCGCAGCTTGCTCCAACGGGTGCAGCCGGCGTTCGACGCCATGGGCACCAAGACGCTCTGGGCAGGCGACGAGCCGGGGATGGGATCGCGGCTCAAACTTGTCTGCAATGCCTGGATCGGCGCGCTCGCTGCGGCCATCGGGCAGTCGTTCGCGCTGGCGAAAAGCCTTGGCGTCGACCAGCAGCTGATCCTGGACGCGTTCGACGGCTCGGCGGCGGGTTCGCCCTATCTGCAGGCGAAGGGCAAGGCGATCCTCGAATCGTCCTTCGCGCCGCAATTCAGCGTCGACGGCGTCCGCAAGGACACCGGATTGATCCGCGACGCGATCATCGCTTCGGGGCTGTCGACCGCATTGGTCGACGGGGTTCGGGCGGCCTTCGATGCCGCGAGCGCGGCCGGGCACGGCGACGAGGATATGGCGGCGGTCTACTTCGGGTTCTGACCGGTGGGACCGTCCGCGGCGGAACCTCAGTTCGGAACGACGGTGACCGCACAGCGGATGCCTGGCGCTCGACTCAACCGCGCGTCCGCGGTCAGCAAGGGGCACTCCAGGGCCTCCGCCAATGCCACATACATCGCGTCGTACGCCGTCACCGTGTCCCGAAGCTCCCAGACTCGCTCCAACAACGGTTGCGCGGCATACCGATTCATGCCCAGTCTCGCCCAGACATCAATCGCTTGCCGGGCCTGCGCAGGCGTCAGGGCACCCGTGGCGGTCTGTCTGCGCAGGGTGCTGAGTACCTCGGCGTCCACCAGGTGCGGGGCATTGACGACTTGTTCGGAGGCGAGGCGCCGCGCCTGCCCACCGTTCAGCAAGGCCGCGATCGCTGCAGAGGCATCGAGGACGATCACCGGCGCTCGGCGGCTACGTCGGCCGCGATGTCGGCCGCCGGGATAGCCAAGTCCGGTAACGAGGCGAGCAGTGCTGCGTTGTCGACGCGTCGCGTCGCTGCGTCGAGCTCGCGGATCGCGACTGCCGTCACCGATGAGTTGGTGGCGCGCGCCAACCTTGCGAGGCGGTCCATAACCTCGTCGGGGACGTTGCGGATGTGTAGCGTGCGCATACCCCAACTGTAGCGGTGATACAGCTAGATGCTAGCAATCTGCAACCAAACCATACCCATACACCAGCGGGCAGTGAGGCGACATGGTTACGAGTCGAACGACGCGCATCACCGTCGACTTCGCTCTGACCTGCGCAATCAGCCTCCGAGACGCCACACAGACGCGTGAGTGCAACGATGTCGATCTGGTTCGCCGGGGGCTGGGCACACCTGTCGCTTCAGCATCGATCCACTCCAACCGTCGCCCGGCAGCTCGTACCCACGATTCGGGACTGGCCGGGCCTTACGTCGCCGTCGCACGGGCCACCGGCCAGACGTGACGGTGTGGCCTGCGCTGAGCCCATGGTCACAAATGGGTAACCTCAACCCGAGAGTCGATGGATCAGGGGGAACTCCATGAGCCTCGTACTGGGCCTTTCGGTGACGACGAGGGATGTTCGCGGCGAGCTGGTTGACGGTGCCACTGGCCAGGGCGAGCACCTGGACCGCATCGTGCTCGACGCCGCCGACGTGGAGGACTACCTGGCCACCCTGCCTGCCGACGAAGACCTGCACGCCGTCGGTCTGACCTGGACGCCGGACGCCGAGTCGGCCGCCATCAAGGTTCGCGAGGCGCTCGACGTCTACGGCGGGGGAGCGCGCGTGGTGGCCGTTCGCGAGGTCGAGGCGACCGAGGCGCTGGCCCGCGGCATCGCCGAGATGACCGGTCACGATTTCCTGGTCGTCTGCATCGTCGAGCCGGATTCCGCGATGGTCGCGACGGTCGACGGCTTCAGCGTGGAGGTCGAGCAGATCGAGCGGATGGACGCCGCGACCCTGATCGACCGGGTGTGCGCGGTTGTGCGCAGCGCGCGCCCCAGCCCCGACGTGGTGTTCGTCCTGGGCTCCGAAAATGCCGACGAGCTGGTTGACGCCCTGCAGCAGGAGACGGACCGCCCGGTGGTCACCGCAACCGAGGCGGATTTCGCGCTGACCCGGGGCGCCGCCCTGGCCTCGGCGTACGCGGCGAGCCTGCCTCAACCGGAACCGCGCGCGCCGCGGTTCACGCGGGTGCGCCTGCTGACTTCGGCGCTGGGCGTGGCGAGTGTGGCGTTGGTGGTGTCGGTGTCGGTGGTCATCGGATCGCAAGGACTGCCTGAGCACAGCAACCGGACGACCGAGCCCGTCGCCGCATCGGCGCCGATCGCACGTCCGGCCCCGCCGGCGCCGAGTGCCGAGACCGTCCGTGCACTGGCGCGCGAACCGTTTGCGTTGATGAATTTGCCTGTCGCGCAAGCACCGCCACCGCCCGCGGCGCCCGTACCCGTCGCGCCGCCGCCCGCGCCCGAACCCGCCGCGCCGGCCAACGTGTCACCGGCCCCGCCGGTCTACGTTCCGCCGGCGGCCCCGCCGCCCCAGCCGCGGCTGCGTGACCGCATCTTGGACAAGATCCCGATCATCGGCCGCTTCCGCTGACGCTTACCGGTGGGTGAGTCCGCCGTCGACGGGGTACTGGCTGGCCGTGACGTAGCTCGCGTCATCGGAAAGCAGGAACAGCGCCACCGCCGCCGCTTCGTCGGCGCTGCCCACCCTGCCGAGCGGCACGCGGCTGACCACGCCGGCCTCGAACGTCGAACGAGTCGTGTCGTCCATGAAGCTGCGAAAGTCGGTGCTGATCGCGCCCGGCACCAGCGTGTTCACCCGGATGCCACGCGGCGCCAACTCGGCGGCCCAACTCCGCGCTGCGGCGATCAGGGCTGCCTTGGTGGCCGCGTACACCGCGGTGCGCGGTGCCCCCTCGTAGGTCGAGGTGGACGACGTGACCACCACGGACGCCCCGTCGGTCAAGCTGTCGGACAGCGCGGCCAGTTGCAGCAAGGGGCCGCGGACATTGGTTGCCATCATGGCGTCGAAGAGTTTGGCGTCGGTGTCGGCAATCGTGGCGATATCGGCGTAACCGGCGTTGAGCCACAGTCCGTCGATGCCGCCGCCGGCGTTGGCTTGCGCGAGGGCACTTCCGGTGTCCGGCGTGGAGGCATCATTGAAAATGACTGTTGCTGAGCCAATTTCACGCTGCGCCTGAGCGATCCGTGCCGGATGGGTACCGGTGAGCAGCAGCTCGGCACCCTCGTCGGCCAGTCGGCGGGCGCCGGCCAGGCCGATGCCGTTGGTCGCGCCGGTGATGACGATGCGCTTTCCGCGGAATCGAGGTGTCATGTCGGCGACGCTACGACCTAGAGTTGGCTCTAGGTCAAGTGCTGGGGGAGGTCCGTTGGATGACCGGCTACACCATCGGTGAGGTTGCGGAGGCGACCGGGCTCAGTGTGCACGCGTTGCGGTTCTACGAGCGCGAAGGCCTGTTCATCGAGCCGGTGGAACGCACCTCGAGCGACCGGCGCCGGTACAGCCAGACGAACGTCGACTGGTTGCGCATCTGCACGCGGCTGCGCGAATCACAGATGCCGCTCGCCGATCTCAAACGGTTCGCCGCCTTGGTGCGCGAAGGGCCCGGCAACGAGTCCGAACGCCTGGCGCTGCTCGATGCGCATCGCGCCCGCGTCGACGCGCAGATGCAGGCGCTGGAGCAGGCGCGCGACATCATCACCTGGAAGACCCAGCTCTACGAGACGAAGCTGCGCGACGGCGACGCCGAAGGCTTGTGGGACCCGACGGCTGCGTCGTCGTGATCAGACCTCGGGATCGGTCCTACCCATTCGTCACGCGTTCGAAGATGATCTCGATCGACGTACCGTCGGGACGGGTGAAGTGTTCGGTCATGCGATCACCGTCGACAGTGATGCGCAAATCCTTTGTCGTTCGCACGTTTCCGACCCAGTTGGGAAACGTGGCGCCCTCCACTCGGTTGCCGCTGAATTCGCCGTTTGCGTCGACGGTGTATGTGCCGAACATGCCGATGCTGCCCGCCATGGCGGCCCGGTTCTCTGCGTCGGTGCCTTCGCCTCGCACGTTGGAGGCGAAAGGGGCCACCGTGGAGTCGGTGAGGACCTCGACGTAGTGCATGTCCGGAGTGAACGTGAGTAGTCCGCTCGGCCGCTCGCCGTACGCCGGCACGGAGGTTCCCTCCCTCTCGATCGACGCGGCGACCATTCGCCAGGTTCCGAGCACCTGATTGGGTGGTGACGAGGGGGCTGAACAACTCGACAACATGATTGCCATGATTGCCGACCACACGGCGAGGGCGGCAGAACGCGCGATCATCGAGGGTCTGCTCCTGAGACTCGTAGCGTCGGCAACGGAACGCACTGCACAGTTAGATCTGCCGACAGATTCCATGGCTAGGTATCACGCTAAATGTGCTTCCGTGCACCAGCCAGGTATTCATGGCGAAGTCATAGACTCTGCCAAGCAATGCTGCTACGGCCGCCAGCGGCATTGCCGGTTCATCGTTGCGGGCTAAACCTTCGGCAGCCAGCCCGACCATGCCGGCGACAGGATGAAGCCGCGGCCTTGAGCGTCCTTGCAGGCAGTCGTTCCCTTGTCGTCGACACCGCAGACGGCGCCACCGACGGTGATCGAGTGGAACGGCGGGAGCGTCTTGATGGGCTGACCGTGGAATGCGTCGGTCGGGCTTTCTTCGTTCGTCTGCTTCAGGCCGGTCACCGTCCCGATCCAATTTGACCGATTGAGGCCCCTCGACGGGTCAGACGCCGCAGGAGGAAGTGCCGGCAGATTGTTTCCGCGACACTGAGGTTGTAGCGACGTGAAGTTACACACCACTCCGTCGGGGGTGAGGAAATAGGTCCCCGAGCTGAGGTGCCCCGGTGTGGTGGTGTCGATGCGATAGTCGGCGATGTCCACGGGGGCATATCCGTCGAGACTCAGGAACTTCGGTGTGTCGGCCTGCGTCTGGGACAGCGGGGCAGCGGCGAACAACGTTGTCGCGGCTGCTAGGACCGCCGGCCAGCGCATCTCAGCAACTAAACCTTCGGTAACCAGCCCGTCCACGACGGCGAGACGATGAATCCACGCCCTTGCGGATCCTTGCACGCGGTCGTACCTGAGTTACTGACACCGCAAACGGTTCCCTCAACGGTGATCGAATGGGCGGCGGGAAGAGTGTGAATCTGCTGCCCACGAATTGTAGTGCCATTTACATACCCGGGGTTCGAAGACTGATACAAGCCTTTCTGGGTATCGATATAGCTCACCCGCGAGTTGGGATCTTCCAACGCCGGGACGCTCGGAAGATTATTCCCGAAACACGCGGCGCCGCCATCGTCGATGACACACACGACTCCGCTGGGCGTCAGAAAGTAGTCGGTCATGGTCGGCTGTCGGCCGGGGTTATCGAAGGCAATCGCGTAGTCCTGAGTGTTCACTGGCGTGTAGCCACTGAGGTCTGGGAATTTCGGTGTGTCAGCGTGCGCCGCGGGCTGGTGAATCATGGCGAGCAGACTCACCGCGCCCAACGTCGTTCGTATCCGTCGCATCGCCGCCATGTTCCTCCCCAATGTCGCTGCCCGAATGATCTGTCGCGAAGTATGCCTGCCACGTTACGGGGGTCGGTTGGCGTTGACGATCACCTGTTGTGAGTTGTAGACGGAGCCCGGATTGGGTCCTCTTTGGTCGCTGTTCCACTGACTGGCGAGAATGTTCATGTTGTCCAATGTGGAGCCGGGCATGATGAACCCGCCGTAAGGCTGGGGAACGGCGCGTGAGTCGACAACTGTGGTTGGAACGCCCTGCATGATTTGAGTCGGGTCATTGGCAACCCGTAATTCAACGTTGCCGGTGGAGCCGTTGAATCCTGAAAGCACGGGTTTGCCGTCGATCTGCTGAAAGCTCAGTTCGCCGAATTTGACGCCTCGATCGGTCATCATGACCGGTGCGTCGTTCGGATCGCCAAATCCAGCGCCAGTCCACGGCCTCCAGGTACCTCGGTTACCGACATCGGTGCCTTGGTTGGGGTCGACCTGGTACATCGTCACGCCCGAACTTCGATCGAATGAGTCCGCAACGATGTAGATCTTGCCGTCTTGGCTGCTCTGGAAGCCGCTGATCTGGGTGGGTCTGGCCCCCTCGCCCGCGGCTGGCGCCCAGGAATTGGGAACTGGTTGCAATGGCTTGGAGAAGTCGCCGGTGACTTTTACCAGCCAGGACCCAGTCGGTTCGAGATTGTTCTTGGTGCCGACGACCATCATGTAGGTGTCTTTCCCCACCGTGAACGTGCCTCCGGGCAGGGTGTCATCGGCGCCGAGGGCGTAGTCCGGGATGGCGAACAGCTCGTTATCACTGCCCTTTGGGCCGGTCAAGGGGACGCCGTAGTGCGGCCGGCCCTGCGAGTCAAACGTCACGGGGACGGCGACTGACCGGTAGTGCGGATCAGCGCCGACATGGTCACCTTCGAACGCGTCACCGAAGATTGCCACCTGCTTCCCATCGGGCAATGTGACGACTTCGCCGAGGTCGGCGGCGCCGATGCCTGGTATGCCAGGGTCGCTCCCGGTACCAGCCACCGGACCGAGGTTACGGGCCTCGCCGCGCTTCAACGGACCAAGCATGATGTCGGGCAATGTCGAGGCTGAAGGCGCCGGCTCCGGCAACCCCGATGCCTTCGCGATCGCCTTGGCCAGCTCGTCGTCGATCCGATCGCCCTCGATGATCGCGTCGGCGATCCGCGCCTTCACCTCGGCGATCTTCTCGGACACCTTCGTCTGGGTCTCGGCGTCCATGTAGTCGTAGCTGGCCGGCTGGCTCACCTCGCCAGTCGCTAAATCCACCTTCACGGCGGGAGCCTCGGCCGCGAAATTGAGGATGTCCTTGACCTTGTTGGCCAGCGCGTCGGCTTCCTGGTGGGCAGTGTCGATCAGCGTGGCGGCCGCCTTTATTCGCTCGGCCTGCTTGTCGTGGTCACCGGCCGTCGAGAGCACCGCCTGCCGCGCGGTATCGCCGGACTCGCCGTCCCAGTCCGAGGCCTGCATCGCCGAGCGCAGAAAGTCGGCCGAATCGGCGTGATTTGTTGCGACATCATGGGCGGCCTTGCCCAGGTCACCGATCTCGGGCGGCCAGTTCAGCAGCTCCTGCAGGGTGAGCGCCACGGGCTACAAGTCGCGCCCGGCTGCCTCGATGTCCTCGGCAGCGCCACTATCGGTCTTGGTGTAAGCCTCCGCGGCCACCCGGTGACCATCCGCGTGCTTCTCGTGGTGAGCCGCGAACTGGGTGGCCGAGGTCTGCCACTCACTCAGCATCGCCGGCAACGCGGCGGCAGCCTTGCTGGCCCCGAGCGCCACCCCGCCCGCGCGCGACTGTGCTTGCGAGTGCGTCGTGGTGAACGACTCGGCGTGACTGCTCAGCGACTCCGCAGTCACCTGCAATTGGGCCGGATCGACCCGCAACGGCTTTGCCATGAGATTTGCCCCCTAACCCCACGATTCTAGGCCCGCGCCGAATCCCTCCGGAACACCAATTCAGCGCTGTACCTTCGACCCCGTGGAGATTCTGCGTACCCCCGACGACTGCTTCACCGATTTACCCGGTTACGGCTTCGAGCCGCACTACGCCGAGGTCACCGGCGCCGACGGCACCCCGGTGCGCATGCACTACATCGACGAGGGTCCGCCCGACGCGCCGGTCGTTCTGCTGCTGCACGGCGAGCCCAGCTGGTCCTATCTCTACCGGCACATGGTGCCGGTACTGGTGAATGCCGGACTGCGCGCCGTCGCCATCGACCTGGTGGGCTTCGGCCGCAGCGACAAGCCGACGCGGCGCACCGACTACACATATCAGGCACACGTGGACTGGGTGCGGGCCGCCATCGACGGAATTGGCCTGACCGCTATCACCCTGGTGTGCCAGGACTGGGGTGGGCTGATCGGCTTGCGCCTGGTCGGTGAAGAACCCGACCGGTTCAGCCGCGTGGTGGCCGCCAATACCTTCCTGCCGACCGGCGATCGACCGCCGGGCAAGGCGTTCCTGGCCTGGCAGCAGTTCAGCCAGCAGACACCGGTCTTCGACGCCGGCGCCATCGTCAACGGCGGCTGCACCTCGGCATTGCCCGACGATGTCATCGCCGCCTACAACGCCCCGTTTCCCGACGAGACCTTCAAGGAAGGCGCCCGGCAGTTCCCCACGCTGGTGCCGACCAGCCCGGACGACCCCGCCACCCCGGCCAACCGTGCGGCCTGGGAGTCGTTGGGGCGCTTCGAGAAACCTTTCCTGTGCGCGTTCTCCGACTCCGATCCGATCACCCGCGGCGGTGACCGGGTGCTCGCCGCGCACGTTCCCGGCGCCAGGGGCCACGAACCGGTCACCATCACCGACGCCGGCCACTTTCTGCAGGAAGACAAGGGTGCCGAGCTCGCCGCGGTCGTGGTGGCTTTCATCGAACGCACGAGCTAACCATCAGCTTCAACCTATGTTCAGCGATTTGCCAGCTGGCAGTGGCCTTTTCGTGATCGCGGGGCACACGTACACCGAACCATGACCGCGCACATAGCTTGTCCTTAAGGTCGATAGCAAAACTAACTATCAGACGTCCTCCCGATCCGCCGGCTGCGGTCCCCGGACGTCAAGGCTGGAAAGGATTGATGGACATGAGATTTGCGAAAGTCGTTTCTGCAGTGGGGATTACCGGCGTGCTCGCGATGGGTATCGGCACCGGTGTCGCCAGCGCCGACCCTTACTGGGGGCCGCCTGGACCGCACGGTCCCGGTTGGGGCCGCGGACCCGGACCCGCGGACTGGCATCACCCCGAGTGGGTCGGCTGGAACGACGGTTACCCGGCGCCGGGCTGGCGGCCACCGGAGGGCTGGGAACCGCCCGTCGACTGGAACAACCCCGGTGGTTGGGCTCCGCCGGCCGATTTCCGGCTCTTCATGATTGAGGGTGTAGAACGGTCAGCTGCTGTCGGCCTGTGATTGGGGTGTCTGGTTGGCTGGGTGTGC